>JBMNRF010000004.1:0-153724 GCA_050944495.1 Marvinbryantia sp.
CCCCTCAAGATGAGATATCCCTGCGAAAGCGTAAGACCCCTTGAAGACGACGAGGTAGATAGGGCAGAGGTGGAAGTGCAGTAATGTACGGAGCTGACTGTCACTAATAGGTCGAGAGCTTGACCAAAAGGTTTGGAGCGGCAGACCGGGGGAGCATGTGCGAGAGATGCTTGCATCAGAGAGCACATGGGAGACCGGGATGACATTTGCGAAGCAAAGGACATGAGGATGAAGCGAAGCGGAATCCGAATGACCGCGAGAAAGCGAATGAAGAAGCGAAACAAACTTAGAAGGTCCGGGTAAAGGATGGAAAGCTATTTCCTATGCGGTTTTGAAGGTACATATGATGGCCCAGTGGCTCAGTTGGTTAGAGCGTCGCCCTGTCACGGCGAAGGTCGTCGGTTCGAGTCCGATCTGGGTCGTTAAGGTTTAAAACCTTATAAATTTAATATATGGGATCTTAGCTCAGCTGGGAGAGCATCTGCCTTACAAGCAGAGGGTCATAGGTTCGAGCCCTATAGGTCCCACTTATGACAGAAATGTCATAGAAATGGATGGATTCCCGAGTGGCCAAAGGGGACAGACTGTAAATCTGCTGCAAATTGCTTCGGTGGTTCGAATCCACCTCCATCCATTAGCCGAAAGGCAGAGATGCCGATGTGGCTCAATTGGCAGAGCAGCTGATTTGTAATCAGCAGGTTATCGGTTCGAGTCCGATCATCGGCTTTTATAGTATATCGCGGGGTGGAGCAGTCTGGAAGCTCGTCGGGCTCATAACCCGAAGGTCATAGGTTCAAATCCTATCCCCGCAATTTTTTATGCCCAGATAGCTCAGTTGGTAGAGCAGAGGACTGAAAATCCTCGTGTCGCTGGTTCGATTCCGGCTCTGGGCATTTAGGAATTAAATAATGCGGAGCATTAGCTCAGTCGGTAGAGCACTTGACTTTTAATCAAGTTGTCCGGGGTTCGAATCCCCGATGCTTCATGTAAAGCTGTAAGGTAAAAGATTACTTTACAGCTTTTGTTTTATGAGAATTTATTGAACGGATCTCTCACATTATCGAATTCGTGATATTTTCCACAAGAACGCCACAGACGAAGCTATTTATCAACATACACTTGATGTTTAGACAATGTATTGTGGAAAAAATCTCTGTAACAGATATCAGAAGTGGACAATTTGTATTGATAGATTCAAAAAATTTTTAAAAAGAAGAACGGACGTTTCAACCTGGGATAGCACTATTTAAAATTTAGTCAAATTATAAAAAGCTTTTTTCTGGAAAGATAGATGAAAATCTAACATTCAGAAAAGAGCTTTTTATTTTATCTGAAGGTATAAACTTACAAAAAACTTACCTGTATTTTACAAAAGAATGATATTGAACTTTACATTTGCTTGATAAGATACCTCATGTCAGGACGAGAGAGAAAGAAAAAGAAATGTAACTGGTAAATGTCCTGAAAACATGTATAAAGAGGAGAATAAGATTATGAAAAAAAAGACAGGTATGATAGCAGCAGTAGCAATGGCAGTATGTACAGCAGTAGTTCCCGTTTTGGCAGAAGATCTGAGTGATACTGCGATTTCTGTAATTTCCCGTGAAGATGGTTCTGGTACAAGAGGAGCGTTCATCGAGTTATTCGGAGTAGAGGAAAAAGATGCAGATGGCAACAAGGTTGATAATACGACGGTAGACGCCAATATCACAAATAATACAGCAGTTATGATGTCTACTGTAGCAGGAAATACCGCTTCGATCGGATATGTTTCTCTGGGATCTTTAAATGATACGGTGAAAGCTGTAAAGATTGACGGTGCGGAAGCAACAGCAGAAAACATTAAATCCGGTGAATACAAAGTATCCAGACCGTTTATGATTGCAACAAAAGATGATGTGAGCGAAGTGGCACAGGATTTTATTAATTATATTTTGAGTGAGGAAGGTCAGAAGGTTGTAGAAGAAAACGGATATATCGCACTTGATGATGTAACTGCTTATGAGGGTAATGGTGCAGAAGGTAAAGTAGTCGTTGCCGGTTCTTCTTCTGTAACACCAGTAATGGAGAAATTGAAAGAATCTTATGAGACGGTAAATGAAGGCGCTGAAATCGAAATTCAGACAAGTGATTCTACCACCGGTATGACATCCACAATTGATGGTATCTGTGACATCGGTATGGCATCCAGGGAAGTAAAAGATGAAGAACTGGAAGCAGGTTTAACGGCAACTCAGATTGCGATTGATGGTATTGCTGTAATTGTAAATAATGACAACCCGATTGAAGATATGACAACAGAACAGGTAAAGAGCATCTATGTGGGTGAAACAACTACCTGGGGTGAACTTCAGTAAGGATAATAGTTCATGGAAAAAATAGTTCATAACATTACGAAAAAGTTTAATAAAGAAAAAATGATGCAGGCGGTGTTTTTTACAGCCGCCTGTGCATCTATTTTAGCAGTCATACTGATTTGTGTATTTCTGTTTGCAAATGGTGTTCCGGCAATGATGAAAATCGGTGTATTTGATTTCCTTTTAGGAAAAACCTGGCGACCTGGAAATGATATCTACGGAATTTTGCCGATGATCCTTGGCAGTATTTATGTGACGGCGGGAGCAATTCTTATCGGTGTTCCAATTGGTCTTCTAACAGCAGTTTTTATGGCAGAATATTGTCCAAAGAAAATTTATAAACCGCTGAAAGCGGCAACAGAGCTTTTAGCGGGAATCCCTTCGATTGTATATGGATTTTTCGGATTGATTGTGCTGGTACCGCTGATTCGTAGCATAGATCCGAAAAATACAGACGGAAACAGTATTTTGACTGCAGCGATTTTGTTAGCAATGATGATTCTGCCGACAATCATTGGAGTAACAGAATCAGCGATTCGTACCGTGCCGCATCACTATTATGAAGGCGCTCTGGCACTTGGAGCGACAAAAGAGCGCAGTATTTTTATGGTTGTACTTCCGGCGGCGAAATCAGGCATTATGGCGGCAGTGGTACTGGGGATCGGGCGTGCGATTGGTGAGACAATGGCGGTAATGATGGTAGCCGGAAATCAGCCGCGTATGCCGAAAGGAATTTTACAAGGCGTGCGTACATTGACAACGAATATTGTTATGGATATGGGATATGCGTCAGGGCTTCACAGGGAGGCGCTTATTGCCACAGCCGTTGTACTGTTTGTATTTATTCTGATCATTAATTTTACGGTATCTTGTCTGAATCGTAAGATTACACATAAATAATAAAGAAAGGACGTTTCATGAAAACTGGTAACAGAAAATTTTCTGCCAAACTGAAAGAATACAGCAGACATCCGGGATCTATGGTCCTTATGATTTTGGTGATATTGGCAGCAGCAGTTACATTTACAGTATTATTATTTCTAATCGCGTATATTTTAATAAACGGTGTACCACAGCTAAAACCGTCGCTGTTTTCTCTGAAATATAATTCTGAAAATGTATCCATGCTGCCATCTATCATAAATACTCTGATTATGACGGTGATTGCACTGGCAATTTCCGTTCCTTTGGGAATTTTTACCGCAATCTATCTGGTGGAATATGCAAAACGTGGAAATAAGTTTGTGACAGTTATTCGTCTGACAACAGAAACATTGTCAGGAATTCCTTCGATTGTGTATGGACTTTTCGGTATGTTGTTTTTTGTGACGGCGCTGAAATGGGGACTTTCTATTTTGGCAGGTGCATTTACATTATCCATTATGATCTTGCCGTTAGTAATGAGAACGACGGAAGAAGCTTTAAAATCTGTGCCGGATTCATTTCGTGAAGGAAGCTTCGGATTGGGAGCAGGAAAACTGCGTACGGTATTTCGGATTGTGCTTCCAACAGCAGTGCCGGGGATTCTGGCAGGTGTGATTCTGGCAGTCGGACGAATTGTCGGGGAGACAGCTGCACTGATTTATACTTCCGGAACAGTAGCAGATATACCGGATAGTGTATTCGGATCGGGAAGGACATTAGCGGTACATATGTATAATCTGTCCAGTGAGGGGCTTCATGTGAAGGAGTCTTATGCAACAGCAGTTATTCTGTTGATTTTTGTTGTAGGAATCAATACTTTGTCCGGATTTATGGCAAAAAAACTGGCAGCAAAATAACCGGATAAAGAGAGGATAACAAGAATGAGTAAAATTGAAATTAAGAATCTGGATTTGTATTATTCAGATTTTAAAGCGTTGAAAAATGTGAATATGAATATTGAAGCGAATAAGATTACCGCTTTTATCGGACCTTCCGGTTGTGGAAAATCGACGCTGCTGAAATCATTAAACCGTATGAATGATCTGGTGGAGGGATGCCGGATTGAAGGGGATATTTTTCTGGATGGAGAAGATATTTTTGGAGATATGGACGTAAACTTACTGCGCCGACGCGTGGGTATGGTGTTCCAGAAACCGAATCCGTTTCCGATGAGTATTTATGATAATATTGCTTATGGACCACGTACACACGGTGTACGCTCTAAATCAAAACTAGATGATATTGTGGAAAAATCCCTGCGTGACGCGGCAATTTGGGAAGAAACAAAAAATCGTTTGAAAACAAGCGCATTGGGAATGTCCGGTGGGCAGCAGCAGCGGCTTTGTATTGCGCGAGCGCTGGCAGTGCAGCCGGAGGTACTTTTGATGGATGAGCCAACAAGTGCGCTTGATCCAATTTCTACTTCTAAGATTGAGGATTTGGCATTGGCATTGAAAAAAGATTATACAATTGTGATCGTTACACATAATATGCAGCAGGCAGTACGAATTTCTGATAACACGGCATTTTTTCTTCTTGGGGAAATGGTAGAGTATGGAGATACGCAGAAGCTGTTTGCAAAACCGGCAGATAAGCGTACAGAAGACTATATTACGGGGAGATTTGGCTGATATGAGAGATTTTTACGAAAAACAATTGGAAAGATTGAACAGTTATCTTGAAGAAATGGGGATATTGATTGAGCATGCAATTCAGGAGTCTATTTTGGCTCTGATGCGTCAGGATAGAGAAGAAGCAAAAAAAACAATCCAATACGACAGCGAAATTAATAATAAAGAGCGTGAGATTGAAAATCTCTGTATGACTCTTTTACTTTCTCAGCAGCCGGTAGCGACAGATTTGCGTATGGTTTCTGCGGCACTGAAGATGGTAACAGATATGGAGCGGATTGGTGATCATGCGGCTGATATTGCAGAATTAACTCTGCTTCTGGCAGAAAATGGTGTTCCGGCGGATCTTTCTGAAATCGAAAAAATGGCGAAAGAAACGACCTACATGGTAAAGGAAAGTGTGGATGCTTATATCCAGCGCGATACAAAGAAAGCTTCTCATGTGATTGCGTATGATGATGTGGTAGATGATTATTTCGTAAAGATTCGCAAGATGATCATTAAGAGAATCAATGAAAATATTCAGGATGGCGAGCAGGCAGCGGATATTCTGATGATTGCGAAATACCTGGAACGCATCGGAGACCACGCGACGAATATTGCGGAGTGGGTATTGTTTTATATTACCGGAGAGCATCCGGAGGAGATGGTGTAGAAAATCTTGGGAAATATACTTTAAAGTAAGAACGGCTCTGTTGGTAAAAACCGATGGAGTCGTTCTTTTATTGACAATGGATATAGATTTTTCTATAATTTTACTATAAAAAAACGATAAGCAGAGGGTTTACAAAATGGAAAAGGGAGTACAGTACAAAATTTATAAAAATTCGGGCGGCCCGGATATTGGAACCGCGGATGCTGAGATTTTGGAAGTAGATGGGAAGTATTTCAAGGATCTGGCGGGAACGGGTAAGTTACTTCCATATGAGGACTGGCGGCTGGATGTGCAGACGAGAGCAGAAGATCTGGCAAAAAGACTTTCTGTGGAGGAGATTGCAGGACTAATGATGTATTCTTCTCATCAGATGGTGCCTTTTATGCCGGGCGGTCCGTTTGGGGCGACCTATGACGGAAAACCATTTCCAGAAAGCGGTAAGGAAAAATGGGCGCTGACTGATCAGCAGAAAGAATTTCTGGAGAAAGACCATGTGCGTCACGTTCTGGTGATGTTGCAGGAAAATGCGGAGATCGCCGCAAAGTGGAACAATCAGATGCAGCAGTTTGTGGAAAAGCAGCCCTGGGGAATCCCGATTAATTTTTCCAGCGATCCTCGTCATGGGGCTGGATCAGTATCGGCAGAGTTTAAGAGTACGGCGGGAGATGTCTCAAAGTGGCCGGAAGGCATGGGGGTTTCCGCGACATTTGATGTGGATATTTGCAGACAGATGGGGGAAGCAATTTCCAGAGAATATCGTGCACTTGGTATTACGACGGCTCTTTCACCACAGATTGATCTGGCAACGGAGCCGCGTTGGATGCGCTTTGAGGATACCTTCGGAACTCATCCGGATATGGTAACAGATCTGGCAAGGATGTACTGTGATACGCTGCAGACCACAGAAGGAGCTGCGGACGGATGGGGTATCAACAGTGTTTGTGCGATGGCGAAACACTGGCCGGGCGGAGGACCATGCGAGGGAGGACGCGACGCACATTATGCATTTGGAGAATACGCGGTATATCCGGGAGGAAATTTTAAGGATCATCTGAAACCGTTTGTAGATGGTGCTTTTCATTTGAATGGTCCAACCGGCTGTGCGTCAGCGATTATGCCGTACTATACTGTCTCTTGGAATATTGATCAGAAGGATCATAAAAATGTTGGAAATTCCTACAGTCATTATCTGATTCATGATCTGCTGCGAGAAAAGTATGGCTATGACGGTATCGTATGTACAGATTGGGGTATCACCGGAGATCCGGATCCAAAGCTTGATTCGTTTGGCAGCAGATGTTTTGGTGTGGAGAAACTGACGGTGGAGGAACGTCATTTTCTGGCAATTGAAAACGGTGTTGACCAGTTTGGTGGAAATTCCGATAAGGAACCGATTATGAAGGCATATCAGATCGGATGCGAAAAATATGGCGAACAGGCGATGCGCACACGGATGGAAGCATCCGCAGTTCGTCTTCTGAGAAATATTTTCCGCTGCGGATTGTTTGAAAATCCATATCTGGATCCGGAGGAGAGCGCGCAGATAGTTGGAAATAAGGAATTGTGTGAAGCAGGTTATCAGGCGCAGCTCAAATCAGTTGTAATGCTGAAGAATAAAGAGGTATTGCCGATCAGGGAAAGGAAAAAAGCTTATATTCCAAACCGTAAGATTAAGGCGCACAAGAATTTTTTCCGCGGTATGGATCCGGAAAAGGAAGTGTTTACAATGCCGAACGAGCTGCTGTCAGAATATTATGAGAGAGCAGAAAGAGCGGAGGATGCCGATTTTGCGCTGATTTTTATTGAAAGTCCGTTATCAGACGGATTTTCGGCAGAGGATGAACAGGCAGGCGGCAGCGGATATGTTCCTGTTTCCCTGCAGTATCGCCCGTATCAGGCAGATACTGCGCGAAAAAAGAGCGTGGCTGGCGGAGATTTCCGTGATAAATCTGACAATCGCAGCTATCGCGGAAAAGTGGGAACGGCAGCGAATGAAGCGGATCTGGATTTAGTTCTTGAGGCGAAAAAGGCATTGGGTAAGAAGCCGGTGATTGTCTGTATGCGGATGCATAATGCGGCAGTTATGGCAGAATTTGAACCGTATGCGGATGCGATATTGATTGATTTCGGTGTACAGAAGCAGGCAATTCTTGATATAGTCAGTGGAAAAGCAGAGCCGTTTGGACTTTTGCCAATTCAGTTTCCGGCTAATATGGAGACGGTGGAAGCGCATTGTGAAGACAAGCCGTTTGATATGGAACCATATGTGGATGAGCTGGGACATGCATATGATTTTGCATTCGGCATGAACTGGAACGGTGTGATCGAGGACGAGAGAACGAGAAAATATCGAAAATAAGTAAAGAAGAAGGGTCTGCGGGAATAAGATTTGATTCCTGTCAGACCCTTTGGAAGTGTTTATACTGCCTTTTCATAATCCTTTGTGATATTGTTGAGCCATTTTTTACTGCGGTATCTGCGAATCACCCATGGCCATTTTACAAATTCGTCTGTGCAGAGAAGAAAATAAACGACCAGATGAGGAAGTTTTAAGACAAATGCGGCGATAAAACCAAGAGGTACGGCATAACACCACATATCAATAAGATCACATTTGAGACCAAATTTACTGTCACCGCCTGCACGGAATATACCGGCAATTAATGTGGTATTGACGGCAGTGCCAAGTACATAATAGCTATTAATATATAACATATATTTTAGATAGTGCATAGCCTGCGCTGTCAGAGAGGCATGTTCCATTACAAACGGAGAGATGAAGAGAACAAAGATTCCACCGATGATTCCGGCGGCAATGGTCAGCCAGAGCAGGCGACTGGCATCTTTTTCCGCGCCCTTCATATTTCCGCGTCCGATTTCTTTACCAATCCAAATTGTGGAGGCGCTTCCGAGCGCAAAGCAGAAGGTGGTCGCAAAATTTCGAATCACAACAACAATGGAATTTGCCGCGACCATATCGCTGCCAAGATGACCAAGAATTACAGAATAGGTTGAAAACGCGACACCCCAGACGAGATCGTTTAAAACAGCAGGCATAGATAAGTTGATAAAATCTTTAAATAATATTTTATTGTGGACAAAGATATAGGAAAAACGCATTTTTACATTTTTGGAGCGAGCAGAAACGAACAGACAGCACAGAAGCTGAATGGCTCTGGAAATACTGGTTGCAAGAGCAACTCCGGCAACGCCCATTTTCGGAGCACCGAAAAGACCGTAGATGAAAACTGCGTTCAATGCAACATTTAATCCCAGTGCAAGCGCATTTAAGACGGTGCTGACAGCAACACGTTCTACGCTTCGCAGTGAGGAAAGATAAACCTCTGAAACACTCCAGAATACATAGCTGAAGCAAACGATGCGCAAGTAAGTAGATCCGAGTGAAATCAGTTCCGGATCATTTGTAAAAATACGCATCAAAGCTGTCGGGAAACAGAGTGCTAATCCCAGAAAAGCAGTGGAAACCAGAATAGCAAAGCGATAGGCAATTCCAGTTGTCAGTTCAATTGCATGGACATCTTTTTTCCCCCAATATTGTGCTCCAAGCATGGTCACGCCGGTTCCCAGTCCATAAAAGAACATAAATAGAATATGCGCGTATTGTGATGCCAGAGATACAGCAGAAATTGCGGATTGTCCGACACTGTTCAGCATAATGACATCAGCCGAATTGACGGCCGCACTGAGCAGATTCTGGATTACGATTGGCATGGTCAGTTTTACGATCTGACTAAAAAATTCTTTTCTTGTGCTGATTACAGATTCCATAAGAAATACCCCTGATAAATAAATTGAATTTTAGTGCCGCTGTGAAAAATCATCGTAGATTTCACAGAAACGGGCAGAGAAAGATGGTTCCAGACCGTTCATCGTCAGGTGTGAAATGTCACCAATCTGAGCGGCACGGAAATAGGCAATACCTTTTTGACGTTCTTCTGTATAAATGGTGGTGACAGAGGTTGGAGCAAGTGCTGTGCCGTGCCAGAGGGTAAATGGAGAAACACCCAAAAGATGTGACAGCAGTACACATTCCAGACCAAAGTGACAGAAGAATACAAGCGTATCGGTGTTGGCATTAACGGCATGATAGTAATTGTGATAACGTTCATATCCGTGTTTTGCAAGAAGCGCATCGAAATTTTTAATCACGTAGTCATAGCAGGAAACGAGATCACTATGAGCAGCCATCTCGCTTTCACGCCACTTATTGCGGTCAAAATATTCCGGATGTTCAGTCCAGTAATCTGGTAACATATCCCAGGCAATATTGCTGTAAAAGCTGCCATCTTCGTGCTGTTTTGCGTCTGGGTAACCATTTAAAAGAGATTGACAGCTGCCATATTCAATATGTGCTGGAAATTCGCGCATCCAGTCAAAAACATCATCTGCTGTCCGACCGATTTCTTTGAGCGTACAGGATGCGGTATCGCGCGCCCGCCCGAGTGGAGAAACGTAAATATTGGTCATTTTAACAGAAGCAAGTCTTTTGGCAAGAAACTTTGCTTCTTTCCAGCCGCGTTCTGTCAGAGTATCATGTTCGTAATCCGGATCACCGTGTCGTATAATGATTAATTTCATAAAAAAGATCCTTTCTGCTAAAATAATTTTCAGATTTAAATTTACTGTAGCATATTTGCCAAAGTCGGACAATGTATTTTATTGTGATTTCCAGAGAAAGCGGCTACCTTTTTTGGAAAAGGAATGTTAAAATGAACAGAAAATGAGATGATAGAAAGAGAAAGCAAATGAAGCAAAATTTATATCAGAAGTTAAAACAGTATAGTGTGTCTGAGGCATATCCGTTTCATATGCCGGGGCATAAGCGCAGAATTGGAGCGATTCCAGAAGCGCGTAATATCGATATCACGGAAATTGACGGTTTTGATAATCTTCATCATGCAGAGAAAATCTTAAAGGAAGCGCAGGAGCGCGCAGCAAGGTTGTATGGTTCAGAGGAAACGTATTATCTCATTAACGGCAGTACCTGCGGACTTTTATCTGCAGTTTTTGCATGCACTAATCAGCGTGGTAAAATTCTTATGGCAAGAAACTGTCACAAGGCCGTATATCATGCGGCAGAACTGCGAGAATTGCAGACGATTTATTTGTATCCAAAGATACAGACAGTTTCTGACGGGAACGTACAAATGAACGGCGTGATCAATCCACAGGAGGTGCGTCAGGCACTTGCAGAAGATCATACGATAGAAGCGGTGCTGATTACGTCTCCTACGTATGAAGGAGTTGTTTCTGATGTGGAAAAAATTGCAGAAATTGTACATTCCTTTGGAAAACTGCTGATTGTGGATGAGGCGCATGGTGCACATTTCGGTTTTCATTCGTATTTTCCAGAAAGCTCTGTGAAACTGGGAGCAGATTTTGTGATACAGAGTCTGCACAAGACATTGCCGTCTTTTACCCAGACGGCTGTTTTGCATGTAAATGGAAGACTGGCTGATCGGGCGCGTGTAAAAAAATATCTCGGTATGTTTCAGACCAGCAGCCCATCGTATGTGTTAATGGCGGGAATGGATGAGTGTATATGCCTGATGGAGCAGGAAGGTGTGGAGTTATTTGAGGTATTTGCCAGACGTCTGGAGGAATTTTATAGAAAAACGGAAAAACTGCGTCATGTTTCTGTGCTGAATGAAGAAGCAGAAAAGAAAATTCAGCGAGATCGTTCCAAAATCATTGTCAGCGCCGAGGGACATAGTGGAAAATGGATGGCTGATGTGCTCAGAAAGAAGTATCAACTGGAAGTAGAGATGGAAGCAGGTGGTTATGTGGTGCTGCTGACTTCAATTGGAGATACACAGGAAGGATTTGATCGGCTGATTAAGGCTTTAGAAGAAATAGATGAGATGTTGGCGAATGAGAATTATTCTGTACAAAGACCGGTTGTTTTTATAAACGATGATATCCATAATTCGCAGCGAATGACGATCGCGCAGGCAGATGCTTTAGAAAAGGAAACGATTTTGATAAAAGAGAGCATTGGAAGGATAAGCGGTGAATATTTGTATCTGTATCCGCCGGGGATTCCTCTCATTGTGCCGGGCGAAGAAATTGGTCCGGATTTTATTAATATGGTAAAAATATATCGTCAGGAAGGATTTTCCCTTCAGGGTTTAGAAGATTATGAGGGAAAGAAAATACGAGTAATAGGAAAAAAGTATAGTTCGTTTGTCAGAAATAACAGCAGTGACATATAATGTATTCAACAAGAAAACCGAAAGTTGGGTGAAGTCCAGCCATCGGTAGATAGTGTACTATGAAAAGCAGCGACTTATCTTATCAGGGCGAAGGCGCTGCTTTTCGATTCAACTAATAAATATACTAGTAGTATTTTAAAATATGTTTTTTATTGTGTTAATATAGTTTAAAAAATATAAAAATAAATACAAAAGATATTAAGTGAGGAGCGGGTCATTGACAGGAATTATAGGAAAGAGATATACTTAAAATATTGTTTGAAAGTATTGTATATTATTGTGTGAGGGAAAAATAATGAATAAGTATTTTCGATTTGATTTTGCAGATAGAAAATATCCGTATGTTATGATCGGAAGTTATGTGGTTTTATGTGTTATATGTGTTGCTGCTTTTTTCTTTAGTATATTTGGAATGGTGAAAAAACTTCTTTGGACTCAGGTGGATCAGATGAATCGGGTGCAATTAGAAAATACAGTTGGTGTCATTGATAATGAATTAGAACATTATCGGATTTCATTGCAAACTTTTTTTCAAGAACCGAATATTAGAGCTGCTTTATACCAGAAAGAAAAAGATGTGGAAAATGAAATATACATTAGTCGATATCTTAATTTTGTAATGACAAATGATGGATGTATTGATTATTGTGTAATTTATAAAGATGGTGAGCTAAAACAGATTGTAGGAAATTATTATCCGGTAAAAGAGGAGCAGGAAGAACTATTAGAAATGCTTCAAGAAACAAAAAATGATCAGGAGATATTTTTTGCAAAAAGTGAAGAGGGAAGAATAGAAAGATTTTTTTTGTTTCGAATGGAGCGAGATCGATTAAATGCGCCACCAAGCAGAGGAATTGTTTATGCAATAAATACTAGAAAATTTTCAAAGAAAATGTTTTCATCTGCGAACGAAGAGAATGGCTATGTAGTATTTGATTCATCTGGTAATTTAATTTTATCTCAAGGACAATTAGAAGAAATATTTGTCGATCATTTGAGAGAACAGATTTATATTGAGGATAAGAATATAAAAAATAATGATAAATCTGACTATCATGTAATATACAAAACAAATGAAAATCAAGAGATGGTAGTTGCACAATTTACAAACAGCAGTGAATTCGATTTATTAATAGATGGTATCAGATCAAAAACGACTTGGACATCTATTATAATTATTTTGTTTTGTTCTGTTTTGGCATCAGTAATGGCATATATGATTTGTAATCCAATTCGTAAATTTTTTAGCAGATTATCGTCTTATACAAACGAGGAATATATTCAGCCAAATGTAGACAGTAAAATGATTCAAAATACCAGTGAAAAAATTATTTCACAAATATCAATGATGTCTAAGCAAATCCATTCTGATAAAGTACTGCGTTATTTAGAAGATAGTTCAGAAACAGCTATTGTACCGGAACGATTAAAATTATCAGAAAAAAATCAACAGGTTATAATGCTTTTGATAAAATGCAAGATAGGAAATTTGTCAGGAAAGCAAATAAGGTGCATTCATGAAAAACTTCAAATAGTGTTTAAAAATATAGAAATTGAAGTGTATGGAGAAGAACAAGGGAAATATGGCTTGTTGATTTTTTATGAAAACAGAGACAACAAAGGGCTTGTAGATAGAAAAATATTTTTAGAGCAACTCAAAGAGTCATTAAAGGAGCTTCAGGAGAAAAACAATACGATTTTTATTTTGTGCTCATTACTTCATAAAGATGAGAAAGAATTACCGCCGGCATTTGAAAAACTGCAGGAGTATGCAAAATATGTTTTATTTGATGAATGTTCATTTTTGACAGATTGTAATGAATATGCAAATAAGAGAGATGAAGAAATTCCAAAAAAGGAATTTCAATTGTTGCTTGATATCGTGAAGAGTGGAGACGATGTTCGGGCAAAACAAGAAATGGTATCTGTATTGAAGAAATTGAGAGAGTATGAAATAAGGAGGATTTTTTCAGCATTAAGTTATTTTTCTACAGAATTGGAGAATTTGTCAACAGGAACTTTGAAAACGACAAAAAAATATCAGGATGCGTATTTGGCACATTATATTAAATTGACAAGTTTGAATAATCAAAAACAATTATTTGATTATTTGAGTAACGTTATAGAGGATGCTTGTCTTGAAATTACGACATTACAGGAAAGATCATTGAGAACTAGTATGTTGGAATCTATAGAGTATATAAATCAACATTACCAGGAGCCGGAAATTTCAGTTGAACAGATTGCGGGGATATATCATATTTCAACATCTTATTACTCAAGGTTGTTTAATTCTATTTGTGAAATGTCATTTCCAGAATATGTAAATAATTTACGAATGGAGTATGCTGGAAATTTACTCAGAAGTACAAATTTGAATGTAAAAGAAATATGTGTAAGAGCCGGATTTTCAAATGTGTCATATTTTAGTACGCAATTTAAGAAAAAATATGGTGTTTCTCCATCAACATTTCGGAAGAATGAAATTGCACAAAATAAATAAAAAATAGAAGAAAAAATGAACTAAAAATAAAAAAAACAATATAATTATAGAAAAACAAAACAGGTAAAAAGACGTGTTTATGTACTTTTTGACAAAAAAGTGCATAGATAACACGTCTTTTTTGTTTCTAAATAGTGAATAGTCATATAGGATTAGAGTAACACGAAAAAGAAAGAGAAAGGATGAAAATGATGCAAAAGAAAACAAAAGCTGTATGTATTTCTTCTCCTAGAAAAAGAACAGGAAGATTAAAACAAGATTGGCCATTATATATTATGGTACTTCCGGGTGTAATTGCATTGTTGCTATTTTCCTATTTACCTATGGCTGGTATCGTATTGGTATTTAAAGATTACCATTTTAAACATGGAATTTTTGGAAGTCCATGGGCAGAACCATTATTTAAAAATTTTCAGTTCTTTTTTAATAATGCTTCAACTGCAATGAGATCAACTGGTTTAACAGTTATGTATAATATTTTGTTTTTTGTAGCAGGAACAGTTATGGCAATAGCTATAGCAGTAATGTTGAGTGAAGTATCAAAAAAGTGGTTTGTAAAAATAAGTCAGAGTTTTATGTTTCTTCCATATTTTATTTCTTGGATGGTTATTGGTGCAATTTTATATTCTTTCCTCAATGTGGAAACAGGACTTTTTCATTTGTCTAAAGATGTTTATGCTATGCCGAAGGCTTGGATACCAATTTTAGTTATTGTAAATACATGGCAAAGTTGTGGATATAGTTCAATTATTTATTACGGAGTAATTACTGGAATAGACTCATCACTATATGAAGCAGCGAGAGTAGATGGAGCATCGAAATGGCAGTGTATTAGAAAAATTACACTTCCTCTTTTAAAGCCAACTATCATTATTTTATTTTTGCTTTCTGTGGGAAATATGCTCAAAGGAAATCTGAATATGATTATTGGTCTTACAAATTTGAATCCAGTACTTTTTCCGACTACAGATTTAATAGATGTATTCGTCTATAGAAGTGGAGTAAGAAATGGTGAAATGGCATTTGCATCTGCAATTTCATTATATCAGTCTATTTTTGGTCTGCTTCTGGTGTTAGTATCTAATAAAATTGCCGGAAAAATTGACAAAGACAGTACGCTGTTTTAAGTAAGGAGGAAAATCATGAAACGTTTATCATCAGATAAATTACTAACATCGTTTTTTTATATTTTATTGACGATACTTGCATTGATTTGTTTATTTCCAATTGTGTTTGCGTTTATCGGTTCTCTTAGTACAGAGGCTGAAGTGGCAAAAAATGGGTTTTCATTATTTCCAGAGGAATTGTCATTGGATACGTATCAATATGTATTTGATACACAAGGGTTTCGACTTCTTAATGCATATAAAACCAGCTTGATTGTAACAATCGGCGGTACATTGATTTCTGTATTTGTAACAGTTACATATGCATATGTAATTACTGTTAAGGATTTTAAATTAGGAAAATTCTTTGCATTTTTTGCATATTTTACAATGATATTTAATGGAGGAATGCTTCCTTGGTATTTGATTACTACAAAATATTTAGGACTGAAAGATAGTTACTTAGCTATGATTCTTCCTTATGCAATGAATGTATTTAATATGTATCTAATGCGTAACTTTATAAAAGGTCTTCCGGTCGAATTGGTTGAAAGCGCTAAGATGGATGGTGCAGGACATTTTCGGATTTTATTACAGATGATACTTCCATTATCAAAAGCGGGAATTGTTACGATTGTTTTGTTTTACGCTTTACAATATTGGAATGATTTTTATCTGCCTCTCATGCTGATAAATGATGAACAATTTTATTCTATTCAATATATTCTTTATAAAATGATGGCGAATATTCAGTTTTTAGCATCAAATGCGACTAGTTCTATGGCATCGCATGTTGTTCTGCCGACACAGACAATTAAAATGGCAATTACGTGTATTGCAATTGGACCGATTATGTTAATGTATCCGTTTATTCAGAAACATTTTGTGAAGGGTGTGACAGTTGGAGCATTAAAAGGATAAAAAGGCAGAATAGGAACTGTCTTTTAATAAAAACAAAAAAGGAGAAAAACAACATGAAGAAAAAAGTATTAGCAACAAGTCTTATGACAGCAGTACTCTCTGCAGCTATGCTGGCAGGAACTGTTAATGCGGAAAACGCAGAACCAACACCTGTGACCTTGGTTCTTTATGGAGAAGAATCAGCACGAATGACAGAATTTGCGGAAAATGAGCTCCATGAAAAAGTAATGGAAGAAATTAATGTAGATTTGACAATCCAGTATTTACCATGGTCAGAATATGCAGCTGGAAAAACAGAATTAATGCTTTCTTCTGGAGAAAAATTTGTAACGTATACAGATACAGCATTTTTAGCAAAATGTGTTGCGAAAGGATATTATGCAGATCTTACAGATGTATATCAGGAAAACGCAAAACATCTTTTGGAGTATTGTGGTGGAGAAGAGGCATTTGATACATGGAAAGTAGATGGCAGACTTTATGCATTGCCCTTTGGAAATAAGCCAAATGCAGGTGAAAATTATCTGATTTTAGCAAGAGAAGATCTTATGGAAGAAGTAGGTGTAACAGATTTAAAAACCTTAGAGGATGTAGAAAATTTATGGAATTTGGTTCATGAAAAATATCCGGATATGCTCGGTTTTTCCAGAGGTGGTATAAATCCAATGATTTTTAATGGTGTTTTGGATTCTGACAGAAATATATTCCGAATGAATGCATTTGTAGCTACAGATGGAAATCAGCCAGATTCCAGTGAAGTATGGAGTTACTATGAATCAGATGAATATCGTCAGTCTTGTGAGATTGCAAGAAAATGGTATGAAATGGGTATGATTCCATCTTATGTACTTTCAAATGGATCTCAGTGTGATTCGGAATTTTATAACGGAAATGCACTTTTTACAATTGGAGCAAATTATCGTATATTTGAATATGGAGATATTCTGCAGAAAATAGATCCGAATATTTACTTTAAAAATTTCTATCTTGGAGATAAAGAAGAAAAACCGCTGATGTCCCGTGGAACATATTCAACTGCATTTGCAGTAAGCGCAAATGTAGAAGGTGAAGAATTAGTTGGCTATGTAAAACTAATTGATCTTCTTCAGTCTAGTCAGGAATGGGTTGATTTTATTTTGTATGGTGTAGAAGGAAAGGATTATACTGTAAATGAAGATGGTACATTTAATGTTACAAATACAGATGTACTGGTAGATACATGGCTTCCAGATAACATTAATTTCACAAGATATCAGCCATGGGTAAAAGAAGAACAAATTGAAACATACACAAACTGGAATGAAGGAAGTATTCCGCAGAAAGATATTGGATTTGCGTTTGATCTGACACCGGTGAGTACAGAGTACGCACAATTACAGGCAGTAGAACAAGAATACTTTAATCCTATGACGGCAGGAGTTGTTTCATTTGAAGAAAAAGGGGAAGAGGCAATAAAAAAATTAAAAGATGCAGGTATTGACAGATTGGTAGAAGAATATCAGAGACAATTTGATGAGTTCATGAAAAGCAATAAATAATTTATGATTAAGAGAGCTTGCTATTAACCAGTTAAGAGTTGTCGTGGCAAAGGATAAATAAACCTTTACCACGACAACTTTAATTTTACATAAAAATATGCAATGAAAAGAAAAATAGAAATCAAAATCTATTGATAATTGTTGATGTAATATTTGACATTTCCCGTATTTTCAGTGTATGATTGATAAGATAGGAAGTGTTAAAAATGGGCAGAATATTTTACATGATGGGTAAGAGTTCTACAGGGAAAGATACCATTTTCAAAGCAATTATGAAGAAACCGGATCTGGATTTGAAAAATATGGTGCTATATACGACGAGGCCGATCCGTGAAAATGAAGAAAACGGAAAAGCGTACTATTTTGTAGATGACGCAGCTGCTGATCGTTTGCAGGCGCAGGGAAAAGTGATTGAAATGCGTGCGTATCAGACGATACATGGTATATGGAAATATTTTACGGTGGATGATGAAAACACAGATTTAGCAAAGTATGATTATCTTTCCATCGGAACGCTGGAATCTTATCTGAAGCTGAAAGAGTATTACGGAGAAAAAAGAGTGATTCCGATTTATATCGAGGTGGAGGACGGAAATCGCCTGGAACGTGCATTGAAGCGGGAGCGTAAGCCGCAGAATCGAAAGTTTGAGGAGATGTGCCGGAGATTTCTGGCGGATGCTGAAGATTTTTCTGAAGAAAATCTTCAGAAAGCCGGTATTACAAGACGTTTTTATAATGATAATGATCGGGAAGAATGTATAAATGAGGTAGAGGAGTTTATCCGAAGCTGCAAAAGAGAGGAAGTGGGAGAATGAACGGATTCAATAAAGTGATCGGGCATAAGGATTTGATAGGATATTTCCAGACAGCAATGAAGAGCGGTAAAATATCACATGCCTACATTTTAAATGGAGAGAAGGGGTCTGGAAAGCATATCCTTGCAAGAACTTTTGCAGCAGCGCTCAACTGCGAAGGAGAAAACAGACCATGCGGAGAATGTCATTCCTGTCGACAGGCAGAGAGTAAGAATCATCCGGATATCGTGGAAGTGATGCATGACAAGCCGAACAGTATTAGCGTAGAGGATATCCGTACACAGTTAGTGGACGATGTGACGATTCGTCCTTACAGCAGCCCATATAAGGTGTATATTGTTGGAGATGCGGAGAAGATGACGCCGCAGGCACAGAATGCTTTATTAAAAACAATTGAGGAACCGCCTGAATATGTGGTAATTCTGCTCTTGACGACGAATGCGTCTGCACTTTTGCCGACGATTCTGTCCAGATGTGTGATGTTAAACACAAAGCCGGTTCCGGATGCAGAAGTGCGTGAATATCTGATGGAGCATGTGCAGATCCCGGATTATCAGGCAGATATCTGTGTGGCGTTTGCACAGGGGAATATTGGCAAAGCTGTACAGTTGGCATCTTCTGAAAATTTCGGGGAGATCAAGGCAGCAGCAGTTCACCTGTTGACACATGTGGCAGAGATGGATATTGCAGATATTGCTGCTGCAGTGAAATCTGTTGCAGCTTTTAAGGTAGATATCAGGGACTATCTGGATATTCTTGCGGTATGGTATCGTGATGTGTTATATTTTAAGGCGACAAATGATGCGGACGGTATCATTTTCAAGGAAAATCTGCGTGCAATCCAGGAACAGACCAGAACGATTTCTTATGAAGGAATTGAACAGATTTTGGAAAGTATTCAGAAAGCGAAAGAACGATTGACAGCAAATGTAAACTTTGAATTGACGATGGAGCTGCTGTTCCTTCGTATTAAAGAGAATGGAGAATAGAATGACAAAAATTGTTGGGGTCAGATTCCGTGCAGCCGGAAAAATTTATTTTTTTGACCCGAAAAATATGGATATTAAACGCGGCGAGCATGTAATTGTGGAGACGGCGAGAGGGATAGAATACGGAAGAGTTGTCACAGGAACACGTGAGGTAGAAAGTGACGAGGTTACACAGCCGTTAAAACCGGTGATTCGTGTGGCGACCGCTGAGGATGATGAGCGGGTGCGCCGCAATCGTGAAAAGGAAAAAGAAGCGTTGGCAATCTGTCAGGAAAAAGTGCGCAAACACAAGCTTGACATGAAGCTGATCGGCGTAGAATATGCATTTGATAATAATAAGATTCTGTTTTATTTTACCGCGGACGGTCGAATTGATTTTCGTGAACTGGTAAAGGATTTGGCAGCAGTATTTAAAACCAGAATCGAGCTGCGTCAGATTGGTGTCCGGGATGAAACAAAAATTTTGGGAGGAGTCGGTATCTGCGGCCGTCCGCTGTGCTGTCACTCTTACCTGTCGGAGTTCCTTCCGGTATCGATTAAGATGGCGAAGGAGCAGAATCTGTCTCTGAATCCGACAAAGATTTCCGGCGTCTGCGGCCGACTGATGTGCTGTCTGAAAAATGAGGAAGAAACGTATGAGTATCTTAACAGCCGTTTGCCGAATAATGGTGATTATGTGACGACGGATGACGGATTTAAGGGTGAGGTCAGCAGTGTAAATGTACTTCGTCAAACGGTAAAGGTATTGATTGACGTGGATGATGAAAAAGAATTGCGGGAATATTCAGTGGATCAGTTGAAATTTAAACCGAAACGCAGAAAAGACCGTAAGAAAGATGTAAAACAGGATAAAGAATTGACACAGCTGGAAGAGATGGAGAAAAAAGAAGGGAAATCAAAGCTGAATGAATAAAGAGCTTAAGCCAGGTGAGCGGATTGATGAACTACAGAGAAACGGTTACCGGATCATTCAGAATAAGGACGGTTTTTGTTTTGGTATGGACGCAGTGCTTCTTTCTGGATTTACACAGGTAAAGCCAGGCGAACGGGCTATTGATCTTGGTACGGGAACCGGTATTATTCCGATTTTGCTGGAAGCGAAGACAGACGGAGCGCATTTTACTGGTCTGGAAATTCAGAAGATGAGTGCGGATATGGCGAGACGCAGTGTGGCGCTGAATGGTTTGTCAGAGAAGATTTCCATTGTGGAAGGAGATATTAAGGAGGCCGGGTTCCTGTTTGGAAAGGCCTCTTTTGATGTAGTGACTTCTAATCCGCCGTATATGACGGGGAGTCACGGGCTGGTAAATCCGGAAATGCCAAAGGCGATTGCTCGGCATGAAATTCTTTGTACACTGGAAGATGTGATTGGTCAGGCGGCAGCGCTTTTGCGGGAAGGCGGACGATTTTATATGGTGCACCGACCGTTTCGTCTGGCGGAGATTATGACACTGATGGTGAATTATCATTTGGAACCGAAGAGGATGAGGCTGGTGTATCCGTTTGTTGATAAGGAGCCAAATATGGTTCTGATTGAAGGGTTAAAAGGCGGACGAAGCCGGATTACGGTGGAAAAACCGCTGATTGTTTATAAAGAACCGGGCATATATACGGACGAGATTTATGATGTATATGGATATTAAGATGATCGGAAGGGAGTGAGCGGACAATGTCGGGAAAATTATTTTTATGTGCGACTCCGATTGGAAATCTGGAGGATATGACGCTGCGTGTGCTGCGTACTTTAAACGAAGTGGATCTGATCGCGGCGGAGGATACCAGAAACAGTATTAAGCTGCTCAATCATTTCGAGATTAAAACACCGATGACAAGCTATCATGAGTATAATCGTATTGAGAAAGCGCACTATCTGATCGAGCAGATGCAGCAGGGGAAAAATGTGGCGCTGATCACGGATGCGGGTACACCGGGAATCTCTGATCCGGGAGAGGATTTGGTGCGGCTTTGTTATGAGGCAGGCGTAGAGGTGACCTCATTGCCGGGTGCTTGTGCTTGTGTAACGGCGCTGACGCTATCGGGTCTTTCAACAAGACGTTTCTGTTTTGAGGCGTTTCTGCCGACGGATAAAAAAGAAAAACAGGCGGTGCTTTCTGAATTAAAAGAGGAAACCCGTACAATTATTTTATATGAAGCGCCGCATCGGCTGGTGCGCACGCTGGAAGAACTTTTGAGGACGATTGGCGATCGCAGAGTGACAATTTGCAGGGAATTAACAAAAAAACATGAGACAGCGTTTATGACAACGCTGACAGAAGCGCTGTCATATTATATTGAAACGCCGCCAAAGGGCGAGTGTGTGATCGTACTGGAGGGAAAAAGCCGGGAAAAGCAGCGGGAGGAAGAGCAGCGTCAGTGGGAAACCATGAGTGTGGAAGAACATATGGAATATTATCTGTCAAACGGTATAGAAAAAAAAGAAGCCATGAAAAAAGTGGCGAAGGATCGCGGAGTATCCAAGCGGGATATTTATCAGGCGCTGCTGTGAAGGCATATGTCCAGTGAACGAATACGGATATAGATGTTTGAAAATAAATTTTGAAAAGGTATATATCATATCGATACGCATAGACTATAGAAACAGGACAAACGGAGTCTGGTTATGAATTTTCTCTGGGGCGGTATGATATTAATAGGTGTGATATATGGCGCGGCAGCGGGAACCATGCAGGAGGTTTCGGATGCTGCGCTTTCTTCTGCGCGCGAAGCGGTTACACTGTGCATTACTATGGTGGGTGTAATGGCTCTGTGGGTTGGCTTAATGGAGATTGCCCGTGAGAGCGGAATGATTGCTGGATTAACGCGGAGAATGAAACCGTTTATCTGCTTTATGTTTCCTGATATTCCGGCAGGGCATGCTGCACAGGAGCATATTAGTGTAAATGTGATCGCAAATATTCTCGGGCTTGGATGGGCAGCGACTCCGGCAGGGCTAAAGGCGATGGAGTCGCTGGCGGAGCTGGAGAGGGAACGGAATGGGGGGAGAAACGGGATTGCCAGCAATGAGATGTGTACCTTTCTTATACTAAATATATCATCTCTGCAGTTGATTCCTGTTAATATTATTGCTTATCGGAGTCAGTATGGCAGTGTAAATCCGACGGCAATCGTCGGTCCTGGAATTGCGGCAACAGCAGTCAGTACACTGACGGCAATCGTATTTTGCAAGGTGATGGACAGAAGAAAATCAAGGCGGTAAACTCTTTTCCGCATAATATAGGGGAATAAGTAAAATATATTTTACATAGATTTTACATTAAAAACTCTTTGTTTTTACATACGTGTGTTAGCCTAAAACAAATATACGCGTAAGATAAGGAGTTTTTTTATGGACATTTTTGCGGTTTTAGCATTTTTAGGAGGTCTGGCATTTTTCCTTTATGGTATGTCGCTGATGGGCGATGGTCTGTCAAGAGCTTCCGGCGGTAAGATGGAAAAAATTCTTGAGCAGCTGACCAGCAGTAAATGGAAAGGCGTTTTGCTTGGTGCTGCAGTAACAGCGGTGATTCAGTCATCATCTGCAACAACAGTTATGGTTGTCGGCTTTGTAAACTCCGGAATTATGAAGCTGGGGCAGGCAGTCGGTGTGATTATGGGTGCCAATATCGGAACGACAGCGACATCCTGGATTCTCAGTTTGACTGGTATCGAGGGCGGCAATGTTTTTATGCAGCTGTTAAAACCGAGCTCTTTTGCACCAATTCTTGCTCTGATTGGTGCAGCGCTGCTGCTGTTTTTTAAGAGTGACAAAAAGAAAAACATCGGTACAATTATGGTCGGTTTTGCAATTCTGATGTATGGTATGGATGCTATGAGCGGCGCTGTAAAACCGCTGGCAGATGTACCGGAGTTTGGAAATGTATTGATGATGTTTACAAATCCGATTATGGGTGTTCTGGCAGGTACGATCATTACAGCAGTGATCCAGAGTTCTTCCGCTTCTGTCGGTATCCTGCAGGCATTGTGTGCAACTGGCAGTGTTACCTATGGTCTGGCGATCCCGATTATCATGGGTCAAAATATCGGTACTTGTATTACTGCGATTCTGTCTGCAATCGGCGCAAATAAAAATGCGAAACGCGCAGCGGCAATTCATTTGTATTTTAACTTGATCGGCACAGCTGTTTTCATGGTGTTGTTTTATGGTATCAACATGGTTGTGCGTTTCGATTTTCTCGGAGATGCAATTGGTCCGGCAAATGTGGCGGTAATCCACAGTATATTTAATGTCTTTACGACTGCGGTTCTGTACCCGTTCTCAAATATGCTGGTGAGACTGGCAAAAGCAACGGTTGGAAAAGAAAAAGAGGGCGAACCGAAAGAACTGGAAGTGGCAGCTCTGGACGAACGTTTTCTGGAACGCCCGTCTTTTGCCTGTGAGCAGGCAATGGAAGCAACCCGTCAAATGGCAGAGCTTTCCAGAGAATCTTTTAATTTGGCAGTTTCTCTGTTTGATGAGTATGATGAGAAAAAAGCGCAGCGTGTGTGCGAGCTGGAGGATGTAGTTGATAAATATGAAGATCATGTGGGAAGTTATCTGGTTGAACTGAGCAGCCGAAATCTTTCTGATTCCGATAGCCGTGCGCTTTCCATGATGCTTCACTGTCTGGGAGACTTTGAGCGTATCTCGGATCATTCTGTCAGCGTAATGACAGCGGCGCAGGAGTTGTATACTAAGAAACTGAGTTTTTCGGAAAAAGGTCAGAAAGAAATGGAGATTTACACAAAGGCGGCGTTGGAAATTACCAATATAGCATTTGATTCCTTTATTAAAGATGATCTGCGAAAGGCAATGCATGTAGAGCCGCTTGAGGAAGTAATGGATTCTATTCGTAGTCAGGTAAAAGAGCGCCATGTAAGACGTCTTCAGGAAGGCAGATGTACGATTGAGATGGGCTTTATCCTGTCTGATATCTGCACGGATTATGAGCGTGTGGCAGATCACTGTTCCAATATTGCTGTTTATTTACTGCAGCGTCATGACAATAGTTATGATCAGCACGCGTATGCGGATGTGCTTCGCCATGGTGATAACGAAGAATTTAAAAAAGAATGTGCAATGTATCGTGAAAAATATATATTGCCGTAGAGTGTGTATATGGTAGAATAAGGGGTATAGGAGAGGAAAGGAAGCGTTTTATTTCATGAGTTTGATTTATATTGTGGAAGATGATAAAAATATCAGAGAGATAGAGAGTTACGCGCTGAAAAACAGCGGCTATTCGGTAGATGAATTTGAATCCGCAAAATCCTTTTGGAATAAAGTTTCCGATCGTACACCGGATCTGATTCTGCTTGATATTATGCTTCCTGACAGTGATGGAATTGATGTTTTAAAGAAACTGCGCCGTAATCCGGAAACGAAAAAAATTCCGGTCATTATGGTGACGGCGAAATCCACAGAGATTGACAAGGTTAAAGGGCTGGATAACGGCGCAGACGATTATATTACCAAGCCGTTTGGTATCATGGAACTGATTTCCAGAGTAAAGGCGATTCTCCGCCGTATTAACAGTATGGAGGAAGAAAAATTCATTCATTTGCATGAGATTTTTATGGATGGAGATAAACGAATGGTGTATGTGTCTGATGAGCTCTGCGAGCTTACCTATAAAGAATTTGAGTTATTAAAGCTGTTTTTGCAGAATGCAGGGATTGTTATGACCAGAGAGAGTATTATGGAGCATATCTGGGGAATTGATTTTGAAGGAGAATCCAGAACGCTTGATATGCATATTAAGACTTTGCGCCAGAAACTGGGAACTGCAGGAAGTTATATTAAGACTGTGCGGAATGTGGGGTACAGAATCGAATGAAAAAGAAAATAAATACACAGTATATGTTAATAACCGTCGTAGCGATCGTGCTGACGGTTTTTCTTTCTGTTATTGTTTATTATGATGTGTTTCAGAGAGAAGTGATTAACAGCCTGAAAACTTATACAAATGTGCTGTGCAATTCCGGTATATTTGAAGACGAGCAGCTGCATGTCGAAGAGAAAAGTTCCCTAGCGCAGGATTTGCGTGTGACGTTGGTTGAGCCGGACGGAAGCGTCAGCTTTGACAGCAATGTGGGCATCGGAGAGATGGATAATCATGGAGAACGTCCGGAGATACAGGAGGCGCTGAGTACCGGTGAGGGAGAGAAAATCCGTCATTCCGATACTTTACAGAAAAATGTATATTACTATGCAGTAAGAATGGAGGATGGCAGTGTGCTGCGTGTGGCAAAGGAAGCCGGGAGTATCTGGAGTTTTCTGCTGCCGCTGCTTCCGGTAATATTTGTAATGATCGTGGTTCTTTCCGGTGTATGTATGATTCTGGCTCATTTTATGACGCAGAGTATTGTCAAACCGGTAGAAGAAATGGCACAGCATATGGATGACAGTGCCTATGAGGCGACGTATAAGGAATTGCAGCCGTTTATTGATACGATTCAACAGCAGCATCAGGATATTGTGAAAAGCAGCCGGATCCGTCAGGAATTTACCGCGAATGTTTCTCATGAACTGAAAACGCCATTGACAGCAATTTCTGGGTATTCGGAACTAATTGAGAGTGGCATTGCGACCAAGGAAGTGACGGCGCGTTTTGCAGGAGAGATCCGCAAAAGCTCACAGCGTCTGCTGACTCTGATTAATGATATTCTTCGATTATCAGAGCTGGATACGCAGGAGCAGACGATGATAAAACAACCGGTTGATCTGTATGAGCTGGCAGAAAAATGTGCGGATATGTTGCAGATTAATGCGGAAAAGCATAATGTAACGCTGGAATTTTCCGGCGAGCAGCCCTGTATGGTGGAGGGAAACCGGGAAATGCTGGAAGAGATCATGTATAATCTGTGCAGCAACGCAATTCGCTACAATGTACCGGAGGGAAGAGTGATGCTTTCCGTTAATTATGAAGGCAAACATGCGGTGCTGACGGTGGAAGATACCGGAATCGGTATTCCGCATGAGGATCAGAAACGTATTTTTGAGCGCTTTTATCGTGTGGATAAGAGCCGATCTAAGTCAACGGGAGGAACAGGTCTGGGACTTGCAATCGTGAAGCATGCCGTTGCGAAGCACGGTGCGGAGATCGGGCTCTGGAGCAGAGTCGGGGAAGGCACAAGGATCCGTGTAGTATTTCCGGACAGGAAGGATCCGTGATAAAGCGGACTGGTCAGAAAGTTGAAAATTGGATGTTGATACCAGATCGGTTTCTGCTGTATGATAAAGAGTAGCAGGAACCGATTTTTTGATAGTTATATTGATAGGAGCATATATATATGATTTCACATAATAAATATAAAAAGATTGCTGTCATTAACGATCTTTCTGGCTTTGGAAGGTGTTCACTGGCGGTTTCGCTGCCGGTGATCTCAAAGCTGAAGGTGCAGTGTTGTCCGGTGCCGACAGCGATTTTATCGAATCATACCGGTTTTTCAAACTGGTTTTTTGATGATTATACGGAGAAGATGCCGGAGTATATCGATAACTGGGAGAAGATCGGACTGAAGTTTTCGGCTGTGTATTCCGGTTTTCTTGGTTCAGAGAAGCAGATAGAGATGGTGCTGGATTTTATCCGGCGTTTCCGGACAAAAGAAACCCTGGTTGTGGTAGATCCGGTGATGGGAGATTACGGAAAGACGTATTCGACGTATACGCCGCAGATGTGCAGTGAAATGAAGAAGCTGGTAGAATGTGCCGATATTTTGACACCGAATATTACTGAGGCCTGTATTTTGACAGATACTCCGTACAAAGAACAGTGGCATAAGGAGGAGATCCGGATGATTACACAGAAACTTTTGACACAGGGACCGAATAAGGTTGTGATCACTGGAATCGTACAGCGCAGCTATATCGCAAATTATGTATGTACAAAAGAGGGAGAGGAGCATTTTCTGCGCACGCTCCGCGTTGGTATGCAGCGTTCCGGTACTGGCGATCTTTTTACTTCAATCATTGCTGCGGACGCTGTCAATGGAGTGAATTTTACGCAGTCAGTGAAAAAGGCTTCTAATTTTGTAAAGAAATGTATTCTGCGGTCAATCGAACTGGACATTCCGCTCACGGATGGAGTTGCATTTGAGGATGTGTTGGACGAGCTTAAATAATGTATTTGAGTAAATTTGAAAAGAAGGGAGAGATAGATTATGACGATTTTATATAAATTACATCAGAATCTGTATGTGAATCTGACAAATAGATGCCCATGTGCCTGTACGTTCTGCCTGCGGCAGACCAAAGACGCGGTAGGGGAAGCAACCAGTCTCTGGTTGAAACGAGAACCGACTTTGGAGGAAATTATCGCGGATTTTTCAGATTTTGATATGAGTCAATATCAGGAAGTGGTATTTTGTGGTTTCGGAGAGCCGACAGAACGTCTGGATGTTCTGCTGGAGACGGCAAAATATATAAAAGAAAATTTTCATATGCCGACTCGTATTAATACGAACGGTTTGTCGGATTTGATTCACGGAAAAAAGACTGCACATTTGCTGGAAGGGTTGATCGATACGGTTTCAATCAGCCTGAACACGCCAAATCCGGAGAGATATCATGAGTTAGTGCGCAGTAAATTTGGTGATGTTTCTTTTCAGGCGATGCTGGATTTTGCAAAGGATTGCACAAAATATGTGCCGAACGTAGTGATGACGACGGTTTCTACTACACTTACAGAGGAAGAAGAAGCACAGTGTGCTCAAATCTGTAAAGAACTGGGTGTGATGTACCGGATTCGTCCGTGGGAAGGATAAGCTGACGAAATCCAATCCCAGAACGGAGAAATAGAATGGCAGGGAGATTTTCCATGTGGCAGAAATAAAAGAGTGCATCGGGCATCAGATTGCGTTTACAAAAGAAGCAGTGGCAGCAAAGCTGGGATTGTGATATGATGATTGTGAAAATACGAAGTATGAAACAATTTGTTATTGTTAAAAGTATAACATTTAAATTTTCGGAGAATCTGATATGGCAAAATTATATTTTCGTCACGGAGCAATGGGCAGTTCAAAGACGGCAAATGCGCTGATGGTCGCATACAATTATTACGAGCGGGGAAAAGAGGCCCTTCTGGTCAAACCAAAGCTGGATACCAGAGATGAGGGGGTGGTCCGCAGCCGTATGGGACTGGAGCAGAAATGTATTTATGTAGAAGATCTTGTGCGGATGCAGGATGAAGAAATCTGCAGATATGACTGTGTGATCGTCGATGAGGCACAGTTTTGTGTAAAAAGTGATATTGAATTTTTTGTGCACATTGTAGATGATTTGGGACTGCCTGTTATCTGTTATGGTCTTCGCACGGATTTTCGCCGGGAGTTGTTTGAAGGAAGTATGTGGCTGCTGGCTTGGGCAGATGTAATTGAAGAATTGAAGACAGTCTGTTGGTGTGGACAGGGAGCAACCTGCAATACCCGCTTCACGCCGGACGGTGAAGTAATCCGTACCGGCGCACAGGTGGTGATGGGCGGAAACGACAGCTATACGGCGCTTTGCAGAAAGCATTATCGCGAGGGCAATCTCGGTCCGCTTCATAATCAGAATAAAAAAGAAGTATAATCAGTCAATACCGGTCAGCTCCTGATACAGCCGTTTAGCATAGCTGTCCGTCATACCGCAGATTTCATCGGTGACGAGCATCAGCCGCAGGTATAGCTTTTCCTGTGTGGATTTTCCGGCGGACTGTCTGCGATAAATGTATTTATAATTATCTGAAATCAGAGTTATCAGCTTATCTTGTACATCGGTCAAGGGATGTTCTGTATCATAATGAATGACAGCCGGGACAAACTGACTGAGCAGAGAGCCAAGTATGGCTGATGCGGCAATTTCTAATTTAAAAATCGGGCGCGATACAAATGCATAGCGATAAGCGATGTCACCGAGGCGGTCGTGCAGGGCGGCACCGTGGGTGGAGCGGAATAGATCGCAGGTATAGGTTCCGTCCATAATAGCGCGGTAATTCTTTGTAAAACCGTAGGTGGCGCAGGAGATCAGAAATCCCTGTACGTTAACGATCCAATTTGATACAGCATAATTTTCGGGGTCAGAGACATTGCGTTTCTGACCGCTTTCATATTTTCGTTCCAACCGTTCTATTATTTCCAGATAAACAGCCTGTTCTTCCGGCAGCATCCGGCTTAATACATCCTCAGAACACAGTTCTTCCAGTAAAATACGATAAGTAATATAACCTTTTTTGTAAGCATCTTCGATATCAGCCGTCAGATAAGCAATATCATCAGCGGCTTCCAGTATATAGGAGAGTGGATGACGGCTGCCATTTGTTCCGGTGTGCTGTTGGATTTTTTCAAAAAGTTCTTTTTCGGAGTAAAAATAACCAAGCTTTTTATCCTTAATATTGCCGCTGTGTTTGTTGATTTCCAGAGAAGAAACCGGATATTTGATGATTGTATTCAGGAGCGCGTATGTCAGATTCATACCATTGTCGTCCACAAGAAAATGCAGTTTGGAGACGAGACGCAAAGCTTGTGCATTACCTTCAAAATAATAAAAATCGTTTACCATCTGTGGAGAGAGGATTTCCGTTAAAGGCTTTCCTTCAAAAATCAGTTTCGGAAGATTTTCCCGAAACCAGTCGCGAATGGTAGTCTCACCAAAGTGACCGAACGGCGGATTGCCGATATCATGGATCAGTCCGGCGCACTGGACGATGCTGGAAATATCTGCCTGCATCTGTAAATCAAAATGTTCATCGCGGTTATTGCGAATGATATACTGACCGATGTTTTGACCAAGAGAGCGGGCAATCGAGGAGACTTCCATAGAATGAGTCAGGCGTGTGCGGATAAAATCACTTTGATCAAGAGGAAAGACCTGTGTTTTATCCTGTAGGCGGCGAAACGATGCACTTCCAATAATACGATGATAATCTTTTTCAAATTCGCTGCGAAGATCAGCGGAATTTGGTGCGCTGGCATAGCTGCGCACACGTTCAGCTGAGAGAAGGTTGTCCCAGTTCATGATTTTTCTGTTCCTTTCACAATAAAGTCGGCGCATTCAGCATTTGCGGCGTGGATGAAATCGTCCGGTTTTAATTTTAAGGTAACGCCGATTTTGCCTCCGCTGATATAGATTTGCGAAAAGTCTTTGGCACACTCCTGCAAAAAGACCGGAAATGGTTTTTTCATGCCAATTGCAGTACAGCCGCCGCGCACATAGCCTGTCAGCGGCGTGATATCCTTTACATGGATCATTTCCATGGATTTTTCACCGACAGTTTTGGCAGCACGTTTTAAATCTACTTCTTCTGCGATCGGCAGGACAAAAACGTAATAATTTTTACTCTTTCCCTGTGCGACAAGTGTCTTAAAGGATGCCTCGACAGGAGCGCCGGTAAGGGCGGCGGTATGCAGTCCGTCAATAAATTCATCACATTCATATGTGATCAGTTCATAGGGAATCTTCTTTTTTTCTAAAATGCGCATGGCATTTGTTTTAATTTCTTTTGCCATTTTTAAATCCTTTCTGGTACAGTTTCTTTTATCGTCACATTCTTTAAATAGATTCAGTATACCATAAATTTTATGCTTTTTTTACAGAAATCACTGCAAAAATATGATATGTTTAATATATAGAAAGCTGGTACAGTGTCAGTAAGCTTTAGAGTAAGGAAGGTCAGTATGAATTTTGTAGAGCTTAAAAATGTATCAAAAATATATCGGATGGGTGAAGTGGATATCCGCGCGGTGGACGGAATTGAATTTGATATCTCCAAGGGAGAATTTGTGGTAATCGTCGGTCCAAGTGGGGCGGGAAAAACGACTGTGCTCAATATTTTAGGAGGCATGGACACGGCGACAGAAGGACAAGTGTATGTGGATGGTTACGATATTGCGAAATATAATGCGAAAAAATTAACCGGATATCGCAGGGATGATATTGGGTTTGTATTTCAGTTTTATAATCTGATCCCAAATCTGACAGCACTTGAAAATGTAGAGCTGGCTTTGCAAATCTGTAAAAATCCGCTGAATGCGGAGGAAGTTCTGCGTGAGGTTGGTTTGGGTAATCGTCTGAAAAATTTTCCGGCACAGCTTTCCGGCGGAGAACAGCAGCGTGTGTCAATTGCAAGAGCCTTGGCAAAAAACCCAAAGCTTTTGCTCTGTGATGAGCCAACCGGCGCGCTGGATTATCAGACGGGCAAGGCGATTTTGAAGCTTTTGCAGGATATGTGCCGGGAAAGAGGGATGACGGTTATCGTCATTACACATAATTCAGCGATTGCGCCAATGGCTGATCGGGTGATTCGCATCAAGAACGGAAAGGTTGCCGATATGCGGCTAAATGAAAATCCGATGTCGGTAATGGATATTGAATGGTAAAGCAGGCGAGTTTATGAAAAAAAAGGCACTAAGAAAAGATTTTTACATGGAAATCAAAAAGAGCCTGAATCGGTTTATTTCTATCTTTCTGATCGTGGCATTAGGCGTGGCATTTTATTCGGGCATTCAGTCGGCAGCCCCGGATATGCGTTATTCCGGAGATGCTTATTTTGATGCCCATAGATTGATGGATTTGAAAGTTGTCGGTACCCTGGGGCTTACAGATGATGACACTGCGGCGATTGCGGCGATCAAGGGGATCGAGACGGTGGAGCCTGGATATATGACAGACGCGTTATGCAGTGTCGGCACAGAGCAGAAAGTGCTGCATCTGGAATCTGTTTCCGAGACCCTCAATCAGCTGACGGCGAGTGAGGGGCGTTTGCCGGAAAAAGCAGGTGAGATTTTTGTAGACATTGAATTTTTGGATAATTCCGGTTATCAAATTGGAGATGAAATCACATTTTTTACAGAAGAGGAAGAAGAACTCCCACTGAAGAAGAAAGCGTTTACGATTGTCGGTGCGGGAAGCAGCCCGCTTTATATTTCGTTTAATCGTGGGAATACGACACTCGGAAATGGGGAGATCAGCGGCGCCGGTTATATTCTTCCGGAGGATTTTGATTCGGAGGTTTATACGCAGCTTTATCTGAGCGTGCATGAGGCGGATGAACTGACTGCATACACGGATGCTTATGACACTTTGATCGAGACGGTTTTAGATCGTGTGGAAGCGATTGCCGGAGAACGGTGCGAAATCCGTTACGCAGAGGTAATAGACGAGGCCGAAAAAAAACTTGCTGATGCGAAACAAGAACTGGAAGACGGGAAAAAAGAAGGCGAAAGTGAGCTTGCCGATGCGAAACAAGAACTTATAGACGGCGAAAAAAAACTGAAAGAAGGCGAAAGCGAGCTGGAGGATGCCAGACAGGAGATAGCTGACGGAGAAAAGGAATTAGCCGATGGAGAGCAGGAGATAGCCGACAATAAAATCATGCTTGAACAAAAGCAGCGGGAATTGGATGCCGGCAAAGCACAGCTTGCCGATGGTTGGAACCAGTTAAATATTGGAAAACAGGAGTTTGCGGCGAAAGAGGCAAAATTTAACAAAGTATATGCTTCCTCGATACAGGAAATTACAGACGGAGAGACGCAGCTTGCCAAGGCGGAAAAACAGCTGGAGGAAGGAAAGCAGAAATACAAAGCCGGATTACAGGACTACGAAACCGGACTTGCGCAGTATCAGGCCGGTGAAGCGCAGTATACTGCAGGATTGGCAGAGTTTCAAAAGCAGGAAGCAGCCTGGCCGGATACAAAGGCAGCTCTGGAGACGGAAAAAGCAAAGCTGGAGGAACAGCTTGCACAGGCAGAAGCGGCATATCCACAGGTAGAAGAAGGGCTTGCGCAGGCACAGGAACAAAAAGCGGCAGCCGAGGCAGGTGCGGCAGCTTTGCAAATGGAGCTTGATGGTGTAAATGGACAGATTGCAGCGCTGAACCAGTCTATTTTTGATGCAGCGGAGGGAATTTCGGCAAGACAGCAGGAAATTGCCGCGCTGGAAGCACAGATTCAGGAATTGGAAAATCAACTGGAACAGATTGCTTCACAGTCGAGCAACGTACCGGAAATTACAGAGACGACAACGGAAGAGGAAGAGTCGGAAATCAAGCGGCTTCAGGCAGAAGAAGCAGCAAGAGCAGCGACAGAGGAGGAATTAAGGCAGCAGATAGCGGAATTACGAGCGCAGATAGCGGTACTCGATACGGAAATTCAGCAGCTTACCGCGGTGAAAGCAGAAGCAGAGGCTGCACTTCCGGGGTTGCAGGAGCAGACGGCATTTTTGACTACGCAGCTGGAAGCAGCACGGCAGGGAGTTTTACAGGCTACAGACGCGGTGAATGAGTTGACGGCACAGTTGGAGACATTAAATAGCAGTATCACGGCTCTGCAGGATGGTATTCGTCAGTATGCAGACGGTATCACACAGGGAGAAAAGGGGATTGCGCAGGGAAAAGAACAGCTTAGACAGACAAGAGCGCAGCTTGATGCGGTAAAGTCGCAGCTTGATCAGACTCCGGCAGTTTTAGAGGCGGCAAAAAAAGAACTGGAAGACGGTGCAGCAGAAATAGAAGCGAATAAAAAGAAATTGAGCAGCGGTAAAAAACAGCTTGAAGACGGAAAACGTCAGCTTGAAGAGGCGAGGGCTCAGATTTCCGCAAATGAGACGACTTTAATAAATTCGCAGGCTGCTTTAGCAGATGGTGAAAATCAATTAAAAAATGGCTGGAGTCAGCTGGCAGAGGCAGAGCAGACACTTGCCGATGCGAAAACAGAGCTTTCGGACGGCAGGAAGGAAATCATCGATGCCGAGAAAGAACTTGTTGACAGTAGAAAAGAACTGGAAGATGGCTGGAGAGAATATCGGGACGGATTAAAAGAATTTAAAGAAGAGATTACTGATGCGGAAAAGAAAATCACGGATGCCGAGAAAGAGATTGCCGATATCAAATATCCGGAATGGATGGTAACGGATCGCAGCTCTTTACCGGAAAATATCGGTTATGGTGAAAATGCGGATCGTATCCGCAATATCGGTCAGGTATTTCCGGTGATGTTTTTCTTGGTGGCGGCGCTGATCAGTCTGACGACAATGACGCGTATGGTGGAAGAGGAGCGCACTCAGATTGGCACATTAAAGGCGCTTGGTTATGGAAAAGCGGCGATCGCATCCAAATACATGACATATGCGCTTACCGCGACACTTGGTGGAAGTATTTTTGGAATTTTACTTGGAGAAAAACTCCTTCCGTATATTATTGTCACGGCATACCGCATTATGTATCATCATATGACAGATATTGTGCTTCCATATAATATAAAATACGCGTTTATGGCAACCGGGGCAGCGCTGTTTTGTACGCTTGGCGCGACATTTGCGGCTTGTGCATCTGCACTTGCGGATACGCCGGCGGTTCTGATGCGGCCGCCTGCTCCGAAAGAGGGCAAACGTGTGCTGCTGGAACGACTTCCGTTTTTATGGAAGCATCTGAATTTTATCTGGAAATCGACTATGAGAAATCTGTTTCGTTATAAGAAGCGGTTCTTTATGACGGTGTTTGGTATCGGTGGCTGCATGGCGCTGATGTTGGTCGGTTATGGGCTGCGCGACTCTATTTCTGATATCGGCGAACTGCAATATGGAACACTGCAGCTCTATGATGGAATGATCATTTTGGATGGAGATGCTTCGAAGCAGGAAAAAGAAGAGCTGACAAAAACGGTTTCAGATGATACACGTTTGGAAAATAGTATGAAAATGCTGATGCAGAAGATGAGTGTCAGCAAAGGAAAGAAATTTTGGGATCTCTATTTGATGGTGCCGGAAGAATTGACAAAAGCGTCTGATTTTCTGATATTCCGGGATCGGAAAACACATGAATCCTACATGCTTTCAGAGGAAGGTGCGATTGTAACAGAGAAAATTGCTTCTCTGCTCGGGGTGGGAGTGGGAGATACTATACTTCTGGAGGATGAAGATGATATTTCGGTAGAAGTGCCAATCGCGGCAGTTACAGAAAATTATCTGTCACACTATATTTATCTGACTCCGGGACTATATGAGCAGCTTTTCAAAGAAACGCCGGAATATAATCAGATGATGTTCCGGGTGAAGGAAGGCGGTGAATCTGCGGAAGAGATTGGAGAAACTTTCCTAAAATATTCGGCAGCGCTGAGTATTTCTTATTCTGGCAGTTTGATGACACGGGTTAATGATATGCTCAGTACATTGGATTCAGTTATTATTGTGCTGATTATTTCTGCCGGATTACTGGCATTTGTGGTATTATATAATCTGAGCAACATCAATATTAATGAGCGGCGTCGCGAACTGGCTACGATCAAGGTGCTTGGATTTTACGACAGTGAGGTGGATGCCTATGTGTACCGTGAAAATATTCTCATCACGGTAATCGGTATTCTTGCAGGGGTTGTGCTTGGGAAAATCCTTCATTATTTTGTGATTATTACCGTGGAGATTGATTCAACTATGTTCGGCCGCAATATAGATCTGCTTAGTTTTGTAATCTCAGGAGCATTTACGGCGCTGTTTTCCCTGATCGTTAATATTGCGATGCACTTTAAATTGAAGAAGATTGACATGGTGGAGTCCTTGAAGAGTGTGGAATAAAACTGATTTAGGGAGTTAGAATTTTTAATATCGAATAATTTGAGAAGAAGAGGAATGAAATTTGAGTGTACGAGAACTTCCGAAAAGCTTTTTGGAAAAAATGCAGAATATACTTGGCGGTGAATATGAGGCGTTTCTGGCCTCGTATGAGCAGCCGCGCAATTTCGGTCTGCGTGTAAATGTAGATAAGATTTCGCCCCGCGAATTTGAACAGTTGTCGGATTTTCATTTGACGAAGATTCCCTGGACTGAGAATGGCTATTATTATGAAGCGCAGGATACTCCGGCCAGACATCCGTTTTATTATGCAGGATTGTATTATTTGCAGGAGCCGAGCGCGATGACGCCGGCTTCGCGTCTTCCGGTCAATCCGGGAGATCGGGTGCTTGATCTATGTGCAGCTCCGGGGGGAAAAGCAACGGAGCTTGGCGCGCGTCTGCACGGAAAGGGAGTGCTGGTTGCGAATGATATCAGTGCTTCCAGAGCAAAAGCGCTGTTGAAAAATCTGGAAGTTTCCGGAGTGGACAATGCGTTTGTGACAAATGAGGTACCGGCAAAGCTGGCAGCGGAGTTTCCGGAATTTTTTGATAAGATTCTTGTAGATGCACCATGTTCTGGAGAAGGGATGTTCCGCAAGGATCCGGATGTGGCAAAAGTCTGGGATGAGCAGAAGCCGCTGAGCTGTGCAAAACAGCAGAAGGAGATTATCAGCCGCGCCGCTCAGATGCTGGCACCGGGCGGGCAGCTTTTATATTCCACTTGTACGTTTTCGCCGGAGGAAAACGAAGAGGTGATTGCGTATCTTTTGGAAAGCAGAGACGACATAGAAGTGCTGGAAATGGACAGTTATGAGGGGTTTTCTCAGGGGATTGCGATGAAAGAACATCCGGAACTGTCAAGATGTGTACGTATCTGGCCGCATCACATGAACGGGGAAGGTCATTTTCTGGCACTCTTAAGAAAAATTCCGGCGGAAATGTCGGAAAGTGTGGGGCTTCCGTCTGAAAAAAAACAGAGAACAGACGCAGAAAGAATAAGGCTTGATTTAAAAGCAACCAAGCAGGAGAAGGCTGCTTTGGAAGAATTTTTTACTGATGTAACAATGGAAATCGACTGGAAGTATGTAGAGGTCCGTAAAGGACAGGTTTATTCTGTACCGAAAGCACTGGGCGAGCGTAAGGGATTGATTTTTTTGAGAAATGGTCTGTATCTGGGAGAAATCCGCAAAGATCGTTTTGAGCCGAGCCAGTCGCTTGCGATGGCCTTGAAAAAAGAAGAATTTGCTTCGGTGGTTGACCTGGATGCTCGGGATGAACGTACCATCCGTTATTTAAAAGGGGAAACCATTGATGTGGATGATGTGGAAACTGCGCGTGGCAAGGGTTGGCAGTTGGTTTGCGTAAATGGTTATTCGCTGGGTTGGGGCAAGCTGGTAAATGGAACGTTAAAGAATAAATATCATGCCGGTTGGAGGATGAAATATTAGAATGAGAGTGGAGCAATAAGAGTATGGAAAAAGTGACTGCGCGTCTGTTTGCGCTGCAGGATGAAAAATATCGTGATTTTCAAGCAAAGCTGATCCCGAATATCGCGAAAGAAAAGGTGATCGGTGTGCGTGCACCGGAAGTAAAAAAACTGGCAAAAGAGATGCTAAAGAACGGCGAATGGGAGACGTTTGTCCAAGAATTGCCGCATCAGTATCAGGAAGAGAACATTCTTCACGCTTATATTCTGGGGAACAGAAAGACAGATATTGACGAGATATTGTATGATTTGGAGGAGTTTCTTCTATATATAGATAACTGGGCGGTATGTGATACAATTAACCCGAAGATTTTCAAAAAATATCCGAAAGAGGTATACGATAAAGTAAAAGTCTGGGTAAAGCGTGAGCATGAGTATACCGTACGTTTCGGTGTGGTGACTCTGCTGCAGTCTTTTTTGGATGAACATTTCCAGCCGGAAATGCTGGAACTGGCAGCCGGTATTCATAGAGAGGAATACTATATTAATATGGCGATTGCCTGGTATTTCAGCTTTGCGTTGATTAAACAGTATGAAGCAGCATTGCCGTTGCTCGAAAGCAGGACGCTTGATCCATGGATACAAAATAAGAGTATCCAGAAAGCGATTGAGAGTTATCGTGTCAGTGCTGAGCAGAAGGCGTATTTGAAGACGTTGAAAATTATGATGAAAAAATAAAGAACATGGATTGTAAGCGGGATTTTGTAAAAGGAATTCCGCTTTTTTGTTAGGGCAAAGCCCTATTCTCCATTGAGAAAGTTTTTCATAGCTTTGAGAAATGGAATTTTTGAGAATAAATATGTTTTGGTGGAATTTAAAATTCTATTTTAGTAAGGTCATGATTTATTCCTAAAAGCTATGCAATTAAGATGTTTAATGGTATAATTTAAAAAAGTTTTTTGAAAATTTTCCATTTACGGAGCCGATTTTAATGAAAATTAAGGAAAAATACAGTAAGGTAAAATCGACGATTATTTATCTCATATGGTGTCTGCTCATAATCAGTACAGTGTTGCTGATTTCCTATGCGATCATACAGCTTACATTAGAGAAAAATGTGAAAACCAGAACATTTGATGAGTTAGAATCTAAGGCTAAAATGCAGGCGATCATGCTGGATCAGCTCATCGATCAGGAATTTGTCCAGCTACATATTGTTGAGCGTGTATTGTTGAATCAAAATGAAGAAATAGAAAGTGTACAGTTTAACAGAATCTGGGAATTGATGAGAGAAAAGGAGCATGTTACAATGTTGGGATTTTCGGACATGTCCGGAAATGTAATAGGTTGTAATGGACAGGAATTTGAGAATATAGGAGAAGAAGCATTTTTTAGAGACATTGTAGAAGGACATGCTGAAGAAAAATGTGTTTTACTTCGGTCGAAGAGCCGATCGGAAGAACCAGAACTGCTTTATGCAGTACCGTTTTATATAGAAGAAAAGATGGGAGGTGTTCTCTTCAAAAGCAAAAAGATTTCAAATGTCGAAGACCATCTGGTGGAAGATTTTAAGTTTGCAGGAAGTGAAAGAATGTTTCTTGTTGATTCAAAAGGTGACATTTTTTTAGTGGGGGGGGTAATGACCGATTTTTATTAGAACATAATTTGTTTAAAGAAGATTTTTTTTGTTTTACAGATGTCCAGCAGGAGGAAATAAAAAAGAATTTAAGAGATGGAAAGTCAGGTAAACTGATTTTTAGCCAGAAAGACAAGCAAAAGTATGTGGTGTATACGCCGTGCGGTGTGGAGGACTGGGTAATCTTTAGTATGGTGGATAAAGAGGCAGCCATTTTGCAATATAAAAAGAATGATGAAGTGATTGAAAGAAGTATGATAGCAGTATTGATGCTGTTTATATTTTCGTTGATTGCGACAGTCATTTTAGTGATCTTACATCTTAGAAACCAAAAACAGATGCAAAAGGAACATTTTTTTCAGTATCATAAGTACAGATGGCTTATGGAGGAATTGGAATCCCCCGTGTTTCAATATAATATACAGGATGACAGTCTTATTGGAAATAAAAAATATCAAGAAATCTTCGGGCAACGAAGTGCCAGTGATTTTATGAAAAAAGGTGATCAATGGAAAAAAATCCATCCGGAATATAATTTTAACGGCCTTTTTGCAGAAATAAGGAATGTAATAAAGTATCAGAAAATTATTATGTTTGAGTCTATGATGCAATTACAGCAGAAAAATTGCTGGATTAAAAATATCTTAGTTCCTATAAAAGACGAGCTGGGTGGAAAATTTCTGGTTTTTGGAGTGATTCTGGATACCACGAAAGAGCATGAACTGTTTGATGAAGTCACAGAAATTATGGCCAATCCGCAAATTGGGTTGTACCGTTTTCATTTAAAAGACTCCTTTCATATTGAATATATGAATGAAGGTTTGCAGAAAATGCTCGGATATACTGCGGCTGAAACAGATGCAATCATAGGCTGTGACGGAGCTTATCTAAACCTTTTAGAAAGGCAGGATTGGGATAAATATAAAGCATTTGTAAGAAAAGTGACGGATAGTGGAGAAAATGATACCTGCGAATATAGTATGATCTGCAAGGATGGATCGCGGCTTAAGGTATCCGATACATTAGAGATGAAGAATGAATCGGATGGGGATAAGTATGGATATGGGGTTGTGATAGATATCAGTGAGTATCGGGATGCACAGAAAAAGGCAGAGCAGAATCTGGAAAAATTAAAGATCCAGTTGAATGAATCGAGGATTAAAATATCGACAGGTCAGATGCAGCCACATTTTCTCTATAATGCACTGGCATCAATTCGGGAAATTGTCTTGGAAAATCCGGATTATGCAGCAGATCTAATTTTTGATTTTACAACGCATCTCCGTGCATGTATTAAGTCAATGGCTAGTGAAGAACTCACTTCATTCTCTCAGGAAATAGAGAATATAAAGGCATATGTAAATATAGAAAAAATGCGTTTTGGAGATAAGCTGCAGGTTCAATATGATATTCAAGAATCAAATTTTAATATTGTGCCGCTTAGCATTCAGCCGCTGGTGGAAAATGCGATCCGACATGGCATTTATGAGAGAGGAAGTATTGGCGGTATTGTGAAGATCAGCTCCTATCGTGATGCGGAGGATATTGTTATACGAGTGGAAGACAATGGAGTCGGTTTTGAGGTGGAGAAGATAAGAAAGGAGCTTCGTATGCAGGCGCGGGATTCAACCGGACTTCAGAGCCTGATTTTTCGATTTGAAAATCTGATGCATGCAAATGTGAAGGTGGAAAGTGTCGTAGGCGAAGGGACGAAAATCACCGTGAGAATTCCAATGAAAGGAGCAGCAAACAGTGAGAGCAATTATCGTAGATGATGAGCAGATTATGTTAAGAAGCTTTATGCGTTTAAGCAAAGGAATTCCTAATCTTAATGTGATCGCCCAATTTGAAGATCCCAGTGAGGCGCTTGCATTTGTACGGGAGAATTTTGTAGAGTTGGCGTTTTTGGATATCAAAATGCCCGGTATGAGTGGAATAGAGCTTGCGGTAAAAATGCGGGAGGTTATTCCTAATATTTTGATTGTGTTTATTTCTGCTTATGATGAGTATATTCGTGATTCCAATAGAATTGGCGGAGATTATTATATTGTAAAGCCCTATAAAAGAGAAACGATAGAACTAATGACGCAGAATATGCAAATACTGTCAGAGGGGCTGCATAAAAAAATATACGTGCAGATGTTTGGAAGATTTAATGTTTTAAAGAATGGAATTCCAATAGCACTGCGCGGAAAGGCAAAAGAAATACTTGCATTGGTTGCTTCGCGCTGCGGAAAGGAAATCAGCAACGAAGAAATATACAGCATCATATGGGAGGGCAGAGAGTACAGCAATATAAAGATGAAGGTCTACTATAACGCATTAAAACGACTCAAGGAGGTACTGGAAGCGGAAGGCCTTTCGGATTTGCTGTTATCAACGCCACGAGGGCAGATGTTAAATACGTCTATGGTGGAGTGTGATTATTATGCCTGGAAGGATGGTCAGACTCAGGGAAAAGGCAGATTTGAGGGTGAATTTCTTTCTGAATATTCTTGGGGAGAATATATTCTTGCAGGGCTTATCAATGTGGAATGACAGGAGTTTTATTGAATTATAAAGGCAGAAAATACTTTGCAATATATAAAATAAGGATCAATATAATGGGAGGCTGTTGTAAAATGCACCGGAAGGAGCATTTTACAGCAGCTTTTTTGTTGGTTTGGTGTTGGTACTTGGGTAGTAAAATATATGTATCTAATGAAAATATAAAAACGGAAGCTGAACCATCTGGACAGAGGATTCGGGTTTCTATATTGTTGATATTGAAATTGTGCGGCTGTAAGGAAACTTACAGCTTTATCCATGTGAACTGAAAGATGGGTGCGCGAAGGCAGGCAGCAATACGGAATAATTGCGGGCATTGTAGAAGCTGTAAGGCTTCTTGTATAAAAAACGTAATGATATGAGGAGGAAGCGACGTGAAGAGAAAGAATGTGTGGTATCGATGGATAGCATGGGGACTTTTGTTGATCATGTGCATGAACAGTGTGGGGACAATAACCTTGGCGGCAGCAGAACCTGTTCTTGAAGAAGCAGTACAGGAAACTTTATCGGAAGAAGAAACGGTATCGCAGGAAGAGACGCCTATAAAGGAAGAAAGCCTGCCGGAAACAGAAACAGTACCGCAGGAAGAGATTCCGCCGCAGGAAGAAAGTTTACCTGAGACGGAAACAGCGCCGCAGGAAGAGACGGTACAGACAGAAGAAAGTCTGCCGGAAACAGAGACTTTACCGGAATCAGAAACAGGATCTCAGGAAGAAACGCAATTAACAGAAGCCATTATTCCTGACGGAGAACTTTCTTCGGAAGGAGAAACAATAACAGAGGATGAGTTGTCATCAGAACTGCAGGAACCAGTATCGGAGCCGCCTGCAGATACATTGGAAGCCGATCTCAGACTAACTGAGAGCACACAGGGGTTTGACATTGATTTTTATATCATCATTGACGGCGGCAAGGTAAGGCTTCAGCATAATGGCATTCCGAACGTTGCGACGTGGAAAGATGGAAACACGACCTATCATGGAATTTGTATAGACGATCTCATAGCTGTGTATCAGGAATTTGGCTTTATAAAAGGAAATGATGGTCAGAATCCGGCTGCAAATGAGAAATTTGTATCTGCTACCAGAGGGAAAAACTACATAGAATACGGAAAAGTTTATACAGAACCGGAATCTGGCAAAACTTATGTGTCTTACAATTACGATAGCTGGAGTAGTGATAAACGGGGCGTTCCTGTAGACGTTTACTATCTTCCCAACGGAATGGGCGGATATGTGACTTTAGAGTCTGCAGTGAAAAGGGATAATTCTTTTTACGCTGTAGAGGTAAAAGGGGAAGGGAAGGATCAGATCCGCTATGCACTGCGCGGCACGACAATCGAAATGACGGTGTCGGATTACAACTCTGAATTGCCGGAACAGACCGACCGGATTACATGGACCTGTTTTGGTGCGAAGGACGACACGGTGGTTGACGGAACAGCAGAAGCCGGAGATCAGACCAGATTTACGATCGGAAATATCACGCAGCCATATGTGATCCGGAGAGCAGATACGACAGAGTTTGACGTTCAGTTTTACGTATACGTAGACAACGAGATCCGGAAGCTGCCAAGTGATTCTTTGAAGAAAGTTTATAAATGGAACAATCAGGGAAGAAGTTATGTTTCCGTCAGTGATCTGGCAGAGATTTATAAAGAGTATGGCTTGAAAGAAACGGATACACAATACGGAAGCTATTTCCCGTATGCAGTGCGGGGAGAGAAGACGCTGGCACATGCGGCGATGGATACCCATAATGGAAAACAATATGTATCCTATACATTGGAGAACCAGTACACTACGGTACCAACGGACGTTTATTATATGCCAAAGGGGGCAGATAAGAGCGAAAAAGTACCGGAAAATCCGGCAGAGCAGCTGAAAGAAAACAGGCACAGCTTCTATTCTGTAACGGTGATCCAGCCAGACGGAAGCAGAACGGTGACGTATCATAAGAAAGACGAAAATGTCATAATTTCAGTGGATCAGGGGGAAACGAAGGCTACAGACTGGCTCTGTGCCAGTGCGGACGAGACAAAGACAATACCCGCAGTGGAAAACACACAGGAGAAAAAACTGGAATTTACCATCCAGCAGATAGAGCAGCCCTATACCATAGCATGCAATACCTTCTCTCCGGCGACATTAAACATCAAATTATACACTTTTGTAAATCATGAGAGATACAATGTCGAGCAGGCAGAACTTCCTGTACTGAAAGATACGACAAGTAAACCGGGGACTACGTATTATTATCTTTCCAATGATGTATTAAAAGAACATTTAGCAAAATTTCATTATGACGGGCAGATAAGTATACATAAAAATCGCGAGCGCTTTTATTACTCCAAACGAGATTATGATACCATTTATAATGCAGGACAATATACGGTGAATGGTATTGATTGTATCTATATAGGAAAGACCGGAGAACCCATGGACGTATATTATCTGCCGTACGGACAGGAGCTTCCTGTGATGAATGTCGGTACGCTGCTGAATTATGAAGGCGACCTGTACGATGGATTTTACAGCGTGATCGTGCAGGACGATGACGGACAGGTCTACAATGCGAGCGACTTAGTGAATCTTCCGGCGGTCGACTTTGTCGCAAGAAAAACGTCCCTCACAAGAACGGTAAGTACAAAGCCGCGTCTGGAGGGACAGACAGGACAGGTAAACTGGGAGTGCCGAAGAGAGGATGGTACGCTTTCCGGCATTTTGGGAATCAAAGATGAAGAGAAGCAGGAAATGAGCTTTACGATCCCACCGGAAGAAGCGGTAAGACCTTATGTGATCGTTCCGGATAATACAGAGAAGCCGAAAGAAGAAAAAGAAGCCAACATCAGTTTTTATGTATTTATCGATGGCGATTATAAACTGATAAAAAACATCAACGCTACGCAGTATTATATCACGAAGGCAAACAGCGGTCGAGACAGTCGATATTATCTGCGGGCAAAACCAGACGACACGGTCTCACAGATTTATAAGGAATTTGGTTTTACTCCGGATAAATTAGAGCCGGGAGCAGATGGAAAAGAAAAGATTTTATTTGGATATTCTACAGATACCCGTGTATTTGTACAGCATCCATATAAAGATAAGGATGGCACGTGGTATATTCCTGTTTTAAAAAATGGACATGATGTGTCGGTGTATTATTTCGCACAGCCGAATCCACTGAATCCGGATAAAATTGAGAACTATTTTGACCGTTTGACAGGACTTTCCTCTCAGGTCGGGGTTGCAGGACGACACTTTTCTGTAGAAGGAAGCTTTCATCTGATAGAAGTGATGGATCCGCTGAACCTGACGAAAGGACAGGCTATTTTAAGACAATATGTTTCGCATGGAGAAAACTATAGCGTAACCGTGCCAAAGAAGGCAACGCTGGAGGGTGAGTATCAGGGAAAAGACATCGTCTGGAGCTGTACCTCGGATGACAAGGATGTTGCGGATGTTTTGCCGAAGCCATCAGAAGGAGATACGCTCACATTTGAATGGAACAATATTGGCGCATCCTATAAGGTGGTTGCAGATAAACCGCAGGATCCTGATACAGTCAGAGTGATCTACGATACGACGCGTTACATGAAGAAGCTTCCAAAAGAAGCCAAGCTGACGCCGCAGGTCGGAAATAAAACAAGGTTCATTGAAGATATTCCTACTGATGTTGCACCGAGCTACAAGATAAAATCTCCTTATCCTTTGACCTATGATCATGAGGACAACAACAGCAAAGAGCTGGAGCAGTATGTATTTGATCATTGGGATTACAAGGATTCGAGTGGACACTGGCAGGAATGTTATTCGGAAACTGAACTTTCGACGATAATAAATGATACGCAGAAACCGATCATTTTTTATGCTGCGTGGAGCAAGGTAAGTGACCGGAGCCGTAAGCAGGTGCAGTTTTATATTTGTAAATCTGCAATGCCGGAGGACGGTTCGGTAGCGCTTCCGTCTATAAATGAAGATGATTATACCAGCGCTGTTGCAGTTGCAAACTGTAATGTAGCAGCAAGTCTTATCCATGACGTACCTGTTCTCGGAAACAAGAATCCGTCGACGTGGGAACATTATGCCAATGGCCATAAGAGGGTGATGCAGCTGCTTCAGGGGACAAAGCCGGATCCGGGTGGAATGGGAAATGGTGATTATATATATAAAATAGACCGTATCCCTTCAGATGAAGAAGTGTTCCAGACCATTCGTGAAAGCGGACGAAAGATCCGCATTGGTGACAGGGAGATTCCATCAGACAAACTGGACACGGAATTTTTCACGATCTACTGGTATTCGTTCAAAAGTGAAATGTCAGATGGCTGGCATATTGACGGACGTATTGTAGCGAAAAACGGCAGCCTTACGGTAAAGAAAGACTTTGTCGGAACGCCGGAAGCGATAGAGGCGATAAAGAAAGATTATTACATCAGTGTGGATATGGATGAAAGACTTTCGGACGGTACGATACAGCCGCCGGCATTCCATCAGCACATGAAGCTTGTGCTGCCGCCGGAAGGAGGACAGACTCCGGCAGCAGATACTCCTGAGCAGATCGTGGGAACGTGGGACGATGAGACACATACAAGCTGTACCTGGACAGTGAAAGCCGACCCGTTCTGGAAGTACACTTTGAAGGAACATAATTATAAGCCAACGGATCAGAACGTACAGTTCTCAGGTTGGTATAATGTCCACAATTCCCATGAGTCAGGCGAAAATGTAAATACATGGGAATGGTATCCAGAAAGCGGAGTGAAATTCACGGGACGCGGCATGGGACGCGGGGGCGAATCACTGACCGTTGAGCTGGAGAACCGTTATCAGAAACAGGGTGTGCTCACACTGAACAAATTTGACGCATCTACCGGACAGGGAATGCAGGGGATTATCTTCGACGTAAGTATTAACGGCGTCAAAAAAGATCCGGTCACAACCGACAAAAACGGAATTGCAGAGCTTGCAATCCTGCTGCAGGATGAAGCGGGACAGAACCGTACGGCAACAGAGACGTATCTGCTGCGGGAAACGAACGTACCGATCGGATATATTGATACGGGAGACGTACAGATCACTGTTCAGATTGCAGACGGAGCATTCAAAATTACAGAAGCAAAGCTGGTTGACAGGAAGTCGGAAGGATCGCAGGGCGCTGTAACAGCTCCGCCAGACGGAAAGATCGATGGAAAGTCGGTTCTGACACTTCGCGGCGATACGTGCCTGAATATCCGTAACTTTTCAAAAACCTGCAGTCTGCATATCAAAAAGACGTGGGAAAACAGAAATGATGCGCTGACAGAAAAGCAGGTAAAAGTCCGGTTGTATCACGACGGAATCTCTACCGGACAGGAAATGCTTTTGAATGAGGCAAATGGATGGGAATGCACGATTGATAAAGTACCGCTGTTTTTGGATAAGAAACCGGTTCAGTACAAAATAGAAGAAATCGAAATCGGAAAGACACACTATTCACCGGAATTTGGAGACGGATTCCTGTATTATGAGGTAATCTATCCGGAGGCTTTTTATAAAGATAAAACAGGGCAGGCGCTGCTACCAAAAACGGAAGAGGAGTTTCAAGATATTGCACAGATAGAATTGGAGGTTCAGAATCTGCATTTCAATCTGGCAGAAAGAAGCTTTTTAAAGACAGACGATCTTCCTAAGAACCGGCTTGCAGGTGCAAAGTTTCTTTTGTATAAAGTGCCGTTCAAAGAAGGGACTTTAGAGTACGCAGATGATACGGGATACACGGTAGAGTATGAGAATGGACAGAGCACAGATCCGGTCGTTCTGAAAAAGGACGGGAAGACGTGTGAGCCGATTCAGGGTACACCGTATGTGACAAATGCGGATGGAATGCTTCAATTACCGAATGAGGTGGAAAAGGGCAGATACTGGATGGTAGAAACCGTTGTTCCGAATAAAGAGAACAAAGCCGGAGTTCAGTATAAGGATAATCTGGCATTATATTTAGTAGATGTAGAAGACGAGATTCTATTCTTATATGAAAAGCCTGCCGGAACAAATACGTGGAAACCGCTTACGGACAGACATGTGATTAACCATCCGCACAAAGGAGGCGTTACCGTCCAGATTAAAAAAGAAGTTACAGGACCGTTCGGTAATCGCGAAAAACCGTTTCGCGTGGATATTTCCTATCGGGAAGACGGTATGCTAACAGAGAAAACAGTGACTGCTTCGCTTAAGCATGGTGATCCGATCACATTATCACATGTGGCGTTTGGATCTGATATTCAGATTACAGAGCACGTAGATGTATCAAAATATGATGTGTCACTTTCACGAAAAGATGCTAACGGCAGCTTTTCGCAGGTAGCAGCTGCTGCGGAAGATACAGGGAAAAATACGGCCTCTATGACGTATAGGATCGACGAAATACCGAGGGATCTGATTGAATTGAAGATCACAAACAAAAATACAGAAGATGCAGCTCCGGATACAGGAATTCATATAGAGAATAGTCTGTACGTATGGATGCTGATCATCATAAGTATCTCATCTGTTTTCTTTTTCTGGAGAAGAAAGAAAAACAGGGCAGAGCAGGAGTAAAAGAAGAGGAGGGAGAGCGATAAATTTAAAAAATAATTTAAAAGAAGAGCCGGATAGACATCAGGAAAACAGGATTACGACATACTTAGAAAAGCTGAAATTTAAAAAACGGCTCTTTGGAGTGGATGAGGCGGACGTTTGGAAGAAAATACAGGAATTGAATCAGCTGTATGATGAGGCGCTTCGGTGGGAGAGGAAGAGATATGATCTTTTGCTGGAGGAGCAGACCAAAGACCGCAGGAATATTCCACAAGGATGAAACAAAAACATCAGAATTCAAACCTGACAGCAGAGCAGGTCATAAAACGGCGCAGAAATGCGATTCTTGACCGCAGAGGCTGGCAGGAACTTGTATTGAGACTGGCAGCATTAGCACTGATTTTTTATATTCTGTTTTCTAAGGTGTTTCTGGTCTGTCAGCTCAATGGAAATGCAATGTTTCCATCCCTGAAAGATGGAGATCTCGTTCTTGGATTTCGATTAGAGCAGGAAATTCAAAAGGATGATCTGATTCTATATGAGATGGATGGAGAAATCTGTGCATCGCGTGTAGTGGCCAAGGGAACAGATTATGTGGATATGGATGAAAACGGGCACTTGTATATCAACGGTACGGTACAGTCCGGTGAGATTCTATATCCGACAGAGCCGAAAACGCTTCTGACATATCCGTTTCAGGTGCCGGAAGGCTATGTTTTCGTTCTCGGCGATTACCGCACACAATCTTCTGACAGCAGGAATTTTGGACCTCTGCCGGAAGAAGCAATCAAGGGCAAGGTTATCACCATTGTCCGCCGCAGAGGATTTTAACTCTGCGAAGAACCCTCAGAACATACGATAAAAGGAGAACAAATTATGAAGAAAAAACTATCAGCATTACTGGCATTTGTTCTGGCATTTTGTATGAGCATACCAGTGTTTGCAGCACCATCAAAATATCCTACAAACGGAGATCCGGCTAATACAGAGACAACATTTGTTATCGAGAAAAATTATGTAAAATTAGATGGTACAACACAGATGGATAAGTTTCCGGCTGAGACTTTGCGATTCGAGTCCACTTGTATTGCAGCACCGGTGGAAAAAACAACTGCGCCGAACCTAACAGTCGCACCGTTAGAGGTTACGGGTGTGAAGCAGGACATCACCGTAACGGTACCGACATATACAGTGCCGGGTAAATATAACTACGAGATTAAAGAGCAGTCCCCTGCTGCACAGACACCGGGGGCAAAAGATACTGCCGGCGTAGTATATGATAAGGAATCCGTTTATGTTCAGGTTGTTGTAAAATATGACGGCGCTGATTTGAAAAAATACGTAACGGTTACTTCTAAAGATGCCGGAATCGGTGCAGGAAATGATAAGAATCAGACGAATGGAAATAAAAAAGGCGATTTTAAAAACAAATATCTGTTAGACGGAGAAATTGATCCGATTTATCCGGATCCGAATCCGGATCCGAACCCGATTCCGGACCCAACTCCAGGCGAACCGGATCCGATCACACCAATCCCCGATCCTGACAATCCAGGTACAGATCCGTCTCCTACAGATCTGGCTAAATTTAAAGTTATGAAACAGGTACGCGGACCTCTCGCAAGCCGTGATCAGGAATTCGATGTAACGGTAAACTTAAGTTCATCGAAACCGGTTCGCAGTGATATCACTTATACTGGTGGTGGTACAATTAAAAAAGTAGGGACTGGCTCCGGTTGGACAGGAGATGACGCATCGGGATATACAGCAACCGTAACTCTTCAGCTTAAAGATGATGAAACCGTTGTATTCCGTGGTGTGCCGGCAGGAGTCACTTACGTAGTATATGAGAATCCCAGACATATCGGTAAGTTAGATGAGAATACGCTGAACGACTCGTCCAGAGGCTACACAGTAGCTTACTATGGTGGTGGATCAGCAGTAGATAATCCGACACCGGACAACCCTGGTGAGTACGGAAAAAATAATTATGCAACGGGTACAGTTGGAAAAGATAAGAACAATAACATCATCATCGCCAACAGTAAGGGAATGAATACAGAAGATGTTGATATGGTGAAACCGAATACAGGTATTACGCTGGATTCTATGCCATACATCCTGATCCTCGCTCTCGTTGTTCTTGGCGCAGGAATGATGGTCATAAAAAGCCGCAAAAGAAGAGAAGAGTAAAACCGAAGTAAAAGAGAGATAGCAGAGTATCAAAGAAACAGGTTGTGGGCTTCTTCGCAGATTTTCGAAGAAGCCCCTGCAGGAAAACGGATAGAGGAAAGGAAGCAGGACAGTGGGATATAAGATATCAGCATACATACAACGTTTTCTGAACTTTATCATCAGTTTTTTACTTGTTCTTATCTTTATCATTGCCGCGGCATATGCACTATTTGTGTTATATGATAATCAGAGGATTTATTCTGCCGCAGAAAATGTTCAGGCTGATATGCTGAAGCTGAAGCCAGAGAAAGAAAAACCGGATTTTTCAGAATTGCTTTCTATTAATCCGGATGTCTGTGCCTGGCTTACCATGGACGGAACAAATATCGATTTTCCGATATTGCAGGGAGAGACAAATCTTACTTATATTAATCGGGATGTATATGGAAAATTTGCTCTTGCCGGAAGTATTTTTCTGGACAGTCAGAATGACAAGGAGTTTACCGATCCATATAATCTTTTGTATGGTCACCATATGGATGGCGGAAATATGTTTGGAGATTTGGACCTTTATAAAGAGCAGGAGTTTTTCCGGGAGAACGATACCGGCACACTGCTTCTGCCGGATCGGGTATATGATCTGAAGGTTGCAGCCGTACTGGTAACTGGAGTGTCAGACAGTTATATTTTCCAACCGAGAGACTGGATGGGAGAGTGGCAGGAAGAACGTTTGAATTATATTCGAAGTCATGCGCTCTTTTTCAGAGAGGATGTGCTGGACGCACTGGAGAAGTGCGAACATCCGCAGATCATAGCGCTGACTACGTGCACGTCGGAATTTACAGATGCGAGAACTGCGGTTTTGGCACAGATGTTACCGGCAGAGAATACAGACAGGGAGGAGTGACATGTGAAAAAAAGAAGAAGAACCCTGTTTTCTATTTTATTTATAGTGTTTTTGCTTTGTACAAGTACAATGCAGATTTTTGCAATGGAAACAAGTTTTCAGCTTCCTGTAGAAATCGTTTTGGAAGGCGATCGACCTGTGGAATTGGAAACTTTCGTGATTCGGATGAAGGCGATGACTGCGGATGCACCTATGCCGGAACAGACGAAGGATCAGGAGGTTGTAATAGAAATACAGGGAGCAGGAAAAGCAGAATTTCCTTCTATAAAATTTTCACAGCCGGGTGTATACCAGTATGAAATCACGCAGCAGGAAGGGAACGCGAAGTATTATACGTATGATTCATGCGTGTATCATGTGACGGTATACTGTACAGCCGGTTCTGCCAAGAAGCTGGAGACTACGGTTGTAGCTCTAAAACAGGGAGAAGAAGGAGCTAAAAAAGAGGCAGTTTGTTTTACAAACCGATATAAATTGCCGAAAAATCCTGTAGAACAGACAAAGCCTTCGGGAGGACAAACGAAACCGGTTAAAACCGGTGATGATACACCGACAGCAATTTTGTTGTGTACAATGTTAATGAGTGGTTTTTTGATTCTGCTTTTTGTTGTAAAAAGGCACAGGAATAAAAAAGAAATCAGAGAATAAACGTTGGATAAAAAATTAAAATTTTAAGATTTCACTTTTGAGTCAGAGAAAGTGAAATCTTTTTTTGTGAAAAATAGCTTGAATTTTTGGAAGAAAGATGATATATTATATACGTTGTAGCGATGCGTGGCTCAGCTTGGTAGAGCGCTGCGTTCGGGACGCAGAGGTCGCAGGTTCAAATCCTGTCGCATCGATAAAAGAAAGTGGATACCGTAAGGTATCCATTTTTTGGATTGCCATCTAAAAAGAAATCTGTATTGCAGATTGAATTCCAAATGTATTTTTGATATAATGTTTGCAGAAATGCGATTTAAAAAAACGTATAAGAGAAAGCAAAAATAGGAGGTAAGGGTATGGCAATTCAATTTGATAATTCTTTGAGAACAGGAAACGAACTGATTGATACACAGCATCAGGAGCTGATTGCCCGTGTAAATAAGCTGACGGAAGAATGTAAGCCGGGGACAGAAAAGACAGTGGCAGCACAGACATTGGGATTTTTGATGGATTACACAAATGAGCATTTTTCAGATGAGGAAAAATTGCAGGAAGAGCATAATTATCCACTTTTAAATGCGCATAAAGAACAGCATGCTTGTTTTGTAAAAGCAGTAAATGAATTGGAAGAGATGCTGATTGAAGAAGAAGGTCCGAGTGAGGCTTTTGTTGCGGCTGTAAAGAAAAATGTAGTAGATTGGCTTTTGAATCATATTATGGTTTGGGACAAACAGGTTGCTCAGTACGTAATAGAAAAATAAAACACAAGCATACGCCGCTGCCGAACAGGGTGAGCAGATAGTGTCCCTGAGTTTGGCAGCGGTTTTGTATTGCCAGGAGGAATATGATGCGTTATACAGCGCCGGATTATTATAAAAAATTTAAATGTTTGGCGGGAGAATGTCCGGCCACTTGTTGTGCAGGGTGGCAGATTGTGATTGATCCGAAATCATTGGCGCGTTACGCTTCCATGAAAGGGATTTTTGGAAATCGTGTTAAGAATTCTATTAATTGGAAGGAACATACTTTTCAGCAGTATGGAAATCGCTGTGCGTTTCTGAATGAACAAAATTTGTGTGATCTCCATATAGAGGCGGGTACAGATATGATGTGTACGACCTGTCGAAAATATCCGCGTCATATTGAAGTGTTCGACAATGAAAGGGAAATTTCACTGTCCATGTCCTGTCCGGCAGCAGCGAAATTGATTCTTGGAAGGAAAACGCCGGTAACGTTCCTTACAGTAGAGAATCAAAAACAGGATGAAGAGGAAGCAACTTTTGATTTCTTTTTATATTCTGTCCTGCAGGATACACGCGCATTATTTTTTGAGCTTCTGCAGAAACGCAATGAGAATGTATTTTTGCGCATGGCAAAGGTGCTGGCACTGGCACATGACGTGCAGAATCGGATAGATGGCAGAAGGATTTTTGAAGTAGAAGAAGTGTTGACGGCATATCGAAAGGAAAGCGTGCAGAAGCGACTGGAAGAAAAGCTGAAAAGAGAAATTGCGGATAAGGCACAGGCAGATATGCCGGACGGAATCAGTCTTTTAAATTTACTCAGTGCGTTTGAGGTGCTTGACTGTATCTGGTCACCGGATATAGAAAACTGGAAAAGTATTTTGCGGACTGCACAGAGGCAGGAACAGGGAAAGAAAGATATCCAGCAGTTTTTCGCATCTTCTGTGATACCGGATACAGAATATGAACAGATGATGGTATATTATCTATATACCTATTTTTGTGGTGCAGTCTATGATGGAGAGGCATTGGCAAAAGTAAAGGCAGCTGTTGCAAGTACATTAATCTGGAGTTGGATTTCTTGTGCGGTATGGTTGGAAAATGGAAAAAAATTGAGTTTTCAGGAGCGTTTACAGTTAGCATGGCGATATTCCAGAGAACTTGAACATTCGGATTTGAATTTAAACAAAATGGATGAGATGGCTATAAAGAAGGTACAGATGAAGGTCCCGATTCTTTTACATGAAATATTGTGCCTATATAACTGGCAAAACACATAAGATGTGTAAAATATTAAATTCAGAAAATTTGCATATAAAAAGCGAATTTTCTGAATTTAAAAAAATACTTGATTTTGTTATGAAAAGATGTTATAGTAATAAAGCTTGAGAAAACGATGCGTGGCTCAGCTTGGTAGAGCGCTGCGTTCGGGACGCAGAGGTCGCAGGTTCAAATCCTGTCGCATCGATTAAAAAAAGCGGGTACTTTGTAGTATCCGCTTTTTTTATGTTATATAATCGAAGAGAATTTAATTTCAGAGAAAATTCATAGAATACTGTAAGAAAACGTGTTATACTTTATTTATATATACAAATCCGAAGGAGGTACGAAATATGCAGAATTATTCAGGCGAAGAGGGATTACAATATCACGTACGGCTGCGAAAAGGAGACGTTGGAAGGTATGTGATTCTTCCGGGAGATCCAAAACGATGTGAAAAAATTGCAAAGCATTTTGATAATGCATCTCTGGTGGCGGACAGTCGTGAGTATGTTACCTACACAGGCTATCTGGATGGAGAGAAGGTCAGCGTTACCTCTACGGGAATCGGCGGACCATCGGCATCAATTGCGATGGAAGAACTGGTGAGGTGCGGAGCAGATACCTTTATTCGTGTGGGCACCTGCGGCGGTATGGATATGGAGGTCAAGGGCGGTGATATTGTAGTGGCGACCGGTGCGATCCGTATGGAAGGAACCAGTCGTGAATATGCACCAATTGAATATCCGGCAGTAGCGGATCTGGAAGTGACAAATGCGCTTGTGGAGGCGGCAAAAAAACTTGGCTATACGTATCATGCAGGTGTGGTGCAGTGCAAGGATGCGTTTTACGGTCAGCATGAACCGGAAACAAAACCGGTCAGCTATGAGTTGTTGAATAAATGGGAAGCATGGCTGCGCATGGGCTGCAAAGCGTCCGAAATGGAATCGGCGGCGCTGTTTATTGTGGCGAATTATCTGCGAGTTCGCTGCGGTTCTACATTTCTGGTGGTCGGTAATCAGGAACGTGCAAAGGCCGGTCTGGAAAATCCAATTGTACACGATACGGAGGCTGCGATTTCCAGTGCAGTGGAGGCAATCCGTATTATGATTAAAAAGGACAAGAAGTAGAAAAATAATCACATATTTATATAGAGATAGCATAGAAGGAATGAGGTGGGAACATGGGATATAATAGAATTTTTACTGTGGTGATGGATTCTGTGGGAATCGGTGCTATGCCGGATGCTGCCAAGTATGGTGATGCAGGAGCGGATACATTGGGTCACATTGCAGAAAACAGAGAGAATTTTCAGATTCCGAATCTGGAAAAGTTGGGTATCGGAAATATTCGTGAGTTAAAGGGTGTTGCTCCGGCAGCAGAGCCGATGGCGCGCTTTGCAAAATTAAAGGAAATGAGTTGTGGAAAGGATACCATGACCGGTCATTGGGAAATGATGGGACTTCATGTAACAAAGCCGTTTAAGACCTTTACGGAAACTGGTTTTCCGGATGAACTGATCAAAGAGTTGGAAAAGCGCACCGGCAGAAAGATTATCGGCAATAAGAGTGCCAGCGGAACAGAAATTCTGGAAGAACTGGCAGAAGAAGAAATACAGGAAGGACATCTGATCGTGTACACTTCTGCGGATTCTGTTCTGCAGATCTGCGGAAATGAAGAAACGATGGGACTGGAAAATCTTTACCATTATTGCGAGATTGCCCGTGAACTGACGATGCGCGAGGAATGGATGGTCGGCAGAGTGATTGCACGTCCGTATGTGGGAAAGAAAAAGGGTGAATTTAAGCGTACTGCCAATCGTCATGATTATGCATTGAAGCCATATGGCAAAACGGTGCTCGACAGTTTGAAAGAAAATGGTCTGGATGTGATCTCTGTTGGAAAGATTTATGATATTTTTGATGGAGAGGGGTTGACCGAATCCAATAAATCGAAGAGTTCTGTACACGGTATGGAGCAGACCATTGAGATCGCCGGACGAGATTTTAAGGGACTCTGTTTTACAAATCTGGTTGATTTTGATGCGCTTTGGGGTCATAGAAGAGACGTAAAGGGCTACGCGGAGGAGTTGGAACGTTTTGATGTGCTGCTTGGCAAACTGATGGAGACGATGAAGGATGACGATCTGCTGATTCTGACGGCAGATCATGGCAACGATCCGACTTATAAGGGAACCGATCACACCAGAGAAAAAGTACCGTTTCTGGCATGGTCTCCGTCTATGAAGAAAGGCGGCGCGCTGCCGGAGCAGGAATGTTTTGCTGTAATCGGAGCGACAATTGCGGAAAACTTCGGTGTGGAGATGCCGGAAGGCTGTATCGGAACATCGTTGTTGGAAAACTTACAAAAATAGTTCGGATTTTCTGAACTGCAATAGAAATTTAACAGAAAGAGAAGAGGAAGAAAATATGGATAAAAACAAAATATTAAGTATGGTAGACCACACCCTTCTGGCTCAGGGAGCGACATGGGAGGAGATTAAGGTGATTCTGGATGATGCGATGAAATATGAGACGGCATCTGCCTGTATTCCGGCATCTTATGTAAAAAGAGCAGCAGAATATGTACAGGGCAAGCTGCCGATCTGTACGGTGATTGGTTTCCCGAATGGATACAGCACAACAGCGGTAAAGGTATTTGAAACAAAGGATGCTGTGGCAAACGGTGCGGACGAGATCGATATGGTGATTAACATTGGTGATTTGAAAGATAAAAATTATCAGGCATTGGAGGATGAGATCCGCGCGATCCATGAGGCATGTGACGGCCGAATTTTAAAGGTAATTATTGAGACCTGTCTGCTTACTGATGAGGAAATTATCAAAATGTCTGAGATTGTTACAAAGGCAGGTGCAGAGTATATCAAGACCTCTACTGGATTTTCCACAGCAGGAGCAACTTTCCATGCGGTAGAGTTGATGAAAGCAAATATCGGTGAACATGTGAAGGTGAAAGCGGCAGGCGGCATTTCTTCTTTTGATGATGCAGAAAAATTTATTGAACTGGGTGCTTCCAGACTGGGAACAAGCCGGTTGATCAAGCTGATGAAGGCATAACAGGGAGCGGCTTGTGGCGTTTCGTAAACGCCTAATGATAGCAGAAAATACGAGGTACTGTGGTTATGAAAGAATTGCGGAAACGTATGTCAATATTTGCAATGACATGTGTGGTGATGATTTTTATGGTATTCTCTGTTTCACTGGATGCGGAAGCGAAAAGTGTGAAACCGTCAATATCGGGAAGCAGTAGTATTACCAGAGGAAAGAGTGCACAGTTTTCCGTAAAGTATGGTAAGAAAAAAGTGCCTGTAAAATCCTGTAAGTGGTATTCTACAAAAAAGAGTGTTGCAACTGTGGGAAAAACCGGGCGTGTGTATGCGAAGAAAGCGGGAACCACGTATGTCTATGTGAAGTATAAAGGAAAGAAATCTGCTAAGAAGAAAATTACTGTGAAGAATCCACCGACGTGTAATAAGGAATCAGATCATAAATGGGTAAGTCAGCCGGGCGAAACTCATATGTATACAACAATTGTGAAGCCTGCGAAACATTATTATATATGTAATTCTTGCGGATTCCTTATGGAGGATGAAGATGAGGTGATGTTACATTTTAACGGCTATAGTCTTTATAAATATGGACCGGAAACATTTAGACATGATATAGATACGATTACTCCATATAAATGCTCCAACTGTGGTAAGACAAAGACTGTGAAAAAGACAGAACAGGGTAAAGAACAGTTAGCAGTTTTTACTATAGAAAGTTGGGCAGGAAAGAAGTTTAATCCAGAAGCCTGTGCCTTTGTGGTGTGTCCAAGATGTCATACTGAGTGGAGTACATTGGGATGGGAGAAGTATAAAGGGGTATGCCCGTGGTGTCAATATAAGTATACAGATTGGAAAAAGCATATTAAGCATGCATGGGATCAAGGATTAATGTATCGGAACTGGGATAAAAACGGAAGAGAGATGATATATAATCCAGTCAAGAAAAAATGGGAATATATAGGCGGATAAAGTTGTTGACAACAAACGGCTTTTATGTTATATATTTAGCAAGCGAATAAAAGGGAGTAGCTGATCACTCGAAAGAGTGGAGTTGAGACCGTCAGTTGATGTCGAAAGACATCCGTATCAAATGAGATAGCAAGACTTTTATTATGGTGGACATCATGATAAAAGTCTTTTTTTATTAGGAAATTATCACTTACCCGGACTGCATGAGGTCAGCCATAAAGTCTGCTGACAAGAAAGGAAGGATTTTATGATGAACAACAGAATGATTACAGAAGTACAGGAAGCAATTTATGCAGGAGAACGTGCGCTGAACAGTTTGCGGGCGGCGCAGACGGAACTCGGCAGCGCCAGAAATTGGGGGATTGTTGACCTGCTGGGCGGCGGATTTTTTACAGATATGTTTAAGCATTCTAAAATGCGCAGCGCTTCAGAATGTATGGAAGAAGCAAAAAATGATCTGCATGTATTTCAGCGTGAGCTGAGGGATGTCACGGTGCAGGCGGATTTGAGAATGGATATTGGTGATTTCCTTATATTCGCTGATTTTTTCTTTGATGGACTGGTTGCGGATTATCTGGTACAGTCAAAAATTTCGGATGCCAGAGAAGAAGTTGCGCAGGCAATCCAGCAGGTTGAGCGTATTCTTGCGGATCTGCGAACAATGATTTACTAATGATTCATATATGAAAGAAGTATTTGCTGCGGGGACTGTAAAAAGAAGTGACAGCCGTGCAGAAAGTCGAATAGGATAAGAAGGGGAGGAAAATGATATGGGATGTTTAGGAAATTTGTTATGGTTTTTATTTGGAGGTCTGATCAGCGGACTGAGCTGGACACTGGCAGGATGTCTGTGGTGTGTGACAGTCGTCGGGATTCCCATTGGAATGCAGTGCTTTAAGTTTGCGTCCTTAAGTTTTTTTCCGTTTGGAAAAGAAGTGGAGTATGGTGGCGGCGCGGTTTCGTTTCTGTTGAATATTGTCTGGCTGATTGTAACGGGGATTCCGATGGCATTGGAGCATTTGCTTCTGGCTTTGATTTGCTGTGTAACGATTATCGGGATACCGTTTGGAATGCAGCATTTAAAACTGGCAAAGTTGGCGCTGATGCCGTTCGGTACAGAAATCCGATAAGAAATGCTACTTGAAATTTTTATAAAAATATTATAAAGTAAAAAGATACTAGACAATGCCACGATCCACGTCTGTTATGGGAACTTCTCCGGCAGGCGTGGTTTGTTTTTGTAACAGAGGAGAGGTTTTGTGTTGGTGTTTTTTACCTGAAAAAGCGCCGGGAGGAAGTGAGAAATGGGATTTACGCATGGAAAGATGAAACAAAATATATCGATTTTGCTGGTACTTCTGGGAAATATACTTTATGCATTGACGGTAAAGCTGTTTTTGATACCGGCAGATTTGGTGACGGGAGGAACAACAGGAATTGGTCTGGCGATGAAGCATTATATGAATCTGCCGGTTTCCGGGGTAATTCTGGTGTTTAATATTGGAATGCTGCTGTTGGGGCTGGCAGTTCTCGGGAAAAGATTTGCGATGACGACGATTGTTAGTACTTTTGTTTATCCTCTGGCGCTTGATCTGCTTGATCGATTGCTGGGAAATATTGTACTGACAGAGGATATTTGGCTGTGTACTGTTTTTTCCGGTCTGGGAATCGGAGTCTCGCTGGGAATTGTGATTCGCGCGGGAGCGTCTACGGGTGGAATGGATATTCCGCCGCTGGTGCTGAATCATTATTTTCGTATACCGGTATCTATCAGTCTGTATGTATTTGATTTTGTGATTCTGCTGCTGCAGGCGATTTACAATCCACCGGAAAAGCTTTTGTATGGTGTAATATTGGTGTTGATCTATACCATTGTGCTGGATAAATTAATGTTGATGGGTACCACAAAAACAGAAGTAAGAGTGGTCAGCAGCCATTATAAGGAAATTAAGGAACAGATCATTCATAAAATGGACCGCGGCGTGACAATGATTTCTGCGGAAACCGGTTATCTGGGAAATCAGACACAGATGATTTTCAGTATTGTTTCTAATCGTGAATTGCCGCGGCTTGAACAGATGGTTCGTGAGATAGATCCGCATAGCTTTATGGTGGTGAACCGTGTTAGTGAAGTGCGCGGACGCGGATTTACCTTAAAGAAGGAATATCGATGATCAGAGAGAATGACGAAAGAAAAAGATGGAGGAAAATGGAATGCACACAGAATATTATGTAAACAATCGAAAGAGACTTTACGAGCAGCTGCCTGTCGGAGCGCTTTTGGCAATGTTCTCAGGGGAAGAGATCCGGAAAACAAATGATGAATATTATGCTTTTTTTGCGGATAGAAATTTTGTTTATTTGACCGGTTTAGAATGCAAGCAGGCTGTATTGCTGGCAGGTAAGGATGCACAGGGAGAAGTATGGGAACGGATGTATATTCTGGCACCGGATGCTTATGCAGAAAGATGGACTGGTACGAGAGTAAAACCGTGGGAAGCACAAGAAATTTCCGGTGTCAGTGATATCCGCTATGAAAATTTGTTTGCGGATGAACTGCATACGTTGATTACCAGAGGCAATTATGGATATTTATATCTGGATCTGTTTCGGGTAAGTCCTGCAGATATTGACCGGCCGGCACATCGGCTTTTGCAACGTGCGCAGGCAGAATATCCGTTTCTGCAGATCGGAAATGCAAACATATTGGTTCGCAGACTGCGCACGCTTAAGCAGCCGTGTGAGATTGCTGCTTTGCGAGAGGCCGAGAAGATTACGGGAGAAGGGATTCTGGCAATGATGACGCATTCAAAGCCGGGAATGTATGAATATCAGTATAGAGCAGAATTTGACTATGCGCTTGGACAACATGGGGCGAAGGGACCGGGATTCCCATCAATTATTTCCGCAGGAAAGAATAACTTCTGTATACACTATTATAGCTGTACCGGACAGGCAAAAGACGGCGATATGATTCTGAATGATGTTGGTGCACAGCACGATAATATGATTACAGATGTCTCCAGAGGGTGGCCGTGCAGTGGAAAGTTTGACGAGCGTCAGAGACTGCTCTATGAATGTGCATTGGCAACGTCTAACTATATGTTTTCTATTATAAAGCCAGGGATGAAAATGGCCGATGTAGACGCTACGATCCGCAAATATAACGGAGAGCGGTTAAAGGAAGCAGGAATTTTGAATTCCTACGACGAGATTGGCACTTATATGTGGCATGGCGGGGCGCATCACATTGGATATGATGTGCATGACGCAGTACAGACACCGGAGATTCTTGCTCCGAATATGGTATTTTGTGTGGATGTTGGTATTTATCATGAGGAGTGGGGAATTGGCTTCCGTTTGGAGGATAACTGCCTGGTGACGGAAAATGGATGCGAAAATCTTTCAGCGGCAATTCCGAGAACCGTGGAAGACATTGAGGCTGTCATGGGTCGTCGATAACGAATGGCTTCGGTAATAGAGCAGAAACAGGACGGAGAAAAATGGATACGATTATTATGTGGATGATGGCGGCAGCGGCGGTCGCAGGAGGCGCGGACCGTTTGCTGGGCAACCGCTTCGGACTGGGAAAACGATTTGAGGATGGATTTATGTTGCTTGGACCGACGGCGCTTTCGATGGCAGGGATTATTTGTCTGGCACCGCTTTTATCGAAAGGGCTGGCCGGAGGACTTGTTCCGCTCTGGACAAAGCTTGGATTGGACGCGGGTGTGCTGGGAGGTATTTTGGCCATTGATATGGGCGGTTATCAGCTTGCTATGGATCTGGCGAAAAATCCGGTGTTGGGGAGCTATGCCGGAATTATTGTAGCAGCGACCTTCGGATGTACGATCACGTTTACAATCCCGGTCGGTATGGGGATGCTGCAGGAAGAGGACAAGGCGGTGTTTGCCGATGGGATACTGATTGGACTGGGGCTGCTTCCTTTGGCGCTGGTGATTGGAGGTATTTTGTGCGCGCTGACACCGGGAATGGTACTCTGGCACTTGTTGCCGGTTTTTCTTTTATGCGTTTGTCTGATGCTTGGTATCTGGCGTTTTCCGAAGGGAACCGTACATATGTTTACGATTTTTGCGGAGCTGATTCGCATTTTGACGACTGTCGGACTGGCAGCCGGTGCGGTGCAGTTTATGACAGGATGGCAGATAATTCCGGGAATGGCTCCGCTTGAGGAAGCTATGCAGGTAGTTGCTTCCATCGGTATTGTGATGCTGGGGAGTCTTCCGTTTGCGGAACTTCTGCAGCGCGTTTTAAAGCGTCCGCTTGATTGGTTGGGAAGAAAGACCGGTATGAACAGCAATAGTATCACAGGGCTTTTGATCGGTATTGTCAGTGTTGTTCCGGCAATCGCTTTGATGAAGGACATGGATAAAAAAGGAAAGATGGCAAATGCAGCATATTTGGTATGCGCAGCCTCAGCTTTGGCCGCCCATATGGGCTTTACATTTGGTGTAGAACCAAAGATGGTCATACCTCTTTTGGCGACAAAATTTTTCGGTGGTGTGGTTGGGGTGTGTGGCGCATTAATGTTTGCACAGCTACAGAAGGATTCTTTTGCGATTTAAAGTTTTGAGCTTTACAGTGACGAGGAGAACGGTTATAATAAAAAAGAATGTGCCTACATCATAAAAAATTTGACAGTATACGGCCACGATAAAAAATGACAATATGAGGGGGATAAAATGGAGCGATTACTGGACATGACGATTGCCTGTATACAGGCAGTATATAATTTCTTATGGGGGGATCTTATTTTTTTGCCGCTTCCGGGCGGTGGAAAGCTTGGCTTGTCTTTGCTTGTGATTTTGTTGATTCCGACTGGTGTGTATTTTACGATTCGTACGAAATTTTTGCCAATCCGTTTGTTTCCGGATATGCTGCGGGCGACAGTGGAAAAGAAGAATGGGCATGCAAATGCTCTGACATCTTTGCAGACACTGGTTGTCTCTACGGCAACGCGTGTCGGTATGGGAAATCTGGTCGGCGTGGTAGCGGCGATTTCCGCGGGCGGCGCAGGATCGGTATTTTGGATGTGGATAACGGCATTGATCGGTTCTTCCACAGCCTTTATTGAGGCAACGCTGGCACAGCTTTATAAGAAAAAAGATCCTCTTTACGGGGGATATCGCGGGGGCCCGGCATACTATATTCACGATTTTATGACAGGAAAATTTGGAAAGAAAACAAGACGCTTTACGATACCGGCGGTGTTGTTTGCACTCTCAGGTTTGATTTGCTGGTGCGGGATCAGTCAGGTAATCGGGAATTCGGTATCAAGCGCATTTGAAAATGCTTTTCATATTCCGCCGTTGTATACAACGATCATGTTGGTCGTGATTGCGGCAGTTATTGTTCTGCGGAAAAATGCGACGGTAAAGGTACTGGATATTCTGGTGCCGATTATGGCCGGGTTGTATTTTGTGATTACTGTTGTTTTGATCATCATAAATTGGAAATTGCTGCCGTCTGTGTTTGAAAAGATTTTTGCGGAGGCATTCGGAATCCGCCAGATGGTGGCAGGTGGTTTTGCAGGCGTTCTGATGAACGGTGTTAAGCGCGGTTTGTTTTCAAATGAAGCCGGTTCCGGCTCAGCGCCGTGCGCAGCTGCTGCGGCTGAAACAGATCATCCGGCAAAAATCGGGCTGGTACAGGCGCTCGGTGTATTTATTGATACGATTGTGATCTGCAGCTGTACAGCGCTGATCATGCTGCTTGCTCCGCAGGAAGTAACGCAGGGATTGGCCGGTATGGATCTTTTGCAGGCGGCAATGCAGCATCATTTGGGAAATTTTGGTGTAGTGTTTATTGCTGTGATCCTGTGGCTGTTCAGTTTTTCTACATTTATTGGAATTTTGTTTTATGCAAGATCTAATGTATCCTATCTGTTTGGCGACAATTGGGTTTCACAGACCGCATACAAAGTGCTTGCGCTGGTAATGTTGTTTGTCGGAGGTATGGCGGCATATACTTTTGTGTGGGATCTCGGAGATGTCGGTGTGGGGCTGATGACGGTATTCAATATTGCATTTTTATATCTTTTGGCACCGAAGGCGTTAGGAGCGCTGAAAGAGTATGAGGAGAAAAAGAAATAGGCGGAAAATTTATCCGCGATATTTTCTCGGGGACACTCCCACCAGCTTTTTAAAAATCCTGCTGAAATAAAGCGGATTTTCATAGCCTACGATAGAGGCGATTTCACTGATGTTATAGTCAGTGCTTTCAAGAAGTCCCTGCGCGCGGGCAATACGGGTAGAGGTGATGTACTGCATTGGTGTTTTTCCGGTTTGTTTTTTAAAACTGCGGATGAACCAGCAGGTACTCATATGTTGTGCCGCAGCGTAGTCTTCGATTATGATCGGTGTATTATAATGTTCATTAAAGAAGTGGATCGCGTTTTCCACTTCTTTTTGTATGTTCTGATTGAATACAGTTCTGCTGTGCAGACGGCGCTGTATAATTAGAAAAAGTTGCTGTAAGGTAAGCGACAGATAATCCTCCAGAAAGGGTCTGCGCAGCTGCAGTTCAAGAATCATTTGGGAAAACAGCTGGTGAAACTCCGGGCATATGCCGGGAGAAAAAACAATCTCATTCTCTTTAAAACCATATTGTGTAAGAAAATGTTCGACATCGTTTCCGGTAAAATGAACCCAGAATACAGCCGGTTGATTTTTGGCATAGTAGCAGTAATGCTGTGGCACACCTGGGCGATAAAGCACCATTTGTCCGGCAGATAAAACGGTTTCCGTGTGATTAAAGTAAAAAGAGGCTTTTCCGGAGGCGATGTACAGAAGCTGGTAATCCTGGCGTCCTTCCGGGCGATAGGTGCGCATGACCGGGCGGCTGTGCAGCCGGTATGTACCGCAGTTTGCTACAAGCAGCGGACGGGACAGATTTTCCTTATCTATATCATTTTGATAGTAATAACCGGTATTGGCGTACATAAAAACTCCTTTGCAATTGGAAATTAGATAGAAAGATTGTATCATTTTGTGCATGTTTTGTCTAATGCAGGACATGGATTTTTTTAAGAAGACCGATATAATAAAAGAAAAAGCAGAGCAATAAAAAGGAGGGGTTTGTCATGCTTGTACCACGTTATTATGAAAACTTAAAAATATTGCATGAAAACACTATGCGGAATCGTGCTTATTACATTCCGGCATCAAAAAGAATCGATGATGCGGCAGTGAATCGTACAGCTTCCGATCGTTTCCAGTTGCTTGGCGGCGACTGGAAATTCCATTATTATGACAGTATTTATGATGCGCAGGAACCGTTTTTTGAGGAGAATTTCCGCACGGATGATTTTGAAAAGGTGACGGTTCCTTCTGTGTGGCAGAATTACGGTCATGACCGGCATCAGTATACAAATGTGCGTTATCCGTTTCCGATGGATCCGCCGTATGTACCGCAGGAAAATCCTTGCGGTGCTTATGTGAAAGAGTTTTGTTATGAAAAAGATGCGTGGGCACCGAGCGTATATCTGAATTTTGAGGGGGTAGATTCCTGTTTTTATGTGTGGCTGAACGGAAGCTATGTCGGTTACAGTCAAGTGAGCCATTCTACCAGCGAGTTTGATGTGACAGATTTTGTGCGAGAAGGGAAAAATAAATTGGCGGTGCTGGTGCTTAAATGGTGCGATGGAAGCTATCTGGAGGATCAGGATAAATTCCGTATGAGCGGTATTTTCCGTGATGTCTATTTGCTGAAACGTCCGCAAAACTGTCTGTTTGACTATTTTGTACATACACGAATCGGAGAAGAGTCTGCCCAAATAGAAATTGATCTGGATTATCTGGGTGCGGCTGTTCCGACAAAGATTTGTATTTTTGATCAGGAAGGTCATCTGGCGGCAGAATGTACGGAAGTGGTTCAGGCAAAGAAAAAAGAGGTTTCTGATGCCGCTGATATGCAGTACGGTAAAGCGGTTTTAAAAATCGCGGATCCGGTTCTTTGGAATGCGGAGCAGCCGTATCTCTATACGGTTGTTCTGGACTGCGGTAATGAAGTGATTACAGATACGCTCGGCGTGCGTGAAATTTGTATTAAAAATCAGGTGGTATATATCAATGGGCAGAATGTGAAGTTCCGCGGCGTCAATCGTCATGACAGTGATCCGGTGACGGGATTTTCCATTAGCAGAGAGCAGATGGAGAAAGATTTGCGTCTCATGAAGCAGCATAATGTCAATGCAATCCGTACCAGTCATTATCCAAATGCGCCGATTTTTTATCATCTCTGTGACAGATACGGATTTTATCTGATTGATGAGGCGGATAATGAGAGCCATGGAACAGAATCCATCTATGCGAAGGAAGAAACCTGGGAGGAACGCGCGAAAAGATGGAATATTGCGATTGCTGATAATCCGGAATTTACGGAAGCAACGGTGGACCGTACACAGCGCTGCGTGCACCGTGATAAAAACAGGCCGAGTGTTGTGATTTGGTCGATGGGAAATGAATGCGCTTATGGATGTACATTTGAGGAAGCGTTAAAGTGGACGAAAGAATTTGATCCGGACAGACTGACACATTATGAGAGTGCGCGTTATACCAGTGATAAGCGGAAATATGATTTCTCCAACATTGATCTGCACAGCCGTATGTATCCGTCGATGGAAGAGGTAGAGGCGTATTTTGCTTCTAATCCTGACAAACCGTATGTAATGTGTGAGTACAGTCACGCAATGGGCAATGGTCCGGGCGATTTTGAAGCGTATTTTAAACTGATTGAAAAATATGACGGTTTCTGCGGCGGCTTTGTCTGGGAATGGTGCGACCATGCGATTGATATGGGCAAAACAACAGAAGGAAAAAAGATTTATTATTATGGCGGCGATCATCAGGAATATCCGCATGATGGAAATTTTTGTATGGACGGATTGGTATATCCGGATCGACGCGTACATACGGGACTTTTGGAATTTAAAAATGTACAGCGTCCGCTGCGGGCATTTTATGATGCGCAGGCAAAGAAGCTGACCTTGCATAATTATCTGGATTTCACTGACGCAGCAGATTATTTGACCATTACATATGAAGTGACCTGCGACGGAGAAACGGTTGATTCCGGTAGTATGGAAACACCGTCCATTTTGCCGCATCGGGAGATAACGGTGGATTTGGATGTGATGGTTCCGGCAGCAGGATGCTGTTATCTGAAAATAAGCTATTATCTTAAACAGAAGGAGGCATTGCGCGAGGCTGGTGTCTTGTTGGGGTTTGATGAGATCCGGCTGGAAAATGCGGACGGCAGAAATCAAAAGATGCTGTATATAGTAGGAGATGGCGTCTGCAGCGCGGCGGCGACAGAAAACGCTGTTTTTGCGGACGGTGCGCTTGAGATAATGCAGGAAAAAGTACCTGCCAGTTTGCTGGCATGTACCGAAGATGACCGCTATCTATATATCAAACATCCACAGTTTACCTATACATTTAATAAACTGACTGGTTTATTTGAAAAAATGATTTATAAAAATCGTCAGATTCTTGACGCGCCGATGGAGCTGAATATCTGGCGCGCACCGACCGATAACGATCGGAATCTGAAACAGGAATGGCTGCGCGCTCAGTATGACCGTACTGTCACAAGGGCATATGAAACTTCGGCAGAACAGACGGAAGACGGCGTGGCGATCCGCAGCGCAATGTCGGTTTCTTCTCCGGCTATGCAGAGAATGCTGGATGTCTGCGCAGTATGGACGATCACGGCGGATGGCAAAGTACATGCGGTTCTGGATGTAAAACGTAACATGGCGTTTCCGGAACTGCCGCGTTTTGGACTGCGTTTGTTCCTTCCGAAGGAGATGACAGAAGTTATCTACTTTGGCATGGGACCGATGGAAAGTTATGTGGATAAACATCATGCGGCGTGCCATGGTGTGTTTACAACTAATGTGAAAGCCCTGCATGAGGATTATATCCGACCGCAGGAAAACGGCAGTCATTTTGACTGCAGCTATGTGACGGTGAGCGGCGGGCAGACAGGACTTGCGGCAGCAGGACTGACACCGTTTAGTTTTAATGCTTCCCGCTATACACAAGAAGAACTGACGGCAAAAGCGCACAATTTTGAACTGGAAGCATGCAGTTCTGTCGTGCTTTGTCTGGATTACCGCATGAATGGAATTGGTTCAAACAGCTGTGGTCCGCGCTTGATGGAAAAGTATCGTTTTGATGAGGAAATGTTTACATTTGCAATCACGTTGGAGCCGTTTGCAAGATAAATCAGAAGAAATAATGCCGGGAAATACAGTGTATGCTGCTTTCCCGGCATTGTATTTTCCGGTGGCTTTTCAGAGATGAAAATGATATAATTAATGGACAAACAATAATTACAGAATTTCCGGAGGAAACAATATTGATTAAATTAATTGCTTCAGATTTGGACGGTACACTTTTGCCGGAGGCAACTACAAATCTGAACCCTGAGTTATTTACCGTGATCAGAGAACTGAAAAAATGTGGGATCACCTTTGCTGCAGCGACCGGGCGCCAGTATCTGAGCGCAAAGAGTCTGCTTGCTCCGGTGGAAGACGATATCCTGATCCTGGCAGACAATGGCTCCTGTATTATGGAAAAGGGTCAAGCGCTGCAGTGCCGGACATTTGATAAGCAGACGTTTGCCGAGCTTGTCCGCTACGTACGTACGCTGGATCATGTTTGTGTTTTAGTATCTTCTTTGACGGCTGCATATACGGACAGCCGAAATGAATGGTTCTGCAAGGAACTGCTCGGCGGTTATCAGGTGAAACTGCAGATTGTCGATGATGTTCTGGAAATAGAAGATTCGATGATTAAAGTTGCTGCTTATTTTCTGGAGGATGATGCGGCAAAAATGGCTGCTTCGTGTGCGGAGCAGTTTTCTGAGCGGGCGCATATTATGGCATCGGGTGCACACTGGGTAGATTTTATGGCGAAAGATGTGGATAAGGGCGCCGCGTTGAAAAAGGTACAGCAGATGCTGCATGTGACGAAAGAAGAAACAATGGCGTTTGGAGATAATCAAAATGATATCGGTATGCTGCTTGAAGCGACAGAAAGCTATGCGGTGGCAACAGCCAGGGATGAGGTAAAAGCCGTTGCCAGATATGTATTGCCAGACGAAAAGGATAGTGTACTGAACGTGCTGCGGAAATTGTGTAAAAATTAGAAATACAGGAAAATAAATTTATGTATTAAAAACTATCAGGAGGAAGGATAAATGAAGTACGATTTTACAACTGTCATGAATCGTGAGGGAAAGGATGCGATTGCGGTAGACGCAATCCCTTATGAGAACATTGAGACTAAGGAGGGATTTTCCAAATTGCCGATGTGGGTGGCAGATATGAATTTTGCTACGGTGCCGACGGTTGCGGAAGAAATTATTGAACGAACAAAACACATGCTGTACGGTTATTTTAATCCGCGTGAGGAATACTATAATGCGATCATCCGTTGGCAGAAGGAACATAACGGTGCGGAAGAACTGAAAAAAGAGCACATCGGATATGAAAACGGCGTACTTGGTGGTGTTGTCAGCGCGTTAAATGTATTTTGCTCAAAAGGTGATAAGGTGCTTCTGCATTCTCCGACCTATATCGGATTTACCGGCGCAATCGGAAACAATGGCTATGATATGGTTTTGAGTCCGCTGAAGCGCGATGAAGAAGGTATATGGCGCATGGATTTTGAAGATATGGAAACAAAGCTGCGTGAGCAGCATATCCATGCGGCGGTATTTTGTTCTCCGCACAATCCGTGCGGCCGTGTGTGGGAGCGCTGGGAAATTGAAAAGGCAATGGAGCTTTACAAAAAGTATGATGTTTTTGTCGTTTCTGATGAAATCTGGTCAGATCTGATTTTAAACGGAAATAAACATATTCCGACACAGAGTATTTCGGAGGATGCAAAGATGCGTACGGTGGCGATGTATGCGCCGTCTAAAACTTTTAATCTGGCGGGATTGGTCGGAAGCTATCATATTGTATATAATAAATGGATTCGGGAGCGTATGGAGAAGGAATCTTCTTTGTGCCATTACAATTCTATGAATGTGCTTTCTATGTATGCGCTGATCGGTGCTTATAGTGAGGAAGGAAAGCAGTGGGCAGCAGAATTGTGCGAAGTATTATCAGAAAATGTGAATTACGCATATGATTATATTCAGGAGCATTTTGAGGGTGTAACGCTGGCAAAACCGCAAGGTACGTATATGCTGTTTCTTGACTGTGAAGAATGGTGTAAAAAGAATCAGAAAACGATGGATGAACTGCTGAAAGCCGGTGTGGAAGTCGGTGTGATCTGGCAGGACGGCAGACCGTTCCATGGACCGTACAGTATTCGTATGAATCTGGCGTTGCCGAAAGCTCTGTTGGAAGAGGCAATGGCGCGTCTGGATCAGTATGTTTTTAATGCCTGAGGAAATGCGGCTGTAAAATCGGAAACGGCGTGTTTTGAAGTGTTTTGCTTTGCGGGTGAGAATGGATAAATAGTAACCGTGAAGAAAGTGGGGACAGATATATGGATAATCTTTCAGGATATTTACGGTGGCGCGGCGATTTGTCGTTTGCACAGTCGCCTTTTAATGAAGTGGATGGCCTGGTATTCTGTTATCTGGCCTATGTAAATCTGGACGGAATTGCGCCAGAAGACCAGGAGGATTCCATTACAGTGGAGGAGGCGGCAGAACAGTTTTTTGCCGTACGGACACAGGCGGAACTGGATGCAGATCGGTCTTTGATTCGAAACGCGCCATACCTGATGAAAGAAATGGCGAAGACCAGACGGTTTTCACAGGTTTTGATTAAAAATTATACAAATAAGATTAGTGATATAAAGAAATTGCAGTTTTCTGCAATGGAAATTCTTCCAGGAGACGGTTCTTCTTATATCGCTTATCGTGGTACGGACGACACGATTGTAGGATGGAAAGAAGACTTTAATTTAAGCACCGGCACAATTCCGGCAGAAAAAGAGGCCGCCGGATATCTGAACCGCATAGCGGCATACAGCGATCGTCCTATCTGTGTGGGTGGTCATTCTAAAGGCGGAAATCTGGCGGTTTTTGGGGCGAGTGAATGTGAATTTCCCGTGCAGAAACGAATTCGAAGTGTTTATAATTATGATGGTCCAGGCTTTAGTGCGGAATTTTTCGAGCGTCCGGGTATCCATCGGATACAGTCGAAGATTCGTCGATTTATTCCGGAATTTTCTATTTTCGGGATGCTGCTGGAAGATACTACAGAACCGACGGTCATAAAGAGCAGTCAGAAAGGGATTATGCAGCACGATGGACTTTCCTGGCAGATTGAAGGTCCTATGTTTGTGCGAGGGAAGAATTTGGATGCGGCTGCGCAGATTTTCAGTGATTCAATGGAAACGTGGTTGGCGCAGATTGATGATGAACAGAAAAATTTGTTTATTGATGATTTGTTTTCCGTGTTGGAGGCGCCGGGCTTTACAACGCTGTCTGAACTGCAGGCGGGAGGTTTGTATAGTATCCGTAAGATGTGGCAGCGTCTTGAAAAACTGAATCCAAAGACCAGAGAAAAAGTAGATGAATTGATTCGCATTATGATGGGACACTGGGGAGAATTTCTGCAAGAGCATCTGCCGGGAATCGTGGATGTGAAAAAATTGCAGAAGCATAGCGGTGTGATGGATCATAAAAAAGCATATTGAGAGGAACATGATAAAAACCCGGATTTTTCAAGCGAAAAATCCGGGTTTTGTCTATACTTAATCCTCTAAGAAGGAAAGATGCGGGATGTCTTTTTCTTCGCGGGCAGGCTGTTCGTCAAAACGGCGGTCTTTGAAATAATATTCCTGATCGCGTTCGTTAATCTCGCGGTAGACACGGCAGGGGCTGCCGAAGGCAACTACATTTGCCGGAATATCTTTGGTGACAACACTGCCTGCGCCGATAACGGAATTTTCGCCGATCGTAACGCCCGGCATAACGATGGTATTTGCACCGAGCCATACATTATTGCCAATAGTGATCGGGAAAGAGTACATACCATCGCCGCGGTGTTCAGGCGCGATTGGATGGCCGGTCGTACAAAGGGTTACGTTCGGACCGAACAGGCAATTTTCGCCGATCGTGATTTTCCAGTCGTCGATAAAGGTGGTACCGGCGTTCATGTAAGTATCTTTACCGATGGAGATATATTTTCCGACTGCCAGCTTAATCGGCGGAACAATCCAGACATGTTCTCCGCATTCGCCGAAAAGTTCTTTATTGAGCGCCATACGCTCTTCCATGGCTTCCGGCGGCAGTGCGTTGAATTTTTCGACCAGTCCTTTTGCGCGGGCCTGCAATGCCATGTTTTCTTCATCATCCAGCCAGATATATCCGGCTTTCATTCTTTCTTGTTCTGTCATAATGGTTCCTCCCATACAATAATAGTTTTGTGTACACTATAGCATGTTTTAAAGGGGCAGTCCAGCGCCGGAGACATGGAAATGGTTGACAGTGCGTCTCGTAAAAAATATAATAAAGATAAATAGACAGAATATTTCAAGATAAGCGGATAAAAATTTGTGAATTTATGAGGAACTGGCATGTGTAAAGCTAAGGGAGGGATTTTATGAAGATGCGGAACAGAGTAATTTTTGCAATGTTTATGCTGCTTGCAATACTTCTTTTGTGTGGTTTCGAGGGGAAAGCCGGCAGAAAAAATCAGCCGGTACGGGCTGTTTCAGGCATTGAGTGATGAACAGTTGCCGCGGGAGGATTATATAGAAGCGGAAAATCTGAAATTGTGGGCAGCGCCTGTTTTGGAAGAGGTGATTTCGGAAGAGGAGAGCGAGGCGTACCAAATTTTGTGGGAAGATCTGCAGCCGGGGCTTAATGAGGAAAACTGGCAGGAATTTTCAGAAACAGCCAGTCTTGTGACAGTGGTCTGTGCAAGCGGAGAACAGGCGTTTCCGAAGTTTGACAAAAACGGTGTCAGTCTGGATGCTTATAATCTGATCGTTTATCAGGAATTGAAGGAGCGTTTTGATAAGACTGAAAAATAACAGGAGCATATTCGGGAACCGGATATAGGGTTCCTCTAAACAGAAGACTTCTTGCTGAGCTGAAATCAGTGAGAGGTCTTTTTGTTTAAAAGGAAGGTAGTGTCCGTGTACAGGCGCATTGTTCCTTGTAAGCTGATGCTATATGCCATGAATATATGCAATAATGATTGTGAGACGAGAAAAAACATAATAAACACAACAAATTATAAAAATAAATTGACTTCTGTATGTGGAAATGCTATAATTTTTTTACAATTCAAATATCTGAAGTTCTGGTGTCTCGCCAAATAATTCAGGATGGAACAGCTACATATGGAGTGCGGGAGTCACATCAGATGGTAGGTTTTAAAGTATGTCAGAATCAGATATACATAGCATTTTCGGTGACTTCTGCAATTAGAGGAGGATTATGGGAAAAAAGGATTTGATTGAAAGGAAATTAGAAGATTACAGTGATGTATTTGCAGATATTTTTAATGTACTTCTATTTGGAAGAGAAAAATTGTTGCCGGAATTTTTAGACGATACTTCAACAGTGTCTGTTTATAAGGATGCAGTAGATGAACTGCGTGAGCAGAAACGCGATGTTGTCAAGGAATATTTAGATCATACACAGTTAGCAATTGCTTCTTTTGGGATAGAAAATCAGACAAAATATGATCCAGCAATGCCGGTACGCGTGATGGGGTATGATTACGGCAGTTATAGAACTCAACTAGATAAGAAGAAATCGATGCATCCGGTGATAACTTTGGTGTTAAATTTTTCGGATGACCGTTGGGAAAAAAACAAAAGCTTACATCAGGCATTGAATGTTTCAAAGGAATGGGAATCCTATGTGCAGGATTATAAAATACATGTGTTTGATATTGCGTTTTTAGAGGATGAAGTGATAGAGAAATTTCAGAGTGATTTTAGACAGGTGGCAAGATTTTTTAAAGACAGGCGGCTTGGTAAAGACACGTTTAAGGAAAACGAAACTATTCTTAAATATGCTGAAGAATTTTTGGAATTCTTGTATATATTTACAAAAGATCAAGTCTATAAGAACAGTATATTAAAAGTACGCAGTGCGACAGAGAAAGGAGAGAAAATAAAAATGTGTTGGGTAGCGCAAAGTCATTTAGAGGAAGGAAGAAATGAGGAAGCAATTCTGACTGCGAGAATGATGTTCCGTAATGGACTGTCAATGGAGATGGTATCTGCCTGTGTGCAGCGGCTTTCGCCGGAAAAACTGCAGGAAATTTATCGGGAAGAAAATCCCTCCCCGAAAAAGACAGATGATGCTTTTGCCCAGGGAGGGATGTCTGAAACTTAATTATATTTTATACTGTCACATCAAAGTCTTTATGGCATTTCGGACAGTTTGTAGTATGTTTTCCTTTGACCTTTGGAAGACGAATCATTGTGCCGCAGTGTGGACATTTGCGGTAAACATGTGTTTTTCTGTCTGCCCAGCGTCGTTTCTGAATGCGCTGCCAGCGCAGAAACGCATCCTGGCGTTCCAGATATCTGCGATTTTCATCCTGGCGTTTGGTGAGGTTCTTGGACAGACACCGGAACAGAAAAATGACAACGAGCAGCATTTCCAGCCAGTAAAAAAAGACATTTCGTGTGAAAATATTCAGAACCAACATAACCATATACAGACCAAACGTGAACTGACCCAGTTCATCCATACCATTTCTGCCATAGAAAAACCGTTCTATGGCATCTCTAAATTTATTCATAGTAATTTCCTCCTTATTCAGACACCCTTGCTGTCTTCAAAATCTTCAAAAAAACCGTTGTAATTTCCGGAAGAGTTATCATTACTTCCGGAAGAGCCGCCCTGATGATTATTCGGGAATGTATAGTAGGTACGGTAACCGGTATAGGGATAGCCGTAGCCATAATTACGTGAACCACAGCAGCCTCCACCGCCACAGAACATACACAGGATGTTGCAGAGCAGATAGTAAAAACAAATGCTGTGATGCCCGCCGAACGGGCTGCCGTAGCTCTGGCTTTGTTCGGTGTACACGCGTCCGCCGGACTGCATTTGTGAGAGCATCTGCTGATATTGGGGATTGTTCGGTTCTTTCTGTACTGCAATTTTAATATGCTGCAGCGCGATTACTTGGTTGCCAAGATTATAATTGGCAATTGCACTGTAGTAGTACCATTCTGCTGTTTTTTCAGAAATTGTACTCAGGACATGAAGCGCTTCTTCAAAACAGTTGTTGCGCAGATAATGACGGACAGGATCGAATACAGACTTTTCCTGCTGACGAGATTGCTGCTGCCAGTTGCCGAACCAGTCATCAAAACCGCCGTATCCATTGCCTGTATTTTGTCCGGAATTGCCGTAGGAACCGTATCCGCTTCCACCGTAGCTGCTCTGACCGGAACTATAGGAATTTCCGGTACTGCTATAGGAGGCTTTACCGTTTTTAATCTGGTCATAAGCAGCATTGATTTCGCTCATTTTTTTTGCAGCATTTTCATTGCCGGGATTCAGATCCGGATGATATTTTTTTGCAAGTTTGCGGTATGCTTTTGTGACTTCCTCTTCTGAGGCGCCGTTTGGTACACCAAGCACCTCATAGGGATTTTGTATCATTGACTTTTTTCACCTCTTCTTTTAAAAAGTTCGTATTTCATCAGGATTCCGGAAAACAGGATATTTTCAATAATGGTACGATCTTTTTTTATATTTAATTCACGGTAGGATGCCACGACTTCCGACATCAGCATATGCAGGATATCATCAAATTCACTTTGGCTGCATTGTACCATCGGATTGTAGTTCTGCTTTTTAAGATCTTTTTTTAAATCTATGCAGGCATCCAATACATAAATGTATTTGCCAAGAGCATAACCGAAATTTCGTAATTTGTCACCAAGAGAATCGGTGAACGGGACAAATATTTCGCCCATCAATTCACCGAAGCATTTTGCCGGTACATCCGGAATTAATATATTATTTTTTTCAATTTGAGAAAGTTCCTCCAGTTTTTCACGGATCACACGGCTTTGCCGGGGATTTTTCTTTGCAGCTTTTCGGCATTCTTTTTCCAAAAGTTTTGCTTCGCCGAGAGATAACACACTTTTGTCGTCATTCCAATCATCAATTAGATTGTAGTATGATAATAGGATGTTCATATCGGAGGAATAGTCAAGAATTTCGCTTTTTACATATTCCTGTTTTTTGATTGGATGAAGAAGACATTTATTTAAATTCATTGTTTCCGGAGCATCGTAGACAGCTGTCAGAAATAATGCCAAAAATGTCATATCATAGTTGAGTGTCATTTTACTGATGGTTCCGTGTTGTTTGCCGAGTGCCCGGCAGAGGCCGCAGTAGTATGCCTGATAACGGTAGCGATCCTGCGGGGAAAGCTTTTCCAGGTTTGCCAGAATATAACCAAACATCTTTAGGGCTCCTTATATTTTTTATGATTCGTCGTGGAAATTGCCGTCCATGAAATCATCGCCGTTGTCTGCTGATTTTTCGCGCCGGCGTCGGCTTTCTTTTGCGTCTGCTTCTTCCTTGCGTCTGCGGTCTTCTTCTTCGTACATTTTTGCCTCATACATTGCGCGGTTAATTTCTTCCTGACTTAAATTTGAGGAGGCAGTGATGGTGATATCCTGACTTTTTCCAGTGCCGAGGTCTTTTGCTGTTACGTGTACGATGCCGTTTGTATCTATTTCAAAAGTAACTTCGATCTGCGGGACCCCGCGCATGGCACGTTTAATGCCGCGCAGGTGAAATTCCCCCAGAAGTTTATTGCCGCGAGTCATTTGGCGTTCTCCCTGGAACACTTTGATATCGACGGTTGTCTGAAAATTGCCTGCAGTCGTATAGATCTCGCTTTTACGTGTCGGAATCGTTGTATTTCGGTCGATGATTTTGGAAAATACACCGCCCACGGTTTCAATACCGAGGGAAAGGGGAGTAACATCCAAAAGCAGCAGACCGGTTACAGCTCCAGAAAGCACGCCGCCCTGCAGAGAAGCTCCCATTGCGACACATTCATCCGGATTAATTCCTTTAAAGGGCTCTTTTCCCATAAACTGACGGATTGCCGTCTGCACAGCCGGGATACGGCTGGAACCGCCGACCATCAACACCTTGGATATGTCCGCGGGAGAAAGTCCGGCATCAGAAAGAGCCTGACGCACCGGGTCCATCGTCTGCATGACAAGATGAGAGGTAAGAGAATCAAAAAGCGCTCTGGTAACCGTTGTCTCATAATTAACCGGACCGTTTTTGGTTTGCGCCAGAAACGGTAAATTGACGGTGGTCTCGGTCATAGAGCTTAATTCGATTTTTGCTTTTTCAGCGGCTTCCGTCAGACGAGAGAGAATAGAAATATCCCTGCGTGCATCTACTTTATACTGTTTTTTCAATTCTCCGGTAAAATATTCTACAAGCGCCGCGTCAAAATCATCGCCGCCGAGCTGATTATTTCCGGCTGTAGCGAGCACTTCAATTACACCGCTGTTAATGTCCAATACAGAGACGTCAAACGTACCTCCGCCGAGATCATAGACCATGATTTTCTGCGGTTCTTCTTTATTAATGCCGTAAGCGAGCGCTGCCGCGGTTGGTTCGTTGATGATGCGCTGTACGTTCAGCCCGGCGATTGTTCCGGCATCTTTGGTGGCTTGACGCTGTGCGTCGGTAAAATAAGCGGGCACAGTAATGACGGCTTCTGTGACTTCTTCACCCAAAAAATCAGAAGCGTCATTTTTTAATTTCTGCAGGATCATAGCGGAAATTTCCTGAGGTGTATAGGGCTTTCCGTCTATTTTCACGCGGTAATCCGAACCCATATGTCGTTTGATGGAACTGATTGTGCGATCAGGATTGACAACAGCTTGTCGTTTGGCAGGTTGTCCGATCAGACGGTCCCCATTTTTGGAAAAAGCCACAACAGAAGGTGTGGTTCTTCCACCGCTTTCATTTGGTATAATTACACTTTCGCCGCCTTCCATCACAGCGACGCAGGAATTTGTGGTTCCTAAATCTATTCCGATTAATCTGGACATTATAATACTCCTTTATCATATCATACCATACAGTTTAAGCCCTGTATGATAGAAATGTCAATTTTACGTGTCTAAATCTATATAAAGAAATTGAGAAAAAAGTATAAACTTTTTATGAAAGCGAGAACAAGACAGTCATCAAAGAAAAATTCTTTGGAAGACTGTCTTGTGGAAACTGTATAGATGGTTTATTCTTTTTTCTTTGAATCGCGTTCTTCTTTTATCATCTGCTTTAATTCAGCCAATACTTCTTTGTGATGTGCGGAAACTGCACTTGGGTTTCTCCGCAGAATACTGGATACTTTTTTATAGTCGCGATTTCGACGGGAGGAAAGATCAAGTTCCAGATTTCCAAGCTGTTTCTGGAGATTTTGTAAATCGTCCAGAATTGTCTGAAGATGGTTTTGCTCCGCAGGTCGGGAACTTTGTTTCATCTGCTGTCTGATTTCTTCAGCGATGGAAGCTGCTTTTTCATGCATCATCAAATGACGCTGCGAGATGCGCAACTTCGCATTTTCAATACGCGTTTCGATACGGGAAAGTGCGTGACTGCTTTCTGACAGTTTTGTCAGCAGTTCTTTTACATCCAAAGCCATGCGAACAGAAAGTGCTGTATCAACGGCAAATGCGCAGATACATACAAGGCTCAGAGGATCTGCAATGAAAGAAGGAATTTTTAAAATCATCTTTTCAATCGGCGGATGAATGACTTTTACCAACAATACGGAAAAGACACCCCATCCGAGTGAACATGCCAGACAGATATGACCGTTCAAATTGAAGCGCATATTACTGTAGTCCCAGTAGCGCATATGGAAAAGACGTTCCATAAGAGCGCCGGTAAAATATTCAAGAACAGTAGCACCTGCCATTCCGATCAGATAAATCAGGATCAGGTTCTCCTGGACGGGGAGCGTCAGCCAGAGAATGATGACGGCACCGAAGCCGTAAATCGGCAGGAATGGACCGTGCAGAAAACCACGGTTTACCCAGCGTTTTTTTTGAAAGGAAACGAAACAGCTTTCCCATACCCATCCACAAAAACAGTAGAAAAAGAAAAATAAAAGCCATTCAGATTGCGTGTAAAACATAAGGGACCTCCTGATTTTGAATTGCAGCAATGGAATAGTTAATTCATAAATCATAGGTCAGAAAATGGAAGTTGTCAATCAATTTTCTATAATCTTTACATCCCATTTTTCAAGCGTAAGTTCAGAACCGTTGGCAAATGTATTTCCGCTGAAAAGTTCTGTACCGCCTTGCGACAGAGGAAATCGCTGTACCTCTTCGGAAAAGTTCATATAATAAGTAATTTCTTTACCGAGCTGATTGGTTCCTTTGCGTATAATGAGCGGGAACTGTGCATGCGGAAGTGGAATGTTCCAGTCAGCAAACAGTTTTTGCAGCAATATTTCCAGAGCGCTTTGCTCAAAGCGACAGGCCAGATAGACAGCTTCCCCATCTCCAAATTGATTTTTGGTGACAGCGGCAATGCCGCCCCAGGCTGGGTGCTCATAGGTACAGAGAATCTCTCCGGTTACCTGCTCCGGCAATTCCATCCAATCATACACTGTCGTATGTTCCGGAAAATCTGCCAGTTTGGAAGCAAGCGTCACATTTGCCGGCTTCGTAAAACGATCGTAGGTAAGACCGAAACAATCTGTCAGATGATGCGGCTGTGCGTCGGCATATACTTTCAGATATTCGTCGGAAAAGAAACTTCGGAAGGAAGCAATCAAGTGGCCGCCGTTTTTAGTGTAGGCTTTTAGCGCAGAGATCAGATCCTCATCAGCGCTGTAAAGCGTTGGCAAAAGAATTACATCATATGGTGTAAAATCGCGTTCGCTGTCGTTTATAATGTCATATTCAGCATTGATGTGGTAGCAGGCATCTGCCATCCAGCGGAAATAATCTCCATAAGAGTGTTCCGGTGCTGTGCCAAGCATAGCAGTTGGAAACCATTTTGTACCTGTTAAAGAGCGATTGCTGATCATAATAGCAATGCGGTTTTTCTTTTTTAAATGAACTAAATGTTCTGAAAGTCGATCGAAATCATGACCAATGGTCTGTGCTTCGCGGTAAACGGAGCCCGCCGAAAAATCATGACTTAACAGACCCTTCCAATAGGTTTCAAAAGAATTGTGAATACTGTGCCAGTGCCAGTAGCTGACACCATCGGCTCCTGCGGCAGTGTGGGCAAAGGCCTGCAGACGGAGCTGTTGCGGATATGGCAGCCAGCTGAAATTTCCCTGTGCCTCTGTTTCCAGAATCAGATAATTGGATTTTTTCAATCCATAGGTGATGGCACCGCCAAAAGCGATTTCTGCGCCGGTCAGATTATGTTCACTTGGATGGTAAATATCGCTGCCGGCGATCGTCAGCGCCTCTGCTGCATCAAACTGATCGACATCCGGCTGCGGACCGTAGGAATGACTGCGCCACTCAAAATCAAAATTGTGTGTGACAAATTGATCCGGACGGCGGTATTCATCGATAATATGGCGCTGCCAGAGCAGAAATTCAGTGACAAGATGGCGCTGGAAAGCGGAGAATTCCGCGCCGAAGCTGCCATTGATTGTACCGCGCACATCGGGAAGGTCCTCCCAGTCAGAAATGCTGTTGGACCAGTAGGCGAAGCCGAAACGGTTGTTTAGGTTTTCTACTGTATCAAAGCGGTCTTTCAGCCATTTTTTAAACTGTTTCTGTACGCGCGGAGTACAGGTGTCATAATGTTTTGTTTCGTTATCAAGCTGGAATCCGATCACACAATCATAGGACTGGACTTCTTCCATTAACCTGCGGATAATGCGTTCTGCATGGAAAAGATATCCTGGGTGTGTGATATCAAAATTTTGACGTGCACCATAACGATTTTTTCCCTGGTGTGTTTCACATAAAATATCCGGATATTTTTTGTCAAGCCAGGAAGGAATGGCGTAGGTCGGCGTTCCAACAATTACATTCAGACCAAATTTTTCCGCTGTTTTGAGGACACGATGCAGATAAGTAAAGTTAAAGGTACCATCTGTTGGCTCCCAGGTACTCCATGTGGATTCTGCAATTCGGATTGTGTTGATGCCGGCATCCAGCATCATTTGGAAATCTGTTTCCATCCGATCAGAGGGGAGGTATTCATAGTAATAAGCAACGCCGTAAATTAATTTTTTGTTCATAAATGACTCCTGTTCCGACGGCAGCTTTTCGGAGGCTGCCGCACATATATTTTATGCCGTTTGACATTGATATTTTAAGCAAATAATAGCATCTAGAAAGAGAAAACTGCAAGTCAAAAATTATGAACAGAAATCCACAAAAATTTTACAAATGTGAACAGGAAATTACATTGCAGATTTTACCAAAATGGTTTATTATTAATGATAATATGAGCGGATAATGTGAATGGATGATAAATGGGGAGATTATATGACAGGAAAAATTCAGAAAAAAATCTTAATGCTGCTGATTGTACTGTTCGGGATGACGGGGATTTTTTCTTCGTTTGAGCCGCAGGCACAGGCAGCAGGAAGCTTTAATGCATTCGATAAATTGCCTTCTACGCTGGCGAAGCCGAAAAAAAACAGTCCACGGATTCTTTTTGTGGGAAACAGCCTGACGTTTACGAATGATCTGCCGAAAATGGTAGAACAGCTTTGTAAAAAGAGCGGTATTAATGCACGGGTAGAGCAGGTTACGAAAGGCGCACATACGTTAAATAGGTTTGCGTTCGCGGCATCAGGACGGCCGATTGATAAGCAGATGCGTCAGCAGCTGATGTCTCAGCTGAAAAAGAAAAAATGGGATTATGTTGTCCTGCAGGGACAGCGTCACGAGGCAGTTACAGACGTTGCGGATATGCGAAAAGCAGTTGCGGCGCTGGAACCGCTGATTAAAAAAGCTGGCGCGCAAATGGTATTGTATGAAACCTGGGCACCTGAAAAGGGTCATTTTGATTATAACGGTTCTGACAGGATTGCTTCAAATCCGGATGAATATCAGTCTAAGATTGCCTGCACTTATTACAGTCTGGCAGAAAAATATAAATGTGCGCTTTCACCCGCCGGAATTGCTTTTGCACGCGGACAAGAGATTTATCCGGATATAGAACTTTTCAGTTCGGATAAGCTGCATCCCAGTGCAGCAGGAACCTATCTTTCAGCCTGCACAATGTATGCAACATTATTCGGAAAAAGTCCGGAGGGTATTTCCTACTATCCGCCGATTTCGGGGAAAAATACGAAAGAACGTGCGCAGATCGGCAAAAAATTGCAGGCACTGGCAGCAGATGTCACTGTGCGTGGAAAATCTTCAAACAATGCAGTATTGAAGTTTTCTGACACGCATATGACTCTTAAAACCAATACCAGCAAAAAGCTGAATTATATACTTTCTCCGAAAGGAGAGGGGACACGCGTTACCTATTGGAAATCAGATAATCCCAAAGTGGTCAAGGTAGATGAAGACGGAAAAGTGACCGGCTGTGTGGTAGGAAGTGCCAATATTACAGCAATTCTCAACAACGGCAAAAAGGCTGTTTGCAAGGTAGCGGTTGTACAGGGGAATATTAATCTGGGAGTCGGTGAGAAATACAAACTGCAGTTTGATAAAACCTATAAATGGAGCAGCAGCAATCCTAAGATTGCGATTGTGAAGGACAATACGATTATTGCTAAAAAAAGTGGTACGGTGACGTTTACGGGGGAAAATTCCGGCGGTACAGTAAAGATAAAGGTGACGGTAAAGAGCGCTCCCGGGTCTATAAAAATGAATAAAGAAAAGACGGTAGCGGTGGGAAGAACAGCAAAGCTTTCTGTTGATCTTGGCTCCGGTATGACCGTGAACGGGGTGAAATTCAGCTCGAGTAATCCAAAGATTGTGTCGGTAGATGCAAATGGGTATATTACAGGTAAACGTGCCGGAAAGGCAAAGATTACCGCTAAAACGTATAATGGTAAACAGGCTGTCTGTATTGTGCGGGTCATCAATCAGGCAAAAAATATTGAATCGGCAGACGGTAAAAATGTGATCAGATTGCAGAGGGGCAGAACAAAACAGGTGAAGCTGCGCTTTTATCCGTCTAATACTTCTGTTAAGAGGGTAGAGTGGAAAGTAAGTAATAAAAAGATCATATCGGTAACACAGAACGGAAAGGTCAAGGGGCTGAAAAAAGGTGTTGCGATGCTTACGGCAAAAACAACAGACGGTTCCAACCTTCGTTTAAAAATAAAAGTAATTGTTAAATAGTGGGGGTAACAGAGATGAGAAAATGGACAAGATTTTTTTATCAGCCATGTCTGCCAATCGGCAAAGACGGGAAAAGAGTGACGGGCAGCGCAGAACACATTGAGCTGTCGAGAAGAGCCGCCGCAGAAGGTATGGTGCTTCTGAAAAATGAGGACGCGGTACTTCCGTTTGTTTACGGAAAAAGAGTAGCGGTATTCGGAAAAGGATGTGCGGACTATGTAAAAGGAGGCGGTGGAAGCGGTGATGTGACCGTTGCCTACACAAGAAGTCTTCTGGAGGGACTGCAGATCAAGGAACAGGAAGGAAAAATAAAATTGCTTCCGGAACTGGGCAGTTTCTACACAGAAAATGTACGCAGACAGTATGAAGCAGGACGTGCTCCGGGTATGACGGAAGAACCGGAAATACCGCAGGAGCTGCTGAAAAAGGCTGCTGCTTTTACCGATACGGCGATTGTTTCCGTTTGTCGTTTTTCAGGTGAAGGCTGGGATCGTACGATTATGGAAGAAACGGTTGCGAATGGGCAGCAGCCTCCGATTGCAGGCGAGGCGGATCCGGATCATGCAGATGAAAATATCACACTTTCCAAGAAGATTTTTGAACGGGGAGATTTTTATCTGTCCGCAGCGGAAGCGAAAATGATAGAGACGGTACAAAAGCATTTTGCGCATGTGATTGCGGTGTTGAATGTAGGAGGTATGGTAGATACCAGCTGGATTAAGGACGAGAAAACACAGGCGGCGCTGCTGGCATGGCAGGGCGGTATAGAGGGCGGTTTGGCCGCGGCAGATATTCTTTGTGGTGATGTGAATCCGTCCGGAAAACTGACCGATACATTTGCGGAAAGACTGGAAGATTATCCGTCTTCCGAGAACTTCCATGATTCTGAAAATCATGTAGAGTACACAGAAGATATTTATGTTGGTTATCGTTATTTTGAGACGATGAAGGCCGCGGCGGATAAAGTTGTGTATCCGTTCGGATTTGGTCTTTCTTATACAGAGTTTGCAATTGAGAAATTGAAAGCAAGTCATAAAGATGGAATTATTGTTGAGGCTTCTGTTACAAATATGGGTAAGGTTGCCGGAAAAGAAGTGGTACAGCTTTATCTGAGTGCTCCGCAGGGCAAACTTGGCAGACCGGCACGCGAGTTGAAAGCATTTGTAAAAACGAGACTGCTGCAGCCGGGTGAGACACAGGTGGTTGTGCTGAAAGCTCCGCTGGCGTCTTTGGCAGCCTTTGATGATACCTGTGAAAAGGAACAGTATGGCTGGATTCTGGAAAAGGGTAATTATGATTTTTACCTGGGAACGTCCGTGCATGACACTGAAAAAGTATATTCCTTTGTGCTTTCAGATGATATGATTCTGGAAACTACGGGCAGTAAGTGTGCACCGATTCTGTTAACAAAGCGTCTGCAGGCCGATGGCACTTACTGTGAACTGGAGACACATCCGGAACTGCAGCCGGATTTATATTCTTATGATAAGGAAGCAATTGGTGGTTATGCGCCGGAGACGGTGGCGCGTCCGGCAGAGCGTTTGTGGGGCGGTTCGAAAAATGGCTCCGTGATCAGGTTGATTGACGTAGAAGAAAAGAAGGCAACGCTAGAAGAATTTATGGCACAGTTGACCGATGAAGAAATGGTAAGACTTCTTTGCGGTCAGCCGAATACCGGTGTAGCAAATACTTTCGGTATGGGAAATCTTCCGAAATACGGCGTGCCGAATGTGATGACTGAGGATGGCCCGGCAGGTGTGCGCATTCATCCGGAATGCGGTGTGAATACGACAGCATGGCCATGCGCGACGCTTCTGGCATGCAGCTGGAATGAAGAACTTGTGGAAGCAGTCGGTGCGGCAGGAGCGTTGGAAGTAAAAGAAAATAATATTGGTATCTGGCTGACTCCGGCAATGAATATTCATCGCAGTCCGCTGTGCGGCAGAAATTTTGAGTACTATTCAGAAGATCCTCTGGTAGCAGGAAAGATGGGTGCAGCAATGGTGCGCGGCATTCAGTCCAGAGGAATTGCGGCATCTGCAAAGCATTTTGCCTGCAATAATAAAGAAACAAACCGTAAGGACAGTGATTCCAGAGTATCGGAACGTGCAATGCGTGAGATTTATTTGAAAGGCTTTGAAATCATGGTGAAGGAATCTGATCCATGGACGATCATGACTTCTTATAACATCATTAACGGTCATCGTGCTTCGGCCAATAAAGAACTTCTGACAGGAATCCTGCGCAATGAGTGGGGATTCAAGGGTATGATCACAACAGATTGGTGGACAAATGCCGAACAGACGGATGAGATCAAGGCTGGAAACGATGTGAAGATGGGCTGTGGTTTTCCGATGAGAGTTATGGCTGACCTGGAAAAAGGCAATCTCACAAGAGCAGATCTTGAGCCATGCGTAAAGCGTGTGCTTGAAATGATATTAAAAGTAGGAGAGGATTAAGCGATGGCAAAATTAGTAATCAACCCAAACAAAAAAGAAAGCAAAATCCATAAGGAGATTTACGGACATTTTTCCGAGCATCTGGGAAGATGTATTTATGAAGGTATTTATGTAGGTGAAAATTCTCCGATTCCGAATGTAAACGGAATGCGTACAGATGTAGTGGAAGCCTTAAAACAGATTAAGGTTCCGGTACTGCGTTGGCCGGGAGGCTGTTTTGCAGATGAATATCACTGGAAAGACGGTATTGGTCCCAAAGAGACTCGTAAGAAAATGATTAACACGCACTGGGGCGGCGTAGTGGAAGATAACAGCTTCGGTACACATGAATTTTTTGAACTGTGCGAGCAGCTTGGCTGTGAAGCGTATGTAAACGGTAATCTTGGAAGCGGTACTGTTCAGGAAATGTCTGAATGGGTAGAGTATATTACGTTTAACGGCGTGTCCCCGATGGCAGATCTGCGTGCGAAGAATGGACATAAAGAACCGTGGAAGATGACGTATTTCGGTGTCGGCAATGAAAACTGGGGCTGCGGTGGAAATATGAATCCGGATTTCTATGCAAATGAGTATCGCCGTTATCAGACGTATGTGCGCAACTATGATGAGAGCAACCCGATTTATAAGATCTGCTGCGGCGCAAATGTTGCCGATTATGAGTGGACTTCTGAAGTGCTGAAAACCTGCTTCAATCATACACAGCCGGCACAGCATGGACACATGGATGGTCTGTCCCTGCATTATTATGTGCATCCGGAAGGATGGGAGATCAAAGGCAGCGCAACCGATTTTGACGATAAGGCATACTATAAAACATTGAATAAGGCACTTTACATGGAGGAACTGGTTACCCGCCATGGACATATTATGGATGAATATGATCCGGAGAAGAAAATTGGTATGATCGTGGATGAATGGGGAACCTGGTATACGGTTGAACCGGGTACAAATCCGGGATTCCTGTATCAGCAGAACACCATGCGTGATGCGCTTGTTGCAGGTATTACACTGAATATCTTCAATAAACACAGCGATCGTGTGAGAATGGCGAACCTGGCACAGATGGTGAATGTTCTGCAGTCTGTAATTCTTACAGACGGTGCGGATATGATCAAGACACCGACTTACCATGTATTCGATATGTACAAGTATCATCAGGATGCAATGCTTCTGGACAGTTCCATTGAGACGGAGATAATTGGTGTGGAAGAAGAATGGAAAGTGCCGAACCTGTCTGAGTCTGTTTCTATGGACAGTGAAGGAACGATTCATATTACAGTGGCAAACCTTTCTAATACAGAAGATTATGAGGTGGAAACACTGCTGACAGATTATGAGGTTTCTGAAATCAAGGGAGAAATTGTGCATGAGGAAATGCATGTACATAACACCTTTGAAAATCCGGATGCTGTAAAAGTGCAGGAGTTCACAGGCGCGGAAAAAACAGATAGGGGTCTGAAATTTACAATCCCGAAATGTTCTGTTTTGCACCTGGCAGTGAAATAAAATGGAATTACGTGTATGTAAAAAATGTCTGCTTCGGGGAGAATCCGAAGCAGACTATTTTAAAAATCTGGAGCAGTATATTGCAAATTTAAATGAAGATGACCGTGTAGATCAGGAAACTTATGAAAAACGTCTTCATATCTGCGCTAAATGTGAGAAGCAGATGAAAGGGATGTGTCGGCTTTGCGGATGTTTTGTGGAGCTGCGGGCGGCCTTAAGAGTGAGAAAGTGTCCGGATGTACCGGCGAAATGGGAACGAGTGGAATAAAAGGGAAGAGGTTTTGAGAAAAAGGATAGCTGAAAATGCTGTCCTTTTTTGGTACTTGGAAAGTAACATATATTATAAAAACAAAATAATATTGACATATTATATATTGCGAATTATAATGATAAAAATATTACCGAAACAGTAAAATAAATTAAATGGGATGTGATACAATAGAGATAAAATACAGAGATCATAGGGTTGAAAGGTTATGTACGGATTATCGGCAGGCAAAGAAAGAACTAAATGTGCGGGTAGCGGATAAATTATATTCTTTATTGGATACTTTGAAAATGGGAAATAATTTACAGGAAATCTTTGATCTGAAAATGTATTATTTGCATCCGCTAAAAGGTAATAGAGAAGGAGAATTTGCTCTCGATTTAGGAAGAAGGACCGGCTATCGTTTGGTTATTGTTCCGTTGGATGACCATGGAAACAGGTGGGAAGTATTTGACTTAAAGAAAGTTTTTTGTTCCACCAGGATTGTATTAGTTTGGGAGGTTACTAATCATTATGAATAGAATAGAGTATGATAATATCATTGCATTTCACCCTGGCTATTATCTGAAAGATATGCTGGAGGCGTGGAATATGACGCAGGATGAATTTGCGAAGCGGTTGGATACATCTGGAAAGACAGTCAGTAAGCTTTTAAACGGAAAGATTAATTTGACAGAAGAAATGGCGCTTAGTATTGCTACTGTTTTTGGAACTTCAGTGACGCTTTGGCTGAATTTGAACAAGAATTTTATAGAAAAAAAACTGGAAATTGAGAAACGAAAGAGAGAAGATCGGCAGGCAGAGGTTGCGGAAAAACTGGATTATAATTTCTTTTTGAATCTGGGCGTAGTTGATGCGGTCTGTACACCGGAGGAAAAGGTGTGTGAATTGCAGAAATTTTTGCATGTTGCCAATCTTGCTACATTGGAGCGAAATGATTTTCTGGTACAGACGCGGGATTCGGAGGTGCTTTTAGATACAGATTATTTTCGGAATGCCAATGCATGGGTACAGACAGCACTGAGTATAGAAGATAAGACTGAGGTAGAAAAGTTTAGTATGAAGAAAATAAAAAAAGCGCTACCGGAAATTCGCAGAATGACAGGAAAATCACCAGAAGAGGTATATCCGCGATTGAAAAGAACATTGGCCGACTGCGGCATTGCGTTTGTAATGCTTCCAAAACTGGGAGAGTGTGATATATGTGGGGCGGTAAAATGGGACAGCAGAGAGAAAGTTATCATGGCAGTCAATGAAAAAAGTGAATATCGGGATCAGTTTTGGTATACGATTTTTCATGAACTGGGAAATGTACTGGAGAAAAAAGTTGCTATGCTGTTAGTGAGTGATGAGGAGCAAAAACTGGCTGATGCCAGTGATCTGCGCAGAGAAGTGAATGAGAAAGCAAATCAATTTGCGTGTGATATGATGATTTCACATGATAAATTTGAAGCGTTTTTGGAGAAAAATCAATTTGATAAAGAAAGTATTACCGCGTTTGCAAAAAAAGCAGGTATTGATCCCGGAATTGTCGTTGGACAGCTGCAGAGAAAACGGATTCTTTCTTATCATACAGGATTGAATGTCCTTCGGCAGAAAATGGAATGAATTTATAAAACCCTCTCCGGAAGATATGGATGTTCGGAGAGGGAGCTGCGTTTCATAAATTTAATTCGGGCTGTAATTTACTTTTACGTTGATATCTTGATTGTAATTTCCGAAGTTTTTACCAAAAAGGGTGAGACCGCCGACATTCGCAGCAGTTTCTGCAACCTCAAAACGGAGAACCAGTTCATCCTGTGAGGTGATCTGTAACTGCGAGGTGGTTACATCGGAAATTTTTAAACCGTCAATATAGGTACCATGTTTGTCGATGACAAGCATTTTTAAAAGTCCGTACTGATTCCAGTTCGGGAACCACCAGTCCGGAGTAAACATACCATGTACATCGCCATAGTCTCCGGGGCTGGTCCAAGTGCCAATCTTGGTATTATTTAAAGAAAAAGTAATATCAGACGGCCAGTCGTTATTGACACCCGGTGCTTCGCTGCTGATTTCGAAAGAAAGCGTCAGCTTGTCGATTTTCTGGTTGGGGGGCAGCATATTCGGGATCCGGTAGTCGATGTAGCCCTTGCCAAACCAGATAACCTGTGCATCTACGTGGCTTGGATGAGCGAAATATCTTGGATCATCTACTTCACCGATCAATTTACGCGGTGTAGAAAGTCCGCAGGTTGGAAATACAGAGTAATTACAGTAGTTTCCGATTGGAATGTCAATGGAATAGCTGTTTTCTGCAAAGTTATCTTTGTTTGCGACTACGTCTACGAGAATCTTGTCCACATTTACACGGCAGACTTTTTGGTTGCCGTGTCCGGAATGTTCAGAAAGGATTGTGACAATACCGCTTTCTTCCAATTTTTTAACGTGGCTGGTAAGCGCTCCGTTCGTAATCCCCAGACTGGCGGCCAGTTCGTTCATGTTCATTTCTTTGTGTTCCAGAAGAATTTGAATCAGGCGGATACGCAGTTCTGAGCCGAGTGCCTTAAATACTGGAATAGCCTGTTCCAGGCTTTTAATATAGAGCATAGAGATACCTCCGTTTTATGTCAGCAGAATCGGATGTTTCTGTTGTATATTTTTAACAAAATTAAAATATTTTAGATTTATTGATTATGCAATTCATTATATCGAATTTTATAAAAGTGCGCAAGAAGAATTCTTTTCTAAAAATACAAAATTTGGTTGATATTTTTTAGAATCTGGTCTATAATTTATCAGACTTAAAAATATTTTATGTTGATCTAAATGAAATGCAATCAAAAATTAATTTATGGAGGGGAAACATATGAGCGCAAATCAGGAATTGAAGTACAATGAAATATGGATTCCGCAGCGGGCAGACCCATATGTATATCGTCATACGGACGGAACCTATTATTTTACAGCATCTGTTCCGGCATATGACCGTATCGTGCTGCGCAGCAGCAGTACGCTGGCAGGTCTTGCAGATGCGGAAGAAGTGACAGTATGGAAAAAACATGAATCAGGTATTATGAGTGAGCATATCTGGGCACCGGAACTGCATTATCTGAATGGCAAATGGTATATTTATTTTGCGGGCGGTGAAAAAGAAGATGTCTGGGCGATTCGCCCGTATGTGCTGGAATGTGCAGATGCGGATCCGATGACCGGTACCTGGGTGGAAAAAGGAAAAATGGGACGTGCAAAGGAGGACGAGTTCTCTTTTGAAGCATTTTCTTTGGATGCGACAGTGTTCGAAAATAAAGGAAAATATTATTATATCTGGGCAGAGAAGGTTGGTGTCGGCAAACAAATTTCCAATCTGTACATTGCGGAAATGGAGAATCCGTATACATTGAAAACAGTACAGGTCTTATTGACTACTCCGGATTATGACTGGGAGCGTGTGGGCTTCTGGGTAAATGAAGGTCCGGCTGTGCTTAAGCATGATGGAAAGATTTACCTGACGTTTTCTGCATCGGAGACAGGACCGATGTACTGTATGGGTATGCTGACAGTGTCTGAGGATGCTGATTTGCTGGATCCGCGTTCCTGGGAGAAAGATCGTTATCCGGTGCTGATGACGGATGAATCGAAAGGTATTTATGGTCCGGGTCATAATTCTTTCACAACAGATGAAGAAGGAAATCCGGTGATGGTTTATCACGCCAGAACAGAAGAGAAGATTGTTGGCAATCCATTGTATAATCCGAATCGTCATGCGATGCTGATGAAGATTCGTTTTGATGAAAAAACGGGGCGTCCGATATTTTCGTATGAAAAATAGAAGAAATAAAAAAGGGAAAGAGAAATAAAGATAGAGAAAAAAGGCTTGCTGGATTGGTAAATCCAGCGAGCCTTTTTCGTAATTAAACCTGTTTTTCATAGGAAATTTCTATTTGAATATTTTGTTTGTAATCTCCGAAACTTCGGCCGAACAAGGTGCAGCCGCCGACATGACGGGCATTTTCCAATACAGCAATACGAAAAAAAAGAAGTGACTCGGATGTAAGAGAAAGGCTATTGACAGTTACATCTGAAAGTTTCTCTCCGTCTAAAAATGTTCCCTCTTGGTTAATGACCAGCTGTTTTAGCAGGCCATATTGATTTAAAAAGGAATACCACCAGTCTGGATTTAATTTACCTCGACGTTTGCCAAAGTCCCCTGGACTGGTCCAGGTGCCGATTTTAGTTCCGTTTAGAAAGAATGTGATATCGGAAGGAAATTCTTCATTAAATCCAGGGGCTTCCGATGAAATTTCCATAGAAATAGACAGTTGATGGATCACAGTGTTATGGGGAATAAAATTTGGAAGGGCATATTCCAGATAACCACTTGTAAACCATAAAATTTCAGCATGAAAACGGTCAGGATGAGCGAAATACCGGGGATCATCCAGCGCACCGATAAAGAAATCTGGCGTGGCCAGACCACAAAGAGGGGTGATCTGGAAACATCCGTAGTTACCGATAGGAACATCCGCCCAGTAGTTGTTTTGCGTAGAAGTAGGAAAATCCAAAGAAATCAAAAGTTGCTCAGAAGAAGGAGATAAAAAGCACTGCTTTTGATGACCGTGTTTGGTAGATATCTCTTTCATGAAAATAAAACCACAATCGCAAAGCATGTTAAGATGAGAGGTTAGGGTACTGACGGGGATATTCAGATTATCTGAAATTTGTTTTGGACTGATACCATCTTGTCCGGCTATTAAATTCATAATTTGAACACGGGTTTTGGAAGCAAGTGCTTGGAAAACGGGTAGACCGTTTCCCAGATTATAGGAAGAAAACATAAAAACTCCTTTCTTTTTTGAGAGTGATATACTAAAGAAAAATTATTTAGAAATATCCGAAACAGATAAAAAAATTATATTCTAATTGACGAAAAAGTCAATAATAATATAGGAAAATCATACAAAGATAAATGTGATTTTGGAAAAGGAATAATTTAGAAATAATTAAAATAATAAAAAACAACCAAAAACATATTGACAGACCATCACAAGAGGTTGTATAATATTGCCATATAAGGGAGCGAAAAAAAAAAGGAATTGTGCAATATGTATATGCAAGAGTGAAAGAAAATAATTTACAAAAACTCGAAGCTGTACCTATTGCATATAGTGCCCTGGAAAGTTCTTGAGAATAAAGGAGGATTTCAAATGAACAAGAAAATGTTTAGTTTATTGATGTGTGGAGCCCTTGCAGTCGGATCGTTGGGAATGGTTGCATCGGCGGAAGAAGAAACAGAAGGACCATCTGCCGTTACTACGGTAGGACCGGATGGAGCTGCTCATTTTGAACTGTGGTCATTTGTGGATCTGCATAACGAATTTTATGCAAACATGGTAAATGAGTGGAATGACCTGCATGCAGACGAGCCGGAAAAACAGGTACAGATTACGTTCAGTACTTATCCGTTTAATGAGATGCATAATAAGTTTATGCTGGCATTGCAGTCTGGTTCCGGTGCACCGGATATCTGTGATGTTGAGATTAAAAAATTCCCGGCCTATACTGGTGAGGATTCCCCGTTATATGTGATGACAGATGCGCTTGCTCCGTATGAGGAGTCTATGGTAACTTCTCGTCTGGATATTTATTCCAGATTGGACGGCGAAAGACTTGGTGTTCCGACACATGTTGGCGCTGCAATGATGTACTGGAATGCAGAGATTTTCGAGGAATATGGATTAGATTACAAATCTGTAAAAACATGGGATGATTATACCGCGCTTGGAGAACAACTCAAAGAAGCTTCTAATGGCGAAGTATATCTGACTTCTGTGGATACCAGCGCTGTTGACTGGCTGTGGATTGCTATGGCAGAGTATGGTGAAGACTGGACAGGTGGTCCGGATGGAGATGTAAATGTACAGCTTGATTCTGTGAAAAAAATGCTGACTATGCAGCAGCAGTGGCTGAATGATGGTATTGCAATGATTTCTATTGATGGTCATACCGATAATGATGCATGCCGTGTTCCGATTGCAGAGGGCAAGATTGCTTCCTTCCCGAAAGCCAGCTGGTACATGAGTCGTTTCAAAGATTATATGCCGGATACAAAAGGTAAATGGGATTTGACTACCATTCCGGTATTTGAAGAAGGTCAGCCGAACTCGGTAGGTCTTGGTGGAACAGGTACAGTTGTGACAAATCAGTGTGAGAATCCGGAACTGGCAGCAGAATGGCTGGCATGGGCAAAATGTTCACCGCAGGGCTGTGAACATATCTGGAATGACCTCGGATTTGACGTATGTAATATGTCTATGTGGACAGATGAAGAATTTGCATTTGATGAAGCGAATCCTTATAACACATTCTTCCGTGTAAAACCGTATGAAGTAATGAATCAGCTTGAGTTTGGTACAGTTTATGTTAAGATGGAATCTCTTGTTATTGATGATTACTTTGGCACAACTGTTCTGAATAACATTTTTGAAGACGGTATGGATGTTGAAGAAGCGCTTCAGGATGCACAGGATACGATTGAGATGGAATTGATGTAATTCCTATGAAAGTAGAAAAACTTGGATTATTTCAGGTTACAGATTAAATAAAAGGGGAGGCCTGGGAATTGCATTCCCAGGCCTCATTTTACTGAGAAAAGAGGAGGAATATACATTGAGGAGAGCAAAAAAATTATTGTATTCTCAGAAAGTAGCGCCATATGTATTTGTATTGCCGTTTGTACTCAGTCTGCTGATTTTCTGGCTATATCCGCTGATCAGTGGTATCGTAATGAGCTTTCAGGATGTTAGTTTTGGAGGCATGGAATTTATCGGACCTGCCCATTATAAAAAATTGATGGCGGATAAATTTTTCCGTATTGCAGTAAGTAATAGCTTGGAATATATGATATTGACATTATTGTTAATGATTCCGATTCCGATGTTGCTGGCAGTTTTACTGGAAAGCCGTATTACAAAGGCAAAAGGGGTCTGGAAGGTCATTATGTATATTCCGGCTCTGACCTCAGTGGTTATTTCTGGTCTGATGTTCCGTCTGATGTTTTCAGAAGGCGATCATGGACAGATGAACGTATTAATGCATATGCTTGGCAAACCGAGTGTGGCATGGTTAAAATCAAAAGGAACTGCATGGACAGCACTGCTTTTGCTTTGTATGTGGAGATGGACCGGTGTAAACGTGCTGTACTTTGTTTCGGGACTGAAATCCATTGATGGCTCCTTGTATGAATCGTGTGATATTGATGGAGCAAGTGCAGCACAGAAATTCTGGTATGTGACGTTACCGCTTCTGAAACCTACGACGATTTACGTTATTACCATTTCTGTATTTGCGGGCTTGTCGATGTTCCTGGAAAGCTTTATGCTGTGGAACGGAAACTCATCACCGAAGAATATCGGTCTTACGATTGTAGGATATCTGTATAAACGAGGTATTGAAAAGAATGATCTTGGATATGCATGTGCGGTTGGCGTTGTGCTGATGATCATTGCTTTGATTATTAACTTTATTCAGTTGTTTGCAACCGGTACGTTCAGCTTTAAGAAGAAGGAGGACTAGTGAAATGGCAAAAAAGGCGAATGCACAACGGACAATGGCAGAAAACCATAAGGTGGCATCTTTTTTCGCAACAGGATTGTTTGCGGTGATTTGTTTCTTTATTGCGTTTCCGTTGTTTGCAGGATTTCTGGGTTCTTTCCGCCCGGGCTCTAAAGTTGTTTCGGAAGGTTTGTCTCTTGATTTGACCTCACCGGTATCTTTGGATAACTATAGAGCGTTGTTTGCAAGATTTGGAACCAGTGATGTGGATGCAGCGATTGTAAGTTCTAAAAACTACTTTATGTGGTACAAGAACTCGTTGGTTCTTACGATTACAACGGTAGTATTAACATTATTAGTTTGTTATTTTATTGCATATGGTCTGACAATGTATCGATTTAAATTGGGAAACTTTTTGTTCTTTATGGTAATTGCGACTATGTGTGTACCATTTGAAATTCTGATGTTGCCGCTGTACAAAGAGATCACAGCGATTGGTCTTATTGATACAAATCCGGGTGTGTTTCTTCCGGGATTATGTGCCGCCTCGACGATTTTCTTCTTTCGTCAGTATATGGGAAGTCTGCCGAAAGAGCTTTTGGACGCGGCGCGCGTGGACGGATGTACCGAGTATGGTATTTCTGTAAAGATCATGATGCCGATCACAAAACCGGCTTTTGCGTCTATGGCAATCCTTTGCGCGATGGGTTCCTGGAACAATATGCTGTGGCCGATGATGGTATTCCGTGATACAAAGAAATTTACCCTGCAGATTGGTCTGAATACGCTGCTTACTCCGTATGGAAATAATTATGATATTTTGATCGCAGGTTCTATGTTTGGTATTATTCCGATTCTGATCGTTTATCTGATCTTTAATAAGTATCTGGTAGATGGTATGACATCAGGAGCTGTAAAAGGTTAAAATGGTAAAAGGCTATGCCCCCATTTGGTCATAGCCTTTTTGCACAAAATATAGTTCTTTTTTTGGCAATATTGTTTAGAGAAAAATAAAATATTTTAAAAATATTATAAAAAACTATTGAAGACCGGAACGGTTTTTGATATGATAAAATCAACATATAAAAGGAGGACACTGCAATGGCAAAGAATGCAAAAATGGTAGTGGACAAGGCGTTTTCTGTTGCGCCGATTGACAAAAGAATTTATGGTTCCTTTATTGAGCATCTCGGAAGAGCAGTTTATGATGGAATTTATCAGCCGGGTCATCCGCTTTCTAATGCGGACGGTTTCCGTAAAGATGTGATTGATCTGGTAAAAGAACTGGATGTACCGATCGTGCGCTATCCGGGTGGAAACTTTGTTTCTAATTTTTACTGGGAGGACAGTGTAGGACCGGTGAGCGAGCGTCCGCATCGTCTGGAACTGGCATGGAAGAGCCTTGAGAAAAATGAGGTTGGTCTGCATGAATTCAATAAATGGGCAAAAGCAGCAAATTCTGAAGTAATGATGGCAGTAAATCTTGGTACCAGAGGAATTTCAGATGCCTGCAACCTGTTGGAGTACTGTAACCATCCGGGCGGAACAAAATACAGTGATCTGCGTATCAAACACGGACAGAAAGATCCGTATAAATTCAAAACCTGGTGTCTTGGAAATGAAATGGACGGTCCGTGGCAGATCGGTCACAAGACGGCAGATGAGTATGGCCGTTTGGTAGAAGAGACTGCAAAAGCGATGAAATTGATCGATCCGTCTGTAGAGTTTGTAGTATGCGGAAGTTCTAACAGAGAGATGCCGACATTTGCAACCTGGGAAGATACGGTATTATCTCATACATATGATTATGTAGATTACCTTTCTCTGCATCAGTATTATGGAAATCGTGCGGATGACAGTAATGATTTCCTGGCAAAATCTGATGATATGGATTATTTCATTAAAGAAGTGATCGCTACCTGTGATTATGTAAAAGCAAAAAAACGCAGCAAAAAGAATATGTATCTCAGCTTTGACGAGTGGAATGTATGGTATCATTCAAATGCTGCAGATAATGATATCACAGAAAATCATCCGTGGCAGGTGGCTCCGCCGATGTTGGAAGATATTTATAACTTCGAAGATGCTTTGCTGGTTGGTCTGATGCTGATCGTACTGCTCCGTCATTCTGATAGAGTAAAGGTGGCATGTCTGGCACAGCTTGTAAATGTGATTGCTCCGATTATGACAGACGCAAACGGTGGCGGTTCCTGGAAACAGACCATTTTCTATCCGTTTATGCATGCATCTAAATATGGTCGTGGTGTTGCGCTGCAGCCGGTAATTGCTTCTGATAAACATGAGACAAGCCGCCACGGTGAAATCTCTGACGTGGAAGCTGTTGCAGTTTACAATGAAGAAAAAGAAGAAGTTACGATCTTTGCCGTAAACCGTAATCTGAATGAAGATGTGGTACTGAAAACAGACGTAAGAAGCTTTGAAGGTTATAAAGTAGCGGAACATATTGTTCTGGAAAGTTCTGACCTGAAAGTGGTAAATGCATTTGGACAGGAAAATGTAAAACCGCAATCTACAGATCAGACAACCATGGACAACGGTGAACTGACAAGTATGCTGCATAAAGCATCTTGGAATGTGATCAGATTGACAAAATAAAATGTTTAGAATCCATAAAGAATAAGAATTGTAAAAACACCGTCCAGTTTGTAGCTGGGCGGTGTTCTTCATAATAAATTTAATTTAAGTTAAATTCTGCCATGTTTTCTGTCTGGCTGTTGTTTCCGATCCAGATACGGAACAGACCGGCTTCGCTTTCAAACTTGCCGTCTTCTTTTAAGAAACGCAGCATCGGTTCGTCGATTGTGAAGGAAACTTCGAGTTCCTGTTTCGGTTCAAGGGTAACACGTTTGAGGCCCTTTAATCCTCTGACAGGGCGGACAACACTGGCGGTCACATCCTGAAGATAAAGTTGTATGACCTCTGTACCGGAGATGTTTCCGGTATTTTTAATAGTTGCTTTTGCGGTGATGGTTTCACCGGCAGTTAGTTCAGGACTGCTTAAAGTAACCGGAGAAATTTCAAATGAGGTATAGCTTTGTCCGTAACCGAACGGATATAAAGGTTCATTTGGGATATCAATGTATTTGGAACGGAAACGTTCCTGCATTCCCGGTAAATTCGGGCGTCCGGTTGAAAATTGGTTATAGTGTATCGGAATCTGACCAACACAATATGGGAATGTCATCGGCAGTTTACCGGACGGATTATTTTTTCCAGTCAGGGTGTCAATGATTGCGTGACCGCCTTCTGTACCCGGAATCCAGACTTCGAGAACGGATTTTGCCAGTCCGGTAATTTCGCGCAGATCAAGCGGTCTGCCGTTAAAGAGAACAACAACAATATTTTCGTTTACTTTTGCAACTTCGCGCAGCAGATTCATTTGAATTTCAGGAACCTCGATCATTGCGCGGCTGGTTGCTTCCCCGCTCTGCAGATAATGTTCGCCAAGTGGCAGAACGACAAGATCTGCTTCTTTTGCAGCGGCAATTGCTTCGGCGAGCAGTTCTGCTAAATCCGGTTTTTCTTCCGGTCCGGTTTCTTTTTGGTACATACCGTCAAAACCGACTAATTTATACTCGGGAGAAAGAATCGTGCAGCCTTGGCAGAAAGCAGTCTTATTTAAGTCAAATATTTCTTCAGCAGCTTCTTTAATTGTCACACAGTCATTTGTGTTGCCGGCGATGGACCAGCTGCTGATAATCTCTTTGTTATCGGTGTAAGGTCCGATAAAGGCAATTTTTTTGGAAAGATCAAGTGGCAGCAGACCTTCGTTTTTCAGAAGCACAAATGATTCATTGGCGGCTTTTCTTGCCAACGCGCGGTGTTCGTCACAAAGAATGATTTCTTTTTCTGCTTGAGGATCTGCATCTTTATAGGGATTTTCAAAAAGTCCCAGTTTGTTTTTCAGTTCCAGAATACGCAGAACACTTTCGTCAATCAGAGATTCGTCTACTTTTCCTTCTTCTACAAGGCGTTTGAGATTGGCAGCATAGCAGCCGGTCATCATATCAATATCAACACCGGCTTCCAGTGATTTTGCGGCAGCGTCTGCTTCGTCTGCGGCGTATCCGTGATCGATGGTTTCGCGGATTGCGGAAAAATCAGAGATCAGTACACCGTCAAAGCCCATTTCTTCGCGCAGTACATTGCGCATCAGCCATTTATTTCCACTGGCAGGAATGTCGTTTACGGTGTTGAAAGAAGTCATCACCATGCCAACCCCGGCTTTAATCCCGGCTTCATAGGCGGGCAGATAGTCTTCACGCAGTGTGTGTTCGGTAAGCTGAACGGTATGATAATCGCGTCCGGCTTGTGCTCCGCCGTATGCGGCGAAGTGTTTGATACAAGCGCAGATTTTTCCGGGCTGGCTCATATCGTCACCCTGAAAACCTTTGACCTGTTCAGCTGCAAAAAGTCCGTTCAAATAGGTATCCTCACCGGTAGACTCCATTACACGTCCCCATCTGGCATCGCGCACCAGATCGACCATTGGAGAAAAGGTAACGTGCAGTCCGCTGACGGCTGCTTCTTTTGCGGCAGCAGACGCACATTCTTCGGAAAGTTCAGGATCAAAAGTTGCGCCGAGTGCAAGCGGCATCGGAAAAACAGTTTTCATGCCGTGGATAACATCCAACATAAATAACATCGGAATATGGTGAGGCTGTTTTTCCATATATTTTTTCTGAATATCGATCAGTTGTTCAGCACCATACGTTCCTAAAATAGAGCCAGCCATACTGATATCTTCATCGGTAATGCCGAGCTGAGCTTTCGGCCCTGTGAGAACTGCTTTGGCATCTTCGAGGAAAAAACCTCCCATAATCTGCAGCATCTGATCAATTTTTTCCTGCAGAGACATGTCTGCCAGCAGGGCTTTCAAATCTTCGCGTTTCATGTAATACCCTCCCTGAAAACTTAAAATGGATTCCGGATGGATTCCGGAGATTAAATTCAGTATAAAACGTTCCTTTAGGTTCGTCTAGTGCATATTTTTTATAAAAGTAGTGAGATTTTGCTAGGGCAGCCGCATCAAATTTCGATAATCTGAGGGGGTACAATTTTTGTATTTTTTAAAGGAACGGTTAAAGGAAGCGATGCTTCCGAACCCGGATTGAAAGGCGGCTTCGGCAATGGAAATTTCCGGGTTTTCAAAAAGCAGAATTGCCTTTTGTATGCGTTGGGTAGCCAGATAATCACTAAAACTGGTTTGTGTATATTCTTTAAAACATCTGGAAAAATGAAATTTGCTGATGCCGACATGGGCGGAAACATCATTCAGTGACAAATCTTTTTCGCAATTTTCGGTAATATAGCAGCAGGCTTTGGTGATTGCCTGGATGGTATGGAGACGAAGCTGCTGACCGTCTGCAGTATCTGTCTGTGAAGTACTCGTAGTATAATCATAAAGTACAAGCAATAAATGATAAAGAGAAATCTGCATGCGCATATCGTTCAGGCGTTTGTTTTCATGAAAAGTGTCACGGATATCTGTCATATGACGAGCGATTGCGGAAGCAGGCGAATTTTCTGCCTGAGCAGATATGTGGTGAATAGAAAGAATCTGATTTTGCATCAATGTCATTTCCGGGAAAGTATTCAGTAAATTGCCAAAATATTGAACAATCAGTTGTGCTTGCGGTTTGGCTTGGAGCGTAGCGTGCAGCTCTCCGGGCCAGATAAAAAGCACATCATTTTCTTGAAGAATATAATCTTTTCCCTGAACCTGGACATGAACATCGGCTTTCAGAGCAAGAACAATTTCACCAAAAGTATGCCAGTGCAGAGGAAATTCGGTGGGGGCATTGACCCAGGAAGCGTTGACAGAATAGTTATAGTTAAAGTGTGGGTTTTCAAAAAGTACATTATGATTCATAACAACATTCCTTTTTAAATTTTAATAACAGCAAGGATTGATAAAAGATATAAATATTATTATAAATAGAAGATAAAAAGACAATGGATTATCTTGCTGCTCTTTTGTTTACAGCAAAAAATAATAAACGGATATCGCTAGATTGGGTAGATATTTTTTGTTAAATTTGTTAAAATTTTTATTAAAAGAAAAACTATATTTTGAATTGTAATATAGTGCAGAACAGAATGGGGAGATAAGAACCATATATGAAGATTGGAATTTTAGGATGCGGTGTTATCAGCAACACCTATATTCAGGAAATCAAACGTGTGTATTCATCGGTGCTGGAAATTGTCGGTGTTGCGTCACAAACGAAAGAATCTGCATGTCGTGTTGCAGAAAAATATCAGATTTCCGGGATATTTACGGTTGACGAAATGCTGGAAAATCCGGATATAGAACTGATTGTGAATTTGACACCCCCGATGGCACATACGATGATGAACCGTAGAATTCTGGAGGCTGGGAAGCATGTTTTTTGTGAAAAACCATTTGCGCTAACGGTAGAAGAAGCACAGGAAATTGCAAAGTTGGCACAGAAAAAGGGATTGTATGTCGGTTCTGCACCGGATACCTTTTTGACGGCACCGATGCAGAGCTGCAGAAAACTTCTGGAGGACGGATGGATTGGAAAACCGTTGTATGTTACAGCAAATATGATGTCCTGCGGGGTAGAAACCTGGCATCCTGCTCCGAAAGCGTTTTATTCAAAAGGAGGAGGGCCGCTTTATGATATGGCAGGATATTATCTGTCTGTATTAATTCATTTTTTTGGGTCGATAAAAGAGGTATTTTCTTATAGTGCAAAAGGTTTTGATGAACGACGTATATACAGTCAGCCGCTGGCAGGCAGTATGGTAAAGGTAGAAGTACCGACACATTATACTTCTGTTCTGAAAATGAAAAATGGTGTGTTGGTAAATATGAATATGAGTTTTGATATCTGGCATTCCACTCTTCCTAAAATGGAGATTTATGGAACGGAAGGAACTATGACCTTGCCGGATCCCAATATGTCGGATGGAAAAGCTGCAATTTTCCGAAAGGAACAGGTAATAGGTAAGACATATGGACTTGAGGAAGATACCAGGAGTTATGAGATTCCGCTTCGAGGCCAGAGTGTGGCGGAATATACAAGAGGCGCAGGGGTGGCTGAGATGGTTCGTTCGATTGAAGCTGGGAGAAGGAATCGCGCAAGTGCGGAAATGGCAATTCATATTTTAGAAGCGATTCAGGGAATGTTTGAATCATCAGAAAAAGGTATTTGCTATCATATGAAAACCAGTTGTGAACAGCCTGAAAGCTGGGATTGGACACAGGAATGTTAGGAGGAAACAGATAATGAGACTTGGAATTTCATCTTCCCTGCAGCATGGTTCGCCGCAGGATTGGGCAAAGAAAATCAGTGATTTGGGTTGCAGAACAGTAGTATTTCCGGTTGATCACACAAAAGGAGAAGTTATTGTAGATACTTATGCGAAAGCGGCCAAAGAGTATAATTTACAGATTGCAGAAGTTGGGATCTGGAGAAATGCAATTGCACTAACAGAAAAAGAGCGACAGGCAGCGATGGATTACAGCATCGGACAGTTAAAAATGGCAGATCGTATCGGTGCCAGATGCTGTGTAAATGTGATTGGGTCTGTGGGTGAGCGATGGGATGGTGCCTATGCAGGAAATTTTACAAAAGAAACTTGGGATCGTGCCGTACATATGATTCAGGAAGTCATTGATGAGGTAAAACCTCAGAATACTTATTTTACGATTGAACCTATGCCGTGGATGTATCCTACCAGCCCTGAAGAATATGTAAAGATGCTCGAGGATGTGAAACGTGATCGTTTTGCAGTTCATATGGATGTGATTAATATGATTAATACACCGGAACGATATTTCTTTCCGCAGTCGTTTCTGGAGCATTGCTTTGATTTGCTGGGAGAATATATCAAGAGCTGTCATATTAAGGATGTTCTTCTTGGACAGGAATTTACGTTTAATCTTCGCGAATGTGCATGCGGAGAGGGAACTTTTTGCCTGGAACGTTATGCGGAATTGGCAAGCAAGGCAGATCCAGATATGCCGATGATTATTGAACATTTACATTCCGATGAGGATTATGTAAATAGTGTGGGTTATGTGAAAGAACGTTTAAAAAATTATCTTTAAGGAAAATATCAGACAAGGAGAGTACAACAATGGGAGCATTAGATGGGAAAAAATTTTCACAGGTAGGATTTATTGTAAAGGACATCGAGGAAGCAAAAGCGAAATTTGCTAAAATTTTGGGCTGTGCGGAACCATCTGCAAATCCATGCGGAAGCCCGGCAGCAGAAACACATTATAAAGGACAGCCGGCACCGAAGGCGCAGAGTAAGCTAGCGTTCTTTGATCTGGTTCCGGGTGTACAGCTGGAATTGATTGAGCCGAATGAGGAGATGTCTACCTGGAGAGAATATCTGAATGAAAAAGGGGAAGGAATCCATCATATTGCATTTAATGTTGATAATATGGATGATGTAATTAAAGAATGTGAAGCAGAAGGTATGACTTTAGTGCAGTATGGGTTTTATGATGATAAGAGTGGCCGTTATGCATACCTTGATGGTGGGGAAAATTATAAATGCGTAATTGAATTGTTGGAGAGCTTTCATAAATAAGTAGAAGGAACAAGGATATGAATATAAAAAGTAAAATTCTTCATATAAGAAAAGTAACAGAAAATCCACATTTGAATTTCTATGATCTTACCGCATGCAAGCGCAGCGGGAAGGAGTTTCATTATTATGTTGCTTCGCGTGCCAAAAATGGGAAGCCGGAGTTTGTTACCCATGAAAATCATGTGGATGGAATTATGATTTATGCGGTATGTAAGGAAGAACCAAAAAAAATAGTGTTGGTAAGGCAGTATCGTTATCCACTGGATGCGTATGTTTATGAAATGCCGGCTGGATTAGTGGAAAAAGGAGAAGCTGTGGAAGTTACTGCGGCGAGGGAATTTCATGAGGAAACCGGTATGGAATTAGAAGTGTATAAGGGCGGTGATCAGGCACTGCGGAAAGCATTTTATACGACGGTTGGTATGACGGACGAATCCTGCGGTATTTTATATGGTTATGCTTGTGGTAATCCAAGTGGAAAATTCCGTGAGGAGACAGAAGAAATGGAAGTTGTTTTGGCAGATCATACGGAAGTGAAGCGTATTCTTCGTGAAGAAAAGGTAGCGATGATGTGTGCGCAGTCGTTAGTGCAGTTTTTGCACGCGGATGAGAAGGAGCCGTTTAAGTTTTTGGAGATTTAAATGAGAAAAACCATGCTGTGTGATATTGCATGGTTTTTTAGGTGAATTTATTTCTCCGAAAAGGAGGAAACGCTTTTTCTTTCAATAAGCGTAGGCTTTATTTTCTGTTTCCGGGGTGTGTTTTTTTTAGAAGAAGAAAGGGCATTCAGCACCGTATCGGCGATAACATCTGCTACCTGGGAGATTGGCTGTGAAATAGCGGTAATTCCCATGATTGTTGCCCAAGGATGGTCGTCATAAGTAATTAAACTGATATCATTTGGCCAAGAAAGGTTCAATTCAGCCAGAACAGAAAGCGTGAAAATGGTGAGGCGCTCTGTATGGCTGATGATGGCAGAAGGTTTTAAAGTTTCTATCAGATGTCGGATAGCAGTCTGTTCATCCATATCATGTGAAAGATATTGAAAATAATTTAGGTCTGGTTCAAGATCAAATTCATGATAAGCCCGAAGCATACCCTCCATACGGCATGCTTCATCAGAATCACCGGAATTGAGCAGCAGTATTTTTGTGTGCTGGTATTCCAGAAGATGTTTTACTGCTAGATAAGTACCATGCTGGTCGTCAATCGTAACAGCATCAATGTCAGGATAAATATCAGAATACAGCTGTAGGCAGTATTGACTGGAATTGGATAACAATGTATGATCTTCTGCATGGTAAACTGTCGGGGTGAACAAAAATGCATCAATCTGACTGGAAAGCAGAAATTCGGCCATTTTATTTTCCGATATCTTAGAACTAATTGGCGGGAATACCATCATTTGATAATTTGTTTTATCAATATGGAGATTCAGCTGTTCAAATACCTGGAAAAAGAATGGATTTGTAAAGTCGCAGACCGCAATGCCAATTGAATTGCTACGCTGTTCTTTTAAATTTCTTGCAAAAAGATTGGGGTAATAGTTTAATTCTTTTGCCGCCTTTAAAACAAGCTCTCTTGTTGTGGGTTTTACAAGCTCAGGCGATTTATAGACACGGGAAACGGTGGCAACGGATACATTTGCTTTTAGAGCAACATCTTTACTATTAGACATAAAATTTTCCTCGTTTTTTATAATTAGAATAGTTTGGAAATATTATACATGATTCTCACAGAAAAGTGCAAATAGATTTGGAATAATTGTGTAAAACAGAAGAAAAATAGAAATTAATAAAAATTTATTGTAAGTATTGACAACGTTTACATTTGGGTGTAAGATACGAATTAACAAAACAAATTTTTTTAATCAAAAATGTAAACGTATACATTTTTAGTTAAGGAGGGATGAAATGTTTTACAGACCGGAAAATTCAGTAGCTGCGGATGTAATACCTTTTTATAAGGACGGAGAATTTTATTTATTTTATTTAAGGGATTACAGAAACATTGAAAAATGCGGAGAAGGGACACCTTGGTTTTTATTGAAAACAAAAGATTTTGTTTCCTTTGAAGAAATGGGAGAGGTACTTCCAAGAGGGGGAAAAGAGGAGCAGGATCTGTATGTGTTTACTGGAAGTGTGATTCAGAAGGATGAGGTAAATTATATTTTTTATACGGGGCATAATCCTCACTACATAGAAGATGGTAGACCGCAGGAAGCGGTTATGATGGCAACGAGTACGGATATGAAAATCTGGACAAAGCAGTCTGATTTTCTTTTACAGGTGCCGGATTTTATGGAGAAAAATGATTTCAGAGATCCGTTTGTATTTTGGAATGAGGAAATCGAAAAATATGTGATGCTGTTGGCAGCCAGACATAAAACAGGCGCTGTGGATAGAAGAGGGTATACGGCGTATGCAGTGAGTGATGATTTATGGAACTGGGAGGTAAAAGAAGAAGCCTTTTACGACCCGGGAGTATATTTTACACATGAGTGCCCTGATCTTTTCCAGATAGGTGAATGGTGGTACTTGGTTTTCAGCGAATTTACCGATAAAGTAATTACGCGTTACCGTATGGCAAAAAGCTGGAACGGCCCATGGATTACACCGGAGTATGATACGTTTGATAACCGTAATTTTTACGCCGCCAAGACAGTAACAGACGGAAAAAATCGTTTTGCAATCGGTTGGAATCCGACAAACGTAGAGGATAAGGATTACGAACCGGAACAGTGGGGTGGAAATATTGTTGTTCATAAAGTAGTGCAACAGGAAGATGGGCAGTTGATGGTAGAAATGCCGGAAATGGTCAGAAACGCTTATAAGACACCGATAGTTTTTCGGGAAAAAGAGATAAGCGGTGTTGTTACAAAAAAAGATGGTGGATGGGTTATCGGAAAAGTAGACGGATTCAGCTGCCTGATATTTGAAAAAATGCCAGATCAGTGTAAACTGTCGTTTGATGTTACTGCGAGAAACGGTGTAAAGAAATTTTTCCTGACACTGAATAGTGACGAAAAGATGGAAACTGGATATTATATATGGTTTGATTTGACGATGAAGAGAATGGCGTTTGACAGACGGCCGAGAAGGAGAAATGAGCATCCGTTTATTCTTGAAACAGAACGGAAAATCAACATAAAAGAAAATGTTGTCTATAAAGTAGAATGTTTAATTGATCATTCTGTGCTGGAAGTATATTTTAATGATAAAGTAGCGCTCAGTGCACGCATGAATGAGCTGAGAGCAGACTATTTTGGATTTGGATGTGAATACGGAGAAGTCGAAATTCAAAATTTACGAATCGAAACCATTTAATAAAGAAGGGGATAGGATGAAAAGTAAAATAAAAAGGATAGCAGCAAGGAACTGGCGTTTATATGTTCTGATGCTCCCGGCTTTGATATGGCTGATTACTTTTGCATATGTTCCAATGTATGGGATGATTATTGCATTTAAAGATTATAAAGGCAAGCTGGGTATTTTGGGAAGCCCATGGGCGGAGCCGTTATTGAAACATTTTTCTTCCTTTTTTTCGACAAGTGTAGCTCCGCAGATTATCTGGAATACAGTAGCGCTTAGTTTGCTGACGATTATAATATCATTTCCGATGCCTATTATATTTGCATTGCTTTTGAACCAGATAAAGGGAAGAAAAAAGAAAAAAGCAATCCAGACGATTTCTCTGGCACCATATTTTGTTTCAAATGTAGTAGCAGTCAGTATTTTATATGTAATTTGTGCACCAAGCGGATTTATAAATACGATTATTAAGGCATTTAATGGTGGGAAAGCACTTTACTTGACTTCTACAGCGGAATATTTTAGAACCCTGTATATCAGTTCCAATATATGGCAGACGCTGGGCTTTAGTGCAATTGTATACATTGCGGCATTAGCAGGGGTGAGTTGGGATTATCATGAAGCGGCAATTATGGATGGTGCAACAAAGTTTAAACGTATTTTGTATATTGATCTTCCGCTTATTATGCCGACAATCATTATTGTGTTTATTTTAAATATCGGAAATATTATGTCTGTTGGATATGAAAAGGCATTTTTGATGCAGAGTGGTACAAATACATCGGTAAGTGAAATTATTTCCACCTATGTTTATAAAGTCGGACTGCAAAATGCACAGTTCTCGTTTGCTACAGCGGTTGGTCTGTTTAATGCAATAGTGAATTTTATCATTTTAATTATTGCGAATACGATTTCAAGAAAAGTATCGGATATCAGCATTTTCTAAGGAGACAGACTATGAAAAAAGACACAGAAAAGAAGAAAAAGAGTAGAGAACTGACAGCGGATAAGGTGTTTGACATCATAAACGGAGTTATTATGGTGCTGATTTGTATTGTAATTGCATACCCGATGTATTATGTGCTGGTAGCTTCTTTTACAGATCCGACCATTGTAAGTTCAGGCAAACTTTTATTATGGCCTGAAGAAGTATTTTTGGGAGGATATGAAAAGATTTTTTCTTACCGGCCGATATGGATAGGGTATCTGAATACGATTAAGTATACGGCAGTAGGAACACTGGCTTCCATTGTAATTACGATTCCGTGTGCATTTGCATTATCAAGAAAAGAGCTGTTTGGTAGGAAAACGTTTAATTTGTTATTTACATTTACAATGTTTTTTAATGGAGGAATTATTCCGCTTTATCTGGTTATAAAAGCACTTGGGATGTATGACACAATATGGGCAATGGTGTTGCCGGGTGCAGTATCTGTTTATAACTTAATTGTGTGCCGTTCGTTTTTTGATTCAAATATTCCAGATGAATTGTATGATGCCTCTAAAATTGACGGATGTAATGTGCAATGGCGGGGTATGGGATTTCCAAATATAAATTTAAAGGAAAAGAAGTATTAACCTCTGTTATTATGACAACAATGATGATTCCGACCCAGTTAAGCTTAGTAGGATTTGCCAAGGAGATGGTTCTTATTGGTTGGAATAATACGCTTCTGCCGCTGATTATTCCGCCGGTAGCGAATGCATTTGGTGTATTTTGGATGATTAATTATACGCAAAGTGCGATTCCAGATGCAGTTATTGAGAGTGCAAAATTGGACGGATGCGGTGAGTTAAGTGTATTTTTCAGGATTGCAATGCCATTTATGAAACCGGCATGTGTTACACTAGGGCTGATTGCATTTCTTTCTTCCTGGAATTCGTTTTTGATTCCGCTTATTGTTATTTCAAAAGAATCTTTATATACGCTGCCTTTGGGTATCAAACAGCTTGCAACGCAGTTTAGAACGGATATCGGCGGGCAGATACTGGCACTTACGGTAGCGACAATTCCGATTTTGTTTTTCTTCAGTTATTTTTCAGATAATCTGATTAATGGTCTGGCTTCGGCAGCAGTAAAAGAATAACAATTCTGTAAAATTTGTATCAGGGGGGAGAGGCATGAGAAAATTTCCAAAAGATTTTGAATGGGGAACCGCGACAGCATCTTATCAGATTGAAGGCGGATTTCATGAGGGCGGAAGAACAGACAGTATCTGGGATCGTTTTACGCGGATTCCTGGAAACATTGCAGACGGGACAAACGGTGATGTTGCATGTGATTTTTTTCACCGTTATGAAGAAGATTTGGAACTTGCAGGAAAAGCAGGCATACAGGTATATCGTTTTTCCATTAGCTGGTCACGTGTGCTTCCAAATGGCATAGGTGAGGTAAACAGAGAAGGAATTGATTTCTATAAGAAAGTAATTGATAAAATTCATGAAAATGGAATGAAGGCAGCTGTTACCATGTATCATTGGGACTTGCCGCAATGTTTGCAAGATCGGGGCGGATGGACGAATCATGACATTGTGGGCTGGTTTCGTGAGTATACAAACGTATTGTATACGGAACTGGGAGACAGCGTAGATTACTGGATTACAGAGAATGAGCCGTTTTGTACGGCGATTCTTGGGTACTGGACGGGGGAACACGCGCCGGGTTTCCGTGATTATTCGATGGCGCTCTTGGCAGTTCATCATCTGATGCTGGCACATGGAGCGGCAGTACAGGAATATAGAAAAACAGGATTGAAAGCAGAAATCGGCATTACTTTGAATGTGAATCGTGTATATCCGGCAATAGATGCGCCGGAAGACATTGAAGCAGCAAAGAGACTGGATATGCAGTCAAATGCACTTTTCTGTGATCCGGTTTTCCGGGGATGCTATCCAAAAGAATTGTTTGATTATTTGAGTGCGCAGGGAGTAACGGTTCCGGAAATCAGTGAAGAGGATAAAGAATTGCTTGGAAGCAAAATCGATTTCCTTGGAATTAATATGTATGAAACACATTATGCCGTTTATGATAAAACTGTTTGGCCATATCAGGCGCGTGAAGTTAAAACGGGCAGGATGGTTACGGATGCTGGCTGGCAGGTGACGCCAGAGGGAATGACAGAAATTCTAGAGTTTATACATAAAAATTATCATCCGGAGAAAATTATTGTAACGGAAAACGGCGCCGCATGCAATGATTGGCTGGAAGAGAGCGGAAAAGTAGAGGATACAAACCGTATTGAATTCCTCAAGCAGTATATTAAGGCGGTTGGTAAGGCGATTGACAAGGGAATACCGGTGAAAGGATATTATGTATGGTGTTTTTGCGATAATTTTGAGTGGGCATATGGGCTTACAAGAAGATTCGGAATCGTATACGTCGATTATAAGACACAGAAGAGATATCCCAAAGAGAGTATGTATTGGTACAGCAAGGTAATTGCGGCAAATGGAATAGAAGAATAGTCTGGGATAAAAGGGGGGAGTGGCAAAAGATAAAAATCAGACTCCCCTCTTTTTGTGTATCTTATGGTGCTACATCAATATCAAAAGCACTTCGATCACCGCGGTAGCGCGCAATTGAAAATTCAATGGGTTCATTGTAAATATTATATCCGGTTGAAAATGTCTGTAAAATAGGCGCTTTTAATGAAATGTCCAGCTGTTTGGTATCTTGCTTCACGGCAGAGGTGGCCTCGACATGGCGATGGATTCGCACTATACGTGTTTTATCAGAGGCACTCAGTTCGTTGTACAAGGAATTTGCCGTGAAATCGACATTTAATAGGTGGTGACAAAACTTATCAGGAAGATAAGTATCAATAGTAACAATCGGAGTATCATCGGCAAAACGTCTTCTTTGCAGATAAATCACCATATCAGATATGGAAATCCCGAGGTTTGATGCAATGAATTCATTGGCTTTTTTTGCAGAAAGAGTGAGTACCTCTGTGGAAGGAACATGCCCTTCTCTTGTAATCTGAACATTAAAGGACTCGATTTTTGATAAAAAAGACTGGTTAATTTTCGGATCTGTGACAAAAGTGCCTTTGCTTTTGACACGGGTTAAACGGCCTTCTTGAGCAAGTTCGGAGATGGCCTGCCGCACAGTCGTACGACTGATAGAATACATTTCGACTAGTTCATTTTCAGTGGGAATCATGCTTCCGGGTGGATAGGTTCCGTCTTTGATAGCACCAAGAATTAATTGCTTTAATTGAAAATAAAGCGGAATAGGAGTTGTTTTATCAATTGTATTTTGCATAGGAGTTCCTTTCATTTTAAAAATATAAAATGGTTTTAATTTCACTTATAAAACAGGATATTTGATACATTAGCTATTGAAACAACTAATATACCTATATAATAATATTAAAACATAAAAAATACAATAGACTATTTCAAAATAATGGAAAATAAAAATATTTTTCGTTTTTATCAAAAAAAGATTGCAATAATTGTAATAATGTTATAACATAATTTCAAAAAGAAAATGTGAAAATACAGATGGAAAAAGAGGTGGGTAAAATGAATGTAAAAGAAAAAATTGCATTACTGGCAATGCAGCGTTACTCTTGGGAACAGGGAACAGCAATGCAGGCATTTTTGGAAGCGGGAGATATGGATGTGGTGATCCCTATGGCCTATGAAGCAGTATACAGAAGTATTCCGGATGGGCGTACTGCACAGATGGGAGACAGTGTATCTGTGACAGATCCGTGTTCTACCGGCGAAGCAATTCTGGAAACGTATCGTGCAACCGGAGATGAGAGATTAAAAAACGGGCTGGAGAAGCTGAAAAATTGGGCGCTTTATACCGCACCGAGGAGTGAAAAAGGAATCGTATATCATGTGATGAATGCACCTGAGTTTTGGTCAGATTCCCTTTATATGCTTCCTCCGTTTCTAGCGGCGATCGGAGAATATGAGGAGAGTTTAAAACAAATTTACGGATATCTGAATGCGTTGATGGATCCGGAAAGATATTTAATTAGCCACAGATGGGACGAGGGAAAACAGAAATTTATCCGTCAGGCATTTTGGGGAACCGGAAATGGATGGACTTTAGCAGGGCTTGCAAGGGTAATTGATGCGTTGCCGGATTCATATGATGGTGAGAAGAAGAAGCTGATTGATATTGCCGTGAAGATTCTTGACAGCATGTTGTTACATATGAGAGAGGATGGTCTGTTTTATGATGTTCTGGATGATTCGTCCACATTTGTAGAGACAAATTGTGCTCAGATGACAGCATATACAATTTACCGAGGAATAAAATCTGGCTGGTTATCAAAAACTTATCTGGATGTGGCAAATAAAATGCGCGTTGCTGCAAAGAAGAAAACAGATAAGTACGGACGTGTTCACGAAGCGTGTGGAGCACCACATTTTGACAAATCTGGAGAGTCACCAGAAGCAAACGCATTTGCAATATTAATGGATACTGCAGCTGAAAAATTATATATTTGAAAGGGAATTTAAGATGGAGAAATCAAGATTGTTTACATTATTACCGGAGGAATATGTTTGCACGCCTGATAGTATGGCAATTGATAAAAATGGAGATTTGATCGTATCATGTCCGAATTATGCTAATGATGAGATGTCTGGTTGTGTGATTCGTATCGACAAAGATAAAAATATTACAAAGTGGTTTGATGTTCCGGTGCATCCGATAACCGGAATTGCCCGCAATATGGGAATTTGTTTTGATAAAGAATGGAATTTATACATCTGTGATAATCAGGGATGGTCAGGAAAAGAAGAACTGGTAAATCACGGAAGAGTGTTGCGTGTGGAATTTGATGAAGAGCGCAGAATGAAAAAATGTATTACAATTGCAGATGGCATGGAGCATCCGAATGGAGTAAAAATTTACGGTAATTATATGTATGTAACGCAGAGCTACCTTACAAAGGAAAATACGGACGAAGGTCTTATGAGTTGTGTTTACCGTTTCCCACTGGATGCAGAGAATATCGAGATTACAAATACATTTGCGGATAAACATATTTTTGTAACATTTATTACAAAGAATCCGATTTGCGTATATGGAGTAGATGGAATTGAAATTGATAAAAAAGGAAATATGTACATTGGAAACTATGGAGATGCACAAATAGAGAAACTGGTTCTTGATGAAAATGGAGATCTAGTAAGCAGAGAAGTATATGCAGAGAATCCGGAAGAACTGAATTCTACAGATGGAATGGTTTTGGATGAGAATACAGGAATTTTGTATGTAGCAGATTTTAATCATAATGCGATTGTAGCGATTCGTCCGGATCGTACAGTGGAAAGAATAGCGCAGTCTCCGGATTGTGATGGACTTCATGGAGAGCTTGACCAACCGGGAGAACCAATTATCTGGAACGGGAAAATCATTGCAAGTTGTTTTGATCTGGTGACGGATGAGACAAAATTTAATACTGCACATGAACTTCCGGCAACAATGGCAGAGATGGATTTACTTGAGGGTTAGAGATATCAGACAGAACACATATATTAACCTGCGCCTCCGTTTTCGGGGGCGCAGGTTAAATATAGAAAGGATTTTTAATAGGTGATTTTATGATAAGACTGAAAATAGCAGATAAGACTGGAACTGTGCTCGCTGAGGGAAAAGGTGAGAAAGAGGCATATCTTTATTATGATAAGAAATATCTGGAGGGAGACGTCATCCATGTTGTAAGAGAACAGGAATCGGAAGAAGCAATATTTTTGCATGTTTTTCTAGATGATGCGGTTGGTGAGTCACTGGTATATTTTCCGACAAAAGAATTTTCCTATAAAGTACCGTTTGGAAATGAAAAACTAAATCTTAGTTCCAAAGCATTTTCGGGTACCGGTCATTTGCTTTCTGTGAGAATTGCAGAGGATTATGAGATGGATTCTTATCGGTGTTTATCTGAAAATAAGTGGGATCAGGGAGAAGAAGTAGGCATATATCCGCATGCATTTTCTAATATTGAAACACGTGGAGAAGTGGTGTTTGCGGCGCGTAATGTCATCGATGGACTACATATCAGCACTTATCATGGTGAGTGGCCCTATACCTCATGGGGACCGGATTTGCTGGTAGAAGATTATTATCTTCAAATTAATTTTGGAAGAGAAGTAAACGTAGATCGTGTATTGCTTCATCTGAGAACCGATTTTCCACATGACAGCTGGTGGAAGAGTGGACGGCTTTCCTTTTCTGATGGTTCACAAGAAGAAATTCAGATTGAAAAATGTATGGAAAAACAGAATTTTTCTTTCACAGAAAGAAAGACGTCTTGGGTAAGGCTGGATCAGCTTGTTTGCGATGAACGTAGTGATTCCCCGTTCCCGGCTCTGATGCAGATGCAGGTATGGGGAAGAGGCTGATTTTGTGATGAAAATGTAATGAAGTTGTGCGTAATAAGAATTGACAAAAAAGACTGATCAACACTATAATATCATTATGTAGTAACATAGTAATATTATAAAGGTGGGAGAATCAAATGAAAATTTTAGTCACGCCGACTTCTTTACAGCCGGGAAAGAATGAGAAAATGTTGGAGTATTTGAAAAATTTTTCAACGGATTTGGTATTTAATCAAACAGGACGTCCACTTACGGGAGAAGAATTGAAAATCTTGTTAAAGGATTGTGATGGATATATTGCCGGTGTAGATAAGATTGATGCAGAGGCACTTAGTGATTGTCCGAATCTAAAGGTTATTTCCAGATATGGTGTGGGGGTTGACGGTGTAGATCTTGCGGCAGCAAGTGCCAGAGGAATCAAAGTTACGAATACACCGGGAGCGAATTCAGAGGCAGTAGGAGAACTGGCTTTTGCTATGATTCTTGCACTGGCAAGAAACATTCCTTATTTGAATACACAAACTAGACAGGGAGAATGGGTTCGATCAACGGGAATGGAGCTTTCCGGAAAGACGATTGCGATTTTGGGTTTGGGTGCAATCGGAAAAGTGGTAGCCCGTTGTGCAGGTGGATTTAATATGAAGGTAATCGCGTATGATCCATATATAAATACAGAGTACTGTACTGCGCATCAGATTATACCGGTTTCAATGGACAATGCGTTAAAAGAAGCAGATGTAATCAGTCTTCATCTGCCGTTGCTTCCTGATACAAAGCATTTGATCAACGCGGATGCTTTTGCAAAGATGAAGCAGGGAGTGATTCTGATTAATGCATCACGTGGTGGTATTATTAATGAAGCGGATGCGTACGTGGCTTTGAAAAACGGAAGACTAGGAGGCCTTGGATTGGATGCGTTTGAAGAAGAACCGCCTAGGAATTCTGCATTATTTGAATTCTCAAATGTAATCGCTACGCCGCATACAGGGGCGCATACAAAAGAGGCAACTGACAATATGGCGAAAATAGCAATTGATAATCTTATAGCGGTATTAAAGGGCGAAGAGTGTCAATTTATTATTAAGTGAAAGAGAGAAAGAATTTATGAAAAAATATGAAAAAGCAACGCAGCCAACATTTTACTTTATTGGTGTAACAACAGGCAATTCTTCAATTATGAAAGTATTTCCGAAATGGGCGGAAGCATTGGGATTAAAGGACGCAGTGATCAAGGGAATTGATTTTAAGCCGCATTCACCGGCAGAAGAGTACCGGGAAGCAGTTCAGTTTTTAAAAGAAGATGAATTATCCTTGGGGGCACTGGTTACTACTCATAAAATCGATCTTTACAATGCATGTAGAGATATGTTTGATTATGTAGACCCGTTTGCTGCACAATTGGGGGAAGTATCTTCTATTTCAAAAAAGGACGGGAAATTCTGCGCACACGCAAAAGATCCGATTTCCAGCGGTCTTGCACTGGAAGCATTTGTTCCGGTAAATTATTGGAAGGATTATGACGGAGATGTATTTATTATGGGGGCGGGCGGAAGTGCGCTTGCCATGTCTGTATATCTTACGCAGCAAAAATTCGGTGATAATGTACCGTCTAAAATTATGATAGCAAACCGCAGCCAGCCGAGACTGGATGAAGCAAAACGAATTTTGAACGGATTAAATCCGAAAACAAAATTTGAGTTTATTTTAAATCCGACGCCGGCGGACAATGATAAAACACTGGCATCTTTAAAACCGCATTCGATCGTGATTAATGCGACAGGACTTGGAAAGGACGGTCCGGGAAGTCCACTTACAGATAATTGTTTATTTCCGAAAGACAGTCTGGTCTGGGAATTGAATTACCGCGGGGAACGTCTTTTTATGCATCAGGCAGAAGCACAGGTTGCAAAGTCTAATCTTTATATAGAAGATGGCTGGATTTATTTTATTCATGGCTGGACACAGGTAATTGCAGAGGTATTCCACATTGATATTGAGGGCAAGACACTGGAACATCTGAGCAATATTGCAAAGTAGGAAGGGAGAAAATATATGAACAGTTATAATTTTGATACCAGCTTTCAAGTGGATTTTGATCTGAAGACTGGTGTTTCCAAAACGGCTGAATCAACAAAAAGATATCTTTCACAAATGAAAAACATGTTTTTAGATAGCGAGATGGTGGAAGATATTCTGAAGGAAGAAGATCCGCTAATGTATGAGTTTTATGAACTCGGCTGTCCGGAAAGAGCAGGCGATCTGGCATTTGGAACGAGTATTATTTATCCTGGAAAAATCGGGAAAGAATATTATATGACAAAAGGTCATTTTCATACGATTCTGAATACAGCGGAAGTGTATTGGTGTCTGTCTGGTGAAGGCTATATGGTAATGGAAAATGTTGCGGGCGATTCGATTGAGATGCAGATGAAACCGGGTGAAGCGCTGTATGTTCCGCGCGGGTACGCACATCGTACAGTGAATACAGGAACAGAAAAACTGGTGGTTTTTTGGACTTTCCAGGGAGATGCTGGACATGATTATGGTACTATCGAAACGAAAGGGTACCATAAGCTGATTCTGGAGAAAGACGGGAAACCGACGATTGTTGAAAATCCAAAATGGAAGGATGTTAGCAAATAGGATGAAAAAAGGAAAGATTCATTCTGTAACAGGGGTGGTTGATCCGGCAGAAAGGCTTTTTTTTCAGAGTCATGAGCATTTATTGATCGGTCAGGGACATTCCGGTGAGATAAACAGTGCGCTCTGCTTTGAGGATTATGAGAAAAGTCTTCAGGAGTTGAAAGCATATCATCTAGCAGGCGGAGAGGCGCTTACAGATGCGCAGCCGGTAGGTTGTGGACGTATGGCTGCGGAACTTCAGAGACTGTCGGAGGAAAGTAAAGTGGTAATTGTGGCATCGACTGGATTTCACAAAATGTTATTTTATCCGGAGGGACACTGGAATTTTACACTCTCAGAAACGATGTTGGCGGATATCTACATAAACGAACTGACAGTGGGTATGTATCAGGATTCGGATATGCAAATTCCGTCAAAGCAGATTTTGGCACAGGCAGGTCAGATCAAGACGGCAATAGAAGCAAGTGTTATGGATGTACAATATCAGAAACTGTTTTCGGCGGCTGCTTATGCAGCCGTAGAGACAGGAGCGCCGTTTATGATTCATGTGGAGAACGGATGTAGTCCGGAAAAATATCTGGATTTTCTGATCAAAAAAGGTGTGAAACCGGAACAAATGATTTTCTGCCATATGGACCGCGCCTGTACGGATCTGGGCCTTCATAAAGCGTTTGCGCGTGCGGGAGTGTTTTTAGAATATGATACCATTGCCAGAGAAAAATATCACAGTGATGAACGGGAACTGGAAATTTTTCATGAGATGATAGAGGAAGGACTGGAAGATCGTCTGTTGTTTTCTTTGGACACAACTAGACAGAGAATGAAATTTTATGGTGGAGAAGTCGGACTAGATTATATTTTAAAGACATTTTTGGGAAAAATGAAAGATAGCGGGATACCACAAAGCATAATAAAAAAATTTTCAAGAGATAATCCTTCTCAGGCATTTGCATGGATGCATTAGGAAATCAGATTGAGAATTTTATGAAAACGAAAACTGCAGCAGGCTTTCTGTTTATTTGTGAAAGCCTGCTGCAGTTCCTTTACAGATTAGAATACAATAATACCTTTTTTCTGAACTTCACGGTTCAAAAGTTTTTGGTATGCTTCTACAGCATCTTCAAATTTAAAATAATCTGAAATGAAATCTTTGATGTTAAGCTTGCCATTTTTAAGCCATTCTATAATCTGGTTATGAACAGACCCTTCTTCCATTTTTTTCGGAAATTGCTGATAAGAAAGATTCCAGTTGTATGGAGCGCGACTGAAATCGATAGAGATTTGTTCTACAGGAGGAACACCGTAGCAGAGGATATGTCCGCGATCTTTGATGAGTGGCATAGCAGCGTTGATTACAAAAGGAGCCCCGATCGCATCGAGAACGAAATCAACACCGTCAGGGTAACGGCTTCGAATAATTGTTTCTACATCTTCTGTTTTGCTATTAATGGTATATTTTGCACCATTTTCTTTTACTACTGCAAGTTTTTCATCAATAATGTCAATAGCGGTTATGTCTTCGACACCGCACAGCTGCAGGAACTTAATAAAAGTGGAGCCAACAGGACCGCAGCCGTATACAACAATGCTGTTGCCCGGTTTAATGCCGAAATACTGAATATTGCTTAATACTTCACGGAAAGTAACAATCATAACAGCATCGACCGGATCAATATCTTCCGGAAGAACCTGCTGTGCAAATGCGCATTCCGGAGCCTCGCCATCCGGATATGCAGCTGCGTCGCAGACAACGCCGTACTCGCTCATTGCGCCCCAGCCTGAGAAAATACCCGGGTAATTTTCAGGATCTTCATCTACAAAGGGGAGAATTACCTTATCTCCAATCTTGTAAGAGGTTACTTCACTTCCGATTTCAACGACTTCACCAACGCCCTCATGTCCAAGCATTAACGGATATTTGGACTGCGGATAACCTTTGAACTGTCCGTGAAGCAGCTTGATATCTGTTCCACACATGCCGCAGGCGATCATTTTTACTAATGCCTGTTTTGAACTATAACGCGGTTTTGGGATTTCGCGAATTTCTGTTCTAAATTCTTTGGTGACAAAAAAAGATTTCATTTTTCCCTCCCATAAATTGTTTTTGTTTACAGTTACACGAATTAATGTAATAAATATACTATATTATAACAAAGAAACATAAGAATGTCAAAGAGAATAAAAAGAATTTTAAAATAATATAATTATGAAGCAGTGCAAAGCTAGATAACACAGTGTATCTATGGGAAATGTCTATTGACACAGAGTACACATTCTTTTATAATATCTTTATAATAAAAGAATGTAATAACATTAAAAATAAAGATAGTATTTAAAGGAAAAGCGAACAGAGAGCCTTTTCGGAAAGGAAAATGAAAATGGCGAAATATATTTTGGCGCATGATCTTGGAACATCGGGAAATAAAGCCAGTCTGTTCTCTGAGGATGGAAAGTTACAGGGAAGTCAGGTGTTTTCCTATGATGTGCATTATTTTAATGCAACATGGGCGGAGCAGGAGGCGGATGACTGGTGGAAGGCAGTATGTATTACCAGTAAAAACCTGATTGAGAAAACAGGCATTGATGCAACTGAGATTGGTGCAGTCAGCTTCAGTGGCCAGATGATGGGATGTTTGTGCGTAGATCGGCAGGGCAGGCCACTGCGTAAAGCAATTATCTGGGCGGATCAGAGAGCGCAGAAACAGGCGGCGAAAATAAATGAGAAAATCAGTCAGTGGGACTTCTATCAAATTACGGGTCATAGAAATACTGCGTCTTATGGACTGCAGAAACTGATGTGGATAAAGGATAATGAGCCGGAAATTTATGAACAGACATATAAGACTTTAAATGCCAAGGACTATATTGTATATAAGTTGACTGGGAAATTCTATACAGAATACTCGGATGCGAACAGTATGACATGTTTTGATATTAATAAATTTGATTGGTCAGAGAGAATCATAGAACTTTCGGGAATTCATCCAGACAAGCTTCCAGAAGTAAAATCATCGGTATTTGTAGCTGGCGGTGTGACAGAAGAAGCAGCAGCCCTGACGGGTTTGGCTACAGGAACGCCGGTTGTAATGGGAGCAGGAGACGGTGTTACGGCAAATGTCGGAGCAGGTTCTGTCAGACCTGGCAAGACATATTGTTGTATGGGAACTTCTGCATGGATTACAACCACAACGGAAAAGCCTGTTTTTGATGAACAAATGAGATCAGTTACTTGGGCGCATGCAGTTCCTGGGCTTTATGCACCAAATGGAACCATGCAGTCAGCAGGAGGCAGCTATAGTTGGCTAAAGAATACTATTTGCCATATGGAATCTTATCAAGCACAAAAGGAAGGAATTTCTCCGTATGAGTTAATTAATACAGAAATTGCGCAGAGCCCTGCCGGTGCAAATGGAGTTCTATTTTTACCGTATTTGCTTGGAGAACGCGCACCGAGATGGAATGCAGAGGCCAAAGGTTCTTTTCTGGGATTGAAAGCAGAGAATACAAGAAATGATCTCCTGCGAAGTGTTCTGGAGGGTGTTACTATGAATCTGGCAATTATTCTGGATATTTTAAAAACGAAAGTTGAGATTTATGAAATTATGGCGATTGGAGGTGGTGCGAAAGGTGCAATCTGGAGACAGATTATGGCAGATGTCTTCAATACAAAGATTACGGTTCCAACGGTTCTGGAGGAAGCAGGGTCTATGGGAGCTGCAGTAATCGGTGGTGTTGGTACAGGAATTTTTAAGGATTTCGATGCAATTGAACGATTTGTAGAAATTGAATCTGTATGTGAACCGAATCCGCAGGCAGTAGAAGTTTATAAACCAATTCGGAAATTATTTGATGACTGTTATCATGCCCTAGAAAAGGTATATGCAAGGATGTAGGATTAAAAAATATATGAAAAAATAAGAAGGAGATTAGTGTGAAAGAAAGTAAATTAAGCCAAAATCGTGAATTAGACACAAAAAGAAGGCTCACATAGTGAACCTATATAACGGTATTCCCACCTAAGAAAAGAGGCGCACCTGCACATCAACAGCAAAACGGGTGGGTGCATCTGATATTGATGCCGGGATGCCTTATTAATTGAGTCAATTATAACACGAAAACTTGAAGGTGTAAAACACTTTCATTGCTATTTGTGCCGCCAACTGAAAGGCGGCGGAATGGAGAATATTATGACAGTAGAAGAAAGAATTGCGGGTTTGGGTATTGTACCTGTAGTTGTACTAAATGATGTAAAGGATGCGGCGTTGCTTGCAAAAGCATTGATGCAAGGTGGACTTCCGTGTGCGGAAGTAACGTTTCGTACGGCGGCAGCAGAAGAATCTATCCAAATTATGGCAAAGGAATATCCGGACATGCTGGTGGGAGCCGGAACGATTCTTACGACAGAGCAGGTAGACCGTGCAGTAAATGCTGGAGCAGATTTTATAGTAAGTCCGGGCTTTGATCCGGAAGTTGTGGACTATTGTATTGCAAAAGAAATTCCTGTTTTTCCGGGATGTGTTACAGCTTCTGAAGTGGCGCAGGCGATAAAGCGCGGATTAAAAGTTATTAAATTCTTCCCGGCGGAACAGTATGGCGGAGTGGCAACGATAAAGGCACTGGGAGCGGCATATACCAGTTTGAAATTCATGCCTACCGGCGGTGTGAGCATAAAGAATCTGGAGTCTTATCTTTCCTGCGATAAAATTGTTGCATGTGGCGGCAGTTGGATGGTAAAGGGCGATCTGGTGAAAACAGGCGCATTTGATAAAATTACAGAGTTGACAAAGGAAGCTGTTAAATTAGTAAAAGAGATTAGAGGTTAAAGAATGATTAATTTTGAGTTTTACAATCCGACAAGAATTATTTTTGGAAAAGATGTTTATAAAAAAGTAGGGGAAGAAGTAAAAAAATATGGCAGCAGAATTTTGATGGTGTATGGAGGTAGAAGCTTAAAAGCAAATGGAACGTATGATGAAGTGAAGGTTTCTCTTGCTCAGGCTGGGATCACCTGTTTTGAACTGCCGGGCGTGCAGCCCAATCCAAGACTGTCTCTGGTTCAGGAAGGAGTCCGCAGAGCAAAAGAAGAGAATGTGGAAATGATTCTGGCGGTTGGCGGCGGTAGCGTAATTGATACGGCAAAAGCGATTGCAGCCGGTGTATACTATGACGGTGATGTGTGGGATTTTTATACAACAGAAAAACAGCCGGAAAAAGTAATGAATGTGGGCGTTATTCTTACTATTCCGGCAGCAGGCAGCGAGAGCAGTGATGGAAGTGTTATCACAAAAGAAGAGGATCAGATGAAATGTTCCTGTTGTACAGATTTATTTTTTCCGAAATTTGCCATGTTAGATCCGCAGCTTTGTTTTACATTGCCGGAGTATCAGATCAGTTCCGGCGGTGCAGATATTCTGGCGCATGTGATGGAACGGTATTTTGTACCGGACGAGCATCATGATTTTTCAGATCGTCTGTGTGAAGCGGCTATGGTATCTCTGATTCATAATTTGCCGAAAGTATTAAAAAATAAAAAGGATTATGAAGCCTGGGCAGAAGTGATGTGGATTGGGAATATTGCTCATAATGGCCTGCTTGGTAAGGGAAAAAGAGATGATTGGGGTAGTCATAATATAGAACATCAGATCAGCGCGCATTACGATATTGCACATGGGGCAGGGCTGGCAATTATTTTTCCGGCGTGGATGAAGTATGTATGGAAGACAAAACCCGAAATGATGGAACAATATGCGGTCCGCGTATGGAATGTTGCCGCAGAAGGAAAGACACAGGAAGAAGTAATTTTAGAAGGAATCAGATGCACAGAAGAATTTTACCATTCGATTGGACTGGCAACCAGACTTTCGGATGTGGGAATTGATAGCAGTGATTTTGAAGTGATGGCGAAGAAAGCGGTATTTATGGGACCGCTTGGAAATTTTAAAAAATTGTATAAAGAAGATGTTATGGAGATATACAAGTTGGCACTATAAAAAAGTTTATAGTCAGTTTGGCAATCGATGAGCTTTTATTTTTCTATTGCTGTCAGAAAAAGAGACAATAATAACATTTATCTATGAAGAGTAACATTCATTGTGTATTATATGTTTATAGTAGATATATTCCTAGAGGAGGCAGTGGATGAATTATATGAATAAGGATCAAATGAAACAGGTTGTTATTGATTATTATGTAAATTTTCAGCGTATTAGGAAATAATACAGAACTTGAATATCAGTTAAAAGTAGCAAAAAATAAGCTCGCAGTATTTGGAATCACACCGGAGGATTTCAAACTGTAAATCATTAAATAACCATAAAAAGGTGTAAAGTCTTGCGTTTTCAAGGCCGTACACCTTTTAATTTTAGGATTTTGTAAGGATAAAATTGCAATGGTTCACAAACTTTAAATAATAGTTTATAATGTATGTAAACATGAGAAATTAAGTGACACGAAGTACAAAAGTGAAACGGAGAACAGTATGAAAAAAACAGGTATTATCGGAGCAATGGAAGTAGAAGTTGCTTCTTTAAAAGAAGCAATGGAAACAAAACGGTGTGTAAAGCGTGCCGGAATGGATTTTTTTGAAGGCATTCTGGAAGGACATGAGGTGATTATTGTGCGAAGCGGCATTGGAAAGGTGAATGCAGCTGTCTGCACGCAGATTCTGGTTGATGAATTTCATGTGGATGCAGTATTAAATACCGGTGTGGCAGGATCTCTGAAGGCAGAGATTAATATTGGTGATATCGTAGTTTCCACAGACGTGGTACATCACGATATGGATGCGGTAAATTTCGGTTATCCGCTGGGACAGATTCCGCAGATGAGTGTATTTTCCTTCACAGCGGATGAAGGCTTGAGAACGATTGCGAAGGAGGTATCCAAGAAGGTAAATCCGGATATCGGTGTTTTCGAGGGACGTATAGTGAGCGGGGATCAATTTATTTCAGATAAGGTCCGCAAGGAGAAAATTTCGACAGAATTCGGAGGCTTCTGCACAGAAATGGAAGGTGCGGCAATCGCCCAGACAGCATGGTTAAATGAAGTGCCGTTTGTGATTATTCGAGCAATCTCAGATAAGGCAGATGACAGCGCTGATATGGATTACGGTACTTTTGAAAAAATGGCGGCGGAGAATAGTGTACGTTTGGTACGCGGATTTTTAAAGGAATTAAATTAATTTTTCAATGTATTTACATGAAGAAATTCATCAAAGAAAAAGTCTGTAAATGTGATATTTACAGGCTTTTTTTGTCGAGCGAAAGTGCTTTGCAAAAATAAATTTTGGGCTTATACTTTGCAAATGACGAGGACAGCATTTTTACCCGGGAAGAAAATGCGGTATGCGTCAGCGAACTTCCATACAGATACTTAGAAGTCTGTATGGGTACATAAACCAACATTTATTTATTAAGGGGGAACATCTATGTTAGCAACAATTGTACAGACAAACGCACTGATTTATGCAGCCGCAGCAGCCGGATTGCTGGGAATGATCTGCCAGCTTATCTTGAGCAGACGGTATGGACAGCTGATTCGGGAAGTATCAAATGTATCTGTTGAGAAAAAAGACTTTATGAAACAGCTGCAATTTCGATTTCGGACAAATCGGAAACGGAGTGCCGATACAATGAATATTTCTGTTTTTGTAAAACGTGTTCTTATGGATTACCGGTTTTTCCACCTGCGTTTCCAGCAGTGGAAACGGTTGGCTGCGGGGCTGGTACTTGTGGGAATCGCTATTCTGGCATCAGGTATAGCATATGGATATCGTTTTGAACTTCCGGTGCAGCAGATGCAGAATATGGTTTGGACCATGTTTGGTGTAGCCACAGTAAATCTGCTGGTGTATTTGTGGAATGATACTTCATATAAGGCAAATTATTTGCAGATAAGATTGGAAGATTATCTTTGCCACAGTGGAATAGCAGCAGATCATAAGGAAATAGAGATAGAGGAGGCTGCAGCTGCATCAACCGAAACAGAGATTGAAAAGAAAAACAAGGTGCCGGCAATTATAGGACTTCATAGAAAAAAAGAGCAGTATCCGGAAACCAGAGCGCAGCGGGAAAAACGGGAATTGAAAACGAATTTGGCAAAAATTAAGGAGGGAATGAAGGAAACTGCGGTTGTTTCACAACAGGAAAAGGAACGGAACCGGGAAATTTTGCGGCAGATGGATTCAAAAGAGCAGGAGCGGATTATTCGGGATGTTTTAGCAGAATTTCTGGCGTGATTACATTTACAACAAAGCGCCGAACTGATACAATGAACGATAAGCGACGAACGCTGCAGACCAAGGAACTCGCAGCATCTGTTTACAGATAGCTGCGAGTGACGAAGGAATGAAATGTGAGTGCAACGAACATCGAGCGTGCTGGAGCACGCGAGATGAGCGTTCGGAGCGAGGTAAATGATGATCAGAACGCTGCGAAATGTGAGTGCAACGAACATCGAGCAGTGCGAAGCATGCGAGATGAGCGTTCGGAGCAAGGTATGTGATAACCAGAACGCTGCGAATGTGAGTGCAACGAACATCGAGCGTGTCGAAGAAAACAGTAAAGGAACTATAAAGATGAAAATTGTTTTATTAGAACGGAATGCGTTGGGCGCTGACGTTGATATTTCGGTCTTTGAAAAACTGGGGGAAGTGACGGTTTACAGCCAGTCCACCGCAGAAGACACACCGGAAAAGGTAAAAGATGCAGAGATTATTATTGTCAATAAAGTGCCGATGAATGCGCAGACGCTTGGCAAAGCGGAAAAGGTAAAGATGATTGCCATTACAGCCACTGGATACAATATGATTGACAAGGCTTATACGGACAGCAGAGGTATTGCCGTCGCAAATGTGGGCGGTTACTCTACGGACTCTGTTGCGCAGCATACCCTTGCGCTGGCATTGTATCTGACGAATCAGTTGGCATATTATGATCAGTACGTGAAATCAGGAGAATATGTGAAGTCTGATATTTTCTGCCATTTTGACAAAAAGATTTTTGAATTGGTGGGAAAAACCTGGGGAATTATCGGACTTGGAGCAATCGGAAAAAAGGTAGCGCAGATTGCGCAGGTATTTGGATGCAGAGTCTTATATTATTCTACATCCGGTAAAAATAAAAATCAGGATTATCAGGCTGTGAATTTGGATGTGTTGCTTGCAGAATCAGATATTGTTTCCATCCATGCGCCTTTGGGCCCGGCGACCGAAAACCTGATGAATCTTGAGAATCTGAAAAAGATGAAATCCAGCGCGATTTTGATCAATGTAGCGAGAGGACCGATTGTGAATGAAAGTGATCTGGTGACCGCATTAAAAGAAAATATGATTGCGGGTGCCGGGCTGGATGTGATTTCGGTGGAACCGATGAAGGCGGGAAATCCGTTGCTGGAGATGCAGGACAGCGGGAAACTGATCGTTACGCCTCACATTGCGTGGGCTACCGGAGAAGCAAGACAGCGTTTGACGGAAGAAGTGTTTTTAAATATTGAAGCATTTTTGCGCGGAGAAAAAAGAAATCTGATTCCGTAAGGAAATGAAGACCTGCGATACCGGATGAGCCGGCATGGCAGGTCTTTTTTAATCTTCTTCAATCACATGAATTTCCAGATAATCAAAATCAATTTCTTCGACAAAACTGTCGGCGGTAAAGCGTGTGCGGCTATGGCGTTTGAAATCTGTGATATTGTGGTCCAGCCAGATTGGTTTTCCAAGATCAAGCTGCATACAGATTTCATCCAGTGCTCGAAATATTTTATGTGTGCGGGTATCATCAGAAGCATCACAGATTGTTACGTCGCGCAGCAGGTGATTGTCCTGCCATATTTTTCCCCATAAACGAAACATCGCGGAATCTCCTTTTAATAGTTTGTATAGTATTGCTGCTGTTGCTCAAGTGCCGATTTATTTGTGCGCGCAGATTGGCTGAGTTGGTATAGAATGCTGAGAGATACAGGAGAATCTGTTTCGGTAATTTCTGCATCTGTTACGAAATAATCATAAACCAATCGCGTGATCTCATGGATGTGCTCTACAGCAGAGCTGGTATCGGTCAGATCCGTGGATAAAATACAGAAGATGTAATCTCCGTAAGGGGTGTAGATAATGGCTACATCATTTTCTGTGTCGTCTACTTCTCCGGTTTTGTGTGAAATATGTACACCTTCGGGCAGGCCATCTGGAATTTTATAGTTTACTTCTTGTTTATTTAGCAGTACTTCAAAGCGAAAAGAACTAAAATGAGAAACCAGTTCTGCATTGTAAACCATTTCCAACAGTTTTCCGCAGTCGGCTGCAGAGGTCATATTGACACGGCCGTCCGATACCCACAGACTGGGGTCGGCAATACCGTTTACCTGTACAGTGTTCGTGAAACCGTGACGCGTGATAAAATCATTTACGACGTCAAGTCCATCCTGAAAATCTTCTCCTTCCTGACACATAGCGCGAACTAATACATTGGAGGATTCGTTATCGCTGACGGTAATCATTCGATTCAGAGCAGTAGTAATAGTATCTGTTTCTTCTATTTTTCCCTGCTCAATTAGTTCATAGGTGGCTCCGGCGATATATAGTTTGATCAGACTGGCAGATTCCATACTGTGTTCGTTAATCTGGATCGTTTTCCCGTTTTCCAGATTTTTAATATAAACAGACCAGTCCCCCTGGTATTGCTCCAAACGGTCAGCAATTTCCTGTTCTAACAGTATCCAGGAACTGCGTGTGATCAGCCGACCATTTTTATATTGCGTTTCTGGAAAATATTCCGGCGGTAGCTGCATAGGAAAACCATACAATTCATTTATAAAAAAGGAACCGCCTTCCAGAGAAAAAGGGAACTTTTCAAGAAAATCCGTCAAAGCTTGTCCTGAGAGTGGTGGTTTCTGTAAAAAGAAGGTATTGGCTGATGAAAAAGCAGAGACTTCCTGTGTCCGGACAATCTCTTGAAGATCCGGCCATTCATGTTGAAGGACAGAAGAATGACCGAGTGTGTCGTCGGTTGCGGCTGCAGCGGGAAATGTGAAAGATACTGTCAGTCCCATGCTCAGTAAAAAGACGGAAAATTTCCGTGAAAACGTATGTTTCATAATGAATCCTTCCTAATATTGTGGCAGCTGCGGCGCGTAAAACAGCGCAGCGAAAATATTTCTGTATCATATCTTACACGAAAGGGCAATCTTTGTAAATATCAATGACTGGAAAATCAGACTTGTTTGTCAGAGAAGGGGAATGTATAATGGAAAAAGAATAAAATAGTCAGAGCTATGCCGTAGAGCAGATGACAGAATGGAGAAAAACATGAATAAATCATTGGGGCTGGTTCATATTTACTGTGGAGATGGGAAAGGAAAGACAACAGCAGGAATGGGGCTTTGTATGCGGGCGGCAGGCTGCGGTCTGCAGGTATTGCTGTACCAGTTTATGAAAAATAATCGTACGAATGAGCGGAAGATCCTTGAAAAAGCAGATAATGTTACGATTATTGATGGTCTTGAAGAAGAAAAATTCAGTTTTCAGATGACAGAGGAGGAGAAAGCGCAGCGGCGGATTTTTTATGCGCAGCAGCTGAAAACGGTGACGGAAAAAGCGGCGGAAGAAGAATATGATGTTCTGTTTCTGGATGAGATTATTTATACAATCGGTGCAGGACTGCTGGAGGAACAGCTGCTGCTGAATTTTCTGGATCAGAAGCCGGAACATCTGGAAGTAATCCTGACCGGGCAGGGACCAAGCGAGGCTTTGATGGAACGAGCAGATTATGTATCTGAGATTTGTATGCGCAAGCATCCGTTTCAGAAAGGAATGCCGGCACGGGATGGAATTGAGCGCTAGTTTGCCAAAATGATACAGAATACCGATATATTTTTGAAAAAAAGAGTATGTTGAAAATAAAAAAGGAGACAGAAAAATGAGAGCATATGAACGTTTATTAAATTATGTAAAGGTATTTACCACAAGTGACGAGACGAGTAAGACGACACCGAGTACGCTGCGTCAGCTTGATCTGGCGAATCAACTTGTAGCAGAAATGAAAGAACTTGGCATTTCTGATGCCCGTGTAGACAAAACAGGATATGTATATGGTATGATTCCGGCAACGAAAGGATACGAGCATGCACCGAAGATTGGTTTTGTTGCGCATATGGATACAGCGCCGGATTTCTCTGGAGAAAATGTAAAACCGCAGATGATCGAAAATTATGACGGCGGGGATGTCATGCTTGGAGAAAGCGGTTGTGTATTGAGTGTAAAAGATTTTCCGCATCTTCCGGAGTTAAAAGGACGTACGCTGATTACGACAGATGGAACAACTCTGCTTGGAGCGGATGATAAGGCTGGAATTGCAGAAATTATGACATTAGCGGAAATATTGCTGACAGAGAATATTCCGCATGGAACCGTTTGCATTGGTTTTACACCGGATGAGGAGATTGGATGCGGTGCGGATGCATTTGATGTGCCTGGATTTGGCGCGGAGTTTGCTTATACGGTAGACGGTGGTGCGGAAAATGAGATCGAATATGAGAACTTTAATGCCTGTGACGCAAAGGTAATAATTAAAGGATTTTCCGTACACCCGGGCAGCAGCAAGGATACAATGATTAATGCGGCTCTTGTGGCGATGGAATTTAATGCGATGCTGCCGTCCGGCGATACGCCGCGTGATACGGATGGTTACGAAGGATTCTTCCATTTGCACGATATAAAGGGTGACGTATCGTCAGCGGAGATGGATTATATTATCCGCGATCATAGTGAAGCAATGTTTGAGTGTCGTCAGGAAACGATGCGTCATATTGAAAAGCTTTTGAATGAAAAATATGGCGCAGGCACAGTAAGTCTGGAAATTACTCAGCAGTACCGCAACATGAAGGAAAAAATTGAACCGTGCATGCATTTGATTGAAAATGCGAAGCTTGCGGCAAAGAGCGCGGGTCTTGCACCGGTAACAGTGCCGATTCGTGGAGGTACAGACGGTGCGCGACTGTCATTTATGGGGCTTCCGTGCCCGAATTTGGGTACTGGTGGTTATGCATATCATGGACAGTATGAGCACATTACCGTTGAAGGGATGGATAAGGCAGTAGAAGTGCTGAAGGGAATTGTAGAACTTTATGCAAAACAGTAACTTGTCAGAGGAGGAAAATCTGCAGCTGCATGAAAAATATATGCGTGAGGCCATCCGGCAGGCGAAAAAAGCATATCTGTTGGAGGAAGTGCCGATTGGCTGTGTGATTGTATATGAGGGAAAAATCATTGCCAGAGGGTATAATCGCAGAAATACAGATCATAATACACTTTCTCATGCAGAGTTAAACGCAATCCGTAAGGCGGCGAAAAAACTGGGGGATTGGCGTTTGGAAGGGTGCACCATGTATGTCACCTTGGAACCTTGCCAGATGTGTGCGGGAGCGATGATGCAGGCACGCCTTACAAAAGCGGTGATCGGCAGTATGAATGCGAAAGCGGGGTGTGCCGGTTCTGTTCTTAATATCTTAGAGATGGATGGTTTCAATCATAAGGTAGAAGTGGTGCGCGGTATTCTGGAAAAAGAGTGCAGCGAAATGCTGAGCAGCTTTTTTCGAGAACTGCGGGAAAAGAAAAAGGCGCTCAAGAGAGCACCTGTTCCGCCAAAAGAAACGGAATAAAAATTCTATTTTCAGAAATTTTCAGTGTGATGGAGAAGTAAACGATCGCCAGGATGTAGTTGAGTATTCCCGTCCGGAATCAGATATTCATGACCGCGCTGTATTAAAACAACCAGTGATCCGGGTTCGTGGGAAAGAGAGGACAGCGTGGTTCCGTCTATGAGATCGTTTTTCTGAAGAATTTTTTCTGTCAGGAAAAAGTCAGGTTTACTTTCGTGCTCTAATGCGCACATAACTAAAATATCACCGGCATGCAGAAGGGTATCTCCTTTGGGAACCATCTGCATGTCTTTTCTTTTCAGATCAACTAAAATAGAATCCGGGGGAAGTGTCAGTTCAGAAACACATTTTCCGCACCAGGAGTGAGAGGTGTTTATTTCAAATTGAATGAAATTTACGGGTGTTTCATCTACATAGTCTGTAAACGTTTTCAGTACATTGCCATGTTCGTCAATCATATCCAGCCGTTTGGAAACAATTGGCAGAAGCGAGCCTTGTATTGCAATTGAAAAGAGGACGGCGACGAATACGATATGGAAGAGGTCGTTTTCCATGTGGGCAGGACTAAGTACAGCGGTAATTGCAAAGGCAATGGAAGCAGCACCGCGCAGACCGGAAAATGAGATCAAGATGCGTTTTGCAAGGCTTCCGCCAAATGGAGCCATAAAAAGGAAAACAACTGCCGGACGAGCCACAAACATGAGAAATAAAGAAATTCCAAGTGCAGAAAACAGTACATGCAACATCCGGGATGGAAAAGACAGCAGACCAAGCAGGAAAAAAAGCAGTGCCTGCATAGTGCCTGTTACACCATCAAAAAACGGAACCAGAGTAGCTTTGTCTGGAAGTCGGCTGTTTCCAAGAAGGATACCGACGATATAAACGCTTAGAAAGCCGTTTCCACCGAGTGAAGCTGGGGCGGCATAGCTGAACAGAGCGACGGCAACAATAAAAATAGTTTCCATTCCAAAGGTATCAAATGGTTGGTTTTTCATGAGCCAGCGTATGAAAAAACCGATTCCAAATCCAAACAGAAGACCGAACAGGATTTGGGTAAACAGAAGACCGATTGCGGAAAATGGAGTAATACCGGTTTCCATAGCGGTAAGCAATACGGCAGTCAGCATATAAGCAAATGGATCGTTCGAACCGCTTTCTACTTCCAGAAGCGGTGCGGTGTTTTCTTTTAAGGCAAGTTTTCTGGAACGCAGAATGGAGAATACAGAGGCCGCATCTGTAGATCCAAGCATTGCGCCGCAAAGGAATCCTTCTAACAGCGGCATTTTTAAAACAAAATGACAAAATAACCCAGTCAGCAGAGCGGTTACGATGGTTCCGGCGCTGGAGAGCACGACAGAAACGGCGGCTGCCGGTCTGGCGGCATTCCAGTTCGTTCCAAAACCGCCGTAAAACATGATGAAAAGCAGAGCAAGCGTGCTGAGCTGTTCTGCAAATTGATAGTCTTCAAAAGGAATTTTAAAAAGTCCGTCGGAGCCGAGCAGCATTCCCAATAAAATAAATGTCAGTAGAGAAGGTATGCCGAGACGCCCGGACATTTTCTTTAAAAGGGAACAGGATAATAAAACAATAGAGATAAATAAGAGTAGCGTAGTCAGTGGTAAGTCTCCTTTCTGGTAATGTTTTTTATAAAGAAATCATGGTTGGAGTGAGGGGGACAATAAAGCGGCAGTTAAGGCCTCATGCTTACACTTTCCCACACACCGCTTTTTCTGAGCGTAAACTGTCCGCTGCCGGTAGTGGGATTTAATTGTTTCTCATGAAGCTGTCTATATGCGCGCGGGCTGATGCCATAATATTTTTCAAAGGTACTGCCAAAGTGCTGGCGACTGTTGTAACCGGTTGAAAAAGCGATATCTGTTATGGAAAAGGTACTGTTAACCAGTAGAAATGCGGCCTGTTCCAGTCTGTGTCGATTGATATAATCGGTGATGGTGCAGTTCAGCTGCTGAGAAAAAAGGGAATGCAGGTATGACTTATGAATTCCGGCATATTCGGCAATTTGAGGAATACGTAGATCTTCCATCAGATGCGAATCAATGTAAGACAGGGCTCTCTTCAGATAAACGGTGCCTGCCGGTGCGGAGGTTTTCTGATGACAGAGGGACAGCTCTACCAAAGTCCGGAAAAACAGCAGACGAATGAGATAGAGTTGATCAGAGGAAATCTGTTCGCTATATTCTTTGTCGGAAATACGTTTTTGATGGTTCATATACAGCATTTCCAGATTTAGATTTTTTTTTAGATGAGAAATCAGATCTTTTAAAGCGTAGCCTAGATTTTCGTTATCTGTACCGATGAAATAAGGCTCTTTTTTTTGACGGAACTGTCGGAAAGAAGAGCTTTCGTTTTGCAGCTCTTGAAAATCCAGACGCAGTGGCATTTGTGTTTCATGGCAGGAAAACTCCAGATTTAAAATAGAACAAAAGGAACCATTCGCTATCAGTAATTTGTGCGGGATATTGGCATCCAGAAAAATAAACTGACGTGTTCCAAGCGAAAATTCTTTTTCGCCAACGTAAATTTGACAGCTTCCCTGAGTCACATACATAATCTCGCAGCGCGGATGTGTATGTAGATTCATCTGATATTCCTTGAGGGATAGAGCATAGAAGGCGTTAATATAGGCGTAACGTTTTTTTAAATCATAGAAACTCATCTGTTTTCCTCGATTTTGAATAATAATTGTGTTATGTATAGTGTAGCATAAAAAAAGAAATACGACAATATCTTGCATTTGAAAAGACCTTCAACAATAGTTTCCACATGAAAAAATATCTGTATTTATAATAAGAAAAAACGACACGGGAGGGTTTTTGAAATGAGTTTTAAGATAGCATTTATCGGTGCAGGAAGTTTGGTGTTTGCACGCACCTTATTCACAGACATTATGTCGGTGCCGGAGCTGAGAAGCGCAGAGATCGCGTTTACGGATATTAATGCGGACAATCTGGAAAAGACACGCGCGCTTTGTCAGAGGGATCTGGATGCAAACCATATTCCGGTGAAGATTTTTGCAACGACAGATAGAAGAGAAGCGTTTAAAGATGCGAGATATATTGTAAATTGTGTCCGTATTGGTGGTCTCGAAGCATTTGAAACAGATATTGAGATTCCGCTGAAATATGGCGTGGATCAGTGTGTTGGTGACACGCTGTGTACCGGAGGAATTATGTACGGTCAGCGTGTGATTGCGGCAATGCTTGATTTCTGCAAGGACATCCGCGAGGTGGCGGAACCGGGCGCAATCATGCTGAATTATTCCAATCCGAACGCGATGGCAACCTGGGCTTGCAATAAATATGGTGGAGTAAAGACAATTGGTCTGTGTCACGGAGAAATTCACGGGGAAATGCAGATTGCGGAAGTCCTTGGTATTCCGAGAGACGAACTTGATATTACCTGTGCAGGTATTAATCATCAGACCTGGTATATTTCTGTAAAACATAATGGTGAGGAGTTGCTTGACAAGATTCTGCCGTGCTTTGAGGCGCATGAAAAATTCCGCGAAGAGGAGAAAGTACGTATTGATATCCTGAAACGTTTTGGTTACTATTCGACGGAGTCAAATGGACATCTTTCTGAATATGTGGCATGGTACCGCAAACGTCCGGATGAAATTAAAGACTGGATTAATCTGGACAGCTGGATCAATGGCGAAACCGGCGGGTATCTGCGGGTGACAAGAGAAGAGCGTAACTGGTTTGAAACGGATTATCCGAAGATTCTGGCAGAACCGCCGAAGAAGCTGGATGGTTCTGAACGTGGAAAAGAGCATTGCTCTTATATTATCGAATCGCTGGAAACCGGCAAAATGTACCGCGGTCATTTTAATATGATGAACGATGGATGTATTACAAATTTGCCGGATGAAAGTGTGGTAGAAGTACCGTGTTATGTAGATGGAAACGGTATCAGTGTGCCGAAGATCGGCGATTTACCGCTGGGTTGCGCAGCTGTCTGTTCACAGTCAATCTGGGTACAGAAACTTTCTGTGGAAGCAGCTGTTCATGGTGATGTAAATCTGCTGAAACAGGCGGCATTGATGGATCCGTTGACAGGTGCTGTCTGCAATCCGCCGGAGATCTGGCAGATGATTGATGAGATGCTTGTGGCGCAGGAACAGTGGCTGCCGCAGTATGCGGAAGGAATTGCGCAGGCAAAAGAAAATCTTGCCAAAGGTAATCTGATTCCAACAAATGAAGGATATAAGGGAGCAGTGCGCGTGCGCGAAAAGAGTGTTGAGGAAGTCGCAGCCGAACATGAAAAGAGAAAAATTACGGTATAAAAAGGAGAGTGGGTATAATGAATAAAAATAATTTTGCAAAAACCCCGCCGATGGGGTGGAACAGCTGGGATTGCTATGGTGCTTCTGTGACAGAAAAAGAATTGCTTCAGAATGCCGATTATATGGCAGAGCATTTAAAACAGTATGGATGGGAATATGTTGTTTGTGATATTCAGTGGTATGAGCCGACAGCAGATTCCAGCCATTATAATAAGTTTGCAGATCTTTGCATGGATGAATACGGCAGGGTGATTCCGGCGGCAAATCGTTTTCCGTCAGCGGCAGATGGCAAAGGTTTTGGACCGATTGCAGAATATGTACATAGTAAAGGGCTGAAATTCGGTATCCACATTATGCGAGGCATTCCGCGTCAGGCAGTGGCTGCAAATGTAAAGATTAAAGGTACGGACTATACGGCAAGAGAGATTGCTCATCCGTGTTCTATCTGTTCTTGGAATACGGATATGTATGGTGTAGATACCACCAAACCGGGGGCACAGGCATATTATGATTCCATTATCGAACTGTATGCTTCCTGGGGTGTGGATTTTATCAAAGTGGATGATATCTGTGTAAAATACGGCCGTCCGGGCGATGAAACATCTATTTCCTACGGTGGCGATGAAATTGAATTGCTCCGCAGAGCAATTGATAAGGTAGGTCGTCCGATTGTATTAAGTCTTTCTCCGGGACCGGCAATGGTGGATAAGGCAGAACATCTCTGCAAAAATGCAAATATGTGGCGTATTACAAATGATCTCTGGGACAGCTGGGGCAACATCATGGAAATGTTTACCAGATGTAATAACTGGAGCCCGTATGTATCAGAAGGTTGCTGGCCGGACTGCGATATGCTGCCGCTTGGGCACATTTCTCTGCGCGGATGCGAGCATGGGCTTGGCGATCGCCAGACCAGACTTTCCAAGGAAGAACAGCGTACGATGATGACGCTGTGGTGTATTTTCCGTTCGCCGTTGATGCTTGGCTGCGAGATGACCGATATGGATGAGTGGACAAAGAGTCTGTTGACAAACGAAGAAGTGCTGGCTCTTCTGAAAGAAACTTCCGGTGCGCGTCAGATTATCCGTAATATGGAACTGATCGCATGGCAGACACAGGATGTAGAAGGAAATCAATATCTGGCAGTGTTCAATACAGCCGGATGGACAGAAACTTTTTCTGTCAGCTTTGCAGATCTTGGTATTTCTGAAAAAACAGTAGTGCGTGATTTATGGGAACACAGGGATCTTGGAGTGGCAGAAGGGGAGATAACGTTTACACTTGGATGTCATGATGCGAAAGTGTTTAAGCTGACGTCAGAGGCATAGAAGATACGATTGATATGAGTGTAAAAAATGAAGAGCCGGAATCATTGCTGTTTATGCAGTGTTCCGGCTCTTGGTATGCAGTATGATAGATTAATTGAGGATATCGATTTTAGGAAGATACAAAATTTCTTATTCAAGCTCAAGATGCTGTATTTTTGCCAGAAGCTGATGTTTAGAGATTATCATATTACACCTACTCCATAATTCATTTTCGTATCTGAATATGTTTTTATCAACATATCTTTCGGTGAAACCAATCTTTTCATAGCAATGTTTAGCCAAAGAGTTTTCGTTAAATACATTTAGTTGTACTAATCTTACGCCTGTTGTATTAAAAGCATATTGCAGTGCTTGAAGCAACATTTTGCTTCCATAACCACTTCCACGTTTAGTATTATCAACAATTACAAATTTGAGAAACCCAGTATTGTCTTCTGTGTTAATAGAATAACAAAAGAAACCTATCGGCTGATCATTAGTAGTTGTTGCTACATAAGCGATGTTTGCTTGATTCATTAAAAGTTTTTCTAGAAAAGTATGAAAAGAATTTATAGTAATAGGATATGGTAAAAGATTCGCGCACCAAAAAGCATGAATTTTTTCATTGTTAATCCATTTTTTTAGATATTCAAAATCGTTATTTGGGTTATACGGTCGCAATCTCATGGTAGATTTCCTTTCAAAAAGAGGGACATTATACAAACGTTTTTTGTAAATGATAGATTTTCTTTATGGCGTAACATATTTCAAATTATATCATATTGAAAATAAAAGAAAAGCTCCAAATTTCATTTTAGGTCTGTCAGCTATTGGGAAGGAAGCAGTGGATATATGTCAAGGAATATGGTATGCTGTTAATGTTGGAAGAAACGGAGTGGTACACAGAGATTAGTTCGTGCAGACAAAAAATGGGATTATGTATTGGGAATGATGAAAGGTGATAGTCTGGAAATTTCTCCTGAGATGAAAAAACTGATTGAACAGGAGAAACGCGGTGAAATTGTAACGGGTACGGTGGTCACGCTCTGTTGTCTTTTTATTGAAGTGTAGGGAATCTATATTGAAGGTAATCTGTTCAAAGATAATGCTTTTTATATGTGTGATGTACTGGTGACGGCTAATGCAATATTTGCTGATATTAGGGATTTGCGGAAGCCGGAGTACCTATATTGTATTGTGGAGGATGTTTTGGAACAGGGCAGGGAGATGAGGAAGGCTGTCTGTGGGCAATTAGAAGAGGTAGGATTTTCTGCAACGGAAAAAATGGATAGACAAATGAAAACAGGAAAAATTAATTTCTAAACACAATAACGGAGAGTGAAAACATGGTTAAACCACAGGGCAACAAACGGATTTCAAAGATCAATACGTATTTGAATGTCGCGGAGACGTTTGCTTACAGGAGCACCTGCATCAAGCGGAAATATGGTGCAGTGATTGTAAAAGACGATGTGGTGGTTTCCACAGGGTATAACGGTTCGCCCCGCGGTTTTGAGAACTGCTGTGATATCGGCAGATGTCCGCGGATTGAACAGGATCTGCATCAGGGGCAGGGGTATGATATCTGTAGGGCGATTCATGCGGAGCAGAATGCGCTGCTTAATTGTTCAAGAGAGCAGACGCTTGGGGCAGATCTATATCTGGCAGGGGTAAATCCGGAGGATAATTCGGTTCATCAGGCAAAGCCATGCCCATTATGTGCGCGAATGATTATTCAAGCAGGTATTCGCAATGTGATCATGCGCACAGGAGAAGGTGAGAATGCGTATGTGATTACACCGGCAAAAGAACTGGAATGGCATCGATAATGGGAAAATATTTTCGGCGAGGAAAAGAGAATAAAGGAGTTTATAAAATTATTATGGAAAAATTTGTTTTAAAAGGAGATATTTGTTACAGTAAATCACAGACAGAACTTGGTACGGTAAAAAATGGCTACCTTGTGTGTATAGAAGGAAAAAGCGGTGGTATATATGAGAAACTTCCGGAAGAATATCGGGAGTTGCCACTGGAAGATTATAGTGGAAAATTGATTTTTCCGGGAATGATTGATCTGCATATCCATGCACCGCAGTTTGCGTTTCGGGGAACCGGTATGGATCTTGAGCTGATGCCGTGGCTTGACCGACAGACGTTTCCGGAGGAAACCAGATATCAGGATAGAGAATATGCGAAAAAAGCGTATGCTATTTTTGCGGAGCAAATGCGCAAAAGTGCTACAGCAAGAGTTTGCATGTTTGCAACACTTCATCCGCAGGCTACAGAGATTTTAATGGAAGAGATGGAGAAGACTGGACTGATTTCCTATGTTGGAAAGGTAAATATGGATCGGGAGTCAATTCCGGAATTGCAGGAAAAAGATTATCGGGAATCTGCGCGCGCAACGCGCGAGTGGCTGGAAACCGTACAGGGAAAGTTTGAAAGAACATATCCGATTTTGACTCCGCGATTTGTTCCGAGCTGCAGCGATGAACTGATGGAAGAATTGCAGAAAATACAGGAAGTATATGGGATACCGGTACAGTCACATTTATCAGAAAATTTAGGCGAGATAGAGTTTGTAAAAGAACTGTGTCCGCAGTCGCGTTTTTATGGAGAAGTCTATGATAAATTTGGTCTGTTTGGCGGAAATGCGAGAACGATCATGGCACATTGCGTGTATTCAGGAGAAGCGGAAACGGATCTGATGAAAGAAAATGGTGTATTTATCGCACATTGTCCGGCATCCAATCTGAATCTTTCTTCAGGAATAGCGCCAATCCGCAGATATCTGGAAAAAGGTTTGAAAATCGGATTAGGAAGTGATGTTGCAGGAGGTCACACGGAATCTATGTTTCGTGCAGTCACAGATGCGATACAGGTTTCTAAAATGTATTGGCGATTGGTGGACGATACCTGCAGACCCCTTACCTTCGCTGAGGCATTTTATTTGGCAACGAAAGGCGGCGGGGCATTTTTCGGAAATGTCGGTAGTTTTGATAGTGGATGTGAATTTGACGCTGTTGTGCTGGATGACAGTATTATGCCGATGGTGCGTGAGATGCCGGTGGAAGACCGCATGGAGCGGGCGGCCTATTTATCACTGGATCTATTGGGAATCTGTGCGAAATATGTACGTGGTGTGAAGATATATGAGTAGAAATTAATTCCGACAAAACATTTCCAGTGTTTGCAGCAGGAAATGTGCAATATAAAATGTAGTCTCATAATAAATGGATTCTAGTGTATTTTCATCCCATAGAATGGTAGTTTGTGCCGGAAATTCTTCATCGGACAGATAAAACTTCAGAATGACAGACATAGTATCGAATACGCGGAAACGATAACTGATGTCGCCGTATTTTTCGGGAATACCACCCAGTTTTTCACAGGCGGTGCGGAACTTTATAGGGTCAGAGTCAAAAACGTGTGAACTGGTCTCATACAGTCCGGTGCCGACTCCGATTGTGCGCGGACGGCCTTTCAGACTGTTGACCGGAGCCCAATTTCCGGAAGGTTGAAACTGTTTTTGGCTATGACAGAGCAAATCAAAAATAGAAAGTACTTCATTAAATCCAGCAGGAGAGGCAGTGGCAAAATGGTCGCTGCTTTTTTTAATTTCTCCGGAGATGCGGTCAATCCGATAAGGAGTTTCCAAAAAAGTGATGTAAATGTATTTAGGATCATTTTTTAGTTGAAATGTATCAATGATAGTTTGCTGATCAAAATTTAAAAAATATTTTTGCGCGGCGGCTTTTTGAATTTCATAATTATCATGTGTGGCTGGCATTATTAAATCCCCCTATGAGGTATATGTTGTATCTTTGAAATCAGTATACAGAAATATCTGCAAATGGTCAAATAAAGTATTTGTTTTTGGAAAATTGTGCTAAAATAGAAATGACATTTTACGCTGTGAGTAATAGAGATGGAATATACAGAAAGTATCAGAAAAAGGGGGATTACAATGTTATTTCCAATTGATAATGCCAGCCGTCAGATAAAGGAACTGAATGGAATCTGGCAGTTTAAGCAGGAGCAATTTTTAGAAGAAGGTTTTAAAAATAAGTGGTATGAAAACGGTCTGGAAAATACCATAGAAATGCCGGTACCGGCAAGCTACAATGATATTACAACAGACAGAAAACTGCGTGATCATGTCGGATGGGTGTGGTATGAGAGGGTGTTTTCCGTGCCAAAGCTGTGGGAGAATCAGAGAATTGTACTTAGATTTGGCAGTGTAACACAGCATGCGGTTGTGTATGTGAACGGAGCGGAAGTGACGCGCCATAAAGGTGGATTTATGCCGTTTGAAGTGGAAATTACAGAGAAGGTGAAGGCGGGAGACAATCGCGTAACAGTAGCGGTCAGCAATATGCTGGATTGGACCTGTATTCCGTGCGGAGAAGTGGGAATAAAGAAAAGTGATCTCTATCCGGAAGGGCGTCTGGAACAGGAATATTGGTTTGATTTTTTTAATTATTCCGGTATACATCGTCCGGTTCGTCTATATTGCACGCCGAAGGATTATATTTCTGATATTACCGTAAAGACGGATGTAAATGGAAATGACGGTCTGGTAAAATTTGAAATCATGACGTATGGCGAAGAGCTTCCGGTACAGGTAACGGTTTTAGATGAACAGGGGAATATGGTTGCGTCTGCAGAGACGCGAAATGGTGAGGTTACGATCGCAAATGTTCATCTCTGGCAGCCAGGCACGGCATATCTTTATACCTTGAGGGTGACAATGGGAGAGGATGAATATAGCCTTCCGTTTGGCGTGCGTACGGTTCGTGTGACGGATAAGGAATTTCTGATTAACGAAAAGCCGTTTTACTTCAAAGGCTTTGGAAAACATGAGGACAGTGATATCCGCGGTAAAGGTTTGGATGAGGCGCTGAATGTGCGTGATTTTGAGCTGCTGAAATGGATCGGCGCAAATTCGTTCCGCACTTCGCATTATCCGTATTCGGAGGAGATCATGCAGATGGCAGATCGGCAGGGAATCGTGATCATTGATGAAGTTCCGGCAGTTGGTATGAATTTCTTTTATGATAAGGCGGTATTTACGGCAGAGCGCGTGAATGAAAAGACATTGGAACATCACAAAGACGTGCTGAAAGAACTGTATGAGCGCGATAAAAATCATCCGTGTGTGGTGATGTGGAGTGTTACAAATGAACCGAATTCAGGGGAGGAGAATGCACAGACTTATTTTACGGAAGTGGCAGAGCATATGCGTAGTCTTGACCAGGAACGCCCGATTACCGGCATAATGCAGACGGATGTTGCGGATGATAAGATATCACAGCTGTTTGATGTTATCTGTATCAACCGCTATTTTGGCTGGTATGTCGGCACGGGTGAATTAGAGAGTATTTATCCGCGCATGAAAAAGGATCTGATTAGCTGGAATCAGAAATATAAAAAACCGGTGATCGTGACGGAATATGGTGCAGATACTGTGGCCGGACTTCATAAGCTTCCGGAAGTGATGTTTTCAGAGGAATATCAGATTGAATATTTGCAGGAAAACAATCGTGCAATGGATGAGTGTGATTTTGTCATCGGCGAGCATATCTGGGCATTTGCAGATTTCATGACCTCTGCCGGACTGCGCAGAGTGGATGGAAACAAAAAGGGAATTTTTACCAGAAACCGTCAGCCGAAAGCAGCGGCATTTATGGTACGGAGACGTTGGAGAGAAGAAAAATAAGCGAAGATGTGATGAACTTTATATGCGCAGCAGTGTTACCTCGCAACAAAAGTTGCTCGGTCACGGGCATGCGTTGTAAAGAGGTATGAATAAGAGTTTGCTTGCAAACTCTGTGTGCCGAGCGCAGTTGCGTTAGCAACGAGTTCTTCATGCCAAGCAGTGCTACCTCGCAACAAAAGTTGCTCGGTCACAGGCATGCGCCCTATACATAAAAAGAAACGGATACTCTTTTGAGTGTAAACACTCATCGAGTATCCATTCTTTTTATATGCACTGCTTATTGCTTTCGTGAATAATCCACGCACCGCACGTCGAATTTCCACCATGGACGTTACCTCTACAGTTAACTCAATCCAGGCGCCCTCGCAACACACAGAAGGTTCTACTTAGTGCTGCTCCGTTCCCGACCTGACACGATTCATAGATTTCTGTTGTGCAAGACCCAGATGTCAACGCCACTTATAAAGGGCAGCTCCACAGCAAAAAACCCTCGGATTGGTATGACCCCTGCTGTAGCGGATTGCAGGTACAGGGCACCGCTATCTCCCCGGCTGCGTGGAAGTGTTATGACATATTTGGGTGAAACGGCAATGACCGCTTCTAAAAGCTGTCAGATTGGAAAATCCGAAACTGACTTAGTTATCATATCCTGTTTTGCGCGTAATGTCAATTGTAAATCACTGAAATGTGTTCGACAGATTTTTGCACATTATTTAAAACAGCTCCGTCAGCTCCAGAGGTGTTTTGATGCGATACTGCGGATTGGTAACGTCACCGAAACCGTATTCGGCATATACAAAAGGAATACCGGCTTCTTTGCAGGCATCGGCATCGCCCTGGATGTCTCCGACATAAACAGGTGACTGCAGATTGTTTTCGCGCATCAGCCGAAGGATTGTCTGACCCTTGGAGGTGCCGGTTTCTCCGAAGCAGAGATGCGCTTTAATATAACGGCCCAATCCGGTTTTTCTTAAAAACAGTTCAATGTATCCGCACTGACAGTTGCTGACGATATAGAGCGGATATTTTTCGGAGAGAGTGCGGAACATTTCCTCTACCCCTTCGTAAAGTCTGCCGGGTGTTTTCTCTAATTCGATATGTTCCTGCGCAAAGCTGGCTTCGGCCAGCGCGGTCTGCTGCTCTTTTGGGAGATCTGGCAACAGTTCGGCAAAAATGACGTCCATCGGTTTACCAAACAATTTTTTTAATTGATCTGCGGTTACCCGAAGTGATAGATTCGTAAGTTCGGAAATTGCGCGGTTGTAGGCGACAGCCACAACTTCAGTGGAATCCCAGAGTGTGCCGTCTACATCAAAAATAATTCCATCCATGATATGAGATCCTTTCTCAATTATAACAAACGCCCACAAACACATTTGTGCCTGCGGGCATTATAAGCGGAGAGCAAGGGATTCGAACCCTCGGTGGGTATTAGCCACACGGCTTTTCGAGAGCCGCACCTTAAACCACTCGGACAACTCTCCGTATCCGAATCAATTTAGTGATCCGATTTGCAGTATATCAAATTTATGGCGCGCTGTCAAAGAAATCTGTAAAATTTATTGTGATAAAAATAAAAATGTAGTATAGTTAGAAAAAAGACGTTATGATTTACGGGAAAGAAGGGATCAGAAATGCTGAGAGTGGGTATGCTAACAAGCGGCGGCGACTGTCAGGCGCTGAATGCGACAATGAGAGGCATTGTAAAAGGACTTGCAACGAATGTGGATGAACTGGAAGTTTATGGTTTCATGAACGGTTATAAAGGTCTGATTTATGGTGATTATCGCCTGCTTACCGCGCAGGATTTTTCGGGAATTCTTACCAGAGGAGGCACCATTATCGGTTCGTCCAGGCAGCCGTTTAAGATGATGCGTGTTCCGGATGAAAAAGGTCTCGATAAAGTGGAGGCGATGAAACAGAATTATTACAAACTGCGTCTGGATTGCTTGGTGATTTTGGGCGGAAACGGCACACAGAAAACAGCAAATCTTCTCCGCGAAGAGGGACTGAATATCATTCATATGCCGAAGACGATCGATAACGATATTTACGGCACAGATATGACATTCGGCTTTTATAGTGCAGTAAATATTGCTACGGAGGCGATTGACTGTATCCATACAACGGCTTCTTCTCATAACCGTGTATTTATTGTGGAAATTATGGGACACAAGGTTGGTCAGCTTTGTTTGTATGCCGGCATTGCGGGTGGTGCGGATATTATTCTGATCCCGGAGATTCCATATGATATTGACAAAGTGATTGAAGCAATTGACAAACGTACGAAAGCCGGAAAAGGATTTACCGTAATTGCGGTTGCGGAGGGTGCAATTTCAAAGGAAAAAGCAGCCATGAGTAAAAAGGAACTCAAAGAATATATGAAGGATTACAAATATCCGACAGTTTCTTATGAAATTGCGGCTAAGATTCAGGAGCGCAGCGGTACGGAGGTGCGCGTGACTGTTCCGGGTCATACACAGCGCGGCGGCAGTCCGTGTCCGTACGATCGTGTACTTTCTACCAGACTGGGTGCAGCCGGCGCAAGAGCGATTATGAATGGTGATTTTGGTTACATGATCGGTATTGTAAATGGAAAGACGAAGAAAGTACCTCTGGAGGATGTGGCCGGAAAGCTGAAAGCTGTTTCTCCTGAAGATCAGATCGTCAAAGAGGCAAAATTAATCGGAATTAGTTTTGGAGATTAAATTTTTATGGCATATACTGCGTTATACCGCAAATTCCGTCCTGATACCTTTGCGGATGTAAAGGGTCAGGACGCAATTGTGCAGACACTGAAAAATCAAATAAAATCAGACCGTATCGGACATGCGTATTTGTTTTGTGGAACAAGAGGAACCGGAAAGACGTCGATTGCCAAAATTATGGCAAAAGCAGTTAACTGCGAGCATCCGGTAGATGGAAGCCCGTGCAATGAATGTGCGACCTGCCGGGCAATTGCTGCGGGCAGCTCCATGAATGTGATTGAAATTGATGCCGCTTCCAATAACGGAGTAGACAACATTCGAGAAATCCGTGAGGAGGTTTCTTACTCCCCGACAGAGGGGCGCTTTAAGGTATATATTATCGATGAGGTTCATATGTTGTCTATCGGTGCGTTTAATGCGCTCTTAAAAACATTAGAAGAGCCACCCTCGTATGTGATTTTTATTCTGGCTACAACCGAGGCGCATAAATTGCCGGTGACCATTTTATCGCGCTGTCAGCGCTATGATTTTAAGCGTATTTCCATCACGACGATTGGCGAGCGTATACAGGAACTGTTGGATGCTGAGCATGTGGAGGCGGAAGAAAAAGCGATTCGTTATATTGCCAGAAAGGCGGACGGAGCTATGCGAGACGCTCTGAGTCTTCTGGATCAGTGCATTGCTTTCTTTCCGGGGCAGAAGCTGACATATGAACAAGTGCTTGATGTACTTGGAGCAGTTGATACAGAGGTGTTTAGCCGTATGCTGCGCCTGATTTTGAAAAGAGATGTGCGGGGATTGATGCAGTCTCTGGAAGAGTTGGTGATGCAGGGGCGTGAACTGGGACAGTATGTTTCGGATTTTACCTGGTATCTGAGAAACCTTCTGCTGCTCAAATCATCGGATGACATTGAGGATGTGTTGGATGTCTCGGCAGAAAATCTGAAACTTTTGCAGGAAGAAGCGGAAATGGTGCGCGAGGATGCACTGATGCGTTACATTCGTATTTTTTCTGAACTGGGCAATCGCATGAAATATGAGACTTCCAAACGTCTGGCGCTGGAAGTGGCGCTGATCAAAATGTGTCGCCCACAGATGGAGCAGGATTTAACTTCTGTTTTGGAGCGTATCCGAAATCTGGAAAAGCAACTTGCTGAAGGGGTAGTTGTCAGTCGTGGAGATGCATCTTGTGGCGGCGTACCGTCTTATGAGAATCATTCGGGCATGCAGCAGCAAGACAGCGTGCCTGCAGAAAATTCTCAGTCGGTGGACAAAGCGGCGCCGGAGGATCTGCAGCAGGTTGTCGCGATGTGGCGTAGTATTATTGCGCAGACCGATGGCAGATTTCATATGGTACTCTCCCGAGCGAAACCTAAATTTAATCCGGCAGATTCGGATAACCGGCTGTATGTGGCGTTTTCTGATTTTTTGGGTGAGACGTATATTAAGGATGAAGAAAAACGTCAGCTGCTGGAAAATATTATTGCAAATAAAATCGGCAAGCAGGTGGAGGTAAAGATGGTGTTGGAAGCAGATTATGCCGCGAACGGTCTGCGTTTGAATGATATCTCCATTGATGAAAAGATCCACCGACAGGTGCAGGGAATTGAGATTGAGGTAGATGATTCGCCGGCGGACTTTTTTTAAAGTGTCGGCTTCATAAATAAAATAAAAAGTAAAAATTAAAAACAGGAGGATATAAGTATGGCAAAAAGAGGTGGATTTCCGGGAGGCATGCCGGGTAATATGAATAATCTGATGAAACAGGCACAGAGAATGCAGAAGCAGATGGAGGAAAATCAGCGTGCGCTTGAAGAAAAGGAATTTACTGCGGCGGCAGGCGGCGGCGCAGTGGAAGTAACGATTTCTGGTAAAAGAGAAGTGTTAAGAGTTAGTCTGAAAGAAGAGGTAGTTGATCCGGAGGACATTGAAATGTTAGAGGATCTGATTGTGGCGGCAACAAATGAAGCACTCCGTAAAGTAGAGGAAGAATCCGGTGCGGCGATGGCGAAGCTGACCGGAGGTCTTGGTGGTGCACTTGGCGGAGGGTTTCCGTTCTAATGGAATATTACAGCAGACAGATCAGCCGTCTGATCGAAGAATTTTCTAAGCTTCCTGGAGTGGGAGCAAAATCGGCGCAGCGGTTGGCGTTTCATATTATTAACCGTCCGCTTGATGAAGTGAAGGGGCTTGCGCAGGCGATTGTGGAGGCAAAAGAGAATGTTCGTTACTGTACGCAGTGTTGTACTTTAACAGACAGCGAACTTTGTCCGATCTGCAGCAATCCGAAACGCGATCAGAAAACGATCATGGTTGTGGAAAATGCTCGTGACCTGGCGGCTTATGAAAAAACAGGCAAATACGAAGGTGTGTATCATGTGCTGCACGGCGCAATTTCTCCGATGCTTGGTATCGGACCGAATGATATTCGTTTGAAAGAGCTGATGCAGCGTCTGCAAGGCGATGTGGATGAAGTAATCATTGCGACCAACTCTAGTCTGGAAGGCGAAACAACGGCAATGTATATCAGTAAGTTGATTAAACCGACTGGGATTAAAGTCAGCCGTATTGCGAGCGGTGTACCGGTTGGCGGAGATCTGGAATATATTGATCAGGTTACTTTGCTGCGTGCGTTGGAAGGCCGGACGGAATTGTAAGAGAAAATCTAAACAATTTTACGGAAAAGTATAATAAGAGGGTGGAATGTATGTACATTTCCGCTCTTTTATGCTATAGTGATAAATAGCGGTAGTTTCGACTGCAGTCTTAAACCGGTCTGAAGCGAACAGCAATGAAATAAAGTATTCAGGAGGGAAACATGAATAAGTTAGAGTTACAGAAAACTGCTAACGAGATCCGTAAAGGTATTGTTACGGCAGTTCACAGTGCAAAAGCAGGCCATCCGGGCGGATCCCTGTCAGCAACCGAATTATTTACTTATCTCTATTTTGAAGAGATGAATATTGATCCGAAAGATCCGAAAAAAGCGGATAGAGACCGTTTTGTTCTTTCCAAAGGACATACAGCTCCGGGTCTCTACTCTACACTGGCACACAGAGGATATTTTCCTGTGGAGGATCTGACAACCCTTCGTAAGCTTGGATCTTATCTGCAGGGACATCCGTGTATGCAGCATATTCCGGGTGTGGATATGTCAAGTGGTTCTCTCGGACAGGGCATTTCTGCGGCAGTAGGTATGGCGCTTTCTGCAAAAATGAGCAATGAAGATTATCGTGTATATACATTGCTTGGAGACGGTGAAATTCAGGAAGGTCAGGTGTGGGAAGCTGCGATGTTTGCAGGCGCAAGAAAACTGGACAATCTTGTTGTGATCGTAGACAATAACGGTCTTCAGATCGATGGTAAGATTGAGGATGTCTGCAGCCCGTATCCGATCGATAAAAAATTTGAAGCATTCAATTTCCATGTAATTAATGTGGCGGACGGCAATGATTTCGATCAGCTCAAAGCAGCGTTTGATGAAGCAAAGGCAACAAAAGGAATGCCGACTGCGATCGTTATGAAGACAGTAAAAGGAAAAGGTGTATCTTTCATGGAAAATCAGGCAGCATGGCACGGAACTGCTCCGAATGATGAGCAGTATGCAGTTGCTATGGCAGACTTAGAAAAGGTGGGTGAAGCATTATGTCAGAAGTAAAGAAAATCGCAACCAGAGAGAGCTATGGTAACGCACTGGTAGAAGTGGGTAAAGAATATGAAAATCTGGTAGTGCTGGACGCTGACCTTGCAGCAGCTACTAAGACAGGTACATTTAAAAAAGTATTTCCGGAACGTCACATTGACTGCGGTATCGCAGAATGTAATATGACCGGTATCGCGGCGGGGCTTGCGACAACAGGCAAGATTCCGTTCATCAGTTCCTTTGCGATGTTTGCGGCAGGACGTAACTTTGAGCAGGTTCGAAATTCTATCGGATATCCACACCTGAATGTAAAGATCGGCGCGACACATGCAGGTATTTCTGTTGGTGAGGACGGCGCGTCTCATCAGTGTAACGAGGATCTTGCGCTGATGCGCAGTATTCCTGGCATGGTAGTGATCTGCCCGTCAGATGATGTGGAGGCAAAGGCAGCTGTTCGCGCGGCGGTAGAGCATGAAGGTCCGGTTTATCTTCGTTTCGGCCGTCTGGCAGTTCCGGTGATTAACGACAGAGAAGATTATAAATTTGAGCTGGGCAAAGGTGTTGTTCTGCGTGAGGGCAAGGATCTGACGATCGTAGCTACCGGTCTTCCGGTTGCAGAATGTCTGGCGGCAGCAGAGATGCTGGAAAAAGACGGCATCAGTGCGGAAGTGATCAATATCCATACGATCAAACCGCTTGATGAGGAACTGATTATTGCATCTGCTAAGAAAACCGGCAGAGTGGTTACAGTAGAAGAGCATTCTGTAATCGGTGGACTTGGCAGTGCGGTATGCGACTGTCTGAGTGAAAATGCCCCGACAAAGGTGATGAAGATCGGTATGAACGATATGTTTGGTGAATCTGGAGCAGCTGTTGCGCTTCTTCACAAATACGGCCTGGATGCAGAAGGTATCTACAACAAGATCAAAGCATGGGCATAACAGCCAGTAAAATCCCCTGACAGATACAGTCTGCCAGTGCCATTACGGTGGAAAGTCTGGTTGTTTGCAGGATGAACTGGGCGTATTCACCGGAAGTATTGATAATCCCGGTGATTGAGATATCACCGACCTCCATTAGCTTTTTATCCACACCCGATCCGGGGCATAAGCTGCCCGGAGAAATGGTGATGTAATGCTGGTGGCGCTTGGTGCCGAGCGAAGCATCAATCGCGATGATCGGATTGTCCGGATGCAGGGATTTGATTGTACGCATGGCATCTTTTAAGTTAAGGGCATGGATGGGAAAATCCAGAGTGCCGTATACCGGAAAGATAAAATCATCGCAGTAGCGGAGTTTGCTTCCTACCAGTGGACCGAGACTGTCACCGGTGACACGGTCGCTGCCGATGCATACAAAGACCGGGGGAACTTCCGGTGTACATATATAAGACAATAACTGTCCCAGCTGCGCGGCAAGCAGTTTTGGGGCAGTTTTTGATTTTCCGTCAATGTAATGTGTTTTAGGAGAAAAAACGGTTCGCATAAATTTTGTATCCTTTGGCTTTTTTTCTTTTTTTGCAAATCTTTAAACAGAAGCTTCTGCTCTAAATCATATCCATAAATACAGCAAATCATTCCTTGTTGTAAAAAAATTCTGCGGCGAAATTTGTCGAGCAATTGGCATGTCCTGTGTCGCTGTTTCGCTAAAATCTGCAGTTGTTTCGTGTTACGCTGAATCCAAAAAAGGAGTGACAAAATAAATGATGGAAAAAACAAAAAAGGAGTGGAAGCTGCCCAAAAATGTTAGACAGATCGGGGATGGCAGCACGGAGAAAAAAGTATATGTAGAAGATTATGTGATGACATTTTTGGAGAAAATTTCTGCAGAGGGAAAATCGGGAAAGGCAATTCTTTTAGGAGAAGTACACAATCTGGAAGGGCAGACATATATTTTTGCAGATAGTGCATTGCAGGTGGAATCGTTTAGTCCGGATAGTGCTGCTCGTGAAGAACTGAAAAAGCAGGCAGAAAAATATTTCAGTGAAAAACAGGTGATCGGCTGGTATCAGGCAGCAAGAGAATCGCCGTTTGTCATGAACGGAAAAATGGTAGAGATCTTTGAACGTGAATTTGGACAGGAAAATCAGGTGCTGATTGTCCGTGATATGGAAGAGGAGGAAAATTTATTCTTTTTGTTGGAAGAAGAGCATACGGTTCAGTTGCCGGGATATTACATCTATTATGAGAAAAATACTGCAATGCAGGAGTATATGATCGCCGGCAGCGAGGGGGAATCTGTAGATGAGGAAGAATCCGTGCAGGATGATGCGATCAAACGTTTTCGAAAAATTATCCGGGAGAAAAAGAAATTGCCTCAGGTGAAAGTAAAGATTCCGACAAACGGAAAGTTGGCTTATGCGGCCGGTGGATTTCTGGTTGTGACGGTGTTGGCGCTTGGGGTAACGATGGTATACAATTATGATAAAATGAAAGAAGTGGAAAGAAGCCTTGCGAAATTAACCAGCAATGTAGACAGTCAGAGTCAGTATTTGGATGATGGACAGCAGACAGCACAGGTAATGTTACATATAGATGAAAAGATGAGGGTAGAACAGACAGAACAGGCAGAAGAGATACAGACAGCAGGGATCGGACAGAGTGAAGCAATCGTGGAACAGCAGACAGAAAAAACAGAAGGGACGCAAACGGCAGAAACAGTGCAGACCATACCGGAGACAGATACAGACTTGTCGGCGAAGAAAGACGGTGATGTTTCAGTTTCTGCACCGGGCAGAGCTTCTTATACTGTAAAAGTAGGCGATACATTGGCAGACATCAGTCAGATGTACTACGGAAATTTGGATAAAGTAGTGGAAATTTGTGCGCTAAACGGCATTGACGATGAAAATACGATTCTGCCTGGGCAGAAAATTTTACTTCCATAAGTATATAAGTTGTGCTATTCTGAACTAAGGCTAAAGGAGCAGAGTAGGCATGAAGAGACTAAAATTTATAAAACTTCCCAGTATCACATTTTTGGATACATGGAAAAATAAAATAAAAGAGAGGACGGCAGCGGACAGAAAAAAGGCTGATATCAAAATGCAGAGTGATGAAATGCTCAGTCTGACAGAAAAACTGAAGCTGCACAGAATACGGGAACATATAAAAGTCATTTTGATTGTGACTGCGGTTTTGATTACAGTGACGGCACTGGTTGTTTATAATCGTATCCATGTGCGAAATGGATATCAGGTAATCAGCAGTGTGGAGCGGACCGATGATGCGGCGACTTCTTATGTACGTTTGAAAAACTGTATTTTAAAGTGTAACCCGAATGGTGTAACCTGTGTAAATGGTTCTAATGAAGTGCAATGGAATGTTACATTTACCATGCAGAGTCCGATTGTTGATGTGTGTGGTTCCACGGTTGTGGTGGGAGATCAGCGTGGTAATACCGTTTATGTTTTCGATAAAAACGGTGAGATCGGACATTTTGAAGTTGAGCATACTCTGACAAAAGTGCGTGTGTCTAATCAGGGAGTTGTGGCAGCGGTACTTGAGGATGGGGAGGTTACCTGGGTGAATGTTTATGATTCGCAGGGAACGCTGCTTGTAAAAAATAAAACCTCTATGAATATTACCGGTTATCCGGTCGATATCGATCTTTCGTCAGACGGGCGTAAATTGATGGTTTCCTATCTTGGCATGGATAATAATGATGTCGTGTCTAAAGTAGCTTTTTATAATTTCTCTACAATCGGTCAGAGTGAGACGGATTATCTTGTGAACCAAGCAGAATACAGTGGAATGGTTGTGCCGGAAGTTTGTTTTCTGGATAGAAACTATGCTGTGGCATTTCGTGATAACGGAATGATTTTTTTCTCCGGACGTCAAGTACCGGAGGAGGGAGAGGAAGTTCTTGTTGAACAGGAGATTATCAGTGCGTTTCATAATGAGAAATATGTGGGAATTGTTACGCCAAGCGACGAGAAAGAACAGAAACATAAATACAAGCTGCAGATTTTCCGCTGCGACGGTAGCCGATGCGGTGTGAAATATTTTGATATGGAATATACAGATATTTCCGTGTTGGGGGAAGAAATTCTCATGCACAATACGACGGAAATAGAAGTATATGGTATCAGCGGAAGAAAGAAAGCATCTATAGAATACGAAAAGCCGATTATTGATATAATGAGAGTCGGTGGTCAGCGCAAGTATGATGTGTTTACCACAGAGAGTACTGATCGGATCAAGATTAAATAGGAGCACAAGATGAATTTGTTAACAGCGATTGTTGTGGTAATTCTGGCAATCTATATTCTCAGAGGCTATCGGCGGGGCTTTATTAAGAGTCTCGCCTCAATGGCGTCTTTGATTATTGCAATTGTATTAGTTAATTTTGCAACTCCGTATGTCACTGAATTTTTAAAGAGTCAGACACCGGTTTATAACTACGTTCTGGAAAGGTGTGAAAAAACTTTTGTGATACCTCAGACAGAAGAAACAAAAAAGCAGGATAAAAAAAGAGATGATACTGTTATAGATCAGCTGCCGTTGCCGGAGAGTTTGAAGAAAGTGATCAAGGAGAACAATACACCGGAATATTATTCTGCATTGGCAGCGAAAAGTATTTCTGATTTTGTTCCGAAGTATATGGCAAGTCTGATTTTGAATATTTTGTCCTTTGTGATTACTTTTGTTCTGGTTATGAGTTTTATCTGGCTTGCAGCTACGACATTGAATATTATTGCCTCACTGCCGGTACTTTCCGGAATTAATCGGATTCTCGGGCTGGCACTTGGCTTTTTGCAGGGACTCATTATTGTGTGGATTTCGTTTCTTATTATAACTATATTCAGTAATAGTGATATCGGAAAACAACTAATGGAAATGATAGTAGAAAGTCCGATTTTGAACGGACTGTATGAGTCGAATCTATTACTTGATTTTCTGCAGAATATGATAAAAAATATATGGATAAAAAATATTTTTTAAAAAAATGAAAAAACCTGTTGACAAAATGTTTGCCAGATGATATTATACAAAAGCTGTCGCAAACGACAGAAACAACTACAAAAAAAGATTTAAAAAATCTTAAAAAAGTAGTTGACAAATGATCCGCCGAGTGGTATGATGTAAAAGTTGCTGCGAGAGCGGAACATAAAAAAGAACCTTGATAATTGAACAGTGATACAACCTTGAAAGATTCTGAAAAAAGTTTTATTTTAAGGAACTGACCTTTAAAACAGTAAAAGGGATAGATAAGCTAGCAAGATTATCTTGAACGGA
>JBMNRF010000005.1:0-139577 GCA_050944495.1 Marvinbryantia sp.
GGAAAGGTGATTTTTTGTATAACTAACGTCGCGCACCCGCATAGCGGGTGGATTATATTTCGCACGTTTCCGTTTCTCTGTTGAGAAACTCCAACGTACTCAACTGGGTCTATCCGCCCCATAAATCTAAAACAGGGAGTTCCCATACGGAACTCCCTGTTGTCTGTTTATCGTCTCGGATGTGCCTTTGCGTAAATCTCACGCACTCTTCTGACATTCATATCCATATAAATCTGGGTGGTAGAGATATCGGAATGCCCCATCATCTCCTGCACCGCTCGCAGATCCGCACCGTTCTGTACCAGATGTGCACCAAAAGAATGACGAATCGTATGCGGTGTGATATCTTTTTTTATTCCCGCTTTTTCCGCGTAAAACTTCAGCAGTTTCCAAAATCCCTGACGGCTCATCGCCTTTCCGGAACAATTTGTAAACAGATACTCGCTTTCTCCACCCTTCAACAAAATGCTGCGGCTTTCTTCCAGATAATACTCCAGCGCTTTTGCTGCTTCTTTGCCAAAAGGAATTACACGTTCCTTGCCGCCGTCCTGACAGATCACATAACTCATGGCTAGATTTACATCGGACAATTTCAGCGAAATCAATTCAGACACACGCATACCGGTCGCATACAGAAGTTCCAGCATTGCTTTATCACGAAGGCCTTTGGCTGTTTTTATATCCGGCTGTTCCAAAAGAAGAATTACTTCATCCAATGTAAGAACCTCCGGTGTTTTTTTCTCTACATGCGGCGCTTTTAATACTCCGCTCGGATCCTCCTCCGTCACCTTTGTTTTCTGCAGAAAATGACAGAATGCCCGTATAGACGCAATGCTTCTGGATACTGAAGAAGTGGAAAATCCGTCCCTTTCCATCTGCAGAATATAGGAATTCAGACTCGTCGCTGTGATATCTTTCACACATTCCACGCCCCTGTTATCCAAAAACAGAAACAATTTTTTTAAATCTCTCTGATAGGACGCAACGGTACTGTCAGACGCATTTTTTTCATTTTCCAGATAAGCAGCAAACTGGCACATATCCTGCTGAAATTGCGGCGCTACATTTTGCACGGTAACCATAACTCACAACGTCTCTTCTTTCCTGTGTATTTCTGTCATCCCTGTTTTGCGCATAATAAAAAAGTGCACAAAAAAACAAGGATCGTCTTCTTCCCTTGATAAATAACTCTTCCGAAAACATCATTTTATGTAAACATTATAGATGTTTTTCCCCTGAAAATCAATCCCTTTTTTTGCAAAAAATGCTTTATTTATAAGCTTTTCAGCGCCTCGCACCATATGTCGTTTCCCTCCTTTTATACCTCTACTATATCTTGTAAATTTTATGTAAATTAAAAAAAATAATTTATAGTAAATTTCAAAAGCAAAGGATTTACCGTGCTTTCCAGTACCATTCCCAAAGCCAGAAACATTCCAGACAGCAATATTCTTTTCACATATTGTTTCTCTTTTTCCTTCAATGCCGCCCTCGACTCCATAATCCTGTTTTTACCTCCCCGTGCAAAAACAGCTTCGGCCATCAACCACATTGATGCCGCATAAAAAAACCATTGCGGCAGAAGCATAGCCAAGAACACCAATACTCCTCCAAGCCCCATCTGAACCAGAAACATGCTCATAAATGCACCCGCCGCAAATCCTGTCCAGCCAAACAAAAACAGTTGTGTAATCCACCCAAACGCAGTGTAGCCAAACAGCCAGAATAAAAGAAACGATGCAACACGGTCTTTGCATAGATAAAACAGCAGACTGCGGGAATCAAATGTTGTTTCCCGGATTGTCGGCAGCATCTTTTGTTCCAAAAAGGCACTGCCGCCAAGATACGTATCTCCCCAAAGATCTACAAACAAAATCCCCAATACAAGTCCGCCAAAAAAGAAGCATGTCAGAAGAATATTTTTCAGTTTCGGATTGGTCATATGTACTCCAGATTCTTCTTTACTGCCAGTCTATTCTCCGAATGATCGGTTTATGAAAAAAGAATTTCCTGATGGCCAACACGAAAATTCCGGCAGAGCCGTTTTTACACAGCCCTGCCGGATCAATTTTACTTATTCCTCGTTTGTATTTACTTTATTTGCTCTTGCTTCTACTTCTCTTGCCTGAATATCAGACGGTGCCTGTTCATATCTTGCGAATTCATAGGAAAAATCACCGCTGCCGCCGGTCATAGAACGAAGCTGTGTAGAATATCCATACAATTCCATCATCGGTACGTCCGCTTCAATGATCTGACCTCCCTTATGATCCGGATTCATGCCAAGCACGCGTCCGCGGCGTTTGTTCAGATCACCCATAACATCACCGGTGAATTTATCCGGAACTGCAACCTTCACGGAAGCAATCGGCTCCAGAAGTACCGGAGATGCCTCCATAAAGCCTTTCTTAAATGCCTGCATAGCCGCCGTCTTAAACGCCATTTCCGAAGAGTCTACCGGATGGTAAGAACCATCATACAGAGTCGCTTTGACACCTACAACCGGATAAGCCGCCAGCGGTCCGCGCAGAACAGATTCCTGAATACCTTTTTCCACTGCCGGGAAATAGTTCTTCGGCACAGCGCCGCCCACTACTACCTGCTCAAATTCATACGGTTTTTCCATATCGCCGGAATTTGCAAAACGCATCTTAACATGACCGTACTGACCATGTCCACCGGACTGCTTTTTGTATTTTGCTTCTACATCAGAACTCTTGCGGATCGTCTCTCTGAAGGCTACCTTCGGACGTGCAAGTTCTACTTCAATCTTATATTTTCCAAGCAGCTTGCTGACAATAATATCAATATGCTGATCGCCCATACCGTAAAGCAATGTCTGACGGTTTTCCGAATCATTGACCGCTTTCATCGTAAGATCTTCCTGCATCATCTTTGAAAGTGCCTGAGAAATCTTGTCTTCATCACCCTTTGATTTTGCGAAGTATCTCTTATATGTATATGGAGTAGATACATCAACACCCGCATACTGAATCGGTGTTGCTTTGGTAGAAAGTGTCTCTCCCGTCTTTGTGATGTTCAACTTGCCGATCGCACCGATATCGCCCGCATGCAGTTCGGAAACCTCTATTGTTTTGCCGCCTTCCATCACATACAGTTTATTTAATTTTACTTCTTCATCCTGCTGCGCATTGTAAAGTACATCATCATTTTTAATAACGCCGGAAGCCACTTTGATCAGCGAATATTTTCCGATGAACGGATCCACAATCGTCTTAAATACAAATGCGGATTTTGCTTTTGCGAAATCATAATTTGCCTGATAAATCTCATTTGTCTTTCTGTTGATGCCGGCAATCGTTCTCTTATCCGGACTCGGGAAATACTGTACCATATCGTCAAGCAAGTTCGCAACACCATACAGGTTGACCGGAGAACCCATCGCAACCGGAACAATCGAGCCGTCAGAAACATTTACGGTCAGAGCCGCCATAATTTCTGCTGCGGAAAATTCATCGCCTGAGAAATAACGATCCATAAATTCTTCGGAAGTCTCTGCTACCGCTTCTAACAATACTTCTCTGTATTTTTCCAGATATTCCATAGAATAATCCGGAATCTCGCATTCTGCCTTTTCTCCCTTGCCTACCCAGCGTCTGCCAAGCTTTTTCACTACGTTTACATAGCCGACAAATTTTTCATTTTCACGAATCGGTAAATGGATCGGAGCAATCTTCTTTCCATAAAGTTCAGTCAGATCTTCTACAACCTGACGGAAGCTGGCATTGTCCACATCCATGTTAGTAACAAAGAACATTCTCGGCAATTTATATTTTTCACAAAGATTCCATGCCTTCTGTGTGCCGACTTCCACACCGCTCTTGCCATTGACAACGATGATCGCTGCATCTGCTGCTGCCGCTGCCTCTTCTGCCTCACCGACAAAATCAAAATAACCCGGTGTATCCAGAATATTTACTTTAATATCACCCCAAATAATCGGAACAATTGATGTATTGATTGAGAATTTTCTCTTAATCTCTTCTTTATCAAAATCACTTACGGTATTGCCTTCCGCAACACTTCCCATGCGACTGGTAATACCGGAAAGATATGCCATTGCCTCTGTCAGACTGGTCTTTCCAGCGCCGCCGTGTCCAAGAATTACCACATTACGAATTCGGTCTGTTGTGTAAACTTTCATGTTTTCTATCCTCCAATTCTAGTATTCCGAAACGGAATTTCCGTTTCCTACGAAGCCCTATGGGTACATTCTACTAAAATCTTATATAAATTTCAAGCAAATTATTCAAATTTACCAATTTATTTTTTTGAACCTCAGAGCATCCGCCGAAAAAAACTTTTATTTAAACAAACATTTGCAAAAATCAGACATTTCTACGCTTTAAAGTGTAAAAGTATTGACAAAAAAGACATGTAAAGAGTAAAATGAATAGAAATTCGTATACAATATAAGGAGCATTTATGGAAACTCAATTTACTGTCGGCTTTATCGGATTGGGCCTAATCGGCGGTTCCATTGCCAAAGCCCTAAAATATTATTACCCAAATGTCACCATTCTTGCCCATACCAGAAGCAGGGATACTATCGAATACGCGCTTTCCGAGCGAATTATTGATAAAGCATATGAGCAGCCGGATTCTGACTGGTCTTCCTGCAGCTATATTTTTCTGTGCGCGCCGGTGGAGACAAATGCCGCTTATTTAAAAGAATTAAAACCGCTGATTGGCAGCCGATGTATCCTGACGGATGTCGGAAGTACAAAGTCAGATATCCATGAACAGGTAAAGAAACTGGGGTTGGAGCACTGCTTCATCGGCGGTCATCCGATGGCCGGTTCCGAAAAAACAGGCGTCCGCAATTCCAAACGTCATCTGATTGAAAACGCATATTATATTGTGACACCGGCAAAGCTTGTTCCCCGTGAACAGACAGAAGCGTATATTAAACTGATTTCTTCTTTAAAGGCTCTGCCGTTGGAACTTGACTACAAAGAGCATGATTATGTAACAGGAGCGATCAGCCATCTGCCGCATATCATTGCTTCCACACTGGTCAATCTAATACATATCAAGGATACACCTGCCGAGACGATGCGAACGGTAGCCGCCGGCGGCTTTAAGGATATTACCCGTATCGCCTCCTCTTCTCCGGAAATGTGGGAACAGATCTGTACGACAAACGCCGACAATATCGTCTCTATTTTAGATGATTATATCGAAAGTCTGCGCCAGGTACGCGGCGAGCTGGGCAGTCGTGATCATCAGGCACTGAACCGCCTGTTTTCCGATTCCCGTGATTACCGAAACACTTTCTCCGATCTATCCAGCGGTCCGTTAAAAAAAGTACACCGGCTTTACTGTGATCTGGTTGACGAAACCGGTGGTATCGCAATTATTGCCACAATTCTGGCCAGCAGCAATATCAGTCTGAAAAATATCGGCATTGTACATAATCGGGAGTTTGAGGAAGCTGTGCTGAGAGTAGAATTTTATGAAGAAGAATCTCTGCAAAAGGCAGCAGAGCTGCTGCGCAAATACCGATATACGGTATATGTTGATTAAAATTTAAAGAAAGGATTTCACAACATCATGAAATTTACACGACAAACGTGTCCTCTGCGAGGTGAACTTACGGTTCCTGGTGATAAATCCATTTCCCATCGTGCCGTGATGTTCGGCGCTCTGGCGCGCGGCACCACTGAGGTGACAAATTTTCTGCAGGGCGCGGACTGTCTTTCTACGATCGACTGTTTCCGCAGACTCGGCATTGAAATTGATATTACCCCGGAAAAAATTTTAGTTCATGGAAAGGGACTGCATGGACTGCAGGCTCCTTTAGAAATGCTTGATACCGGCAACAGTGGTACGACCACCCGCCTGATCTCCGGTATTCTTGCCGGACAGTGTTTTGAAACGATTTTAAACGGCGATTCCTCCATTCAGAGCCGTCCGATGAAACGCATCATGGAACCGCTCGCTCAAATGGGTGCGGATATTGTCAGCATCAACGGAAACGGCTGTGCGCCGCTTCGGATCCGTCCGGCGGCTTCGCTTCACGGAATCTCCTACCAATCGCCCGTGGCATCTGCACAAGTAAAATCGTGTATCCTTCTGGCTGGTCTGTACGCAGATACACCGACAAGCGTCACGGAGCCGCAGCTGTCAAGGAACCACACAGAGCTGATGCTCTCCGGTTTTGGTGCAGATGTCCGTACGGAAGGAAATACCGCTGTCATCCGACCGGAACCTGATCTGCGCGCAATGAAACTCAAGGTGCCAGGAGATATCTCTTCTGCCGCTTATTTTATCGCTGCCGCGCTGACTGTTCCTGATTCAGAACTGTTGATCAAAAACGTCGGCATCAATCCAACCCGCGACGGTATCCTGCGTGTATTACGTGAAATGGGTGCCGATATTTCCCTGCAAAATAAAAAGATCAGCGGCGGCGAACCGACTGCTGATCTTTTGGTAAAATATTCTTCTTTAAAGGGTACGATAATTGGCGGCGCTCTCATCCCCACACTGATCGATGAGCTGCCGGTGATCGCCGTGCTGGCTGCTCTCGCGGAGGGCACTACCATTATCCGCGATGCCGCCGAACTGAAAGTAAAAGAATCCAACCGAATCGATACTGTCGCAGCCGCCCTTACCGCAATGGGCGCACATGTGCAGGCAACTGACGATGGTATGATCATTAACGGTGGGTATCCACTACACGGTGCAGTTGTTGACAGTCATCTTGATCACCGCATTGCCATGAGTTTTGCAGTTGCCGCGCTGGCAGCGGACGGCGAAACCGAAATCACCGGCGCAGGCTGCGTCCGCATCAGCTATCCGGATTTTTATGAAACACTGCATCGGCTGAAATAAAACCGCATCATTCATCACAATTTAAAATGCCTCCACTGTCCAGAATGGTTGACAGATCCACATCTTAAATCATTTTTCCTTGATGAGCATGGCATCACCAAAGCTGAAAAAACGATACCGTTGCTCCACCGCCTCTTTATAAGCTGCTTCGATATTTTCTTTTCCGGCAAGCGCGGACACCAGCATCAAAAGCGTGGATTCCGGCAGGTGAAAGTTTGTGATCAGCTCATCAATGATTTTAAACTGATATCCCGGATAAATGAAGATATCCGTCCAACCGCTTCCAGCATGGAGAATACCGTTTTCATCTGCCGCGGATTCGAGCGTGCGGCAGCTCGTCGTACCGACACAAACAATCTTGCCGCCGTTCGCCTTTGTCTCATTGATCAGCTTTGCCTGATCCTCCTCAACAATATAAAACTCAGAATGCATGTGATGACTGGCCACATCCTCCACCTTTACCGGACGGAACGTTCCAAGCCCTACATGTAAGGTCACATGCGCAAGCTTCACGCCCTTTGCCTGAATCGTTTCCAGAAGCTCCGGTGTAAAATGCAGTCCGGCTGTCGGCGCGGCTGCCGAACCATCATGCTTCGCATAAACAGTCTGATAGCGATTTTTATCCTCGAGCTGATGTGTAATATACGGCGGCAGCGGCATCTGGCCCAGTTCGTCAAGGATTTCCTCGAAAATTCCTTCATAAGAAAACTGGATCAGGCGGTTTCCTTCCTCCGCCACTTCCAATACTTTTCCGACCAGGCGGCCGTCTCCAAACGAAATTTCTGTGCCCGGTTTTGCTTTCTTTCCCGGTTTTACCAGCGTTTCCCAGATATCATTTTCCCGGCGCTTCAAAAGTAAAATCTCGATCTTCGCATCGGTTCCCACTTTGCTGCCGTAAAGCCTTGCCGGAATCACCTTTGTATTATTTACCACCAGACAATCTCCCGGATTAAGGTACTCAATCACATCCTTAAAAACACGGTGTTCGCGTCTGCCTGTCTCCTTATCCAAAACCAGCAGTCTCGAAGCGGAACGATCCTCAAGCGGATCCTGCGCGATCAATTCCTGCGGTAAATCAAAATAAAAATCTGACGTTTTCATATGTTCTCCTGTCTCTCCTAAAATATTACTGTTTTTTAATAATACAGTTTTCCTTCTTCTATCAGTCTGAGTCTTTTATCCGTGCATTCCAGAACCGCCACACCGCAGTTCGGCGCCACACCCTTTTTCCAGAAATCCTTTTTCTCATAAGGCTGCAGACTGTTCAGCATCGCCCGCACCGCCGCTCCGTGACTGGATACCAGTACCGTTTTGTTTGCAAGCTCCGGCCTGCTGCAGATATCTCTTAAAAAATCAGCCGTCCGTACTGCCAGTTCCTGGATGGATTCACCGTCCGCCGGAGGTACGTACTGTTCCGGATGATTAAAAAAGTGAAAAACCTCCGGACAATCAAACAGTCCCTCTCCCGGACTCCAGTGTGTTCCCTCATATTTTCCAAAGCTGATCTCTATAAGCCTTTCATCCTCAATAAGCGGCACACTGCGCGCTCCCAGCACCAGCCGCGCCGTCTCTTTCGCTCTTTTTAAGGGACTGGTAAAAGCGAGGTCAAAGGGAATTTCTTTCATCCCCTCTCCGGTACGCTTTGCCAGCTCTCTGCCGTTTTCGTTCAATTCAATATCGCTTCTTCCCTGCAGCAGACGTTCCTTGTTCCACATCGTCTGCCCATGCCTGATAATATATAGTTTCAAGCCTGTTCTCCATTTCCGTAAAATAAATCTTATTTACTGTAAACCGTAAATCTGATAAGTGTCAAGCTTTTTCTGCATACAAAACAATACCGCCAAATGTTTTCCATATAAAACGGCACAGCCGAAGCCATGCCGCTTTTATCTTTATGATATAATATTACGTCCCAAAATGCTTACTGTCTCAGTACGATACCCATAGATTCCAGTCCGTTAAGTATCTTCTTCATCGCAGCCGTTACATCTGCCTCTTCCAGCGTCTTGTCTTTGGCACGGAATACGATCGAATATGCCATGGATTTAAAACCTGCCTCAATCTGCGTGCCCTCATAAATATCGAACAGCTGATAGCTCTCCAGATATTTTCCGCCGCGCTGCGCGATCATCTTTTCAATATCACCGGCAAGGATTTCCTTCGGCACTACCATACTGAGGTCGCGTGTCACAGCCGGGAATTTTGCGATTCCCTCAAACTTACGATCGAAAGATGCATATTCCACAACAGACGGCATATCCAGAACTGCCACATAGGTGCGCTCGCCGATACCATAATTATCTGCCGCCTGCGGATGCAGTTCACCCAGATAACCGAGCACCTTGCCGTCATATACGATGTTTGCCTGGCGTCCCGGATGCAGATACGGTTTTCCTGCCTTCGGATCATAAGTTACCATGCCGTGCAGACCAGCTTTTTCAAAGAATTCTTCCACAACACCTTTCATCACATAGAAATCTCCGTCACCGTACATACCAAGTGTCAGCTGCATACGCTCTTCCGGAAGTTCTGTCAGCGGCAGCGCCTTCGGCAAATATACATTGCCAAGCTCATACAGGCGTACATTTTTGTTTCTGTGATTGTAGTTAAATGCAAGGGAAGTCAGCATACCGTTTAAAGAAATCGTTCTCATAATACTGAAATCCTCACCCAGCGGATTGGAAATCGTCACTGCCTGGCGCAGCTTGTCATCTGCCGGAAGCAAAAGTTTATCAAACACCTTCGGGCTTTCAAAGGAGTAACAGTATCCCTGTGAAAAACCGCAGAATTCTGCGATCTCACGCGCTGTCTGCTGAATACGCAGATAGAACGGCAGCTTTCCGGTTGTCGCCTCGCCCTTTGGAAGCGTGGTCGGAATATTGTCATATCCATAGAATCTTGCCACTTCCTCAGCCAAATCCGCTGTGCGGAAAATATCGTGGCGGAACGTCGGAGCGACGATCTCATTTGCCGCCTCATCATATTCCAGCTCTACGCTCTTGAAATAGCCCAGCATTTCTTCCGCAGAAAGATCGGTTCCCAACAGGGCATTTATTTTTTCCGGTTCAAACGGCACACGCACCGGCTCTTTTTTCTTGCTGTAAACATCCACCATGCCGCCAACCACTTCACCGGCGCCCAGTTCTTCCATCAGCTGGCAGGCGCGGTCAATTGCCGCCTGTGCATTGTTCGGATCAAGCCCTTTTTCAAACTTTCCGGAAGCATCTGTACGCAGCCCAATCTTCTTTGCAGAAAGACGAATGTTCGTTCCGTCAAAGCATGCCGCTTCAAATAACATAGTCTTAACATCATCCGTAATCATGGAATTTTCACCGCCCATGATGCCGGCAATGCCAACTGCTTTTTCACCGTCGCAGATCATCAGCACAGAGTCGTCCATCGTGCGTTCCTGCCCGTCAAGCGTGACAAATTTTTCTCCCTTTTCTGCGCGGCGCACCACGATCTCATGACCGGCAATCTGATCGTAATCGTACGCATGCATCGGCTGGCCGTATTCTTCCATGACATAATTTGTAATGTCTACTACGTTGTTGATCGGACGGATACCATTGACTGCCAGTCTTCTCTGCAGCCATTTCGGAGACGGGCCGATCTTGATATTTTTTACAATTCTTGCCGTATAACGCGGGCAAAGCTCCGGATCTTTTACCGTAACCTTTACATAATCGTTCGCATCCTCATCATTGCCTGTTTTTTTCACAACCGGCGGACAGAACGGCTTGCGGAAGGTTGCCGCTGCTTCTCTGGCAATACCGAGCACGCTGTAGCAATCCACACGATTGGAGGTAATCTCATATTCAAAAATCACATCATCCAATCCCAAAGCTTTGATTGCACTCTCTCCTACCGGTGCATCCTCCGGGAAAATATAGATACCGTACTCCGGTGATTCCGGATACATCTCCTTTGTAGAGCCAAGCTCCTCGATAGAACACATCATGCCGTTGGATTCCACACCACGCAGCTTGCCCTTTTTGATCGCAATGCCGCCCGGTGTCATTTTTCCATCATGACCGCCTGCTACACGTCCGCCGTCCAGAACAACCGGGACTTTATCCCCCTCTTTTACGTTCGGCGCACCGGTAACAATCTGTGTTACCTCGGTACCGACATCTACCTGACAGATGATCAGCTTGTCTGCATCCGGATGACGTTCGATTTTTTTTATTTGACCAATGACGATTTTTTCCAGATCCTGATCCAGTCTCTGATAGCCTTCTACTTTTGTACCGGACAACGTCATGGCGTCCGTATATTCCTGTGCCGTACATTCCAGTTCAGGAACATAGGCTTTGATCCATGATAATGAAGTATTCATGTTTCTCTCCTCCCATTACTAATTAGAACTGTTTTAAGAAACGAATATCGTTTTCATACAGCAGACGCATATCGTCGATCTCATATTTCAAAAGTGCGATTCGCTCCAGACCTGCACCAAATGCAAAACCGGTGTACTCATTCGGATCGATGCCGCACATTTCCAACACATGCGGATGTACCATACCGCAGCCAAGAATCTCGATCCAGCCGGATCCCTTACAGAAACGGCAGCCCTTACCTCCGCACTTAAAGCAGCTCACATCCACTTCTGCGCTCGGCTCGGTGAACGGGAAATGATGCGGACGGAATTTCGTCTTTGTCTCCGGACCAAACAGTTCTTTGGCAAACTCCTCCAACGTTCCCTTCAGATCCGCAAAGGTAATGTTTTTGTCAATAACCAGTCCCTCGATCTGGTGGAAAGACGGAGAATGTGTCGCATCCACCTCGTCAGAACGGAATACACGTCCCGGTGAGATCATACGGATCGGCAGATTGCCCTGCTCCATTCTTCGTGCCTGTACCGGGGAAGTCTGCGTACGCAGCACGATCTCTTTATTGATATAAAAAGTATCCTGCTCATCCTTTGCCGGATGGTTTGCCGGGATATTCAGCTTTTCAAAATTATATTCGTCGTATTCTACTTCCGGACCTTCGATCACTTCATAACCCATACCGATGAAAATACGCTCTACTTCTTCTCGAGCGATCGTATTCGGATGACGGTGGCCAACGTTATTTTTCTTTGCCGGCAGCGTTACATCGATTACTTCTTCTTTTAACTGCTGTTCTCTGGCCGCGGTTTCCAATTTTGTCCTGGTAGCGTCGAGCATTTCCTCAATCGCAGTTCTGGTCTCGTTCACCATCTGACCAACAGCCGGACGATCCTGCGGCGCAACGTCTTTCATTCCTTTTAATACTGCCGTCAGTTCACCTTTTTTTCCAAGAAACGCAACACGCACTTCATTCAGTTTTTCCAGGGAGTCTGACTGCTGAATCTGTTTCATAGCCTCTTCTTTAATGGCCTGAAGTTTTTCTTTCATAATTTTCTCCTTTCTTTTCCGGGTAAATACAAAAAAGCTCCGTCCCAAATAGGGACGAAGCTGATATCCGTGGTACCACCCTGCTTCCTGTCATAGACAGGCACTTAAATCTGCGTAACGTGCAGTTTCCGTCATTTTCTACGCGCCGTCCGCCTGCAGCAGTGGTTTCAAAAATGCAGCTCCGGTGGGAAATTTGCCTCAACATCTGAACCCCGGGAAGCTTCCAGCCGATGACTCCCCCTCTCTGGTCGGGAAAATGATGTGCTACTAACACCTTCTTCGCTTTTGCTATATTGCGGTTGCCCGCTTCTAGTTATTCATTCTACCCACTTCCAAAATGAATGTCAAGCAAAAAATCAGAATAATTCTTCATCCACAAACGCATCCGGATATTCCATATAGCAGTTAACCTCCGCACCCACAAACAGCAGCCACATGCAGGAATAGAGCCAAAGAATCATCATTACCACTGTTGTCAAACTACCATAAATCGATGAAAACCGCCCCGCATGGTCAAAGTAGATGGAAAACCCATAAGAAAAAATTGACCAGGCCGCTGCAGTAAATACCGCACCCGGAATCTGACGAATAATATTTACCTTACAATTCGGCAGTGCACAGTACATCGCCAAAAACACCAGTGATAAAATAAAAATAGAAAGTACTGCGCGAAAGCTGATAATAATCCCGCTGAATCGGTTTAAAAACGGCAGGTAGTGCAGAACTGTATACTGAATACGATTGCCAAACAGCATCAGCGCCATTGCCAATAAAATTGCCAACAGCAAAAACAAAATATAAATTCCGGAACGCAGACGCATGAACAAATAATTTCGGCTCTCTCTCACGCCTCGCACAGAATTCAGACCATTAGTGATCGCAAGTACACTCCGGCCTGTCGCCCACAGCGCTGCGATCACCGTACCGGAAAGAAGCGCCGTAGAACTGGTAAACAGTTCCTGTACAATACTGACGATCACATCATAAAAGCTGACCGGAAGCACTTCGAGCAGCATATCCATCAACATTTCCTGTGTCAGCATCGTATACTGGATCAGCGTCAGAAGCAGCATAAAGAACGGAAAAAACCCCATAATAATATAAAGCGCGGTCTGAGCTGCAAACGCATCCACCCGATCTTTTTTCATTTTCCACAGAAATCTGCGAATCGTTCTGATGTACCCCGAAAACTGATTCATATTTCCTCCCGGCCGCGCACCAAGTCGCTTTTTATGTCTATCAGTTTATCATGTATGCTGCTTTTTCGCAAGCGGTGCCTGTACTCCTCCTGTTTTTCTCTGATTTTTCAATCAATCTTTTCAATCCCTGCCGTATTATAGTATTTTTCCAGAATTTCATCAAAAGTCATTCCCTGCAGCGCCATCTGCTTCGCCCCATTCTGACTCATACCATTTCCATGTCCATACCCTCCTCCGAGAATATTATATCCGATAAGCTCTTCATTTGCATACTGTGGCTGCAGGATCAAAAACGCACTTGGCAGCAGTGTCAGATCTGTTTTTTCCTCTCCGTTCTGTAATGTTACAATCGGATCAAACTGTGCCAGATATCTGCGAATCTCATACTCTCCCTCAATCATTTTCCGCTCCCCGCTTTTTAATTCCACCTGAAGAATCTGTGCTGCGCCATCCGGCCTGCGTTCCAAGATTTCAAGTGACTGTACTTCCGGTATATGCTGCAGTAAAATTTCGCTCTGCCAGCGAAACCATGGTTCTTCCGCTTCATATGCCGCCAGCGAATCATCTGTCAAAAAAGCAGCAAAAACCGTTTCTGCAGATAAATCCAGTTTTGTATTACGCCCGCAGGAGGTTGAATAATAAAGTGCATCAATCAGCTGTTCGCCATCTTTCAGTACCATTCCTCTGGTCTCATATACGGCCTGATCGGTGCTTGCAGTCCGGTCCTGATTGTTGTAGACCTGATAAGATATGCTGTCATCCACATCCGCAAAAAATTCCTGCGCCCTCCCCTCCTGCATCTGACGGATTGCATATGTTCTGGCACAGACTGCCTGCGCCTTTAATGCCTCCTCCGGATAAGAAGAAGGCATCTCACTTGGCACCACGCCGCAGAGATATTCCTCAAGCGACAGCTCATTGATCAATAACAACCCGTTTTCCGTTTTACGAATTTCCAATTTTCCAGGGTATTCTGCAATTGTTTTATCCCGCTGCAGATTTTCGATTACGAAAGAATCTTCCTCACTCTCTAAAAAAATCACATTATTTTCCTGAAAGCAAGGACTGTCTGATGAAAATACCAGCATTGTCTGCGGCTCATATTTTTTCTGCGTGCTTCCGTCCGAAACGGTAAATACTGAGTCAGAAGTTACCGGAATCTCATCATGATAAGATGATGTATATCCGGCAGTTTTAATCAGTACACGAATCGTCAGATCCTTTTGTTCCTTTTCTTCTGTTGCCAACTGCGTTTCCATCTGTTCCGATACTGTGTTTTCTTTTGGCACCGCATTTACCATCCACGCATCCTGCATCCGTTTTTCCTTCTGCCTTCCTCCATCAAAGAAGCAGATAAGAAGCACTGCCAGAATACAACTGCATAAAAAAATTATTTTCCGCATTTTGGTCCTCCTGATACAGCAAGAGCTGCGGCTTCTTCTGCCACAGCTCTTCTTTTGCAGTATTTACATATAGTATTTCCAAAATGCGGAAATTATTTACGAAAATTTATAAATTGTTGTTGTCTGATATTTTTCGCCCGCTTTTAAGATCGGAGAAGCAAAGTTTTCATGATGAACAGCATCCGGATAGAACTGTGTCTCCAAACAGAAGCCGCCCCGTTTTTGATAAGCTTTTCCATCTTTTCCGATCCAGGTATCTTCAATGAAATTTCCGGCATAAAACTGAATGCCCACACAATCCGTGAATACTTCCATCGTTCTTCCGCTGATCGGCGCCTTTGCCTCAGCCACTTTTTTGAACGAACCGTCTGTATTCAAAGCAAAATTGTGGTCAAACCCGCCACCGAACCGGATCTGCTCATCATCAGCATCAATATCCTGACCGATCCGTTTTGCCTTGCGGAAATCAAACGGTGTTCCCTCTACCAGACGAAGTTCTCCTGTCGGAATAGACTCTGCATCAGTCACAGTCATCGCATCTGCATCAATCCATAAGGTATGATCCAAAATGCTGCCAAAATCATGTCCTTCCAGATTAAAATAGCTGTGATTCGTCATATTCGCAATCGTATCCTTATCAGAAACTCCTTCATAACTAATCTTGAGTTCATTGTTTTCTGTCAGAGTGTAGGTAACACTGACATCAAAATTTCCCGGATATCCCTGCTCCATATCCGGACTGTGATGTGTAAACTTTACCGCGAGAGCCGTTTCATCTGTTTCCATCTCCCAGATCATACGGTCATATCCGTTCAAACCACTATGTAAATTATTCCTTTTTTCATTCTGATCCAGTGTATAAGTAACACCATTGATCTCAAAAGCCGCACCGCCGATACGATTTCCGCTTCTGCCAATCGTTGCACCCAAAAAACCACCGTTTTTTGCATAATCTACAACGTCTGCATAACCAAGGACAACATCTGCAGCTTTTCCATTCTGATCCGGAACAACTACTGATACAAGCGTTGCGCCAAAATCAGTTACCTCCACAGACATTCCATTTGCATTGGCCAGAGTCACCAGTTTTGCTTCTCTGCCATCGCTTAATTTTCCAAATTTGCTGATTTTAATACCCATGGTCCCTCTCCTTATTATAAAAGAGAGCCTCGCGACTCTCTTTTTATATCCTCCCAAAATGCCGGTTCCTGCCTTTTGACTCCTAGCAATGCTAGGTGGGTAACCGCAACTGACGTTCTGCCTTCCTCTGCAAAATGGGGGCCTGACATCCGGACAGCGATATAGGAATCCCGTTTAAAGTAAATGTAGGTTCAAAACAGCAGGAATTATCGAACATTCCAGGAAATATACGTCTATATCTCATTAATTCTACATAATTATCGCATCAGTTTTATGAAAAGTCAAGCGTTTCAAACCGTTTTTTCATACTCTTTCTTTTCACAATTAATTAATACTTTTTTTCTTTTTTTGATTCTCCCATTATGATATAATAAATTAATATCGAAAAATAATACGGACTGGAGGACCGCTTATGACAAATTTTTCTGAAATTACCCCCGATATCCTGAACTATGCCAATCTCTGCAAAACAAGCAGTTCCATTGACCCAGAACTCTACTCCAAATATGAAGTCAAACGCGGATTACGTGATATCAATGGACAAGGCGTACTTGCCGGACTGACAGAGGTTTCTGAAATTCGTTCCAATATTATTGTAGATCACGATATGATTCCCTGCGAAGGAGAATTATATTATCGAGGAGTTAATATTGAAGATATTGTAGGCGGCTTCATTACGGAAAATCGCTACGGTTTCGATGAGGTTACCTATCTGCTCTTATTTGGATCTCTGCCGACACCGGAAGAGCTCTCCAGATTTTCTTCTATTCTGGCAAGTTACCGTTCTCTGCCGACCAGCTTTGTCCGTGACATCATTATGAAGGCCCCAAGTTCCGACATGATGAATACACTGGCCCGCAGCATTCTGACACTCTATGCTTATGATGACCGCGCAGACGATATTACTATCCCAAATGTTTTGCGCCAATGCATGCAGCTGATCAGCCTGGTACCGATTTTATCTGTTTATGGTTATCAGGCCTACAGTCATTATCATGACGGCAACAGTCTTTTTATTCATGTTCCACAGCAGAATCTTTCCGTAGCTGAAAATATTCTCTATCTTCTGCGTCCGGATTCCAAATATACTGAACTGGAAGCACGTATTCTTGATCTTGCGCTGATTCTTCATATGGAACACGGCGGCGGTAATAACTCCACATTTACTAATCATGTGGTAACATCCTCCGGTACGGATACATACTCCGCGATGGCTGCTTCCCTCGGATCCTTAAAAGGTCCGCGTCACGGCGGCGCCAATATCAAGGTTGTTAAAATGTTTGAAGATATGAAATCTGTCGTAAAGGACTGGACCGATGAAGATGAGATTTCCGCTTACTTGACAGCCCTTCTCAACAGAGAAGCTTTCGACCATTCCGGTCTTATCTACGGCATGGGACACGCTGTTTACTCTTTATCTGACCCGCGTGCCAATATTCTCAAAAGCTTTGTCGAAAATCTTTCAAAAGAAAAAGGTCGTGAAGAAGAATTCCGTCTTTATTCTACTGTTGCAAGACTGGCAAAAGATGTCATCGCTAAAGAACGCCGCATTTATAAAGGTGTCAGCGCCAATGTCGATTTCTACAGTGGTTTTGTTTACAGTATGCTCGATCTGCCTACGGAGTTATTCACGCCAATGTTTGCCAGTGCACGTATGGTCGGCTGGAGCGCACATCGTATCGAAGAACTCGTCAACAACGGCAAAATCATTCGTCCGGCGTACAAAGCGGTTCAAAAACATCAAAAATATGTTCCTCTTGAAAAGCGTCAGTAAAATTCAAATAAAGTTCAAAAAAAGTGTTGCTGTCCAAATCGGACAGCAGCACTTTTTTAGAAATACTTCATAATTGCTTTCTTAGTCTGTTTCGTAAACCAAATTGTCACACCAAGAAATACTGCCAGCATCAGCAGATAAAATAATCCGAACAGCTGAAACAAGTTTTGCAGATAACTCAAAATCCCGCAGAGCAGCAGAGTGATCCCGTAAATCAACAGCTTAGGGGACATCTCTGAAATATACCCTTCCTTATCCTTGCATCGGGTCGCCGGAAATCCCTTCGGCAACAACAGTCCTTCTTTTATAATCCCTTTCGTTTTCAGCTGATAATAACCATTCAAAACATAAATGCCGCAGGCAATAATGATCATATCAAGTATTGTGTACATCACATACGCCTTTCTTTACAAACCGAGAATCTTTTTTACAATCGCTTTCATTTCTGTGCGCTCCGTCACAGTATCATGCAATACCGGAGCCGTACGGATTTCCTCGATCGCCTTTGGTACAGCAACTCCGGAAATACGTGACAGTTCGTCCACCAATTCAAAATCAGACATTGCATTGTATCTGCTGTCAATCGCATTCATTACACTTCTGGAAAATTTGTACGGACTTGCCGTAGACGCAATGACTGTTTTTCTGCTGTCCGCATCAGTCTTTTTCCACTCTCTGTAGACACGTGACGCGACAGCCGTATGCGTATCCAGCACATAGCCGGTCTTTTCATACATCTCTTTAATCTCCTGCGCCACCTCATCCTCACTTGCGTAACCTCCGGAAAAATCTGCCAGATTCTGCTGCATCTCCGGTGTAATCTCGTACTTTCCCTCTGTCTGCAATGCCTGCATCAGCACACGATTTTTCTTTGCATCATCGCCGGCAATCCGGTAAAGCAAACGTTCCAGATTGCTGGAAATCAGAATGTCCATAGACGGAGAAGTCGTCAGAATAAATTCACGATTTCGGTCATAAGTACCTGTCAGGAAAAAATCATACAAAACTTTATTTTCATTAGAAGCACAGATCAGCTGTGCGATCGGTACTCCCATATGTTTTGCATAATAAGCCGCTAAAATATTGCCGAAATTTCCGGTCGGAACTACCACATTGATCTGCTCGCCATCCGTGATCTCTCCCGCTGCCAAAAGCCGTGTATATGCATAAACATAATAAACAATCTGCGGAACCAGACGACCAATATTGATTGAGTTTGCCGAAGAGAACTGGAAGCCTGCCGCATCCATCTCAGCCGCAAGAGCCGTATCACCAAACAGCTGCTTCACGCCGGTCTGCGCATCGTCAAAGTTTCCGTGAATGCCGACAACATAAGTATTTTCTCCCTTTTGCGTTACCATCTGCTTTTCCTGAATCGGGCTGACACCATGCTTCGGGTAAAACACAATAATCCTCGTACCCGGTACATCTGCAAACCCTGCCAGAGCCGCCTTTCCGGTATCACCGGACGTCGCTGTCAAAATTACAATTTCATTTTTTACCTGATTCTTTTTCGCCGCCGTCGTCAACAAATGCGGCAAAATTGACAGCGCCATATCTTTAAACGCGATCGTTGCCCCGTGAAACAGTTCCAGGTAATAAATTCCATCTGCTTTTTTCAGCGGTGCGATCTCTCTGGTATCAAATTTTTCATCGTATGCTTTTGTAATACAGTTTTTTAATTCTTCTTCTGTAAAATCTGTAAAAAACAGCTTCATTACTTCATATGCTGTCTCCTGATAGCTCATTTTAGAAAGCGCCCGCAGATCTGTATCCAGCGTCGGAATATGATCCGGCACAAACAGGCCGCCATCGGAAGCCAACCCCTTCAGAATTGCCTCTGACGCAGATGCTTTTTCCTCACTATTTCTCGTACTTCTGTAAAATAAACTCATGATTTTTCCTCCTCGGATCAGCCAAGTCTTTCGCGGATAAACGCTTCTACCTCTTCTTTTTCTGGCATTACACTTAAAGCTCCCTTACGTGTCGTAATCAGAGACGCACCTGCATTTGCAAACGTCAGAAGCTCTTTCAGATTTTCCTCTGTCAATGCTTCCAAGCCATGCTCGAGAACATAATTAATTGTACATGCACAGAAAGTATCGCCGGCACCGGTCGTCTCGATCGTGTTTTCCTGTAGAAACGGCGCACATTCTACAATCATATCGTTATAATAAGCACGACTGCCCTCTTTTCCGAGTGTAACCAGAATCAGCGGGATATTGTGTTTTTCCTTCAGAATGCTCACCGCTTTATCATAATCACTGGTACCCGTCATAAACTCTATCTCGTTATCGGAAATTTTCAGAATATCACAATGATCCATGCCGTATTCGATTTCTCTTTTCGCATCCTCTAAAGACTCCCAGAGCGGCGGACGAAGGTTCGGGTCAAAGCTGATCAGAAGGCCAGCTTCTTCCGCAACTGAAATCGCATGGCGCGTTGCCTCTCTGACCCCTTCATGCGTAGAAGAAAGTGTACCGTAATGGAACAATCTCGCGCTGCGGATCAACTCCTCCTGCACCTCATCCTTACGCAGCATCATGTCCGCGCCCGGATTACGGTAAAAAGAAAAATCACGGTCTCCATCTTCAAACGTATGTACAAATGCCAGTGTTGTGTGCACCACCGGATCCATTACCAGATTCGTCGTGTCAATTCCTGCTTTTTCTACTGCTGTTTTCAGCTGTTCACCGAACATATCTTTTCCAACTTTTCCAATAAAAGCCGTTTTCTTTCCAAGTTTTGTCAGCATGGCCAACACATTGCACGGCGCACCGCCCGGATTTGCCTCAAATAGCGGATTTCCCTGCTCGCTTTTTCCATGCTCAATAAAATCTATCAGCATTTCTCCTAATGTAATAACATCGAATCTTTTTTCCGACATGATACTGCCTCCCAAAATCAAATTTTCTTTAGTTTAACATAATTTTTTTTATCTGTATAGTAAAAGAATGTGCTTCGGCACATTCTCTGCTTCCGCACATTCAAGATACGTTTATCTCTTTTGACAATGTATAGTATTCATGTCCACCATGCTCAAATAAAAGCTGAAGATTTGAATCAAACCAGCCAATGCTGTCACTTTCTGAGGCATTTCGAGCCATAAAGTACAATGCGCCCTGTGAAAAATCTTCTCCTGCGAGCACGCGATCTACTGCTTCGATCGTACTGTCTGTAATCTCCACAGTATGGATACGTCCATCCATCGTCGGCTGGAACTGTGGACTGCCTCCGATCTCCTGCCATACGACCTCCTCAATCGTATTCGGAAACCGTTCATCCGCTACACGATTTAAAATCACATTAGCGATCAGCATCTTTCCTTTCAGATCTTCACCGCCGGCTTCCGCTTCTACAATCTGAAGCAGCGTCTGATACTCACTCACCGGCATCTGATTCTCCCTCACAAGTGCTTGTGCCCGCGCAGCCACATCCCCAGCCGGCCTTGTTCCTTCTTCCAAAGTATCTCTGAGCACATCCTGACGACTGACACTCGCTGCGCCTACCAGAATCTCCTCATTCGCACTTGCTATCTCAATTTCTTCTGCCGCTTTTGAATACTCCGTCATCGTGAACACACCATGTATAACACCTTTCAGCCCTGCCTGCAGTTCTTCTGTCTGAGCAGTTTCTGCTGCCAACACATTTCTCATTCCTGTTCCGGAAATCGACTGACTGGCTGTCCAACTGAGCAGATTTCTGCTCTCCCCGCTGATTCCCGCAGCACACAAAAAAGCGACCATCAGTATCCCTGCCACAGGCCCTAATGCAATGTGTTTATGGCAACGCCTTATGCGTCTAACCTGCCGTCTCATTTTCTTGTATATCATTTGCAGAAGCATCTTGATCTCTTCCATATGCTGTCTTTCCTTTCTCACTTCTACTACTCCCGAATACCGCCATTATATGAGAAAGATGTTACATTGTCAATATTTTTATCATATTTTTGTAATATATTTTTCTATTTTTTGCAATATTTTTCGACAAAAAATTGCAGAATCCTATATTTTAAAGGATTCTGCAATTAATATTTTTGCAATATTTTGTCGTTATAAAAATATCTGTTAAGAAAAGTCTATTATTTGGTTCCTGACATCATATTATTGATCGCCGTCAAAAGTGCATTGATTGATGCATGGATAATATCCTGATCCAGACCTGCACCCCAGAAAAGCTGCTCCTGCTTATCTTTAATACCTACATAAGCGATCGCACGGGAACTGGAGCTTGCTTCAAGTGCATGTTCCTGATACACTACCAAATCGTAGTCCAGCCGGAACTGTTTCTTTAATGCATTGCTTACCGCATTGAGACGACCGTTTCCGGAAGCAACTGCCACCTTGGTATCCCCGTTATAATCTACTGTCACTTCTGCGATAATACCGTTATGACGTTTGAAATGAACCTCTGTCACTGCAAACGGAGACGTAATATCCTCGTAGCGCGTCTTGAACAGTTCAAAGATTTCATCCGGCAGAAGTTCCTTATGCTGCTCGTCGGAAACCGCCTTTGTCGCATAGCCCATCGCTTCTCTCATCTTTGCCGGCAGGTTCAGTCCATAGTACTGTTCCAGAATATAACCTACGCCGCCTTTTCCGGACTGACTGTTGATGCGGATCACATCTGCCTCATAATGTCTGCCAATATCGGTCGGATCAATCGGCAGATACGGAACTGTCCAGTGTTCGCAATCATTTGTTTCACGGTATTTCATACCTTTGGCGATTGCATCCTGATGAGAACCAGAGAATGCCGCAAATACCAGCGCGCCGCTGTACGGGCTTCTCATATCAATATTCATACCGGTATATGTCTCATATTCCTCACAGATTTGCGGCATATTGGTAAAATCAAGCTCCGGATCTACACCCTGAGAATACATATTCATCGCCAGTGTCACAATATCTACATTTCCGGTACGTTCCCCGTTTCCGAACAATGTTCCCTCAATACGGTCTGCTCCTGCCAGAATTCCCATTTCCGCGTCACTGACACCGCTTCCCCGGTCATTGTGCGGATGCAGAGAAAGAATCACATTTTCACGGTATTTCATATGTTTGCTCATGTATTCAATCTGGCTTGCGTATATATGCGGCATGGAATGCTGCACCGTACTCGGAAGGTTAATGATCACCTTATTTTCCGGGGTCGGCCGCCATACATCAAGCACAGCATTACAAACCTCAAGCGCATACTCCACTTCCGTTCCGGTAAAGCTCTCCGGACTGTATTCAAATGCGAAATTACCATCTGTCTCATCCGCCAGTTTTTTCAGAAGCTCCGCTCCGTCCACCGCAATCTTTAGAATCTCCTCTTTCGATTTGTGGAATACCTGTTCTCTCTGTGCCAGAGAAGTGGAATTATAGACATGCACCACTGCTTTTTTTGCGCCTTTCAGTGCTTCAAAAGTTTTACGGATAATATGTTCTCTGGCCTGTGTCAGCACTTGAATTGTCACATCATCCGGAATCAAATCCTGCTCGATCAGTGCGCGAAGGAACTGATATTCCGTCTCCGATGCTGCCGGAAATCCGACCTCAATCTCTTTAAATCCAATCCTGACAAGCAATTTGAAGAAATTAATCTTCTGCTGCAAAGTCATCGGCACAATCAGAGCCTGATTTCCGTCGCGAAGGTCAACGCTGCACCAGATCGGCGCTTTGTCAATATGATCTTTTTTTGTCCATTCCATGCACTCCTTCGGCGGCATAAAATACTGTCTGGTATACTTCTGAAATTTCTGCATCTTTTTCTCTCCTTTTCTTTTCCTGATAGAATAAAGATCCTCGCGGAGCGTTTTCAATAAAAGGACTGTTTTCCATGATATAAAAAAATCTTCCGTCTCTAAATAATTATCAGAGACGAAAGATTATATCTTACGCGGTACCACTCTTTTTCATGAATCACTCCATGCACTCATCCGATACGGATTCCGGGGAATCTTATATCTTTCCCGAATAACGGCCGGGCGACCGTCTGCGCCTACTCTTCTGAAACCAGTTCAAAATTTAGGGCAGCTGCTCCAAGGCGAGTTCCAAATGCTTTTTCTGCTGTCTCACATCACCCGACAACTTTCTGAAAGAAAAAAACAAATGTACTATTCCTCTTCATCGCTTTTGAATTTCAAATTGTAAATTTAAAATACCATCTTTTTCAGAATGTGTCAACCAATTTTTTCAATTAACACTGCACAAACGAAAAGCAAAAAATAATCTTATAAGATTGCTTTCGATTTCCACTTTCCTCTCATATATGAGATTACTGTAAGGAACGCACCCAAAAGCCAGCTGATCAGAAGTGAAATGTACAGACACTCCTGTCTGCCCTTCGGGAACTGTTCAGAACGTGTCAAATATACCATACCATAAGCCAATGGCACACGAATTGCAATCGTTGTAATGATAGAAATCCACATCGGTGTAACCGTATCCCCCGCGCCGCGCATGACACCGGATAAACACTGTGTTACAGCCATCGCAATGTAACCAACCGCCAAAATTTTCATCATTTGCATACTCAGATCTACCAGCTCCGGCGTATTTGTAAAAATTGCCATCAGATATCTGCCAACCAGTAAAATCGACAACGTAATTGTCACGGAAACTCCCATCGCGATCAGTGTTCCCTGCTTTGCCCCTTTATGCACGCGGTCTATCCTGCGTGCACCAACATTTTGTCCGGCAAAAGTCGTCATGGCTGTACCAAAAGAAAAAGCCGGCATCATGGCAAATCCATCGACACGCATAACAATTACGTTTGCGGCAATAAACATTTCCCCAAAACTATTTGTCAGAGTCTGTACCACCAGCATAGACATTGACATGATCGCCTGCGTAATACCGGTTGGCAGACCCAGGCGAATAATCTCCATGCAATATTTGGCATCCCAACGAATATACTCTCGTTTCAGATCCAGCATATCCTTCATTTTCGCAAGTCTGCGCAGACACAGGATCGCAGATACAATCTGTGCGATCACCGTTGCCAGAGCGACACCGTTTACACCCATCCCGAATTTTGCGACAAACAGCAAATCCAGAACAATATTCAACAAGCTGGCTACTACCAGATACAGCAGCGCAGATACAGAGTCACCAAGTCCGCGTAAAATGCCGCTTAATATATTATAATATGCTGTTCCTGCTGCACCCATAAACAAAATAATCAAGTAAGATGTACACCAGTCAACAATCGTATCCGGCGTTTTCAAAAGGACCAGCAGCGGCCTTGCCACCAGTGACGCCGCCACCATCACAAATACGGATGCAGCTGCCGTCAAAAAGATACAGCTGCCAAGCGTCCTGGAAAGCTCCTCTCTTTTCTTCGCTCCCAGAAACTGTGACACCACAATTCCCGCGCCCATACTAATGCCGACAAACAAAACAATCAGCAAATTCAAGATCGGTCCGGCGCTTCCTACTGCTGCCAGGGCATTATCTCCTACATACTTTCCCACTACGATACTGTCAACTGTGTTGTACAGCTGCTGCGCAATATTTCCGATCAACATTGGTATCATAAACGCCACGATCCGCTCCCACGGTTTCCCGGTGGTCATATCCACAGGCGCAAATAACTTCTTTAAAATTTCCATATTATCCCTCCGATATTTTTCTTTCCTTACCCACACTAAACAGTATAACCATAGAAATTTTTATTTGTCAATTCCTGACTTTGGTTTTCACTTCAATCAACTCATATATAATTTATTTCTCTTATTTACTTGTACTTGTCTATTCTTCCAACAAAAAATCTGTACTGAACCGGTAATGCCAGAATCAGTACAGACTTCTTAATAACAACCTCTTTATTAATCGGAGTAACAGGATTTGAACCTGCGACCTCTCGGCCCCCAGCCGAGCGCGCTACCAAACTACGCCATACTCCGTTTTCTTTCGTATACAAATTTACTTTCCCAGTATAACAGACACACTTTCCACTTTCAAGTGAAAAATACGAAATTCCCAGACAGAATTGCCTGAGAATTTCATTTTTCTGTTCAAACTACACATTATCATATAATGGATGCGGTTTTTCACAGGTAGACTTTACTTTCTCAAAGCATCTGCTTTCATTGCTCTTCATCATCTGCTCAATCACATCAAGTACATGGTAAGCCAATTCTGAGGATGCTCTGTTTTTTCGTTTCTGACGAATTGCTTCTGCCATTTCTGCCGGACCAAGTCCTCTGCTGTTCTCAGAATAAGGAAATGGATTATCCAATATTTCCTCCCGTACCTGAGAAGCTTCCTGATCCCAGGAAATTAAAACCAATTCACCGCCAAACTGGTTTGGATCTGTCAGCTTCAGTACCCCTTTGGTTCCATAGATCAAAAACTGTGCCAGATCGCACATAATACTGTCTCCATTTAACGCAAAATTACCGGTAATACCATTTTCCAGCTGCAAAATCGCCGCTGTCTGACTTTCATTCTCATAAGTATATTCCACACCGAAATCTTTCGTCCCCTGAATCTGATTACTCCTTACTGTCTTTCGGTTAGAGACGACTGCAGCTACAGAATCTACCGGCCCTAAAAGACTTACCAGTGCCGTCAGATAATATACCCCATAGTCATAGCAGATACCTCCTCCCGGCATTCTGAGAAAAGAAAACAACGCCGCCAAAAAATCAAGATTTCGATTTGCGCAAATCTGAAATGACGTCACCTCTCCGATCATGCCATCATCAATTGCTTTTCTGGCTCGCTGCCATGCTGCTCCAAGAAAGGTATCTGGAGCCGCCCCCAAATAAAGTCCTTTTTCTTTCGCCAGTGTCTTCAGTTCCTCTGCCTCTTTTGCGTCTATTGTCATGGTTTTTTCTGTATAAACATGCTTTCCAGCTAAAAGCGCACTTTTTATCAGCTGATAATGTGTCGGTGCCGGTGTCAAAATTACAACCAGTTCAATTTCCTTTTCCTGTAATATTTCCTCATAAGTACAAGCGCGAATTCCATACTGTTCTGCCTTTTTCTGCGCATTTTCCAAATGTGCCGCACAGCAGGCTGTCACCTCCAATACCGGAAATATCTCTGTCATATTTTTCAAATAAATATCACTGATCGCACCACAGCCAACTACTGCAGTTTTCATTCGTTCTTTTTTCATATGGAATCCTTTCTTAATCCGGATATACAAGTCCTTTCAGATAATCTTTCGGTTTATGCTCTAACATATCAAAAGCTCGGTTTATCTGCGTCAAACCAAATTCATGAGAAATCATTTCTTTCACATAAAATGTTCCGTTATTGATATAGTTGACAGCACGTCTCAAATCATCCATAGCATCAAGGCTATGTCCCGGATGTGCAACTAGTATTTCAATACTTTTATCAATGGCTTTCCGGAAATCAAATTCACGACAGACATCCTCATATGCACTCATTAATACTAACTTGCCTCTTCCTGATGTTCTAAGATATAGCTGAGCTTGATTTAAAAGCATCGGCAGTCCTGTACCTTCAATGACAAAGTCTGCCATATGTCCTCCAGTATATTCACGAACTTTTGCTTCCACGTCTTCTTTTGCTGAATTAATTACGGCTGTAGCACCATATTTCTTTGCCTTGGCTAGCTTTTTGTCATCAATATCAATTGCAATGAGTCCAGAAAGATATTTACATCCCAATGCTTGTATACACCACTGTCCCATTGGTCCACACCCTAGAACTATACCATAATCCCCCGGCTGTGCGTCAGCCGCCCGCAAAACAGTGATAACACATTTTTGTGGCTCTCCTAATACATATTTTGTATCAATATCCGATTTTAGTTTTATCACTTTATCCGCATCAGCTGCAACATAATCTGCAAAACCTCCAAACCCACTAATACTGCTGACTTTATCTCCTTCTTGAAAATCTTTTACATTTTTTCCTACAGCAACCACTGTTCCGGCATATTCATGCCCAAGCGGATGTGGATATCCCAAATAATTTAATTTCCCTTTCCAAAAATTTAATTCCCAATTGCATAGACCACAAGATGCTATTTTTATCAATACCTGATCACTGTTAATTTCTTCATTCACATCCATAATTTCAAATCTTCTCGGTTCTACTAGCAGTGCCTTTCTCCCTATCATAAAATCCCCCACAGCTCCAATACTTAAATAATATTTTACAAACCTAGCTAATTTATTTTGTTTATATATTCCACAACTTCTTCCAGCATCGGAATCGAAGATTGTGCCCCTTTTCTTGTTACCACAATTGCAGAAACGTAATTCGCAAACTGTGCCGCCTCAACAAGCGATTTTCCATCTACTAACATACTAGCCAATGCTGCTGTAAAAGCATCTCCTGCTGCTGTCGTATCAATTGCTTCTACTTTCAGTGCCGGAATTTTGCTAGACTTTCCGTTTTCTTCATTAATATAAACACCTTTTTCACCCAATGTTACCAGAACATTCTTTGCACCACGGCTACGAAGCAATTCTATTGCCTCCGTAAGATGTTTCTCCGCATTTGAAATACCCGTCAGCATACCAAGTTCCGTCTCATTCGGCTTGATAATATCCACATACTTATAAAGCTCTTCCGGAAATTCCTTCGGAACAGGTGCCGGATCCAAAATCACAGTTTTTCCAAGTGACTTTGCAAGTTTCGCCGCATAGCATACTGTTTCAAGTGGAATCTCCAACTGAAAAATTACAATATCGCATGCTTCAATCAGATCACGATTATTATCAATATCTTTTGGTGATAATGTCGCATTTGCACCAGCAACAACCACAATACTATTATCACCATCTTTATTCACTGTAATCATCGCCAAACCCGTCGCATCACTCTCTCTATAAACTAAATGCGATACATCTACACCTGCGCTTCTCAGACTCTCCTTTTGTATCTCGGCATAAGTATCTTTTCCAACTGCCCCGAGAATTGCTACATCCGCACCAAGGCAACCAGCTGCACAAGCCTGATTTGCACCCTTTCCACCGGGGATCAGTTCCATTTTATCGCTCAGGATCGTTTCACCCACTAGAGGCGTATGATCTACATTAACCACCATATCCAAATTCAAACTGCCTATTACTAAAATTTTTTTCATATCCATTCTCCGTTCATCACTTATCCTTTTATTCCACTACTTGTAATGCCTTCAACAAAATATTTCTGAAGCGGCAGGAATAAACTTAACGGAACCAATGCTGCAAACATAGATCCTGCATATAATGCCGACCAAGCTGTTTTATGCTCCGTTGAAAATGATGATAATGCAATTTGAATAGTGCGAATATCTTTTGATCTTGCCATTAATAACGGCCATAAATAAGAATTCCACTGATCCATAAATAGCATCAGACCTGCCGTAATAAAAATCGGCGTAGATAACGGCATTAAAACTTTTACAAAAATTGTTCCTATATTAGCTCCATCAACCCTTGCTGCATCCAACAGTTCTGCTGGTATATCTTTAAAAAACTGCACAAATAAAAACATTACCAGTCCACTGGCAATTCCAGGAATGATCATTCCTTGGTATGTGTTTACCATATTCATTTTATCTGTTATCTGATAGAGAGGCAAAGCAATTGCTTCAAATGGAATCATAAAGGAGAGCATTACTAGCATGAAAAGTACATTTTTCCCCTTAAAATCAAACATTGCAAATGCAAAAGCCGCCACAGAATTTAAAATACATCCTAGCAAAATAGTAACTGCAGTAATAAATACAGTATTTAACACTGGTCTAAGGAAATCATATTTTGTAAATAGTTCAATCCAAGATTTTACTGTAAATTTCACCGGTATCAGCGTATGTATCGTAAATGGCATAATATATGTATACAATTCTGAATCATCCCTCAAAGATGCTGAAATCCCCCATACCAAAGGAAACAAAGTCACGATTGCTATTATAATCAGTACAGCATAAATTGTTCCATTTACTGTTTTGATTTTTGTTGTTCTTTTCACGCCTTTGCCCTCCTTCTTCCTGTTGTCTCATCTTTTTCATTAAGAACTGCCGCCTGGAAAAAACTAATCACTACAATCATTACCAAAAGCACTACTACAATTGCTGCAGATCTCGGTCTATCACCATACTTGAACGCAGCATTATACGCTTCAAACATCAATACATTTGTACTTTCCTGTGGCCCACCACCAGTGATAATCTGCATCGGTGCAAATAACAAAAGATTTGCCGTAGTATTTGCTACAAAAACAAACAATAATACTCTTTTTAAAAGCGGAATCGTAACACGGATTATTGTCTGAAACCAATTCGCCCCATCAATTTTAGCAGACTCATACAATGCTGGATCAATATTTTTTAATCCTGCAAGAATAAACATCATCCAATAGCCGACTCCTTTCCACGTTGCCACCAATACAATACACCACAATGCCTGTGATTTACTGATAAAAAACTCCTGTGAAGGCAACCCAATCATATTCAAAACACTATTGATTACCCCCGTATTTGGATTCATCATCACATTCCAAACCAGACACGCTACCGGAAGTGAAATTGTAACAGGAAGATAAAATATCGTTCTGAAAACCGCAACTCCTTTCAGTTTCTTACTTACCAACAACGCTACTACAAATGCCAAAACTACCTGTAACGGAATCATCACCAGATTCATTTTTACAGTAACCCAAAATGAATTCCAAAAAGAAGCATCTCCAAAAATTCTACTGTATGCTTTAAGAGAAAAAGCTCCATCTATCCAAACACTCTCAATCACCGTTGTTAAAATTGGATATAATTTAAAAACACATATAATTAAAAATGCTGGTCCAATCAAAAGATATGGTAAATAACGCATTTTCTTTGACAAATTTAGCATCCTATATTTTCTCCTTTATGTTCTTAGCTAAAAATATAGGCCATCCACACGGACAGCCTATATTATCCTCTCAACCGAATTATTTCAAATTAGCCATTGCTTCCTCGATTTTAGCTGCCGCGTTGTTTAAAGACTCCGTCACATCAGCACCATTTTTAATATCTTCCCATGTATTCTCAATAATTGTATCATACTCTGTATATCCTGGTGTCAATGCACGCGGAACAGCTGTATTAGCAGATTCATATGCTGCAATTTTCAAGTATTCCTCTGCGTCTTCACTGTTCATAAGTTTCTCTACACCTGCAACAGTTGCCGGTACATCTCCATTGCCCATAACCCATGCATCGTTTCCTTCTCCAATAGACATATACTTAATGAATTCAGCTGCAAGGTCTTTATTCTTTGCATTTGTTGGAATACCAAAATGCCAACTTCCTGTCGGTGTTCCTACCTGATCTTCATGACCTTCAAATGCCGGAACCGGAGCATATCCAAAACTTTCCATACCTTCATTTATACAACTATTTGCCATCCATGTACCATCAACTATGAATACAATTTTCCCTGCGCGGAAAAAATCTCCAGAATCATCTGCTGTAAATCCTTTCAGTGCAACGCCTTCATTATACAAATTCTGATACCATGTAGCTGCTTCAACCCATTCAGGACTATTTATAATTCCCTCTGCTGTATAGCCATCATCACCAATATTTTTTCCTCCAAGACTGTTTGGAAGCTGATTCATCTGATAAGTACGACTTACTTGACCAAATCCAATACCACCTATTCCTTTCGTTCCTTCTGGATCAACCACTTCCAACGTTTTCTTGGCCATATCCACTACCTGTTCCCATGTCAAACGGTTTTCAACAGAATTTTCTGGTATTTCTACACCCGCTTCTTCTAGAAGAGCTGTATTGTACCACAAAAGTTGTGAAGAACTGTTCATTGCCGGAGCATAAAATGAATCTTCCCAACAACCTGCTTCTAATGCTGAAGGAGTAAACTGCGCTTTTTCCTCATCTGTAAAATATTCATCCATAGGACTGATCCAACCTTTTGACGCATATGATGCTACCAATGGTACATCTACTCCTATCACATCATAATCATCTGATTCAGATGGAAGCTTTACTTGTAAAAGTTCCAGATAATCAGAATGAGCATACAACTCTACATTTACTTTAGCTCCCGTATCTTCCTCGAATTTTGCAATAATCGGTTCCAAACGTTCATCCCAATCTCCAGCACCGGTATCTGCAAATGTAATTTCCTGTCCCTCAAATGGCTTTTCTTCTGCCATAACTGGTACAGCTCCAAACGCTCCAACTGTCATTGTTCCCGCCATTAACATTGCCATCGTTCTTTTTGTTTTCATTTTCTTTTCCTCCTATTTTTTTGTTAATTTTGTAAAAAGATCTGCAAATAAATTATCTCTCTTGATATGGTATACATATTTAATAAAATGTCTGTTGTTATCAAATGCATATCGATCATCGTACTCTGGAATTGGACTGTGGATCAAACATTCTTCCATGAAGTCACCGTCCAAAAGCCACGCAACCGCCGTAACATCCCAGATTGCTCTTGTCCAGGTACTTCCGCCGTAGCAAACCATTGCCTCTTTCGCGGTTTCATCAATCAGATAATCACACAATTTATTTTTGCCGCGTAAATGATACTCCAACTCTGGTCCGCTGGTTGTAAATGCAGATACAACACCCATACACGGCAGCTGCACAAGCGGAACACCACAACCAAATACAATTCTTGCACCTGCTACGTCCTGATAAAGATTGAACTCTTTATTATGCGGCCAATGTGTTGCGTTTCCACCGAGCCAAACTAGAACGATACGATCCTTGATCTCCGGTTTCATAACCAACGCGGAGGATACATTTGTGATTGCACCAATCGCAACTACATATAAAGGATTTTCTTTTGTGTACTGCATCGCGCGTTCTACCAAATCATTTGCCGCATCAGAGATCACTGGCTCTGTTTCAGATGGCATATATTCTGTAGAACCTCTAAACACATTCTCCTTTAAATCCTCTCTCTCCAGCAAGGTCAGAATCGTCATAATCTCCTGATAACTGCGCTCCATTCCGTCTGCCGGACTGTTGGATCTGTGGTTGAAAAATGGTGCTGCATAAATTGCCTTCAAATTCAGCTTTTCATCTGATTTCACCAGATAAGACAATGCAAACTGATCATCAATCTCATTATAGGTGTCTGTATCCAGAACAACATCCACCCTGCCAGTCGGTTTTTTCAGACGGCAGATCAATTCCTCATTATCAATCTGATATTTACTGACTGTGGAACTGGTAAATTGCTCCCATTCCTGCTTTGCATTTTCGTTCTCCATAAATTCTCCTTTCTTATTGTTCTTTTTCCGTTTTTTTGTTTAGATAAAATGTTTTCCTAAATCGTTTTTCTATATCTTAAGTCTACCTCTTTCCTTCCTTTTCGTCAAGATACTTTTTATTTTTTGTTAATTAAAAACATTTGCGAAATAGTTTTCTTATTTATTCTGCACAATTTTCTTTTTCATTACGCATTGACAAGCACATTGTTTTCCTCCATAATAAATAAAACATACATATTTCGGGGGTTTGATTATGACGATTAAAGAAATTGCCCAACTTGCCGGCGTCTCTATTTCTACAGTTTCCAAAATCGTAAATGAGAAAGATCACAATATTAATCCGCAAACAAGGGAACGTGTTTTAAAAATTGTAAAAGAGTATAACTACACGCCTTACGGTATGGTGAAAACACTTTCCAATTCCAAAACATTTCTTTTGGGAATACTGCTAAAAAATATTTCAAAAAGTTTTCCGATCGTAGATGGTATTTTGGAAACAGCACAAAAAAACGGCTATCGTATTCTTCTTCTTGACAGTCAAAATGATACCGAGCAGGAATTAAAACACCTCAATGCTCTTTACAAAAATAAAATAGACGGTCTGCTTTGGGAACCGGTTTCTGAACGCAGCACGGAACATCTGCATTATCTGGAAGAACAAAATATTGCTGTTTGTTTTTTTAATGCACCTTTTCGCACAGATTCTCTACAAATCAACTTTGAAGAAATGGGATATCTGCTGACACAAAGATTAATTGAGCACAAGCATACAAAGCTGGCCTGCTTTCTTGATTGTGATCCTTTCACAAATAAACAAATTTTGGATGGTTTCCAGAAATGTCTCTATGAACATCAAATTTCCTATCGAAATCATATGGACTTTTATCCGGAAACGGAAAATATTGCGCAGGAAATCATTAACCGTAATTATTCTGGTATTCTCTGTTCCAGCTATACTTCTGCCCTGTTTTTATACGAACAGATGAATATGCTGCATTATACAATTCCTTCAGACCTTTCTCTTATATGTCTGCTGGAAGATCGTCCTCTGGCTGAAACATTTCCGCATCTTTGCGGTATTCGGATCCCTTATCACGAATTCGGCCATTTTCTCTGCAAAACACTGATTCAAAAATGTGAGAAAACAAAGGAAAACGATACCTATACTGATTTTCTTCCAGATCTGCAGTTTCAGACAGGTGACAGTCTGAGTCTTCCTTCTGCGCTGCGCACCAAAAAACTGGTTGTTGTTGGCAGCATCAACATCGATCAGACATTCAATGTAGATCTATTGCCACAGGCGGGAAGATCCACTACAATCCGCACTGCAACGACAACTGCCGGTGGAAAAGGCGCAAATCAGGCGGTAGGAGCAAGTAAACTCGGGCGGGAGGTTGCTCTGATTGGACAATTGGGCAACGACACAGATGCTTCCTTTATTTTTGATACTCTTGAAAAAGCCCATGTATTGTCTCAAGGGGTTCACCGCAACAACAGTCTTCCAACCGGAAAAGCATATATTTATATTGAAACAAGCGGTGAAAGTACTGTCACCATTTTACCAGGTGCAAACAGTTCCCTAACACCAGAAATCATTCAAAATCGAAGACATTTATTTGAAAATGCCGGTTATTGTCTGATTTCTTCTGAAATTCCGGTAGATTCAGTGCTGGAAGCCGCGATTACCGCCCATACTTATGGTGCCAGAACAATCCTAAAGCCCGCAACGCTCCATACTATGCCGGAAGGTCTCTGGCAATATACAGACATTTTTGTCCCAAACCGTAAGGAGGCCGCCGCGCTCTGTCCTTCCTGTAGCTCAGTCACTGAACAGGCAGAATTTTTCTTCACCCGTGGCATCAAAATCATTATTATCACGCTCGGTCATGAAGGCTGTTATCTGAAAACTGCAGACAGCTGTGGATTTTTCCCGGCTGCTGATTTTTCCGCCATTGATGCAACCGGCGGTGCAGACGCATTTATCTGTGCGCTTGCTTCCTATTTAATAGAAGGATATTCATTAGAAAAATCTATCCGCATTGCCACTTATGCCGCCGGATTTTGTATTTCCAGACAAAGTGTTGTTCCGGCTCTGGTGGATCGCAATACACTGGAAACATATATTGCACAAAAGGAACCAGATCTTCTAAAATAACGAAAAATTCACACTTTTTCCATAGCATATTTCTGTTTTCTATGTTAATATAAATGTAACAATTATGAAGAATTGTTGATCCGGTACATTGAGAGGAGGAGAACAACATGAAAAGACACCATTATTCATTGCCTGCTAAGGGGGTAACATGGGCATTGGCAGTTGCCACAGCATTTTCATCTGTGCCATCTGTTCCTGTACATGCCGAAGAAGGCACTCCGTCCGTATTTATCGTTACTGAATTTCCTGAATATAAGAAGCTCGAAAACGGTACTTATGCAGACGAAAAAATCGAAAAAAATTATGCAAACCTAAAAGCAGCGGTTGGCACAGAACAAGGCAATCTGGGTCTTCCGGAAAGCATTACATTAAGCGGCTATCTTGAAGCAGAAGGGCCTGAATTTCCTACAGAATATGAACTGCTGAATCTGGATTGGAAACTGAAATCGGGTACCTACGAAATTTATAGCACAGATATTCCGGCAGGCAGTTATGCTTTTGTTCCTGACTTTGAGCCGTACACCAGTCCGGATGTTGCAGACGGTTCGATTCTCTTTGATGAAATTAGACTTTCAGAGGGTGTTACGCTTCCAGAATTAAATGTTGTGTTAGAAGATGTGACTGCAGAAACCACACCGGAAACACCAGTTCCGGTGGAAACCGAGTTCATAGAACAGACTGATGCAACACCTGAGACCCCTGTTCCGGTGGAAACTGAGTTCATAGAACAGACTGACACAACACCCGAGACCCCTGTTCCAGTGGAAACTGAGTTTGTAGAACAGACTGACGCAACTGTTGATACAGAGCCAATGACAGAACCGTCCACTGATGCAAATACTGACGATATCATTATTATCGATGAAATTGTTGACACCGAAAACCTCGATGATGAAAATATCTTCGATAATATAGATGACAGTATTCTCGGTGATGATTCTGACGACATTATCTATATCGAAGATGAAAGTGAGATCACCGACAGCACCACTGTTCCGACAGAATCCGAAGCCGCTGGTGAAACCACCGCTCCGACAGAATCCGAAGTCACCGATGAAACCACTGCTCCGACAGAATCCGAAACCACTGGTGAGACCACTGCTCCGACAGAATCTGAATCTACCGGTGAAACCACCGCTCCGCAAGCATCTGACATTATTGTTTCACTGCTGATTAAAGATCTCACGGGTGGAACTGAGATTCCTTATGCAGATGAATCCGGTTCCAACACATTTACATTAAAGGCTGCTCCTGGTGAAAGCGATAATACGATTTCTTTTGAACTGCCTTGTGATTTCCCGCTGTCAAATCTGGTTCTGACGATAACAAACACGGTAACAACGGAAATCCTGACCGTCAAAGACCCTGCCGAAAATCTGGATTTCAGTGACGAAGCGCCAAAAACGCTTGTTTTAGCAGATGCTGCCGGCAACACCTATAGTTTAAAACTGACACTTGTAAACAAAGAACATAACTTCGCTCCTGCAACTTGTACGACTCCACAGACATGTACGGTATGTGGTGCTACGGAAGGCGGAACAATCGAACATGATTTTACTCCGGCTACTTGCATAAAACTTGCCACCTGTAAAGTATGTGGTCTGACAACCGGAGAATATGCAAATCATACTTCTACTCAGAAAGCAACCTGTACAGAGCCGGAAGTTTGCAGCGTATGTAATCAAATCATTACTCCCGCACTTGGTCATGACTGGGAAAAAGCAACCTGTACTACTCCGAAGACCTGTAAGAGATGCGGCGCAACAGAAGGAAAAGCACTCGGTCACGATTTATCCAATGATTGGCTGATCGAAAAAGAATCCACCGATAGCGAGCATGGTTTAGATATTCGCTACTGTAACCGCAAAGGATGCGATTACAATGAAACGCGTCCACGCAATATTATCGGTGCTGCAGAACGTAATGTCATCAACAACATCACTGAGGGCACTAATTATAAATTAAAAACCGCAATTTCCTTCACTGCAAGCGGTTCAGGAATGGCAAATGCAAAACCGATTGACGGCGATGTTCGTTTTGTACCGTCCTCCTGGAAGGTGCAGAACACGCCAGGCGAATTCAAAGACAATTTCAGCGGTGCTTTCTCTGTTTCGATTGCCGGAAATTACACACTAACCGTAAACTTCCAAAAACAGGTTTATCAGGGCGGTGAATGGAAAAATACCGATACCATTGACAGTAAAGCTGTGAATTTCTCTGCTGGACAGATCATTCAAGGAAAACCGGTTAATGGCTCCGAAGACGGTATTCGAATCAATCCGCAGACCGGAGATACCTCTCCGATCATTCCACTGGTTATCCTTCTGGTTATTGCAATTGTCGCTATTGTCGGTGTAGTAATCTACCAGAAAAAGAGAAAATAACTTTTAAATGAAATAAAACTGCTTACCAAAAAGGGTCTGCCGGAATTTCCGGCAAACCCTTTTTTCTGTTCTGTCTCTCAACACAATTTTTATTTCTGATTGATGTAATTGATCAGTCCTTCTGCTTTGATGATCTTCTGCATAAATTCCGGAAACGCCTGTCCTTTGAACTCTGTTCCTTTCGTCTTGTTGTAGATCATGCCGCTGTCAAAATCTACTTCTACCTCATCTCCCGCTTCAATTCCTCTGGAAGCCTCCGGGCATTCGATAATCGGCAGACCGATATTGATCGCATTACGATAGAAAATTCTTGCAAAAGTTTCTGCGATCACACAGCTTACACCTGCTGCTTTAATCGCGATCGGTGCATGCTCTCTGGAAGAACCACAGCCAAAGTTTTTCTCCACCACGATAATATCACCTTTTTTGACATTTTTAATGAAGTCTTTATCGATATCCTCCATACAGTGTGTCGCCAGTTCTGCCGGATCTGAGGAATTCAGATATCTCGCCGGAATAATCACATCTGTATCTACATTATCTCCATATTTAAATACAAATCCATTCGCTTTCATCTTACACCCTCCTATAATCCCAGTTCATCCGGTGCGGAAATTTTTCCGGTCACCGCGCTGGCTGCCGCTACAGCCGGGCTTGCCAGATAGACTTCTGATTTTACATGCCCCATACGTCCGACGAAGTTCCGGTTCGTTGTGGAAATGCAGCGCTCTCCTTCTGCCAGAATCCCCATATAGCCGCCAAGACATGGACCGCAAGTCGGCGTACTGACAACTGCGCCTGCCTCAATAAACGTTTTCAAAAGTCCTTCTTCCATTGCCTGCAGATAAATCTTCTGTGTGGCCGGAATCACAATACAACGTACACCTTTTTTCACCTTTCGCCCTTCCAGAATCTTTTCCGCCACACGCAGGTCGTCAATACGGCCATTGGTACAGGAACCAATCACAGCCTGATCAATCACTACATCTTCTGCAATCTCATCTATTGTCTTTGTGTTTTCCGGCAGATGTGGGAATGCAACCGTCGGTTTTAATGCGCTAAGGTCGATCGTATATTCCTCATCATATACTGCATCTTCATCTGCTTCAAACACTCGAAACTCACGTTTAGAATGCATCTTCATATAAGCAATCGCTTTTTCATCTACCGGGAAGATACCGTTTTTGCCGCCTGCTTCAATCGCCATATTCGCAATCGTAAAACGATCGTCCATGGACAGGTTTGCTACACCTTCCCCAACAAACTCCATGGAACGATATAGGGCACCATCCACACCGATCATCCCGATAATATGCAGAATCACGTCTTTTCCACTCACCCATTTAGACGGTTTGCCGATCAGACTAAATTTGATCGCAGATGGAACCTTAAACCATGCCTTTCCAGTCGCCATACCGGCCGCCATATCTGTACTTCCAACACCTGTAGAAAAAGCGCCGAGTGCACCGTATGTACATGTATGAGAATCCGCACCGATGATCACATCTCCGGCTACGGTCAGACCGCTCTCCGGAAGGAGCGCATGTTCAATTCCCATCTGACCAACATCAAAGTAATTTGTGATATCATGCTTTGCTGCGAACTGACGCACACACTTACAGTGTTCCGCTGATTTAATGTCCTTGTTTGGAATAAAATGATCCATAACAAGCGCAATCTTTTCTTTGTCAAACACACCGTCTTTTGTAAATTTATTCATCTCATGAATCGCTACCGGTGAAGTAATGTCATTTCCCAGCACCAGATCCAGATCTGCTTCGATCAATTGTCCGGCTTCTACAGACGGAAGATGCGCTGCAGCAGCCAGAATTTTCTGTGTCATTGTCATTCCCATAATGATTCCTCCTGCTTTTTTTATTCTTTCCAGGTTATACAAAGTTATTTATAAATATTCACCTGTAAAACCAAAATTCTTTTTTAGTATAGCACAAACCAGTATGACTGTCAGCAAAAAATATGTTATACTTTGAATAAAGAGGAGGAAAAGTTATGAAAAAACATTTTTTACGCATTTTGATCCTGCTGCTGTTTCTTGTTCTGCTTCCACTTGCTACTCCAGCTACACCTGCAGCAGCGGTAAACGCCGCTTCCACTTCCATCAAAACATACAAAAATACCCTCTGTAAGGAAAACGGCAAGCTTTACTATTATAATTCCAGAGGAAAACGGGTAAAAAGCTGTTGGAAAACTATCACAGGAAAAAAATATTATTTCAGATATAACGGACAGGCAGCTACCGGTTTCGTGACAATCCGTAACAAACGTTACTGCTTTGCTCCCAACGGTGTACTGCGCACCGGCTGGTACAAAAAAGGCAGCAGTAACTATTATTTTCATAAATCAACCGGTGTGATGGCGACGGGTTGGACTCGCATCAATGGTAAATCCTACTATTTTAAAAATAATGGAGTGATGGCAAAAAGTTGCTGGATTAAAGGCAAATACATAGATAAAAACGGCATCTATCAACCGAAGAAAAAACCATCCATGAACACACTTCAGAAAAAACTGAAAAATGAGATCAAAAACTATCGCGGAAAATGGTCGATTTATGTAAAAAATCTGAACACAAATCAGTCTTTTACGATCAATAACCGCAAGGTTTATGCCGCTAGTTTGATTAAGCTGTTCGCCATGTCCACCGCCTACGACCGCATTAAAGCGGACCAATTAAAAGAATCTTCCGTCAGCAATCTCTTAAACAGTATGATAACCGTCAGCAGCAACGATGCATTCAACAATATCGTCCGCAAAATCGGACGTTCCCGCGTCAATTCCTGGTGTAAAGCAAACGGATATCGTTCCACAAAACTGATACATGAGCTGCCGAGGGGAAACAATAACTTTAACCTGTCCAACTCCAATTACACTTCCGTCAAGGACTGCGGACAACTCCTGGAAAGCATCTACCGCGGCAAATGCGTCAGCAGATCTGCTTCCAAAAAGATGCTGAATCTTTTGAAGCAACAGACCCGCCGTACAAAAATCCCGGCAGGTGTGCCCTCCGGTGTCACGGTTGCAAATAAAACCGGAGAGACAGACGACGTAACGCATGACGCAGCCATTGTCTATTCCAGAGGCGCAACCTACATTCTATGTGTGATGGGCGATGTCCCTGGCTATGGATGGAATTCCGCTGGAAATGTGAAGAATATCTCAAGAATTGTGTATCAATATTTCAATTAGCTCGCACACGGACTAACATCCTATATTCGGTCAACAAAAAACACTCGTATGAGAACTATGTTCTCCCCGAGTGTTTTTGTTTTCCTCATGTACAGCTTATAACCTTCATGTTAGTTGTTGATGAGTTTGTCTTCTCCATTCCAGCTGTAAAGTTTACGGATTTCTTCTCCAACTACCTCTGCCGGATGCTCTGCTGCCAGTTTACGCATTGCTTTGAAGTGTACCTGAGAACCTGCATCGGACATATCCAACAGGAAATCTTTTGCAAAGGTACCATCCTGAATATCTGCCAAAATTTTCTTCATCGCTTTCTTGGTATCTTCTGTAATGATCTTCGGTCCGGTAATGTAATCACCGTACTCTGCAGTGTTGGAAATAGAATATCTCATACCTGCAAAACCAGACTGGTAGATCAAATCTACAATCAGCTTCATCTCATGGATACATTCAAAATATGCGTTTCTCGGATCGTATCCGGCCTCTACCAACGTCTCAAATCCTGCCTGCATCAATGCACAGACACCACCGCAAAGAACAGCCTGTTCTCCGAAAAGATCTGTCTCTGTCTCTGTACGGAAGGTTGTTTCCAGCACTCCCGCTCTTGCTCCGCCGATCGCCAGTGCGTATGCCAATGCTTTATCCAGTGCTTTTCCTGTCGCATCCTGATGAACTGCTACCAGACATGGCACACCCTTACCCGCCTGATATTCACTTCTTACAGTATGTCCCGGTCCTTTCGGTGCAATCATAGTAACGTCTACATTCTTCGGCGGTACAATACATCCAAAATGAATATTGAAACCATGCGCAAACATCAGCATATTTCCTTCTTCCAGATTTGGCTCGATGTCCTTTTTATACATTGCCGCCTGTTTTTCATCATTAATCAGAATCATAATAATATCTGCTTTTTTTGCAGCCTCTGCTGCTGTATAAACTTCAAAGCCCTGTTCCTCCGCGCGTTTCCAGGAACGGCTTCCTTCATACAAACCAATAATAACATGGCATCCAGACTCTTTCGCGTTCAGTGCATGTGCGTGTCCCTGACTGCCGTAACCGATAATGGCAATTGTTTTGCCTTCTAATAAAGAGAGGTTACAGTCTTCCTGATAGTAAATCTTTGCTTCCATTTTTTCATCCTCCATCTTTTTATTGTTAAAGGGAAACCCTTTAGCATCTTTATAAGTATCTGATATCATCCGATCCCCTGGACAATCCTGTAATACCAGTTCTGGCCAGTTCTAGGATCTCGTAATCCTTCATCAACTCCATAAACGCATTCAGCTTTGACAAATCACCCGTCAATTCAATGATCATGGAGTCCTTATTAATATCCACAATTTTAGCCCGGAAAATGTCACACACGGCGCTGAGCGGCTGGCGATCTTTCGCTTCAGCACGAACCTTGACCAGAATCAGTTCGCGATTTACGCTCTCGCCTTCTTTTAAGATCTTGACATCTGCCACATCAATTAGCTTTGCCAGCTGTTTTTCAATCTGATCCAGAATCTGCTCATCCCCATTCACAACAACCGTCATACGGGAATAACGCGGATCCGCCGTTTCTCCTACCGTCAAACTATCGATATTATAGCCTCTGCGGCTAAACAGACCAGACACACGACTGAGCACACCAGATGTGTTGTCAACAAGCATTGATAATATTCTCTGTTTCACTCTTTATCACTCCTTTACAGATTACGTTAATTTTAGCAATGATAGGTTTCTTTGTCAACACTTTAATAAAATAAAGTGTACAACAAAACAGCCGTACAATCTGCACGGCTGTCTCGATTTCTCCTTTTTAACCGGTTTTGCTTTTCTGCATATTCTCTTTGTAAGAATTATAACAGTACAGCATGATATCCTTTCGTGTCACAATACCGATGAACGTATGATTGTCATCAATCACCGGAACAAAGTTTTGATTCATACATGACATCACCAGATCATCAATATCACATTGCACATTAACCGGTTCATTATACCAGTGGCGCTCCACCTCTGAGAGTGGAATATCTTCTGCATCATAAAGATCTTTAAGCCGTTTCTCCTTGATATGCCAGAGCAGATCCCCCTCAGTAATCGTCCCCATATAGTTGCCATTTCGATTGATAATCGGAACAGCGCTGTATCGGTAATGCTGCATTTTCTCGATTGCCTGACGCAGTGAGTAGTCATCATACAAGTAGGCCACTTCACTTTTCGGCGTCAAAAAAAACAAAATATTCATAGTGCGTGCCTCTTTATCTTCGTTTATGTAATTGATTTTTACACTCCCATTATACGACAAGCCCACGCATCCGTCAACGATAACACAAAAGTTCACAGAATTTTAACCTTTATCGTTGTATATTTTGCACAATTTTTATACTTTTGCTGTTTCTCGACGTTTCTATAGTATATTTATTCGGGCAGCAATTCTGATGTTTCTGTCTCTAAAATATCTGCCTCTGACAATTCCGTTTCCAAGGTACTCTCTGATAATTCTGTCTCTGCTGCCATCTCCAACAGGAGCATCTCCTGCAACGTTCTGTCCTCTTCATCCTTGTCCAGAATCTCCTGCAGCTTCTCTTCTTCCGTTTTTTCTGCACGACTTTTCAACACTACTGCATTTTTACCGGTTATCTCATAAATCCGCTCAAACTCTTCCAGATCACGCGTAACAATGCCTTCCAACGGATCATTGATCTGTACAGTTCCTTCATCCAGATTATATCCAGACAATACCGCACAATGTTCCTGACGGTACCACCGATACGTACGGTTCCCATATTCGCCGATTTCTCCAGTGAACTCCGGCTCTTCCATATACATGCTTGTCCAGATAATCACCGGTGTATCCAGAGAAATATACTTAAAAAGCTCCTCCAAATCAGTATCCGTAACATCGTAAGCATCATATTCCAGTTCATGATCCAGAAAAATTTCCTGTGCTGTCATAGCAATCACCGGCGGAAAACAACCGGCTCCCTCATCCGAATACGGATCACCGACATAACCAATCGCCATATTATCATCTTCCCGATTATAAAGCAGATATTCGCTGGCTACCTCATCCTTACCGATATCAATTCCTTCGTACTGCAGCGCCATCGTCAGAGCAACTGACTCACATCCGGTCGGCAAAAGTGGTTTCTGCAGGATATCCGGCACATTCAACGATTTCGATCTCGGAACGATCACTACTTTATCCAGTTCAAATGCCTCTTCGGCCTCCTCTATGCCCGGAATCTCATAATCCTCCGGAAGCAGCCGTTCCTCGGATTGACGATATAGCGTCCCCTCAGATTCTCCTCTTTGTTCCTGATCCAGCTCTCCTTCGTAATATGACTCATCCCAGTTTTCTATTTCTTCACTTTCCACCTCTTCATCGAAGAACATTCCCTCTCTCCAATTGTCCGTTACTTCTGTTTCCCAGCCGATCTCTTCCTGCTCTGCCGGAAACTCCTCCGCCGATACAGAATATCCGTAAAATACGAAAATTGTCAAAATACACTTAAGTGTACTTGCCATGCTCTGTCTTCTTTTCATACTAAACCTCTTTTAATTTCTTTCCGTCAGTATAACATAGCGACTTTTCGGATTGCAAGCATGCTCCCATTTTCTTCATAAATCTTTTATGTCTATAATATTTTTTTAAGCTTGCCCGATTATGAATAATCTGCAACATCATTTTACATAAACAATGCCGTATCCTCCAGTTCCGATATGGCTGCCAATCGTAGCTCCAATCCCGCGCAGTTTCGGCACACCGTAATCCAGACCATTTTTTGCCAAATGTTTAATAAATGCAGCACAGTTTTTCTTATCATAAGAATAAAGAAAATAAACCGGATACTCCTTATCCGGACATTCCTCACGCAGCACCTTTTCCAGCACTTTATTCACATGACGCAATCCAATCTGCTTACTGAACAATTCCACCTTTCCATCTGAAATACAGACAACTGGTTTTAAATTTACTAAATTACCAATCGTCGCCTGACTTTTGGAAAGACGGCCTCCTTTATATAAATACTCCAATGTCTCCAGCCCTGCATAAATGTGAATACGCGGAATCAGAGCCTTCACTTCCTCAATAATCTGCTGCACACCTGCTCCCTGCTCACGCAGATGCGCCGCACGATCTACCAGAACACGCATACCAAGGGTTACCGTGCGGCTGTCAATAATATGAATATCATCATACTCTGCCATGTCTCTCGCAATTGTTGCCGCCTGAATTGTGCCACTCAGTTCTCCGGAAACCAAGATTACAATAACAGCATCACCTGCTGCTTTGGCGTTTTCAAAATGCTCCAGAAACTGCATCGGAGACGGCTGCGCTGTCTTCGGCATCTCTTGGGATCCGATCAATCTTTCAAAAAACTCATCCTTCGTCAAATCTACACCATCCAAAAATGTCTCTTCTCCAAAGGTCACTGTCATCGGTACGCAGATAATCCCACGCTTTTCTATCTCCTGCGCAGAATAATCTGCTGCTGAATCTGTAATAATCTGAATTCCCATTTTTTTCTCCTTTTTCTTCCGTATTATACAACCATCCATACAGCAATCCGCTGTCTTTTCTCAGGATCTCCCCTGTTTACAACAGTTTTACCTCCCGAACTGTCAATATATCATCCCGTACCTGAAAATGAAGATCATATCCGGCATAGGCAATTTTGTAGATTTGTTCCGGATGACTGTGATACGGCGGACGCGGATCCTGACTTAAAAATTGTATAGCTCCGGCACGTTTTTCCTCCGGCAGTCGGTAAAGCTCCTCCTCAGGGAACTCTACCGTCAGACCGTAATCCTTCACCTCTCCGGCAAACCCGCCCTTTGCCTGCGGCTGTGCGTCTACATGCGGCAGATACGGTTTGATATCGTATACCGGCGTACCGTCCATCATGTCAATTCCCGTTACCCAGAGTATTGGACCAAGTTTTTCATCCATTTCAATTTTTTTCAATTTCAGACACGACAGTCCAATCGGATTCGGACGAAATGGTGACCGTGTGGCAAACACGCCCATACGTACCTTACCGCCAAGCCTCGGCGGTTTCACTGTTGCAGCCCACTTTTCACGCTTTGCCTCGGAAAATTCCCATAAAACCCAGATATGTGAATAATTCTCCAGTCCTCTGAACGCTTCTGTACGCCGATACTGCGGCTCCATAACAATCCGTCCAGTCAGTGCATCCGCCAAGCCGCTCTGACGTGGCAGTCCAAACTTTGTCGGAAAATCTGTGCAGATCGTGCCGATTTTCTTTAATGTAAGACTCATTTTTCTCTCTCTTTATGTTTCATTGTTAAAATTCCGTTTTATTATACGCCTCAGGCAAATTATTTTCAATATCAAACTTTTTTAATTGTCTTTCTACAGTTCAAACGCTCTCTTGATGCTTTCATAATGAAGAAAATTTCCCTGCTTTGCCAGTTTCTCCACTTCCTCCGCTGTTGCAAATCGAAAACCGTCCGTCTCTGCTTCCTGTAAATGTAGATCTGTCTCGCTACAATCCACCACAAAGCGATACACATCCACAAAATAATTATCTCCCTCGCCCGGATTTTCTCTTTTATATGTAAACAGATAACCACCCTCACAGCCATTCACATCCAGCCCGGTTTCTTCCCAAATTTCTCTTTTTACCGCATCAGCAGAGTCCTCTCCCGCCATTGCTGCACCACCGGATACTTCCCACCACCCCGGTGCCCATGCTTTCGTCATCACTCTTTTTGTGATTAGAAAACGTCCGTCCGGTCGCACAATCACCCCCAGCACCGTCAAATGATACTCTCCGTCCTGCAGGCACCAGTCATTTCGTTTCATTGTACGTCCCGTGCGTTTTTTCTCTTTATCATAAATATCCCAGAGTTCCATTTTATCTCCTTCTCTTATTCCCGATATTACCTTTCTTCACTACCAGCAGCTTTTTTATCTTTATATGTCTGCTTTCTCTCTGTCAATTTAGCGTTCAATTTTCTGTAAATATGTTCCTGAAACCACAACTCTGATGATGCATTCACCGCATCCTCCAAAGGAAACCATGCCACTCCGCTGTTTTCATCTTCCTTTATCGACAGAATATCCTGCTCGTCCGCTTCCAGCAAATAAGTCACATTCAAATGAAGATGCGAAGAAACATATCGTCCGTGCTTCACATGTCCGTCTACTGTCAGAGATTCAATTGAATAAATTTCTTTGGAAACAGGACGCACATTTTTTATACCGCTTTCCTCCCGAACTTCTTTTAAGGCCACCTGTAGAAGATCCTGCTCTCCGTCGGCATGTCCGCCCAGCCAGGACCAGGAATTATAAATATTATGATAAGCCATCAATACTTTCGTGCGCTCTTTATTAACAACCCACGCAGAAGCTGTCATGTGTGCCAGTGCGTTTTTTCGTGTATAAATATTGGGTTCCCGTTTCAGACATTCCAGAATCAATTCTTTATCTGCAGCTTCCTGCTCATTATAAGGCTGGTAAGTTTCCAGCTGTTTCTGCAAATTCATCATTCCTTATCCTTTCCGGTATAACAAAAGCCGCAGAATCCTCTGCAGCTTTTGAATCTTTTTTCTGACTGTACTACAGTGCTTTTCCTGTCAGCAGTTCATATGCCTGCAGGTATTTGCCGATCGTTTTTTCAACAATTTCTTCTGGCAGTGTCCAATCATTACCCGGATTTGCCTTCAGCCAATCGCGTGCGAACTGCTTGTCAAAAGACGGCTGTCCGTGCCCCGCTTCATAACCATCTGCCGGCCAGAAACGAGAACTGTCCGGTGTCAGCATTTCATCGCCAATCACAATATTGCCATTTTCATCCAAACCAAACTCAAATTTCGTATCTGCAATGATGATTCCACGCTCCAACGCATATTCTGCGCATTTTTTATAAAGAGCAATCGTATAATCACGCAGCTTAGAAGCGTATTCTTCGCCTTTGCCCGGAAAACGCTTTTCCAGATATTCCACGCTCTGTTCATAGGAAATATTTTCGTCATGATCACCGATCTCTGCTTTCGTAGACGGTGTATAGATTGGTTCCGGCAACTTGTCAGATTCCTTTAACCCCTCCGGCAGCTTAATACCGCAGACAGTTCCGTTTTCCTTGTAGCTTGCCCAACCACTTCCGGTAATATAACCACGCACAATACACTCTACCGGCAGCATTTCCAATTTACGGCACATCATGCTGTTGCCATCGAAGCGCTCCTGCTGAAAAAATTCCGGCATATCTTTTACATCAACAGAAATCATATGATTCGGCAGAATGTCTTCTGTCAAATCAAACCAGAATTTTGACATCTGTGTCAGAACTGTTCCTTTTTTTGTGACTTCATTTTTCAGAATCACATCAAAACAGCTGATACGGTCTGTGGCCACCATAATGAGGCTGTCACCATTGTCATAAATCTCACGTACTTTTCCTTCTTTGATCGGTTTTAATTCCTGCATTCTTTTATCCTCGCTCCATCTCATCTGTTTAACGTTCTTTTGTCTGCTGAAATGTCCATATCTCTCACAAACAAAAATACCGTTCTTTTACAGTATCATCATATTATTCTTCTGTCAACTCTTTCCCCTATATTATTCTTCCCCTTCTTTATATATGTGCCAATCATATTTAATGAATCATTGTCATTAGGGACAACATTTACTTTTGTTTTTATAAATGATATAAAGCACAAAAGCAGGCAACGCAATTTTCACCACGCTTCCTACTCCTGCTATCCTGCCCCTTCCAAGCTGCTTCGAAAAAGCTTCGCTTGGGCTCAATGCTCTAACATGTTTTCAATAAAAATACCATATCCTTTGGTTGGATCATTAACAAATACATGCGTCACTGCTCCAATGATCCTTCCGTTTTGTATAAGCGGACTTCCTGACATTCCCTGAACAATACCGCCTGTCAATGCCAACAACTCCGGATCGCTGACACGGATCACCATACTTTTATTAGCGTCACTACTGTTCAAATTAATTTTTTCAATTTCAATATCGTACTCTTTTACCTCACCGCTGACCGCGCTGCGAATCACGGCCGGTCCTGGTTCGATTTCCTGTTTGTACCCCACTTCCATCTCCTGTGCATTATCATAGGGTTTCCAATTCTCATTAAGCATTCCGAAAATTCCAATTCCGGTATTTTCGGAGATAGTTCCGATAATTTCATCGTTGTTATAGCGTATGATCCCTGCCAGTTCTCCCGGCACACCATGCTCTCCTTTAATCACAGAACGAATGTCTGTCTGATAAAGTCTGCCGTACTGCAGAGTCAGCAGTGTACTTGTATCAATATCACTAATTCCATGTCCAAGTGCCCCAAATTCTCCATTCTCCCTTTGATAAGTAAGTGTTCCTATCCCCTGGGTATCATCTCGCACCCAAATGCCGGCTTTGTATTCGGATAACCCGGTCTGTACCACAGGTACCAGTAATTCAATTTTTTCTCCATTTCGAAAAACAGTCAACTGAACCTCGCCTCCGACTGCTTTATTGATCTGTTCTGTCACCTCTTCCTTTTCTGTGACCGGCACATGGTTCACTTCTAAAATATAGTCGCCGGACTGCACGATCTGTCCGCCCGGCTCCTGTTTGATACCATTCATATCACACACTTCCCCTGTTCCCACAATCAAAACCCCTTCTGTTTTCATGTATATACCGACCGGCTCCCCACCCGGAAACACTTTTTCACGCTCTATCACCTCTACCTGCATTTCTTTAATCGGGATCACACCCAGAAGGCTGCATTCTACCGTATACTCAGAAGTATCGGAAAGATGCAGATTTTCTCTTGGAATATTTGATGTTTCAGCCCCGGATACCGCAATGGTCTCTTCTCTGGTCCAGGGCGGCAGCATATCCGCTAACAGATTTTCTTCTATATGATCATCCGGCACCAGCAAACGGTCCGGAATCTGCCAAAACAAAACAATCCATTCCAGCATCACCGCTAATAACAGCAGTGTCAGAATCATAAAAAAGATTCTGCCCTTTCGCACTTTACGCATTATGCTCACATCCTTTCGTACTTCATATACTCAAAAAGAGGATCCCATTGGGGTATCCTCTTTTAGTATGTGAGCATTTCTAAAAATGTACACTAGTATTTTTTTGCAGTCTCTGCCAGTTCTTTCATTTCGCGAGCACTTTGCATTGTAAGTTCCGTAATCTGCGCACCGCCCAAAATACGTGCCAATTCCTCAATACTCTCCTCTTTTTCAAGCGGACGTATCCGTGTCATTGTCTTACCGTCCTGCACTGTTTTTTCAATTAGAAAGTGACTGTCTGCCATGGAAGCGATCTGCGCCAGATGGGTGATGCAAAGTACCTGATGATTCCGGCCAATTAATGCCATTTTTTCAGAAACCTTCTGCGCTGTCCGTCCGCTGATGCCAACATCAATCTCATCAAAGATTAACGATGGCATTTCATCCTTTTCCGCCAGCACCGTTTTCAGCGCCAACATGATACGCGAAAGCTCTCCGCCCGATGCAACATCTGCCAATGGCCGCAGTGGTGAACCCGGATTCAAAGAAATCAAAAAACATACTTCATCAAATCCATTTGCACCAAGCGCAGCCGTTTGTTCTACACGAATCGCAAATTTAGTTTCCAGAAAATTTAAATCCTGCAGTTCTTCCTGAATCACAACGGAAAGTTGCTCTGCGAAACGGGCGCGAATTTTTGACATTGCTTGCGCATTTTCCCTCAAACGCTGTTCGCTCTCTTCATATTGTTTCTCCAGTTTTGCAAGATATGTATCATAATCGAAAAGCTGCTGCAAACGCGCTTCTTTTTCATCTCGATATGCTAAAATCTGCGCAATCGAATTTCCATATTTTATTTTCATGTGATTTATCGTGTCAAGACGTTCTTCCACCTGAGAAAATTCCTGTTCATCAAATGTCAGCTCTTCAAGATAATCAGAAAGCTCCCTATTAAAATCTGTCAATAAACTTTCCACCTCTGCCAGCTGATCATTGAGAACAGACAATCGCTCATCATAAGCGCCAACTGCCGCAATTCTCTGCAAAGCTCTGGAAACCAGATCTGAAGCATTTTCTCTGCCTTCCGAAAGTAACTGATAAGCCTCCGATGCATCCTGTGCAATCCGTTTGGCATTTGCCATCCGTTTAAACTGTTGCTCCAAGCTCTCATCCTCGCCCGGATGTAGATTACAGTTATCGATTTCCTCCACCTCATACTGCAGAAAATCAAGTTCTTTTCTGCGCTGTGTCTCATCAAGCCGCGCACTTTCCAGTTCCTTTTTGCAGGCTGCATATGTTTCATAGAGCACCGCTCCGTTTTCTTTCAATGGCTGCAGCTGCGCTCCGGCAAATTCATCCAGAATTTTCAGATGATTTTTCTGATATAATAAAGACTGATGCTCATGCTGTCCGTGAATATCGATCAACACCGACGCCAGCTCCCGGATTACTGAAACCGGAACCGTCTCTCCGTTCACCTTGCTGATACTGCGGTTATTTGCCATCCGACGGCTTAAAATCAGTTGTCCGTCCTCCAACGGCAAATCAAGCTGCTCCATTTTCTGACGAATTGCCGCCGTTTCAGCTGAAAATACAAGTTCCACCAGAGCGCTGTCCGCATCCTCTCTCGCAAAGCCTTTAAAGCTCTGCATCCCAAGTGCCACATTGATTGACCCGAGAATAATGGATTTTCCCGCGCCGGTCTCACCACTTAAAATATTCAGCCCTTCGGTAAAATCCACATCCAGTTCACGAATCAGAGCCATATTTTTCACATGTAAATTAAGAAGCATAAGGTTCTCCTACCTATTACTGACTATCCAGTATTCTTCTGAGTTTGTCCATCACGATCAAGGTATCATCTATACTGCGCACCGCACACATTATCGTATCATCGCCCGCGATACAGCCGGCGATCTCATTGAAATGCATGGCATCCATTGCTGCCGCCACAGCCATTGCCATACCGGAAACTGTACGAATCACCAGTATATTCTGTGCCATATCCATAGAAAGGAAACCGTCACGCAGCACGCGCAGATATTTTTCGTCCAGATTGCGGCTGTGGGACCCCATTACTACATATTTCTGTCTGCCTCCGTCTGCAGACATTTTGGTTAACTTTAATTCACGGATATCTCTGGAAATCGTTGCCTGTGTCACACGAAATCCGGCTTGCTTCAGACGATCTGCCAATTCTTCCTGCGTTTCAATATCATACTGATTGATAATTTCCACAATTTTTGCATGTCTCTCAATTTTCATATTGTCCTCCCGATGACTTTTCTATGCCATACTGCAGTTTTTTCCGGCAAATACCGCCTTTCAGGCTCCCCTCATCTTCCGCCTGAGAATTTCCAAAAAACTTACCTGATCTGTTTTCGCAAAACAGACCGTTCTTCCTGATTTTTCTATTTCAATATAATCTTTACTGTTCATCCGCACAGTTGTATCACCGTCAAACGAGGCCTCTGCCTCTTCACTGTTCTCACCGCGCTGGCCGATCTCGATTGTAATCTTCACATCATCCGGTAAAATCACGCTGCGGGCTGTCAGCGTATGCGGTGCAATCGGTGTAATCAAAATCATTGATGCCGCCGGTGCCACGATCGGTCCACCCGCGGAAAGATTGTATCCGGTAGATCCTGTCGGAGTAGAAACAATGATCCCATCTGCACTGTAGGAATTTAAGAAGCGCCCATTTACAAAAATATGAAAATCACTAACTCGCATACGACCGCTTCTTGCAATCACAATATCATTTAACGCGATATCAGAAAAGATTTTTTGACTGCCGCGAAACGCGCTGCCTGCCAGCATCATACGTTCTTCAAAAATGCACTGGTCCAGCATCAGCTTTTCCAATTCCTGATTGATATTGTCGACACCGGCTTCTGCCAGATAGCCAAGTGTCCCCATGTTGATGCCAAACAGCGGAATATGACGTTCTACAAGATCTCTGGAAGCCTGCAGCACCGTGCCGTCACCGCCAAGCACCAGTACGCAGTCCGTATTTTCCGGCACTTTAGAAGGATCGGTATATTTATAATTACGTACTGTGTGTTTTCCGCAATCTTCCTGAATCTGACACGTTTTATCATGATCCTTCAGATAGTTTTGAATCTGCTTTGCTACCTTATAATGCGGATCTTTTAATATATTTGAAATCACAAAAAAATGTTCCATAAATCCTCACCCGTTTTTGTCCAGAGACGCATGCGCCGCTTCCACAATCCCGTGCACCGAAAAACCGTAGACGCTTTCCGGATTTTCTCCCTTTTTCAAATGCAGCAGATATTCAATATTTCCCTCCGGTCCCTTGATCGGAGAATATTCCAGCTCTTTTACCGCAAAGCCAAGCTCCTTTGCACAGCCAATCACTGCTTCGATGACTTCCTCATGAACTGCCGGATCGCGGACAACCCCCTTTTTTCCTACCTTTTCCCTGCCGGCTTCAAACTGCGGCTTAATCAAACAGACGATCTCACCATCCGCCGTCAGAAGTTCTCGCACAGCCGGAAGCACTTTACTCAAAGAAATAAACGACACATCTATCGAGGCAAAGTCAATTGTCTCGCCAATGTCATCCGGCACCACATAACGAATATTCGTTTTTTCCATACAGACCACACGCGGATCCTGACGCAGCTTCCAATCAAGCTGTCCATATCCTACATCCACCGAAAATACCTTCACCGCACCGTTCTGCAACATACAATCTGTAAATCCACCCGTAGAAGCTCCCACATCCATGCAGGTTTTTCCTTCCAGAGCAATATCAAAATGCGACATTGCCTTTTCCAGCTTCAATCCACCACGACTAACGTATTTCAGTGTATTTCCTTTCACCGTAATCATCGTCTCTGTCGTATCCGAAAACATTGTGCCTGCCTTATCCTCTCTCTGACCATTCACCAGAACACTTCCCGCCATGATCATGGCTTTCGCTTTTTCTCTGGAGGGAGCCAGACCTCTTTGCACCATCAAAAGATCGAGTCTTTGTTTCATCTGTTTTTCCTCATAACCCAATATATTCTGCAATAATTCGTTTCACGATTGAATTCGCGTCAATCCCGGATTCCTCTTTTAAAATATCTACATTGCCATGCTCAATATAATCATCCGGCAGGGAAACATTGATGCTGTGCATACGGCTTCCCGTCTCGTTTAAATATTCCAATACGCGCTCGCCAAATCCGCCGTTTTTTACATTTTCTTCCATCGTCACAAGCAACTTATGATCTTTCGATAATTCACGCAGCATCTCTGTATCAAGCGGTTTCACAAAGCGCGCATTAATCAGGGTACATCCATAGCCGCATTCCTGCAGCCGTTCTCGCACCTCCACAGCCGTCTTTACCATACTGCCGACTGCCAGCAGTGCGATCTCCGTCTCGTCGAAAATAGTCTCCGCTTTGCCGTAACAAATCGGTGCTCGAAAGCGCTCCAAACCGTCATAAGCCTCTCCGCGCGGATAACGAAGAGCAATCGGCCCGTCATAACTGACCGCAAATTTCATCATATCAGAAAGCTCCCATTTATTCTTCGGAGCCATCACACACATATTTGGAATACTGGCAAGATACGAAAGATCAAAAATCCCCTGATGCGTCTCGCCGTCACTTCCTACCAGACCTGCACGGTCGATTGCAAAGATCACATGCAGATTCTGAATACAGACATCATGCAGTAACTGATCATAAGCGCGCTGCAGAAATGAAGAATAAACTGCCACCACCGGAATCAATCCGGCTGCTGCCATTCCCGCCGCAAATGTCACCGCATGCTGCTCAGCAATCCCCACATCAAAAAATCGATCCGGAAACATATTCCGGAACCGCTTCAGGCCGGTACCATCCGGCATCGCCGCTGTGATTGCCACTACGTTCGGTTCCCGATCACCCAATTTCCGCATTACGGTAGAAAATATATCAGTATAATTTGCCTTTGTGCGTTTCTTCTTTGGCAGCCCGGTTTCAATTTCAAACGGCTCCGCTCCATGGAATCTCGCCGGATGACGCATCGCCGGCTCATAGCCATTTCCTTTTTGCGTACAGACATGCAGTACCACTGCACCTTTTACTTTTTTCGCCTCCCCAAAAGAACGGACAAGCTGATCCAGATCATGTCCATCCACTGGTCCCAGATAGGTAAGATCCATCTCCTCAAATAACATTCCCGGCACAAAAAACTGTTTCAGTCCTTTTTTTGTGCGGTGCACGCGTTCAATAATCTGTTCACCGTAAACCGGAATTTTTGATAATGTATTTTTTACACCCTCGTTCAGGTGCATATAACCGTCTTTTGTGCGTACAGAATTTAAGTAGCTGGAAAGACCGCCGACATTCTCTGAAATAGACATGTTATTGTCGTTTAATACAATAATAAAATTTGTGTTTAAACGAGATGCGTTATTAAGAGCCTCCCATGCCATACCACCGGTCATTGCGCCGTCACCGATTACTGATACAACATAATGATTTTCTTTTTTGATGTCACGCGCCATCGCATATCCCAACCCCGCTGATACGGAGGTAGAACTGTGTCCGGTGTCAAAGGCATCACACTCGCTCTCCTTACGCTTCGGAAAGCCGCTCATCCCGCCAAATTTTCGCAGTGTATCAAAGCCGCTGCGTCTTCCGGTCAGCAGCTTATGTGTATAGGACTGGTGCCCGACATCCCAAATGATCTTATCCTGTGGAAGCGTAAAGCTCAGATGCATTGCCATAGTCAATTCTACCACGCCGAGATTCGATCCGAGATGACCCCCGTTCTCACTGATCTTTTCAATCAGAAACGCACGGATTTCCCCTGCCAGCATTTCCAGTTCTTTTTTATTTAAAAGTTTAATATCATTTTCTTTTTGTATTTTATCAAGGATCATATTTTTCACCTGTCAGTTCTGCCTATTGATCAACGCACGAATCAGTTCTTCCAAAAATTCATTTTTTCTGGAAAGAGATGTCAAATTCGCAAGTGCGCGGTCAGAAACTGCTTTTACATCCGCCTTTGCTTTTTCCACGCCCTCAAGACTTACATATGTGGTTTTCTCATTCTTTTCATCGCTGCGGATCGGTTTGCCCAGTACTTCCTGCGTACTTGTCACATCCAAAATATCATCTTGAATCTGAAACGCCAGTCCCACATCTGCTGCCACTTTGGCAATAATCTCGGTTTCTTCCACTGACGCACCCGCCAAGATCGCGCCAACCATCATAGATGCTTCAATCAACGCACTTGTCTTTAGATAATAGATAAAATTCAGCTTATCTTTTTCTAAAGCCTGTCCTTCCGACTGTACATCAACTGCCTGGCCGCCCAGCATACCAAACGCTCCGGTCTTTTGTGTCAGTACGATCAGCGCTTTTCCGACCGCGACATTTTCCGGATCAATCTGAAATGCCTGACAAGCTGTTTCATAAGCATAATTCAAAAGTGCATCGCCCGCCAGGATCGCAATATCCTCACCGTAAACGATATGCGTTGTTTTTCTGCCGCGGCGGTAATCGTCGTTATCAATCGCAGGCAAGTCGTCATGAATCAGCGAATGTGTATGAATCATCTCCATCGCCGCCATAAACGGCTCTACCACTTTTTCATTTCCACCGAACAGACGGTATGTCTCCTGCATCAAAAGCGGACGAAGACGTTTGCCGCCCGAAGTCATGCTGTAGTTCATTGCTTCCAGCAATGTTTTCTGATAGCCCGTCTCCTCCGGCAGATATCGGTAAATAATGTTCTGAACTTCCTGTGTACGCTGCTGCAGCTCTTCCTTAAAATTCATGTAATTCTCCTTCTTCGCCAAGTACCTGCATCTTTTTTTCTACCTGATCTATCTTTTCATTACAATGCTTCAGCAATTCCATCCCTTTTTGATAAGCTGCAAATGACTCTTCCAGCGTGATTTCTCTGCTCTCCAAAAAGGTCAACAGTTCCTCTAGCTTTTCAAACGATTGTTCCAGAGTCAGTTCCTGCTCTTTTTTTGCTTTTTTCTCTGCCATATCACTGATTCCCCTTTTTCTGCGTTTCCTCTGCATACCAGACAGTTTCCACCGTTTCTACTCTGGCGCGAATCTGTCCATTTGAAACAAATACGCGGATATTCTCCCCTGGTGCTGTTCCGGAAATCTCTGTAAGTGTCTTTCCCTGTTCGTTCATCGTATAGGAATAACCCTGCTTTAATTTATCGAGCGGAGAAAGTCCCTTCATCCGTTCAACATAGAGAAGCATCTGATGCTTCTTCCTCTGCATAACGCCCGACACACGTTCCTGCAGACGATTCTCATATTCCATCAATCTCTGCCGATTTTCCCGAATCTGATTCTGCGGACTGGAGATTTCAAGCCTTTTTTGCAGAATATCCCGATTAGATCTGGCATATTCAAGCTTTTCGCGCATCTGCCGTGAAAACTGTTGCCGGTAAATACGCAGATGCTCCAGCACACCTACAACATCTGCCACTGCCAGCTCCGCTGCGGCGGACGGCGTTGATGCCCGCATGTCCGCTACAAAGTCGGCAATCGTAAAATCCGTCTCATGTCCGACAGCGGAGATCACCGGAGTACTGCACTGAAAGATCGCCCGAGCAACACTTTCTTCATTAAATGCCCACAAATCTTCAATCGAACCGCCGCCACGACCGACAATCAACACATCCAATCCCATTTTGTCCAACATTTCAATTCCCTTTACAATGCTGGGTGCAGCATCCTTTCCCTGCACCAGTGCCGGATACAGGATCAGCTGCACATACGGATTTCTTCGAGCGGCAATATTTTGGATATCGCGGATCGCTGCTCCTGTAGGCGCCGTCACAATACCAATTTTAGCCGCAAACTGCGGGATTGGCTGTTTATATTCCGGAGCAAACATCCCCATCTCTTCCAGTTCTTTTTTCAGTGCCTCAAACTTCTCATACAGCTGTCCGACACCGTCAAGAATGATTTCATTCGCATAAAGCTGGTAGCGTCCGTCCCGTTCATACACACTGACGCTGCCGAGCACAATTACATTCTGTCCGTCTCTCATCTGAAACGTGAGACCGCCGCGGTTTCCCGCAAACATTACACATGCCATACTGCCGGTTTCATCTTTCAGAGAAAAATAAATGTGTCCGGAGTTGTGATATTTGCAATTCGATACTTCTCCCCGAACATAAATTCGTCTCATCATAAAATCCTGCGCAAACATATTTTTAATGTAATGATTGACCTGTCCGACAGAATAGATATTTTTCATCATTATTTCACCACTTTGGCAAGCACGCCGTTGACAAAGGCCGGTGAATCATCACCGCCGAATTTCTTCGCCAGTTCCACAGCTTCGTTAATTGCTACGCCGACCGGAATATCATCGTCCTCCACAGCCTCATATGTCGCCAGACGCAAAATAGACAAATCCACCTTATTCATACGATTCAATTTCCATCCGGTCGCTGCCTTCGTCAGTTTTTCATCCAGCTGCGGCAGCTGTTCACAGATTTTTCTGTATTTTTCCAAAATATACTCCGCATCCTTACCGGACGGTGCCGCTTCCTCAACCTCATCCATGTAAAGCTCTGCCTGCTCGCTGAGCTCATTTTCCTCATAAAATTCCATTAAAAACAAGAGTTTAAAAATATGCTCTCGCATTTCTCTTCTGCTCATAATCTCTCCTCATCAAAAAATGTTCTAAAAAACGACTGTCCCAAAAGGCAACCCTTTTGAGACAGTCTCATCATTAATTGCCCTCTTCCATCTTCACAGCGGCAATCTGAATATTCACGTTTTCAACGGTCAGCCCTGTCATATTTTCAATCGATGCTTTTACTTTTTCCTGCACCTTCTGACAAGTTTTCGGTATATTCGCGCCATATCCCAGGTTCAGCGTCAGATCTACTGTCACCGTACCGTTTTCGATCGTCGTGCGCACGCCTCTTGCAAGGTTACGGACTCCGAGTTTGCTTACCAGTTCATTTGTTATATTTCCGCCCATGCTTGTCACACCTTTTACTTCAGTGGCAGCCAGGCCTGCAATAATCGTAATCACTTCATGAGAAATAAAAGTCTGTCCGGCAGTTTCATTTTCCATGACGGTGTATCCGTTCTGCACTTCTTCCCTACCCATAATCGTTGACCTCCTTTTGTAACCATTTTGGCAAATGTCACATTATTAGATAGTATAACAAGTTTTTGAAGGTTTGTAAACTGTTTTCAAATATCTTCTCCCCCTCGGATGCCATGCATCTCATGTCCTGCGAACCGCCGATGCACGCTGTACGCCCTATGACAAAATACCTGACCTTATTCTTACAGGCAAGCTTGACACACAAGTCAGACCTTTCTGCACATGGCTTGTTTAACGGCCAAATTCAGCTAATTTAAGCTCTGGATTTCTTTCTTCCGTCATACGAATACTCCAGGAATTTACCCAGATCAACAACGGACGTCCTTTGAGATCCTGAATCTTCTTCATATCGGAGGTACCGGAAATCTTATTCAAATCAATCTCCTCATTTTCAATCCAGCGGATATGCTCATATGGGAGATTTTCCATACGGATTTCCACATTGTATTCATTTTCCAGACGATATTTCAACACTTCAAACTGCAGGACACCGACAACGCCGACAATAATCTCCTCCATACCGGTATTGAATTCCTGGAAGATCTGGATCGCGCCCTCCTGCGCAATCTGTGTAATTCCCTTGACAAACTGCTTTCGCTTCATAGTATCCACCTGGCGCACACGCGCAAAGTGCTCCGGCGCAAAAGTCGGAATTCCCTCATAAGCAAACTTTTTCCCCGGCATACAGATCGTATCACCAATAGAATAAATTCCCGGATCAAACACACCAATGATATCGCCCGCATAAGCTTCTTCCACAATATGACGTTCCTGCGCCATCATCTGCTGCGGCTGGGAAAGACGCTGCTTTTTATCCCCCTGCACATGATATACTTCCATACCCGCATCAAAACGTCCGGAACAGATCCGCATAAAAGCAATACGGTCGCGATGCGCTTTATTCATATTCGCCTGGATTTTAAATACAAAAGCAGAAAAATCCTCCTTCATCGGATCGATCACGCCAATATCCGCCGTTCTCGGAAGCGGACTGCTCGTCATATCCAGGAAATGCTTCAGAAATATTTCCACACCGAAATTCGTCAGAGCCGAACCGAAAAATACCGGCGAAAGTTTTCCCTGATTAACAAGCTCCTGATCAAATTCCGCACTGGCACCGTCCAGAAGTTCAATTTCATCCATGAGCTGACTCATATTTTCCTCGCCCACAAACTCCACAAGCTCCGGGGAATCAATCGAAATCTCTCTGGATTCCCCTTCTTTCGTTCCCTTCTGTGTATCGGAGAATGTCGTCACTTTTTTACTGCCGCGTTCATAAACGCCCTTGAAGTTTTTACCGGAACCAATCGGCCAATTGATCGGACAGGTAGCAATACCAAGCTCTTTTTCAATATCATCAAGCAGCTCAAACGTATCGTTCGCGTCGCGGTCCATTTTATTGATAAATGTAAAAATCGGGATATGCCGCATCACACAGACCTTAAACAATTTTCTTGTCTGTGCCTCAACCCCCTTGGAAGCGTCAATAACCATCACAGCGGAATCTGCTGCCATCAGCGTACGGTAAGTATCCTCGGAGAAGTCCTGATGTCCCGGCGTATCCAGAATATTAATACAGTAACCGTCATAATTAAACTGCAGTACAGACGAGGTGACGGAGATACCACGCTCTTTCTCTATTTCCATCCAGTCGGAAACGGCATGACGCGCCGTTGCTTTTCCCTTTACGGAACCCGCCAGATTAATCGCGCCGCCGTAAAGAAGAAACTTCTCTGTCAGCGTCGTCTTGCCGGCATCCGGATGCGAGATGATCGCAAAAGTACGGCGCTTTTTTATTTCTTCTGTTATATTACCCAATTTTTTTCCTCCAAATTCAGACATAATCGCAGATATTGTATCAGAGCAGAAAGCTGCTGTCAACGGCTCAATCTGTTCTTTTCCGGTACAAAAATGCCAGACAGCCGATCACGTACGGATCGGCTGTCTGGCATTTTTGTCCTTTTATCTCTTTTCCATCTTCACTCTACACCACTCATCGGTGTGATTACAATATTCGCGCCGGAAATCTCCGTTTTTCTTTTAACAATATCCTCGATCTGCGCGCGCTGCGCATCGGTGATCTCCGCCATATTAATCACCACATCGGCACTGCCGTCTGTAATGCTGACCACGCTTCCCTCAAACCCTTTCGCATCCAGAAGGAGCTCTGCTGCAGCTTCTTTCTCCGCAATCTCTGTCAGGGAGGTAATACTGTTGATTGCATTCTGTTTCTGTTCCTCTGCAATTGCTTCATTATTAATAACTTCCAGAAGAGTTTCTTTGTTCTGGGCCCGAAGCTGTTCACGGGTCAGCTTTGCCTCCGCAGTTACCGTCGATCCGGTCACGCTGGTCAGAACCGCCTCCCCCGGTGTATCCGTGATTTCTTCCGCTGGATCAGCTGCCGCCAGATCGGTATTCCCCACTTCTGCCGAAACATCCGCGCCGTTTTCCAGTAAAATTTGTTCTTCATTAACCGCACTCTGTACAACGGCTTCCTCCAGCTTTGTTCCCGAATAATTTAAGTAGCCTGCCACAGCGATCATAATCGCCAGCGCGGTGATAATGATCTGATTTTTCTTCATGATATGTTTCATTTTATCCTCTCCTTTCCTGCATCTTCATTACTTTGATTTTATGCGCCTCCAATCCAAATAATGCCTTTACAGCATCAGTAATATTCTTTTCCACAACTGCATTGTCGCCCCCTTCGGCCAACACCAGTACACCGGTAATATTCGGAGAAAGTTCCTGTCTCACATACGGGGTTTCTCCTCCGTCAGCATCACGCACATAAACTGTCGTTTCTTCCTTTGTCTCATCACTGCTTGTGCGCGCACTCCCCTCCCCCTCTTCCTGCACATTGCTTTGCTGCAACGGTGCATCCTTTTCAACGATCTTTTCCCCGTTATCCCTGCCGCTGATCATCACACGAACCTGTCCCGCACCATCCATCTGTGAAAGAATCTCTTCCAAGCGCGCTTCCAGTTCCGCGATTGTCTGCGCACTGTCCTCCTTTCGCAAACGTGTTTCTTCTGTACTATTTTCTAAAAATATCGTATCCGGCGACGATTTTTCATCCCCTTTGATCGGCAGCGCAATAACCGCAGCCAGAATTCCAGCCAGAAATACCACCAGCCACTGATCTTTGCGGATTCCTTTTAGTTTTTCCAGGTAATCTGTTTTCTGCTTCTCCACACCGCTACTCCTTTATTTCGATCTCAATATCTGCCGGGGATAATCCGTAAATGGCTGCCAATTCGACCTGTATCTGATCAACTGCTGTCTGCTGTACCGCCGCATCTTTTATTTCTTTTTCGAATACATTGGCTGCACTGTTCTTTTCTGCCAATACAATCTCCATTCCCTGCAGCGCAGACGGCTTATCCTTTCCTTCCTCAAATAAAAGTTTGATCTGCAGTGCCCTCTCATTTTCTGTTTCAATAATCTCACGTACCTGACGACGCAGTTCGTTTTCATAAGCAATCGTAATCTCCCGATTCTGAAGCCCGGCCAGGTTTTCTCTCACTTCTTCCAGCCGCATAGCCTCTTCCTGTATAAATGCTTTCTGCAGCGTCCGTTCAAATGCATCTTCCGCAGAAAGAACAGACATCAGCGGGCTTAGTACGCTGATTACAAAAATCACACTGCCGAAAAAACGTACATAACGGCGATAATTTTGCTTTGGAACCAACTGACAGACCAATTCCAGAAAACAAAGATAAAAAATCATCTGTTTTACCCATGTATAAATTTCTTCCATATCCAGCTCCTTATATACTACGGATGGATGCCGTCACTAAAACAAGCGTAATTAAAAACATCACTGCTGTCACTGACACTGTTTTCAGCAAAAGCACGGCTCCCTCTCCCACCGCGCTGACGCACTCCGGAATCCGTCGATCTGAAACCGGCTGAATCACCGCCGCCGCAGTCTTATATAAAAACACACTGACAGCCAGACGCACAACCGGTATCAGACAGATCAACACAATCGCAATCATTCCCATAACACCGACTGCATTTTTTAAAAGAACTGCTGTTCCAAGCACTGTTTCTGTCACAGCATTTAAAGTGTTTCCAAGAACCGGTACAAGATTTACCGCCTTTGACCACAGAGAATTTTTCAATGCATCAATCACCGGCAACAAAAGAGACTGAATCGTCTGAATTCCAATTACAAAAGCAAGAAGTGTTTTTAAAATCCATGCCAGCGCCGTTTTTATCAATTCTGCCAGTTTCGTCAAATATGCCTCGCGGCTGACATAATTAAGCAATAAGAACAACACATAAAACCGGATTCCTGGCAATACAACGTAAGTCAAAAGCATTTGTGCTGCCGTCAGAAAAAGTAATGTCAGCTCATAAAAACCGATCGCTGTCACAGATCCTGCCGCAAGCGATGACACAACCAGATAAACAGGCAGCAGCAGACGCATAAACTGGAGAATCTGTCCGAGATTTTCCTCTGTCAGACGACTTAGGTTCCCAAATGCCTTCATCAAAAGAACAAACAACAGCAGATAGATCATATAAAACGCAACATCTGATATCTGGTTATTTTCAAAAATCTTCACGAAATTTGCAAAAACTGAAGCAGCCGCTGCGAGCACCAGAATCTGAACAAATACGCTTCTCTGACTCTGTACCTCTGCCGCAAACGCCTGCTTTATCACTTGCTTGATAGTTTCCATATTTAATGGAAGTTCTCCGCGCATCATCTTTCGGATACTGTCTTTTAAATTAAACGATATCTCCGGCACCATCTGTTCGATACTCTCCTGCAATTCTTCCAGCTGCAGTTCTTTCATATAGGTATCCATTATTTCTTCTATCTGCAGAGAAATTTCTGTTTCCTGCTCCGTATTTATTTCTTCCTGTGCAAGCACACATCCATCGCAGAGCAGGAGGACAACTGCCAGCAGGATGCCTGTCCACCATTTCATATCTCATCCTCCTGTCATCCACCCAACAATTCGGAGATGGTACTTAAAAGCGCCATCATAACCGGTACACTGACCGTTAATACAGAAATCTTCCCAAAAATTTCAATCTGTCCAGCAATTGCGGAATATCCGGCATCCTTACAGAGATTAGAAGAAAAATCAGCAACATATGAAATTCCGATAATCTTCAAAAGAATCCGCATATAGGATTCTTTAATGGAGATCTGTTCCGTCAACTCTGCGAACATCTCTGCCATGTTTCCCATTCTTGTCAGAGCAGTAAAAAAAATCAAAATACAGGCCGTCATACTGATCAGCACGGAAAACTGCGGTTTCCATTCTTTGATAAACAGTGCCAATAAAATCGAAACTATACCGAGAATACCGATTTTTATCATGTCCATTTGTTCCGTCTCCTCCGTTACAACGCAAACAAGTTCTTGACCGTTTCAAACAGCTCCTCAATATATGGAAGAATCCAAAAAAGCACCAGAAGCAGTCCAGCCAGAGATGAAAGTGATCCCAGATCCTCTCTTCCGTTATGCTTTAGAACCTGACTAATCACCGAAACCAGAATCCCCACTGCCGCGATTTTGAAAATGATATTTACGCTCATCTACCGTTTCCTTTCTATAACAGCAACAGCACAAAAAAAATGCCTGCCGCCGCGCCGAGCTGGCGGTATATTTTTTCCTTCTGACGGTAATCCTCCTGTGCCTCTCCTCTCTCCTTTGCCAGCTCCCGCGCGTACATTTCCAGAATTTGCAGCTGCATCCGGCAGTCAAGATATCCAAGGCGTCCGCACATCTTACAGAATCGTTGAATATCATCCTTTTTTAAAGAACTGCCCTGTAATTCCTTTTTTGCACAGTCCTCCACTACCACTTTCAGTGTTCTTCCATCATTCTGTCTCATCTGTTTCACTGTTTCCCCAAAAAAATTTTGAAATTTTTTATCTGTTCGCGCTGCAGCCTCCTCGAATGCTTCCTGCAGCGGTGTGCCGGCATATTCAATTTCTCCTTTTAGAATTTGTACAATACGTTCCAGTTCTCCAAGCTCCTTCACACGTTCGCGTAATTCTGCGCTCATACAAAACCCGATTGCCGTACAGGATAAAAAAACTGCTCCCATCCCAACTGTTTTCAGCATGGCTGTCCGCCCTTTCGATACAAATCCGTGCCTCTTTCATCAAAAATTGCTCTAATTTGTCCGATATGTCCACCGTCATACAGAAGTAGATATCGCTGAAATACTCGCTCCTGTACCAGTCTCTGCAGCAACGGTTTTCTTTTTACGTCCTCCATGTCAGAACCATGTACCGTCGCGATCAATCTGCAGCCGCAATGGATCACTGTTTCGATTGCCTGGATATCCCTGGAATCTCCGATCTCATCTACCGCGATTACACGCGGCGCCATCGAGCGCACCAGCATCATCATTCCTTCCGCTTTCGGACAGCAATCCAGCACATCAGTACGAATGCCAAGATCATTTTGCAAGCAGCCGAAATACGAACCTCCGAGCTCTGAACGTTCATCCACAACTCCTACCGTGCAGCCGTGAAAGTAATCGGTTCCGTCAGAGATCTGCCTGATCAGATCCCGCAGCATTGTCGTTTTTCCACATCCGGGCGGTGAAATGATCAGGGTATGATATGGCTCATTTTCCTGCATTAAATATGGAAGCGCCTCATCCGCGCATCCCTTCACCTGATGTGACATTCGCACATTCAGGCAGGAAATATGTTTGATATGCTTTACTTTTCCATCCTCCAGAACAATTTTCCCCGCCAGACCCACGCGATGTCCTCCTGGAAGTGTCAAAAATCCTTGCCGTATTTCATCTTCAAATGCGTACAGAGAATGGCTTGCCATATATTCAAGCGTCTCCTGCAGTTCCTGTTTTGTGACTCTGCGTACATTCTGTATGGACGATGTGAGTTTGCCGTTTTCACCGACAAAATATTCCCGTCCACCCTGTGTAACTAAAAGCGGCTGCTGTGTACGCAGACGGATTTCCTGCAGATTCTGTAAATCCAGTTTTTCCAGTATCGGACGCAGTCCGACAGAAAATATATGTAAAAATGATTCCTCCGTTTTCATGACGCCTCCCTTTACTGTAATATATGAGGCTGTCCGAAAAATATGCCTGTCAAACAAAAAATGCCCAACGGATTACTCCGTCAGGCGATTTACAGATAATTTCATGTTTCATTTGGTCCCAATTCATCTCATCATAAAAAATAGCATCCACTATTCATGAATCGTAATCAGATATCCTTTTTCAAATACTTCCTTCGGTTCCAGCTGATTTCCGTATTTACGCTCGTCCCAGCTGCCGTAGAATTCACATCCGTCGCTTCTGCCGTACCACGGCTCAATGCAGACAAACGGTGCGTCCTTCCTGGCCGGAGACCAGATACCAAACAGCGGTGTGTCAAAAGTTACCGTCACATATGGCTGTTTATCCGGTCCTGCCAGCCACATTTTTCCGGTCTGTTTATCTTCAAGCACCAAAGCATCCAGATCAAAACGATCTTTTGTCAACTGATAAAGTCCGTTCTTTAACGGCAACGGATACTCTTTATCCGCAATCAGATTGCAGCTCAGGTCAATCAGCTTATACTGCAGTTCCTCTTTGTCGGTCTCAAATCCAAGGTAATAATCGGTCTGTACACCGTTTCCGTCAAGCGGACACATAAATGCCGGATGCGCGCCGATTGAGAAATATAAGGTTTTGTTATCCGTATTTGTCACACGCCATTTTACCTGAATATCATTTCCTTCCAACACATAGCCGATCTCCAGCTTAAATGCAAACGGATAAATCTTCTGTGTCTCTTCGTTATCAGAAAACGCAAACCAAATCTGTGTCTCGCTTTGCTCCGTTACCGTGTGTTCATAATCACGTGCAAAGCCGTGCTGCATCATCGGATATGTTTTTCCTTCGTAAGTATACTTTTTGTCACGCAGCCCGCCAACCAGCGGAAACAGAATCGGAGATGTCCATTCCCAGTATTTTCCATCTGCGCACCAGAGATATTCCACACCGGTTTCCTTCTTAATAATAGAGATCAATTCCGCTCCCTGACTGCGAATCGTCACTTTCAATAGTTCATTTTCCAAAATATAATTTGCCATGATTGCCTCCTGTATGTTATTGTCAGCTACTTCAAATACAGCAACTGTTTTCTAAAATAAGAATAACATATTTTTACGCAAATTGCACCGGATTTTTTCTGTACACTCGCCTGCATGGAAGAAACTGTCTGAATCTCTTTTGGAACGCTGTTTATTCCAGCGTTCCGGTTTCAATAATAAATTTTACCTCATCGTCTTCGCCTGACTGAGTGCTGCTAAACAAACCATAATTATCTCCTGCATCCTTTACTTCCAGCAGCCGATCAATCACTTCCTGTATATCTTCGTCAAAGAAATCTGTAATCTTATCGATGCCCTCTTCCTTAAATTCTTCCATACCATCTTTAAGATCATCCGCTCCTTCTTTGAGTTCATTCACACCGGAATCAAGCTTTGAACCTCCATCTGCCAATTTTGCAGTACCTGCTTTTAACTGAGAGCTGCCATCTGCGAGCTGTCCAATACCTGCTGAAAGTGCTCCAGCACCACTTTGCAGCGCTTGTCCTCCAGCCGACAACTGTCCGATTCCCGCCGAAAGCTCCCCTGCGCCTCCCGCTAACTGTTTCAGTCCATTCTGCAAAGAGAAAGCTCCATCTTTCAAAGCTGAAGTTCCTCCGGCAAGTTCTTTTGCTCCATCTGCCAGAAGCGCTGTATTTTCACTCAGTCTGGAGGCTCCGCTCATTGCCTGTGTAATTCCTCCCTGCAGAGTCTTTGCCCCTTCATCCAATGCCTTCACGTTCGTTTTCAGAGATTGTGCGCCTTCATTCAAGGTCTTTGCGCCAGCTGCCGCCTGCTGCATACTTTCCTCTAAGATTCCAACATTTTTCGTTACTTCTTTTACACCGCTGTTTACCTGCTGTGCGCCGCTTTGTAAATCAGCTGCTCCATTCTTTAACTGTGCACCGGATTCCTGAAGAACGGTAATCTTTGATGGATCCTCCAGTTGAAGCTGTGCACCATTCTCCTTTAATTGTATTCCTGCCTGTTTTAATGCTTCTATCTGTCCCTGTGGCGCAACTGCTGTTCCTTCTTCTGTGCCGGTCGTGTTTGTATCAAGCGTCTGCTCCTGCACGCCTCCGATTGCCGAGTTTAACAGACTAATGCAATCATTAAGCTGCGCAACATAAGAATCATAGGACGCATACAACTTTATCAGATCTGCCTTAGAAGCTCCCTGTATCGTTGACTGAACGGACTGAAGCTGCGCCAGAACAGACTGTATATCTGCAAGCGCCTGCGCATCAATTGTCGTCACAGTAATTTGTTCTCCTTCTGCCTGCACTTCTGTTGGCTGCGCTGTGCTGCCCAACGTTTCAAGCAGCCCGTTAACCTGATCGACATAAGAATCAACACCCTGCGCGTATGTTCCTGCCCCCTGTGCCAGCGGAAGAAGCTGATCGACTCCGTCTACATAAGCTGTTACACCGGCAGAAAGGTTCTGACTCCCCTCTTCCAAAGCAGAACTGCCTTCCTGTAAACCTTCTGCCTTTGTCAGACCTTCTTTTAAAGCACTCGTTCCAGCCAAAAGTGCCGCACTTCCCTGCTGTAAAGAAGACGCGCCGGCAGCCAACGTCTCGCTGCCTAAAGCCAATGCAGAAGTACCTTCTGCCAATGCCTTTGCTCCTGCGCTAAGCGCAGCGCTTCCTTCACTGTTCGCAAGCTGATCCGCTCCTGCTGCCAACTTCTGTGTGTTTTGAGAAAGGCTTTTGGCTCCCGCATCTACCTTTGCCGCTCCTGATGCCAGATCACTTCCACCTTTTGCCAACATATTCACACCGGATGTCAGCGTTCCCTTTTTCGATTCCAGTGTCTGAAGTCCGTCTGCCAACGCATTGATTCCGGAAATCAACTCCCCTTTTTTCTCGTCTAAAGTACTGATTCCATCCGCAAGCGTTCCCATATTTTCATCAACCGCTGTCATGCCGTCAATAAGTTCCTGGCAGGAATCCTTTAGCGTCTGTATTCCATCTGCCAGATCACCGCTTCCATCTACCAGTTGGTTCGAAGCATCTTCCAGTTTTTTAAGAGAATCCTTCAGATCGTCCAGATCCTTTACGTCATCAATCCCAAGCTGCGAAAGATCCAGAGGGGTTGCTACCGTAAGAAACATATTTTGCTGATAATCTGTAACATCCGCTTCCAACTCAAAGCTGTCCGGAATCTCAATCTCCTTCAGCATCTCTGTTTCATCCAGTTTAAGGCTTTCTGCCATTCCCGGCATGCCGATTCCTATCACAATGCTTCTTTCCCCATCTGAGATCGCCCTGCCATTTTTCACAGAAACATTAGAAAACGTATCCTGCGGTAAAACCGCTCCTGTTACCATCATAAATGGTGTATATACATTTTCTGCTTTCTCATGGTTTTCAAACTGATAATGAATTTTTAGATGTCCACTTTTTCCTTCCAATTCCTGTGCTGAGATTTCTCTGCCGTCCAAATAGTAAGTGACACGAATGGAAACCGGAAGTTCTTTGTCTGTTGTTCCCTGATAATAAATATCCTTTCCCTGTGCACTCCAAACCAGATTCTCGCCGTCCTGCGAAAAGGTCTCATCCCCTTTTACATTCTCTATGTCACTCAAAAAAGAATGATCTGAAAGACTGTCCTGTCCATTTATATTTTTCAGCCAGTCACTGACAATTACTTCCTGCTGCACACCGGATGGATCTGTTTTTACGTAAACGGTCTCTTCTTTGGTCTGTGCGCATTCTTCTGCCGCAAAAGTCACAGCGCCAAAAGACTGTACCGCAACAACACCCGCTGTTACAATTGCCATCGTTTTTGTTATATTTCTATTTTTGTTCATGATGAAATGCCTCCTTAAAATTCTTGCTTGTTTTACAGATCACACCGTCCAGCAGCATAAACATGGACGGAAGTATACACAAAACTACAACCATACTAATTAATGCGCCTCTCGCCATCAGATTACACAGAGCGCTGATCATATCAATATCAGAATATAAACCTACACCGAAAGTCGCCGCAAAAAAACTGATTGCACTGACAATGACAGATTTCATACTCGTTCGATGTGCAATTGCAATTGCTTCTTTTTTGCTCTTCCCGCTGCACCGCTCTGTTTCATAGCGGCCGGTCATCAGGATCGCATAATCAACCGTAGAACCAAGCTGTATCGTTCCAATAACGATTGATGCGATAAACGGAAGACTGTTTCCCGTCAAATAAGGAATGCCAAGATTAATAAAAATAGCAAACTCAATGACTGCTACCAAAACAATTGGTATAAACCAGGATTTAAAGACAAACAAAATAATTACAAAGACCGCAAGGATCGATACACTGTTTACGACCTTAAAGTCCTTATCTGTAATCGTGATCAGATCTTTTGTACACGGTGCTTCACCAACCAGCATTCCTGTCGGATCGTGTTTTTTCAGGATCGTATTAAGCTCCTCAATCTGTTGGTTGACCTCCGGAGAAGCCGTCTTATATTCATTACTGATCATCAACAGTTCATAATTTTCATTTTCCATTACTTCTTTCACAGACTCCGGAATCATACTCTCTGGAACCCTGCTGCCAAGAATCGTCTCTAATCCGAGGACAGATTTTACACCGTCCACCTGCTCCATTTCACTGATCATATCCCGTACATCTTTGGAAGGCAGACTGCTGTCAATCAGCAGCATATGCAGAGCTCCCATCTGATAATCCTTCTGTAGTTTTGTGTTCGCCTGCGTACTTGGCAGGTAATCCGGAAGCGTTTCATCCAGATTATAATAAACCGAAGCATTCTTCTGACAATACGCAGCCGGCACGATCAGAAGTGCCAAGAGCAATGCAAATACTTTGTAATGGCGGGTTATAAAACCTGAAAGCCGATCCGTATCCGGAAGAAAAGATCGATGCGATGTTTTCTCCAAAAGACGATCAAAAATCATGATCATAGATGGAAGCACTGTGACGCAGCATATCACACCAATAACTACACCTTTTGCCATGACAATTCCCAGATCAAGACCAAGGGTAAAGCTCATAAAGCAAAGGGCTGCAAACCCGGCTACCGTTGTCAGAGAGCTTCCGAACACAGATTTTACCGTTTTTTCAATTGCATGTGCCATTGCATCTTTATGATTCTCATAATTCCCCAACTGTTCCTGATAACTGTGCCAGAGGAAAATAGAATAGTCCATTGTTACTCCAAGCTGTAATACCGCCGCAAGAGCTTTCGTAATATAAGAAATTTCTCCCATAAAGATATTCGTGCCGAGATTATATATAATCGCAAAACCGATGCCCAGCAAAAACAAGATTGGAATAAAAAAGGATTCCATACATACAGACAGCACAATTGCTGACAGAAGTACTGCGATTACCACATACGCAAAAACTTCTTTTTCCGCAAGCTCCTTTGTATCTGTGACAATAGCCGACATACCGCTTAAAAAACACTGTTCTCCTGCTAATGCGCGCAGATCCTTGATTGCCTGCATTGTTTCATCTGCAGAGGTCGTTGTATCAAAAATAATAAACATCATCGTAGAATCTTCTGAATTGAAAATATCCAGAACCTTTTTCGGCAGCATTTCCATCGGCATACTTAAATCAAAAAAGGAATCATACCAGATGACCTCATTTACATGATCAACCTGTTCCATCTTTTCCTTCAGCTTTGATACATCCTTGCTGCTCATTCCCTCACAGACAAACATGGAATATGCCCCTGTACCAAATTCATCCGCAAGAATATCCTGACCTTTCATTGTCTCGATTTCTCCCGGAAGGTAAGAAAGAATGTCATAATTGACACGTGTATGGATGTACCCCCATGCTGCCGGCAACAAAAGTAAAACACTTAAAATAAAGATCGGTATCCGGTATTTCACGACCTTTTTCCCAAATTTCAACATATTTTTTCCTCCTAATCATACTCATTTCTTTCCCGGGTAGTCTGTACAGTATAAAGCACAATCAGAAGATTCTGAATACCGTCCGCCACAATTGTCACTCCGAGAAGAATCATCAGCGCTGTCGCACCCTCAAAAGGATTCAGTACCAACAAAAGTCCAAATCCTCCGGAGCATATGGCGAGCAGCATTACCATCCACCATGCCTTCAGTCCAAACTGCCTTGCATCCAGGGCCGTCTGTATTTTAAATACCCCATCAAGCATCACAAAGATTCCTACGATTACAGGTACGCATGTGATCAAATTATACGGATGAATCACAATGACAAGTCCAAATAACACCGACAGAATTCCCAGTGCAAGATCAAATTGAAATGCCAAACGATAAAGGTCTTTTGAAAAATAGCCAAGCAACTTAACAGCTCCGAATACAATCATGGCAATTCCCGTTATCGTACAAAAAACAGCCAACGAGGTTTCTGGCCAGATAATCAGACAACTCCCCAAAATCAGCATCAAAACAGACACCGCAATATAAGCGCCCTTTGCTCTTTTAATCAGTTCCATAAAATTTCACCCCCTCTTTTTTCGCTATAAGCAGTATGCGCCTGATCCATTTTCTTTTCTATGGATAAAAAATACGCAGTGCACAATTTTTGTACACTGCGTATCCATTGTCTGGTTTTTCATAATTTGTCTTTCTTTAACGTATCCTGTTTTTTTACCGTCCGCTGCAAAATACTGTTGATAGTTCCTTCCATCAGTACCGCAATCCGGCAGACAAATGTCTCTGGCTCCTCCTGCATTCCCCGATCCATCCATTCTAAGAACAGACCAACCAGCGCACATTTGTAAAAATCCACAATCAATCGAATGTCTTCCTCACAAGCCTGCGCTGCACTCTCCTGTTTTTGTACAAAATCCAGAGTAATCTTTCCGATCACATCATAGAGATATTTTTCTATGTCCCGGCGACTGATCGAATTATACAAATGATAGGCTGCCTTTTTATTTTGGCGAACAAACTCCGTGGCCTCCAAAATGGCTTCCTGCCATGTATTATAATCATATACGCAGGAAGCTACCTTCTGCGCTTCCTCTCTCAGGATCTCTCGAAGCAGCTCATAAATGTCCTGATAATGATAATAAAAGGTATTGCGGTTAACACCGCAGTCTTTGACAATATCCTTTACAGTAATCTTATCAAAGGCTGTCTGATTGAGTAACTTCATAAATGACTGTTTGATTGCTTTTTTGGTTAACTGCGACATAGTCTCTCCTTAGCGTTCTTCCCACATCGGTCCATACTTTCTGCTGAAATCCGGTGTTCCCTTAAGGTCATACGGCGTTACTTGATACACATAGTAATTCAGCCAATTTGTATAAAAATTGTTCGCATGAGAACGCCACATCAAAAGCGGCGGATTCTCCGGATTATCCTCACGATAATAATTCACCGGAAGATCAATCGGCAGTCCTTTGCCAAGATCGCGTTTGTACTCGCCGTCCAAGGTCACACGGTCATACTCCGGATGTCCCATCACAAAAATCTGACGTCCATCTTTTGTCATGCATAAAAATACGCCTGCTTCGTCAGATTCTGCCAATACCACCAGTTCCTCACAGTTATGAATATCCTCAGCAGAAATCTCCGTATGTCTGGAATGCGGTGCTAGAAATACATCATCAAATCCGCGCACCAGCGGAATCTTTCGGTTGGAAACCTTATGCCAGAACAGACCGAACATTTTTTTATCCAGCTGCTTTTTTTTCATTCCGAAATGATGGTACAGCGCTGCCTGCGCTCCCCAACACAGATGGATCGTACTCATCACATGTGTTTTCGTCCAATCCATAATTTCCTGCAGCTCCGGCCAGAAATCAACCTCTTCAAACTCCATCTGCTCCAGCGGCGCGCCAGTGATGATCATTCCGTCAAACATCTGTTCTTTTGCCTCTTCAAAAGAAATATAAAATTGATTTAAGTGGCTGGTAGAAGTATTTTTCGATATGTGACCGGATACCATCATAAACGTAATATTAATCTGCAGAGGCGTATTCGACAGAGATCTCAGCAGCTGCAACTCCGTTTCTTCCTTTAATGGCATAAGATTTAAGATTGCAATCTCAATCGGTCGGATATCCTGATGTGCACCTTTTTTTTCATCCACTACAAATATATTTTCTCTTTCCAAAATTGCCTTTGCAGGCAAATCACTCTGCACTCGAATCGGCATAGTTCTTTTTCTCCTATTCTGTCTATACTTCCATCTGTCTAAAGTTCTCGTTACTTCATTCTGGCGACTACATCATTGGCGCAAACAGACGCATTAGCTTGCCCAGCACTTTATTGACCAGCGGCTGACTGCTGTATACCTCTTTTGTCACCTTCACACACTGCTGCAGCGTTTTTTGGAAATCATCCTCTATCTGCATAACCGCCTTATTACGGTACAAAAGAGCCGCACATTCAAAACTCAGATAAAAACTGCGAAAATCCATATTAATACTGCCGGCAACCGCCTTTTCATCATCTGATACGACCGCCTTGGTATGCACAAATCCAGGAATAAACTCATAAATCTCCACTCCGGCATCCAAAAGCTCGTTATAATAAGTACGCGCCAACAAAAAAGCATACATCTTATCTGGAATATGCGGCATAATGATCTTTACATCAATGCCGCGCTTTGCCGCGTAAGTCAGCGCCACGATCATCTCATGATCCAGCACCAGATATGGTGTCATAATGTGTACATAGCTTCGTGCCGAATACAGCATATCTATGTAGACATTTTCTCCTACCTGCTCACCGTCAAGCGGGTTGTCATCATACGGGATCACAAATCCACTGCCGTTCACCTGAATCTCTTTATCATAAGAAGGCTGCAGATATTTTTTATAGTTACATGGTGTTTTCTTTTTCTCCACCACATTCCAAAGCTGCAGGAACATTCGTGTAAACTCACCAACTGCCTCTCCTTTCAGCATGATTACAGAATCTTTCCAGTAGCCAAAGCGTTCCTTACGATTAATGTACTCATCCGCCAGATTGATGCCGCCGGTAAACGCTGTATGTCCGTCGATCACCAGGATTTTTCGGTGGTCACGATTATTCTGAATCGTTGTCAATGCCGGAATAATCGGTGCAAACTCACGACACTGAATCCCATACTCTGCCAGCTGCTGCGGATATTTTCGCGGAAGGCGATACAAATCGTTCATCCCGTCATAAAGAAGACGTACTTCCACCCCCTCCTTAACTTTTGCTTTTAAAACCTCCAGTACACTTTCCCACATATAACCAAAATCAATTATAAAATATTCCACAAAAATAAATTTTTCCGCTTTACGCAGTTCCTGCAGCAACGGTTCCATCAATTCTTCCCCGCACGGAAAATACTGTGCTTCTGTATTTTGATGGACAGCACTTTTACTGGTGTGCTTCAAATAAGAAGCCAAATGTGCCATCTGAGGCGACTGTTCCTTTAATTCTTCCATCACTTTCTCGGATTGTTCAATCAGATCTGAAGTAGAAGCCGCCTCCTCACGAATACGTTTATTCAAGCGAAAACTTCCTAGCTGTGTATTCATATACAGATAAAACAATGCCCCAAAAAGCGGAAACATCAGGATCGGTACAATCCAGGAAATCTTAAACGCTGGATTTCCAGGTTTTCCAATCATCGCTACAACCAGGCAAAAGCCTAAAAATACAGTTGCCCAGTAAAATGTAAATACATAATCTCTTAAAAACTGGAACAACAGCAGAAGAAATCCAACCTGAATCAGTACCAGCAATATAATAATGCCGGTTCTACCGAACACAATACTCAAAAGTCCGCGTTTCCCCTTCTGTAATTGCTCCTTGGAATGTTTCATTAACTGTCCTTTTTCCTTCATACTCTACTCCTGTCTTTCCTGTGCCGCCATTTCCAGAAACGTTTTCTCACTGATTACCGGAATCCCGAGCTGCTGCGCTTTCGTCAGCTTGCTCCCTGCATTTTCTCCGGCCAGCACATAAGTCGTTTTTTTAGAAACACTTCCCACCGCTTTCCCGCCAAGATTCCGAACCATCTCTGTCGCTTCATTTCTTCCAAGCGTTGGAAGAGTTCCTGTCACGACAAAAGTCATGCCTGCAAAAACAGTACCTGTACTCGTCTGATCCTGCTCCATCGTTACCCCTGCAGCAGTAAGGTTTTCCAAAATCTTTTTATTTTCTTCCTGTGCAAAAAAATCATGGATCGCGTTCGCACTGATGCCGCCAACATCCGGTACCTGTTCCAGTTCCTCCGGAGATGCCTGCGCCAGCTTTTCAATTGTTCCGAAATGATTCATAAGCCCACGGGCCGTTGCTTTTCCAACTCCGGAAATACCAAGTCCTGTCAGCAGTTTATCCGGTGTGTTTTTCTTCGCATCTTCAATTGCCGCCAACAGCTTGTCGGTATTCTTTTCTTTGCCAATAATTCCCTGCTCGATCAGTTCCTCTCGGTATTCTTTCAAACGAAAGATATCCGCCACATTTTTTAGATAACCAAGCCGCACCAATTCTATAATATAATTACTTCCGAATCCCTTAATATCCATTGCGTCACGTCCGACAAAGTTAATGATATGACGCTCCAACTGCGACGGACAATTGCTGCCGGTACATTTAATATCTGCTGTATCCTTCTCACGCACTGCCGGTGCACCGCAGACCGGGCAACGATCCGGAATCTGATATCTCTTTGCTCCTTCGGGACGTTTTTCTTTTACAACCGCTTTAATTTTCGGAATAATCTCACCGGATTTATACACCACAACCGTATCACCGATACAGATATCCAATTCATCAATAAAGTCCTGGTTGTGCAGGGTTGCTCTGGAAACACTCGTGCCGCAGAGGCGCACCGGCTTAAAAACCGCTGTCGGTGTGATTCTGCCGGTCCGACCAACCGAGAGTTCTACATCAAGAAGTACGCTCTCTTTTTCTTCCGGCGGATATTTATAGGCTACCGCCCAACGCGGCACCTTTGAAGTCGCACCGATGATCTCACGGTTCGCCAGATTATTTAGTTTGACAACTGCTCCGTCAATATCATACCCCAATTCTCCACGAACACTGCCAATCCACAAAATAGCCTCCCATACTTCCTCAGCCGTGCGGCATACTCTGTAATGGTCGATTGTACGGATACCATTTTTCTTTAAATAGTCATATCCTTCCGTATGCGTTGTAAATACATGTCCCTGCACATCCTGAATGTTGAATACAAACATCGACAAGCCACGTTCCTTTGTGATATGCCAGTCCAGCTGACGTAAGGTTCCCGCCGCGCAGTTACGCGGATTGGCAAACTGTTTTTTCCCCAGCAATTCCTGCGTCTCATTTACCTTGTCAAAGGCTTCATTTGTCATATAAACTTCACCACGCACCTCCAGATACGGCAACGGATATTTCAGTTTCGTTTTGACATCTTTAATCACCCGGGCATTCTCCGTCACATCTTCCCCCTGTAAAATTCCGTCTCCCCTGGTAATCGCTGTCGTCAGTGCACCGTCCGTATAGCGCAGCGCCATCGAAAGGCCATCGATCTTTGTCTCCACAACAAATTCCGTTTCTCCAAACTGTGCCTGCATATCCCGCACAAATTCTTCCACTTCTTCTCTGGAAAACACGTCCTGGAGGCTTAACATCGGCACGCGGTGACGCACCAGCACACCTGCCTCTCTTTTCGCTGTTCCGCCTATCTTCTGTGTCGGAGAATCTTTTGTCACCAGCTCCGGATTGTCTTTTTCCAGTTTTTTTAATTCCAGCATCAGCTGATCATATTCATAATCAGATATTTCCGGATCATCCTGATTGTAATAACGGTCGCTGTGATAGTTTAGCTGCGTCCTTAGTTCCTCGATTCTCTGTTTTGCATTCTCCAAGTCAGTTATCTCCATTTCTGTAAACTTCCATTCTTTTTCAGCATACTCTCCAGCTGTCTCACTTCCTCCGGCGTCACCATCCGATACTGCCCCGGAGTCAGGCCATCCAGAGTAATATTCATCACACGCACGCGTTTTAAATGAATTACCTTTCGCCCGCATGCCTCGCACATCCGGCGAATCTGCCGATTCAGTCCCTGTGTCAGAATAATCGTAAACTTTGCCTTGCCTGTCCGTCTGATCCTACATGGACGGGTCGTCACATCCAATTCTTTTAAAAATACTCCTGACGCCATTTTCTTTATAAAAGTCTCCCCGATCGGCGCATCCACTTCTACCTGATACTCTTTTTCATGATAATTGGCTGCCTTCATAATCGCATTCTGCAGATCACCGTCATTTGTCATCAAAAGCAGTCCTTCAGAGTCCTTATCCAGACGTCCTACATAAAAAACACGCTTTGGATACTGCAAAATATCCGCAACTGTTGTATCGCCCCAACGATTGTCCGTCGTACAGACCACGCCGCGCGGCTTGTAAAATGCCAGTAAAATACGCTGTTCTTCCCTTTTTACAAGTCTTCCGTCTACCGTGATCTTCTGTCCCGATAAAACCTTCAGACCTGCCTGTGCCGTCTGTCCATCCACCAGCACTTTTCCTTCCTCAATCAGGCGATCGGCCTCCCGTCTGGAACAAATCCCTGACTGTGCCAGATACTTATTCAACCGCACCGGTGTTTCTGTTTGCTGTGTTGTATCCGCGTGATAACGTTCCCGCATACTGCTCCTTTTTTATCTTTCATGTAATTTTATTAGTATACCATTTTCAGACTGTTTTTTCAACGTTCGATTTTGCTTTGCAAATTCATCTGCACGTAGTATACTAAGTGCAGATAGGAGGTTTTACCCATGAAAGAATCCATTTATACCATTCCACTGATGGATGCGTTCAAGGCAGATGATGAATGTCCCTTTTGCTTTATTGAACGTAATCTGGAACAGCATGCCATCAATTTTGCACTCGGCAGCAGTGCTTCCTATATGGAAGACGATGTACGCGCACAGACAGATGCCGCCGGTTTCTGCCGTCATCATTATAAAATGATGTTCGACTACGGCAACCGTCTCGGCAGTGCTTTGATTCTCAGTACCCACTTTAAGAAACTCAATGCAGAGCTTGCTGAGGAGATCAAAAAATTTTCTCCGGGCAAATCTTCTTTCTTAAAACGTATGAAAAAGTCTTCCCCAGACACTGCGGAAGCAAAAACAAATATTGGTATGTGGGTAACTGAAAAAGAATCACACTGTTATGTCTGCGATCACATTCATATGAATTATGGCCGGTATGTTGATACCTTTTTTGAACTATATGTCAACAGTCCCGAATTTACAGAACTGTTCAAAAACAGCAAGGGATTCTGCCTGAAACATTTTTCCCATCTTGTGGAAACAGCTGAAGACCGTTTAAATGACAAGCAGAAAGCGGACTTTTATCCGACAATCTTCAAGCTGATGCAAGACAATATGAAACGTCTGGAAGAAGAAGTGACCTGGTTTACAGAAAAATATGATTACCGAAATAAAGATAAAGACTGGGGAAATTCCCGTGACAGTGTACAGCGCTGCATGCAAAAAGACCGCGGCGGTTATCCGGCTGATCCAGTATTTCAGTCAGATAGATAAAAAAGGAAGCCTTCCGCTTCCTTTTTTATCTCTTACAACAATCTGCACATTTCTCTGATATACTCCGGTGTCGTTCCGCAACAGCCGCCTACCACACCTGCGCCCGTTTCTGTCAGCACCTTCATATGTTTTGCAAATTCCTGTGCGCTCATATTATAAAGCGCTTCTCCTGTTTCCGTGATCGTTGGCATCCCTGCGTTCGGTTTCGCAATCACCGGCACGGAAGCAATCTTTTTCAGTCCCGAAACAATCGAAATCAGCTGATCCGGTCCGACTGAGCAGTTCACTCCAACTGCATCTGCTCCCACTTCCTGCAGCGTTTCCATCGCCGAAAACGCACTGCCACCGGAATAAATACTTCCGTCTGCTTCCACTGTCATACTACAGAGAACCGGAAGATCACAAACCTGCTGTGCTGCCTCCAATGCTGCCACCGTTTCATCAATGTTAATCATCGTCTCCACAATCAGGAGATCCGCACCGGCCTCTGACAGATAAAACATCTGCTCTTTATATCGCTCCAGCGCTTCTTCATAAGTTGCCTCCTCTGAAGATCCGAGGATACGTCCGCCGGTCGATAAATCTCCTGCCACATAGGCGTGTCCCTCCACCGCTTCTTTGGAAAGTTTGATCAGGCGCGTATTATATTCTTTCTGAAATTCTGAAAGTCCATGCATGGCAAGCGCGATGCGATTTGCCCCAAAAGTCGGTGCAAGCACGATCTGACTGCCTGCCTCCACATAGGCACGCTGCAGATCAATGATCGCCTGTGGATGTTCTAAAATCCATTTTTCTGCACAGACACCGCGCGGCATCCCTGCTTTTATCATATTAGAACCGGTCGCACCGTCCAGAATCACCGGGTTCTTCGCCAGTTCACGAAATTCTTTTTTTGTCATGCGCTCTGTTTCTCCTCAAAAAACACCTGATGCCATACCAAAAATGTATAAATCGTCCAGATTTTACGACTATTATCGCGCACACCCAGCTTGTGGTCATCCAAAAGCTTCATAATCTGCTCGGTGTGGAAATATTCTCTTGCCGTCTCACCCTGAAATGCCTCTTTTACTCTGCTGTAACCGCCGTCCTCTTTTAACCAGACGCGGATCGGCACCGGAAATCCAAGCTTCTTTTTATTTGTCGTTACTTCTGGCAGCCACTTTTCGGCAACCCGACGAAATGCAAACTTCGTAGTTTTTTTCTTTAATTTCAGGCTGGTAGGTATCTCTTTGGCTACTTCAAATACTTCTTTATCCAGAAATGGCACACGAAGCTCCAGCGAATGTGCCATACTCATTTTATCCGCTTTCAAAAGGATGTCACCCGGAAGCCAGTTTGTCAAATCGATATACTGCATCTTGGTCGTATCGTCGTACTGTGCCACTCGTTTATATGCTTTCTTTAAAAGTTCCTGGGGACTGACAGCTGCGGTCTCTTTTTTCAAAATACGTCTGCGCTCTTCCACCGTAAAAATATTTGCATTTCCGATAAAACGTTCCTGTACTGACTTACTTGCGCGAATCAGAAAACTTCGGCCTTTCATACCTTCCGGCAGTTTTTCCGCTGCCTGTGCCAGAGCCTTGCGCCAGCTCTTCGGGATCCAATTCATCCTGCCAAGAGAAATCGGCTCACGGTATATCGTGTAGCCTCCGAAAAATTCATCCGCACCCTCACCGGAAGTCACAACTTTTACATGCTTTGCCGCCTCTCTTGCCACAAAGTAAAGTGCAATTGCCGCCGGATCGGCCAACGGTTCATCCATATGATACATGATCTTTGGCATCTCGCCCCAGTATTCTTCTTCCGTAATCGTATGACTGTAATTTTCCAGCCCTAAAAATTTCGCACATTCTTCCGCGTAATGCGTCTCATTATATTGATTATCCTTCTCAAAAAATCCCACAGTAAATGTCTTTTTTCCGGAATATTTTGCTGCAATATAACTGGAATCCACACCACTTGACAAAAAAGCACCGACTTCCACATCAGAAAGCATATGTTTCTGCACAGAATCCTCCAGCACTGCATCAAGTTTTTTCACCAGCACATCCTGTTTTTCCTTGGATACCGGCATCAGACGCGGATCAAAATACTGTGTCGTATTTAACTCTCCATTCTGATAGGTAAGGTAATGCCCCGGCAGCAGACGATAGATTCCCTTAAAAAATGTCTCCGGCAATGCTGAATACTGAAACGAAAGATACTGCTCCAGTGCTTCCTCATTCACCTCTTTTTGATAACCCGGAAATTCAAGAATACTCTTAATTTCGGAACCGAATACCAGATTTCCATCAATCACCGCATAATAAACCGGCTTGATTCCGAAAAAATCCCGCGCCATAAACAGTCGTTTTCTGCGATTATCCCAGATAGCGAAACCAAACATACCGCGCAGCTGGTGCACCAGCTTTTCGCCGTACTCTTCATACCCGTGGATCAGTACCTCCGAATCAGAATGATTTGCAAACACATGCCCCTTTTTTAAAAAGCGCTCCCGCAGCTCCGGGCTGTTATAAATTTCACCGTTAAAAATCAGAGCAATCTCCCCATCCTCATTGAACATCGGCTGAGATCCACTCTCCAGATCGATAATGCTCAGACGTCGAAAACCAAATGCTACTTCATCTGTCGTATATTTTCCTTCCGAATCCGGGCCGCGATGTTTGATCACATCCATCATCTTCTGTAAAATTTCTTCCTTGTTATTCTGTTTTCCTACAAATCCGGCAATTCCACACATGTAATTTTCCTCTTTTTATGTCGTTGAGCCACTTCTTTGCGTCTCTTTTTCTGTTACTAAAGTATTTCCTATTTTTAAGTCTTTAGTATAACAAATTGACGGGAATGAAGCAACCTATTTTTTCTGCTGATATAAAAGGAACTGATACTCCAGGTCAAAATATGTCTGCTCCTCACTGTCATCAATAACCTGCCACTGCGGCATTTCATCAAGATTCGGGAAAAACGCATCTGCCTGATATGCATGATCAATCTTCGTCACATGTGCCAGATCACAATACGGCAGCAGCTGACGGTAAATGCTGTCACCACCGATCACATAGATGTCCTCACTGTTATATTTTTTCAGTTCTTCCAGCAGTTCCTCCAGTGAATGTACTACAAGTGCTCCTTCTGCTTTATAATCCCGATTAGTGGTCAGCACAATGTTCGTGCGGTTTTTCAAAGGACTTTTATTCGGAAAACTCTCCAGTGTCTTCCTGCCCATCACCACCACCTTGCCGGTTGTCGTCTGACGAAAAAATTTCATATCGGCCGGAATACTCACAAGGAGCTCATTATTACAGCCAATCGCCCAGTTTTTATCTACGGCTACAATTAAATTCATACCTGCTCTCCTCCTAAATTGCTATCGGAATATTTTTGATCTGCGGCTCTGTCACATAATCCTCCACATGAAGATCATCCACCGTAAATGCATAAAAATCCTTTACTTCCGGATTTAGCCACACCTTCGGTGCCGGATGCTCCGGCCGTGTCAGCAGCTCTTCCACCATCGGAATATGGCGGTCATAGATATGGCAGTCCGCCACGACATGTACCAGTTCTCCCGGTATCAAATGATTTACCTGGCTCACTGCCAGCAACAGACAGGCATACTGTGCTACATTCCAATTAGACGCTGCCAGCACATCCTGACTGCGCTGATTTAAAATTGCATTCAAAACCGGGCCGTCTGCCGACTGTGTTACATTATATGTCATACTATAAGCACAGGGATCCAATCCTCCGCCATGCAAGTACTGGTACTGATACATGTTTGTCATGATGCGGCGACTGAACGGATTTTCTTTCAGCTGTTTTAAAACATAATCCATCTGGTCAATTTCTTCTCCCCTATAGATAAATTTTTTTCCGATAACATCACCGTAGCAGGTCCCGATCGTACCGTTTTCATCTGCCCACTGATCCCAGATATGGCTGTTTAAATCAGACAGTCGATTTGATTTTTTCTGGTAAATCCAGAGAATTTCATCAAATGCACTCTTGATCGCCGTTCTGCGAATCGTAATTGCCGGAAATTCCTTTCTCAGATCGTAACGGTTCACCACACCGAAGCGCTTTATGGTATAAGCCGGTGTACCATCCTCCCAATGCGGACGCACGATCTCACCCTTTGTATCAGTGCCGTTCTCCAAAATGTCACGACACATATCCTTAAATACTTTATCTGCATAGCTCATAATTATTTTCCTTTCTTAATGCAGCAGTTTTCCGATCGACGTATCTTCCGCGAATCCAGAGGCATTATACAATACCAGCACATCCGTAAACTCGTTCGCATGCATATACTCACTCAGACTCTCATTAAAATAACGCAGATCGATCATTGTAACTGCTGCGAAATCCTGTACTGCAAACGGCACAAAGCAATGCGCGTAAGAATCTTTGATCACCAGAAGTCTGCGATTGCTTTCTGCCTCTGTATCAATTTCAATAAGAGGCTGATTGCCGCCAAAATAAACCGCATATTTATCGCGCGTATCCAAATAACTCAAGTCGTAAAGCGACTCCTTCACATTTGTCTCGTCTCGGTTTAATATCACCGTATATGGTACCGGTTTAAGCGGTTTCCAGGCCGTAAGCGTGTCTGCCTGCACTTTTGTATTTACCTTTGCCTCGATCGTACCGTAAAACTCATCTGTGAGAATCTCCTGCGTATATCCTTCATCGGGCACGATAGAGAGCCCTATTTTCTCTGCCCACACTTTATAAACATGTCTTGCTGCAGCCGTCGTCCAGTGATGATCCGTCCTGTAATACAACTGTTCATTCGTGTGTGCCGTCAGAATATTTCCGGCATCTATAAAGCTGTCTTCCGGCAGTCCCTCCTGTACTCTGACAAGGAACTCTTCCTCCTGAGTATTCTTTGCAAACGGCGGCAGTTTTTCTTTTAAAATCTCAACCGCATTCGGCACAATCATTGCTTTCACATGATCCGCACCGAATGCTGCCTGCTGCACCTCTAAAAACTCTGCCAGTGTACTGATATTCTGCAGCGCTGTCGGTGAATCAAAGCTTCCGCTGTGTTTTTCGATCAGATACCCATCCTTTGCAAAATAGATATCATTGATCTCCTGTTTGAGCATCAGACGTTCCACATCTGTTTTCACACCGATCCACTCATCGCGCAAAAAAAACTGATCTGTCAGATAAGTCTCATACTCTCTGGAAAATGTACCGTTCAAAACATCCTTGACTGTAAGCTCCGGCATTTTTGCCAGCATACGGTTTTCCTTCTCGGAAAAATCCGTATCCGGTTTTAACAGACTGACCGCTGTAAAACCAAACACCATCGCCAGAAACATTCCAATGATACATAGATTCTGTTGTTTCTTCATCCTCTGTCTCCTCTAGAAACGGAAATACAAAAACGGATTATAACTGGCATCTACCAAATATGCCACCGTCAGTAAAAAAATTCCCGCATAAAATACCATACGAGCTGCCACTGTGATCCATGATGCTTTCCCCAGTTTTTGAATGCACCAGCCAGCCGCTTTCTTTGGCAGCTGCGTACTGCCCAAAATCAATATCACAAACAGAATTGCATAATTGTACAGCAGATATATCGTATTACTGTCAGCGAAACCGCAACCTGCTCCGGTAAACATGGTCTTTAAATACTGAAGTCCCACAGACATATTGTCAAATGCGAAAATAATCCACCCAACAACTACGAAAAACAGCGTATAAACGCTGCGAAAAATCTTCGGCAGCCTTTTCAGCACACCGGCAAACACAAATTTTTCAAGCAGAAGCAGCGCGCCATAGTAGACACCCCACAGGACAAAGTTCCAGCTTGCGCCATGCCAAATCCCGGTTAACAGCCATACAACTGCAATGTTGCGTACCTGCTTTGCCACACCTCTGCGGTTTCCGCCCAGCGGAATATATACATACTCACGGAACCAGGAACTCAAAGAAATATGCCATCTGCGCCAGAATTCCGTAATGCTTTTGGAAATGTAGGGATAATTAAAGTTCTCCAGAAAATGGAAACCAAACATTTTTCCCAGACCAATCGCCATATCCGAATAACCGGAAAAATCAAAATAAATCTGAAATGTATATGCCAGAGCACCCAGCCATGCCGTTGCCGCCGGAAGCGTCCCTGTCGGCATCGTGGAAACGGTATCCCAAAGTACACCGATATTATTCGCCAAAAGAACTTTTTTTCCGGCACCGATCATAAAGCGGTGAATTCCTTCCACGAAATCATCCGTTGTTTCTTTTCTGAATTCCAACTGTTCGGCGATAGTTTTATACTGCACAATCGGTCCGGCAATCAATTGCGGAAACATTGACACATAGGTTCCATATTTCATCCAGTTTTTCTGAGCCGTTGTCGCTCCCTTATAGACGTCAATTGTATACGACATCGTCTGGAAGGTGAAAAAGGAAATACCGATTGGCAGCGGAATCCCCGGCAACGGGATCGCTGTCCCCAGCACATTGTTCACAGATCCGATCAGAAAATCCGCATATTTGAAAAATCCCAAAACGCTTAAGTTATATACAATAGAAATTACCAGCCAACTTCTGGCCGCACGGATCTTCCCCTGATTTTTAAAGCTTTGGATCCGTCTGCCGATCAGATAATCAACCGTAATTGAGCACAGCATCAGGAGCACATATTTCGGCTCTCCCCATGCATAAAAGAACAGACTGAATAAAAATAAAATAATGTTTCTGAATTTCACCGGCGCTGCAAAATACAAAATCAATACCACCGGCAAAAACCGAAACATAAACAATAAACTGCTGAATACCATTGTCCTCTCCTGTTACCCGAATTCCATTATTTATATTTTTAAAATTTTCTCAAAATCTATTTACAATTAACGTATTTATTATATAATAGACTATGTGAAAAAACAACATTTTTTATCGTTACATGTCACAATAGGGGATTTTAAGAGGGGAAACAATGGAACAAAAGAAACGACGGCCGACGCCGCAGCAGCGACGCAACGGTCTGATTATAAATGTTTTAACGCTAATCGTACTTGTTCTCGTTGTATTTGAGGGCAAAAGTTTGATTAGCTTATTTTCTGATGTAAGCATACAAGAACGTATCCGCGCTGAAGAAGAAGAAGTCTTTGCAAGCGCAAATATCGCTGCAACTGAAACAGAAACGGAGCCGCAAACGCAGGCTCCTGCTGAATCGGAACCTGTCACAGAAAAACAGACAGAAACGGAACCGCAAACGCCTAGCAATCAGACAGGTATCCCGGCGGAGGCTCTGCAGTATATGGACATCGTCGTTCCGGCGCAGGCAGCTCCGGTAGACGATTCTTATTTTGACGATGCTGTTTTTATCGGTGATTCCCGTATGGAAGGTTTCCGCAATCTGTCCGGCATCACCAATGGCAGTTTCGTATCTGCAGTCGGCATGCAGCTGGAAAACTTTTATACAGATGCGCAGATTCCGACCAGTAAAGGAAATCTGTTGGTAATGGATGCCCTAAAAAATATTAATTATTCCAAAATCTATGTAATGCTCGGCACTAATGAGTTAGGCGCATATGATCTTGATGCGGTGCGCGAATCCTACCGAAAAGTTCTCGCCGATATAAAAACGCTTTCTTCTTCCACGGATCCGACTGTCTATGTTTACTCCGTCATTTATGTGGAGGAAGCCCTTGTCACTACCGGCGATTATGTCAATAACACCAACGTCGATGCCATCAATACCAAAATCATGCAGATGTGCCAGGAGGAAGGTTATCATTACATCAATTTAAATGAGGTACTCTCCGACGGGTACGGTTCTCTGATCTCAGGTGCTTCTCAGGATGGCATCCATCTGGAACAGAGTTTCTGCCAGAAATGGCTGGACTATACAAAAACACATTACGTTTCTGATAAAACAACACCAGAAACAGAAGAAGGAGTATAATTTATGAAAAAAAATATCTCAGCACTTTTCATCGCTATTCTTTGCATATTTGCACTGACAGGCTGTAAGGGAAAAGAAGCAAAAGAAGTCTCTGTAGATCCGGCACAGTTAGTTTCCGATCTTGGCGCAACGGTTACCAGCAGCACCCTTTCCGATGTTTCCACAGAGGTTCGCACCGACACTTATATGACGTTGGATGCGGCTCAGATAGAAAATATCACCGCTGCTTTAAATTCTGGCACAGGTGCCTGCGAAATAGCGGTCATCACCTGTAAGGACGCTTCCTATACAGCCGAAGCAGAAAAGCAACTGAAATCTTATCTTGATAACCGCGCAGAGCTGTTTGCAGGCTACGCACCGGAAGAAGTTCCGAAACTTGAAGATGCTTTGATTAAATCAGCTGGCAACTATGTTGTTCTCTGTGTAACAGACGATACTTCTGCTGCCGAGAATGTATTAAAAAAAGCAGGCTTTTAAACTGTCAGAAAATTTTTAATGTATCTGTGAGTTCATATATTAAGGGACAGAATTCTTTCAGGGTTCTGTCCCTTAATTATATAAGTTTCCCCTTTGCAATTATATTTCTTCTGTTTCCGTTAAAATTACACACTTACTTCCCCGCGATTCAAATACAGTTTCAAACTGTTCCTTCTCATATTCAACAAGACCACTAATCGGGTCTGCAATAGTAACCGTATCTCCGCTATAACCGATTAGAACCGCTCCGTGATCATTCCTGCTCCAGTCTACATACTCTCCGTTTTCTGTGTACCAGCTTTCCTGTATTTCCTGACGTTCCTCCATACCAATTGTACACCACACCACGACCGGAATATTTTCCCTTATCATTTCATACAGCTTTTCTGTTTCAATTCCATTCTTCTCGATTGCCGTCAGCGTGCTTTCATGATCCTCTAAATAAGCGTTTGCCGCCGTTACAATTGCGCCTGTTCCGCATATCGTACCGTTTGAGGTTGTTGGATCTCCGATAAAATATTGATTTAAATCATTTCCCCGAAGTATTCCGTCTTCTCCCACATAAATATCCGCTGATGCAATCTGTGGCAGATACTTTTCTGCCATCTGTACTTTATCTGCCTCATACCCATAATAATTCAATGCCATTGTCATAGCTGTTATTTCGCACCCGGTCGGAAGTTCCGGCATTTGTTCCAGAATCGGGAAATTTTCAATTATATAAGAATCTGATTCCAGAGAAAATGTCGTGGCATTTTCTTCCATATCCATATTCATTTCTGGTTTATATTCTTCGTCATCTGGCGGCACATTTCCCGGCATCTCTCCTCTCTCGCCCGGCGCCATTTTCAAACCCTGACCGTCCGACATACCACTTTCTTTTCTTTCCTTTATATTTTTGTCACCCATTGCCGGCATATCACCAGTCTGTACACTGTTTCCGTAAACTGTACTCTCCATATAAATACTTTCTTCTGCTGCTCCAGCTTTTAATAAATAAGTTTCTCCCTGCTGAATTTCCGGACAGCTGAGTATTACGGAAGAATATTCTTTTTTTGCTGTCCATGACAGAAGTTCTGTGTCTGCGCTGTCGGTAAGTAAAATGGTCGTATCCGCTTCCTGCGTATTTAACTTCACCATCATAACTCCCTGTGTAGAGGAACTGTCAAAGTTCTGTACCATTCCGGACGAACCGGAAGCCGCAAATACACCTCCTGTTATAACCGCGCTTCCGCTGTAATCCAGCGATCCATTTCCATTGTTCACCGGTCCTGACAAATAAGTTTCTCCTCCGGAAACCGTAATATCACCATTAGAATCTATTCCGTCACCGGAAGCATCTATTTCCACTCTTCCGCCACTGATACAAATATATGCACCTTCCGTAGAGGCAAACTGATCTTTCCCCGGACCAAATCCTTCAAAACCACTGCTGTCATTTCCTCCTGCTGCATTAATACCGTCATCCAAGGCCAATATAGAAATTTCCCCTCCACTAATATCAATACTCAATCCTTCCATTCCTTCATAACTTTGTTCAATCTCTATACTGCCCCCGGAAATTGTAACACCGGCATCCCCATGAATTCCATCATCGCCCGAAGCCAGCCGGTAAGATCCATCTGAGATTGTAAGATCCCCATTGGAATGTATAGCATCATCCTCCGCATCTATCGTATAGCTGCCTCCTTTCAAAATCATCTGATTTTCTGACTTTATCCCTTTGATGCTGACAGCATTCTCTTCTGTATCTTCTGTTAGTTGTTGTTCTTCTGTCGGCCCCTTCTCTAACATCTCCTGATTCTGCCCACCTGCACTCCCCGCTCCTGTAAGAATCGTATAATTTCCATCTTCCGTCTCCAGCCATGCCCCGGCACTGATACCATCCTGCTGAGCTGTAATATCAAACGTTCCATTCTGTAAATAGACAAATCCCAAACTTGTATCTTCTGTATTTTCTGCATGAATTCCGTCTTTACCGGATACGATCGTATAAAGTCCATTTGCAATTCGGACGCTGTCCCTTCCCGAAATTCCATGCTCCGCACTTGTAATCTGATAGTTTCCGCAGGTAAAGACCAAATCATCCTTTGACACAATTCCATGGCCTGCATCAGCTGTAATATTAAGTGTTCCTTCTCCGTTAAAGGTCAGATCCGATTTTGAAAAAACGGCTGCATCGATATTATTTTCATCGATAGCAGAATAGGTTCCTCCATTTTGCAAAGTATTTTCCGATTCTGCTTTTGTAGTAACAAATACCTTATCCGCTGACCGTACATACAATGCTGCTGACCGGGGATTTGAAATGGTTACATTGTCCAAAACAATCTGTATTTTATCTGTATCCTCTGCCTCTACAATCACCATTCCATCTGTCAGTGTACCGGAAAGTATATAGGTTCCCTCATCTTTAATCGTTACTGTATTTTCTGAAATAACAACGAAATCTGATTCACAGGAGCTTCCATCATCCGACAATTGAATTGCAATACTTTCTGTTTCTTCATACCCCACTTCTTTATCCCGATCTGAAAACATATCCGAAGTATCTGCTTCCGCAAGCACACTGTTCTTTGCAGAATTTAACTCCGTATTTTCCTGTTCACTTTGAACTGTTTGCATAATACCACCTAACAGCATCATCGTCCCTATGAAAAATAACGTCAAGCCTTTCTTTTTATGCATAAAATATCGCCTCCTATAGTTCCCCAAGTATCGTTTCCTGTCTGCAAATCGTAATCTCCAGATTTCCATTTCTGCAGCGGAGTGCATCTATAAATTCCTTTTCGTTTCCGGTATTTTTTAAGGTCAGATGATAAGTGAGTTTAAACAGGCTTCCCATGTTTGTTGTCTTGACCTGTACCACCTCATAATCCATCGTATACTTTTTCAAAATTTCATCAAACACACCGCTGTAATCTAAGTCTTCCGGTATAGTAATATGCAATGTTTTATAACGCGCTCCATTCCTTTTGACCCCAAAGTCTAAACGATTATATAACAACATAATTCCTCCCAGAAGCACCGAAACGAAAAGCGCGTAAGCCAGATACCCCATTCCTGCTACCAATCCTGCACACATTGCCAAAAAAATAGCTCCGATCTCCTTCGCAGAACCGGGTACGGAACGAAAGCGAACCAAACTAAATGCACCTGCTACCGCAACACCGGTTCCCACATTTCCATTCACCATCATAATCACAACACAGACCACTGCCGGGAGCAAAGCCAATGTTGCCACAAAGCTTTTTGTATATTTCATTCCATACATATACGATCCCGCCAAAATTAAACCGATGAGAAGCGCACAGCCCACGCATAACAAAAAATCTGAAACTGAAATTACACTCGTCATATTCGTATCGAAAATCCCTCGAAATAAAGTATTAAGCATTGCAAACTCCTCCCTGTACTGTTTCTGCCCGCATACGCTGGTAAGCAGAACCATATTTTGAAAATGATGTTTTATATAAATGTTTTTTGGTGAGTATCTCACTCATCCAGAGAGGCATTCCCCCGGATGTTTTTATTTCCATCAGTGTCTGGTTTTCATCTAAGAGCGAATCACCGTAAATTTCGCTTCCAAGAGAGAAATTCTTTCTGCGATAAAGAATATTTTCGTCAAATGTCACTCTGAAATCACTGCCATCCAGCGCATAATAAGCTTCGCGTTCATAAGACAAAAACACTGCCGGATAGAGTTTTTCATAATAGTCACGAAAATACTGGATTTCCTTTCCTATTTGTGACTGCACTGGAAGCGGACTTCCTGTCCGAAAGCTCTCCATGACGTCTTGTTCCGCAAGCTGCAACCTTCGTTTATAAACAACGGATTTGTATTTTTTCTTGATTTCCACAAATACCGGATCTGCATTATGTACCGGTCTATAACTTCTTATACGGAGTTTTTCTTTATATACCGGTTTTTCCAGTGAACGCCGGATCAATCGAAAAGTCTCCGTATCCAAATAAATATTTCTAATTGTCGTTCTTCCGTAAGAATCCAGTTTCATATATGGTTCCATCACCTGAATCATTTCTTTTTTTTCCTGTTGGTTAAGCAAATATTTTAGCTCATATCGCTTAAATGTCATTTGACAAGTCATCGTTATCCTCCTGTAATTCCCTTTGATGAGAATACTATACTGTCTTTACCTTAATTTAACTTAAAACAATAAAAAACCCATATCAAACATTTCGTTTGTATGGGCTCTGTCTTATTTTTATTGCGGGAAAAGCACTGTAATACGCAAGGATTTTTCATCTTCTGTTTCTGCCGTTATTTTTCCTCTGTGAGCTGCTGCCGTAGCGGCTGCAATGGAAAGCCCCAGACCATATCCGCCCGTCTGAGAATTTCTGGAATCATCCGTACGATAAAACCGGTCAAATAAATGCGGAATCTGCTCTTTTGAGATATACTCTGTTGTATTCCACACCGAAAAGCGGATTCTATTTTTCAATCTGTCCAGTGTTACCGTAATTTTTCCTTTTTCATCTGAATATTTCAATGCATTATCTAAAAGAATGGTGATCAAGCCGCGGATTGCTTTCTCATCTCCCTTCATAGAAATCATTGGCGTAATGATACCGGTCAGGTTTTTATCCTGTACCCTTGCCGGAGCCTGAAAGGTATGGAATGCTTCTTCTACCACATCCGACAGTGGAAACTCCACATTTCTCTCGCTCTTTTGTCCCTCTTCCATGCGCGAAAGCAACACCAAAGCATTTGTTAGATCTGCCAGTCGTTTTGTCTGTCCCTGAATGTCTTTCAGCCATTCATTTTCCCCGTAATCCATTTCCAGAATTTCTGTATCCGCGTCAATAATCGTGAGCGGCGTTTTTAATTCATGACCAGCATCTGTGATAAAGCGTTTTTGCTTTTCATAATTATCAGAGAAAGGTTTTACAATACGTGCAGATAAATAAATCAACAAAATAAGAACCGCCAAAAGTCCTAATATAGTAACTCCCAAAGCCGTCAGAAGCAAATTCTGAAAATTATTCAATTGTCGCCTGCAATCCAGAAAAGTAATTCTCACTTCCGTTTCTGATGCCGATACAAAATATCTGTAATCGTCCACAAAACCTTTCAAAGACTGCTTTTTCCAGATTGTCTGTGCATATGCGATTGCATCCTCAGTATCAACAGCAGCGATCCGTCCGGTATCTGCAAAAACTGTCTCTCCTTTATGATCTAACACGACAGAAAAATATCTGGATTCATACGGCAGTTCCGGCGACATAAATGGTTTGTCTTCCTTTTTTTCTTCCGGAAATTTAGGCGGAAATTTTCCATTATTTTCCTGCAGGATTTCAAGTATCCGATCTGCCTCTTCTACTATTTTTCCATAATTTAACAATCCCACAGCACTTTCAATGACCAGCAGTACGACAATAAGCGAAGTCATAGACGCTGTGACCAGTTTCATACGCAATCTTTTAATCATGACAATTTCTCCAGAGAGTATCCGGCATTTCTGACCGCTTTAATCTGTATGTCAGCATGAAGAGCGGCAAGTTTCTTTCTCAAATAAGAAATATATACCCAGACAACATTGATTTCCGCATCGCTGTCATATCCCCATATTTTTTCAATAAACCGTTCTGAAGAAATCAGCTGATGCGGATTATTCATCATGAACTCCAGCATCTGAAATTCCTTATTCGCTAAACGAAAACTTCCCTTAAACGTAGAGAGTTCAAAAGTCGCCCGATCTAATGTGACATTCCCCATGGTCAATTTTGAGTTTATCTGTGCTGCCTGGATTCTGGTGATTGCCCTGATCCTTGCCAGAAGTTCTTTGGAATGAAACGGTTTCGCCAGATAATCATTTGCTCCCGCATCCAGTCCTTCTACCTTATCATCTACTTCTGATTTCGCTGTCAACAATAAAATCGGTATCAGATTTCCCTTTTCTCTAACCCTTCTTAATACAGTAAGGCCATCCACTTTGGGCATCATGATATCTAAAATCACACCATCATAATTATCCATTTCCAGATAATCCAGCGCACTCTGTCCATCGTAAACAGCATCTACAGAATAATGATTTCTTTCTAAAATTGCTACCAGCGCTTTCGACAATGCTTTTTCATCTTCTGCCAATAATAAACGCATTTTTCGCCTCTCTTACTACTTTTCTTGTATCAGTTTAAACCATGAACATTATTTTCTCCAGAATAACGTCTCAAGCTTAATTTTACTTAAAATATTATCACAATCCATATCTGTTTTCTACTGTCCGGAAAATAATTTTACCATTCTTTCCGCCGCTTCTTTCGTATCTTCCGATGATCCAAAAGTAGAAAATCGAAAATATCCTTCTCCGCAAGCGCCAAATCCCGCTCCCGGCGTTCCCACCACCTGAATTTCATGCAGCAGATAATCAAATAATTTCCAACTGTCCATCCCTTTGGGACATTTCATCCAAATATAGGGCGCGTTTTTCCCACCGCAATACCAGATTTTCAACTCTTCGAGCGCCTCCATCAATACCTTTGCATTATTTTTATAAATCTGTATTCTCTCGCGAATCTGCTTTTGTCCTTCTTCTGTAAAAACTGCTTTTCCACCATTTTGAATAATGTAAGATACCCCATTTGTTTTCGTTGTACGATTTCTCACCCACATTTCATTCAAGCTCATTCCATTTCGTTTCAGAGCTTTCGGAATCACCGTATATCCTAATCTGGTTCCTGTAAAACCGGCTGTTTTAGACAAAGAACAAATTTCAATCGCGCAGGTTTTTGCTCCCTCTATTTCAAAAATACTGTGCGGGACATCTTTTTCCTCAATAAAAGCCTCGTATGCTGCATCAAATAAAATAACCGCCCCGATTCGATTTGCATAATTCACCCAAATTTTTAATTTTTCATAATTAAACACCGCTCCTGTCGGATTATTGGGCGAACAAATATAAATCACATCTGCATTCACACGTTCATCCGGCAATGGTGCAAATCCATCTTCTTCTCCGGATGGCACATGAATAATTTTATTCCCTGCTATGATATTTGCGTCCACATAAGCCGGGTAGGCCGGCTCCATAATCAGAACAGTTTTATTGCTTCCAAACAAATCGAGAATATCTCCCAGTTCATCACTTGCTCCACTGGAAATAAATACTTCCTCTGCTAAAAGAGATACTTTTCTTTTTTTATAATATTCAGCGATTATCCTTCGCAGTTCCGGATTTCCGCACTCTGGCATGTATCCGTGAAATGTACACTTTGCAGCCTGATTATCTACCGCTTCGTGAAGTGCTTTTATCACTTCGTCACAAAGAGGCAGCGATACATCCCCTATTCCCATGCGATACAAATAGCTGTCTGGATACCGTTTCAGATATTCCTTTGTTTTTTGCGCAATATTATAAAACAAATAAGATTCTTTTAACTGCTTATAATTTGTGTTTGGTATCATCTCATTTACACCTCACATTCACAGATGGTATTTGCGGTTCCTGTCATAATGACCGTATCATCTTCTTCTACTTTTATCTGCAGCTGACCTCCGTCAAGCTGCACAGTGATGTCTTTCCCAATAGAACATATCCCTTTTTTTACTGCAGCGGCTGCCGATGCACTGGCTCCGGTTCCACAGGCCATAGTGATTCCGCTTCCTCTTTCCCATACCCGCATCCGCAAAACATTTTCTGTCACCTGTTCTACAAATTCCACATTAACTCCCTCCGGAAAATAACTGTGCTTTTCTATTTGAGGCCCCCAAATATCCAGCGGTACTTTTTGGACATCCTTTACAAAAATAACTGCATGAGGGTTTCCTACAGATACCGGTGTACAAAGTATGGTTTTTCCCTCTATCGTAAGCGTAACCGGTTTCCGGACTTCTGCTTTTCCCATAGATACTGTAACACTTTTCACTGTTTTTCCCATAGTTGCAAGCTTCAAAAAACGTATGCCTGATAGTGTTTCTATACTAAGATCTTCTTTCTCTGTATAACCTTTTTCATAAACATATTTTCCGACACAGCGTATTCCATTTCCGCACATTTTTGCTTCGCTTCCATCTGCGTTATATATACGCATTTTAAAATCCGCAACTTCAGACGGAGTAATTTGTACAATTCCATCCGATCCAATTCCAAAATGCCTGTCTGATAATTTTACAGCCATTTTTTCTGGATGTTCGATTTTTCCATAATGGTATAAATAATCATTCCCCAATCCATGCATTTTTGTAAATTTCATTTTTATCACTCCTCCGTTATCACAGAAATGCCAATCGTTATTTCCTCTAATACCTCCAATAATACTCTGACGGTATCAAGAGAGGTAAACATAGTGATATTATTTTGTGTTGCCGCACTGCGAATTGCGATCCCGTCTTCGTAATGAACACCAGAAAGAATTGCACGGGTATTGATAACATAACTGACATATCCGGCACGAATCGCATCCAGTATCTCACTGCTTCCCTCTGAAGGTTTTCCTAGCGTGCGAGTACGAATTCCATTCTGTTTTAAATATTCCGCAGTAAGAGAAGTTGCTTCTATATTAAAACCCATATTATAGAATCGTTTCACCAGCGGAAGTGCCTCCACCTTATCTTCATCTGCAAGTGTTACAATAATGGTTCCATAATTTTGTACACGAATTCCAGATGCAATCATCGCTTTATACACTGCTCTGTGAAGTTTCGTATCATATCCGATCGCTTCTCCTGTTGATTTCATTTCCGGAGAAAGATACGCGTCCATACCATTTAATTTTGCGAAAGAAAATGCCGGCACTTTTACATACCATTTTTTCTTTTCTACAGGATAGATTCTGTCAAATCCCTGTTCTCTAAGACTTTTTCCGAGAATGACTTTCGTTGCAATGTCTGCCAATGGATAACCGGTCGCCTTTGACAAAAACGGTACGGTTCTTGAAGAACGTGGATTTACCTCTATGACAGATACCTGTTCCTGCCTGTCTACAATAAACTGAATGTTAAACAATCCAATAATGCCAATACCGACACCCAGTTTTTTTGCATAATTCAAAATCGTTTCTTTTACCTTGTCGGAAATGCTAAACGTCGGATATACGCTGATAGAATCACCGGAATGAATGCCGGTTCTTTCTACCAGCTCCATAATTCCGGGAACAAATACATCTATACCGTCACAAATTGCGTCTATTTCGACTTCTTTTCCACGAATATATTTGTCTACCAGTACTGGTTTCTCTTCGTCTATTTCGACTGCCGTTTTCAAATAGTCTCGCAGATGCTCTTCCCTAGCCACAATCTGCATGGCTCTCCCTCCGAGTACAAAGCTGGGACGTACCAGTACCGGATAACCAATTTCTGCTGCTGCTTTTACACCATCTTCTATATTCGTTACTGCCTGTCCTTTGGGCTGTGGGATCTCCAGTTCTGATAACAGCTTTTCAAAAGCATCTCTGTTTTCTGCTCTTTCAATTGCCGCACAATCTGTGCCAATCAGCTTTACTCCGTGTTTTCTTAGTGGATTTGCCAGATTAACCGCAGTCTGACCGCCAAGGGATGCGATTACTCCATCCGGCTTTTCCAATTCAATTACATTCATAACATCTTCTATACAAAGAGGTTCAAAATACAGCTTATCTGATGTTGTATAATCCGTAGAAACCGTTTCCGGATTATTATTAATAATAATCGCTTCGTATCCGGCTTCTTTGATTGTTTTCACAGCATGTACCGTGGAATAATCAAATTCCACCCCCTGTCCAATACGAATCGGACCCGAGCCCAACACAATGATTTTTTTTCGATTTTCTGATATTGATTCATTTTCCTCTTCATAAGTAGAATAAAAGTACGGAACATAGCTCTCAAACTCTGACGCGCAGGTATCAATCATTTTATAAACTGGGAAAATGCCATCTTTTTTTCGCATTTCATATACTGCATTCTCTGTCAGCTTCCAAAGTCCGGCGATTGCTTTATCTGAAAATCCGGTTTTCTTTGCCTGATATAAGAGTTCCCTGCTGCCGATACACTGCTTCAGTTCCTTCTCCATGTCAATGATCTTTTTAATCTTATCAAGGAAAAAGCAATCAATACCTGTCTGCTTTTTGATAACAGCCGCAGTTTCCCCCATTCTAAATAGTTTTGCGATGGCAAAAATACGGTCATCCGTACCGGTTTTGATATAGTTCAGTAAAGTGTTTTTCTCTTCTTTTTCAAATTTCTCCATGTACAGATGAAATACGCCTGTTTCCAGAGAACGAATTGCTTTTAGCAAGCTTTCCTCAAAAGTCCTGCCAATACTCATGACTTCTCCAGTTGCTTTCATCTGGGTACCCAGGATCTGGTTTGCGTCTGTAAACTTATCGAACGGAAAACGGGGCATTTTTGTTACCACATAATCCAGCGCCGGTTCAAAAGAAGCTGGCGTATTTACCAGCATAATCTCATCTAAAGTCATTCCCACACTGATCTTCGCAGATACACGCGCAATTGGATAGCCGCTTGCTTTGGAGGCTAACGCCGAAGACCGGGAAACACGCGGATTCACTTCAATCACATAATACTGAAACGACTCCGGATCAAGTGCAAACTGTACATTACAGCCACCTTCCACTTGAAGAGCACGGATGATTTTTAAAGCGCTGTCGCGCAGCATCTGATATTCCTTATTGGTCAGTGTCTGTGACGGGCATACTACAATAGAATCTCCCGTATGTATTCCTACAGGATCCAAATTTTCCATATTACAAACCGTAATCGCCGTGTCATTGGCATCGCGGATCACTTCATATTCAATTTCTTTAAATCCTCTGATACTTTTTTCTATCAGTACCTGATGAACCGGGGACAATGCAAGCGCATTTTTCATTCGTTCCATACATTCCTGTTCATTATCCGCAAATCCTCCACCGGTTCCACCAAGTGTAAACGCCGGACGAAGAACCACCGGATAACCAATATTCTCCGCAATTTCTGCCGCCTCCTCAACTGTATTGGCAATTGCAGAAGGGAGCACTGGTTCTCCCAAGCTTTCACAAAGTTCTTTAAAAAGTTCTCTGTTTTCTGCTCTTTCAATACTTTCGCTCCTGGTTCCCAAAAGTTCTGCGCGGCATTCTTTTAAAATTCCTTTTTTCTCAAGCTGCATTGCCAAATTTAATCCGGTCTGTCCGCCGATTCCCGGTACAATGGCATCCGGACGCTCATGACGGACAATCTTTGCCACATATTCCAGTGTCAGCGGTTCCATATATACCTTATCTGCAATAGCAGTATCCGTCATAATCGTTGCCGGATTAGAATTACACAGGATTACCTCATATCCTTCTTCCTTCAGTGCAAGACAAGCCTGTGTCCCCGCGTAATCAAATTCTGCTGCCTGACCAATCACAATCGGACCGGAACCAATGACAAGTATTTTCTTTAGATCAGTTCTTTTCGCCATCTTTTGTTCCCTCCATCATTTCTATAAACTGTTCAAACAGATATCCGCTGTCCTGCGGCCCCGGTGCGCTTTCCGGATGATACTGTACACTGAACACCCACTCTTTTTCACAGGCAACGCCTTCCACAGTCTGATCCAACAGATTCAGATGTGTTACTTTTAATTCCGTATTGGTAAGACTTTCTCTGTCCACTGCATAAGAATGATTCTGAGAAGTAATCTCTATCCTTCCAGTCTGAAGATTTTTTACCGGATGATTTCCTCCTCTGTGACCGAATTTCAGCTTATATGTCTTTGCCCCATACGCAAGCGAGATAATCTGATGTCCAAGACAGATTCCAAAGATAGGATATTTTCCCCGTAAAGCCTTTACCAGATTAATCACTGGTTGGACATCGGTCGGATTTCCCGGACCATTTGATAAAAAAATCCCGTCCGGTTTTCTTTTTTCTATTTCTTCCATAGAGGTATTCCATGGAAATGCCGTCACATTGCAGCCTCTTTTATTTAAACTTCTGATAATATTATGCTTCATCCCACAGTCAATGGCAGCTACCTGATATTTTCCATTCGGAACTGTATATTGCTGAATTTTTTTTCTGCTCACAGATGCCACCGCATCTGTGGGAATATCATATGAATTTAATTTGCAAAGTCCATCCTGCAGGAGCGTATCGGCATCTGTAATCAGTGCTTTTCTGCTTCCCAGATCACGTATAGAACGTATCAGCTTTCTGGTATCAATGCCATAAATCCCTGAAATATTATATTTCTCCATAATTTCAGACAACGTATACTTACTGCGAAAATTAGATGGATGATCGTTGTAGTCCCTGACAACAAGACCTCCGATCGTCGGAATTTCCGTTTCAAAATCTTCTTCCGCAATCCCATAGTTACCAATCAGCGGATAGGCCATCACAACGGTCTGATATGTATAGGATGGATCAGAAATAATTTCCTGATATCCTACTGAAGAAGTATGAAATACGATTTCAGTGATTTTCTCCTTACCAGAACCAAAACCATACCCATAATACTCGCTTCCATCAGAAAGAATCAGTTTTTTATCAAATTTTTTCATATTATGCTCACCTCGTTATTTAACTCCGTTGTATTTTTTCTTCCCGTTCCGATAATCTTCTTTCAAAACGGTCTTTTCGAAGATCGAGCGGAATTTTTGTCGGGTATTCTCCATGAAAGCAGGCAGCGCAATAATCTGTACTGTCAATCAGCTTATCAAGCTGTTCTACATTCAGGTACCCCAACGAGTCCACGCCAATCATCTGTGCAATTTCTTCTGTACTGTGATGACTGGCAATCAAATTTTCTTCTGAATCAATGTCTGTTCCATAATAACAGGGATGTAAAAATGGCGGAGCCGAAATTCTCATATGTATTTCTTTTGCTCCTGCATCCCGCAAAAGTTTTACGATACGCCTGCTGGTTGTTCCTCTTACAATCGAGTCATCAATAAGAATCACACGCTTTCCATTGATTACATTTTTCACAGGTGAGAGCTTTATCCTGACTTTGTCTAAACGTTCATTTTGTCCGGAAGAAATAAAGGTTCTTCCAATATATCGGTTTTTGATCAATCCGATTCCATAAGAAATGCCCGATTTATTTGCATAGCCAAGCGCTGCGTCCAGTCCGCTGTCGGGAACTCCAATTACAACATCCGCATCCACCGGATAACTCTCTGCCAGCAGTTCACCAGATCGCTTTCGTGCTTCCTGAACAGATACACCATCTATAACAGAATCCGGCCTTGCAAAGTAAATATATTCAAAAATACAAGTATTCTTCTTCTTCTTTTCACAGTGTTCTTTTCTTGATACGACACTGTTTTCGCTAAATACCAGAATCTCACCCGGCAACAAATCTCTGATAAATTTTGCTCCGACCGCTGATAATGCACAGCTTTCTGATGCCACAACATAAGCACCATCTGCCATTTGTCCATAACAAAGAGGCCTGAATCCATAAGGATCCCTTGCGGCAATCATCTTTGCCGAGGACATCAAAACCAAAGAGTATGCTCCTTCCAGTAAATTCATCGTATTGCTTACCGCCTCTTCTATACTCGGTGTTCTCAGACGTTCCCTGGTGATGATATATGCAATAGTTTCTGTATCACTAGTAGTATGAAAAATTGCTCCTGACAATTCCAGCTTATCACGCAGTTCCAGTGCATTGCTTAGATTTCCGTTATGTGCCAGCGCCATTTTCCCTTTCTGATGATTTACTTCGATTGGCTGACAGTTGTTCCGTGTTGTCCCTCCGGTTGTTCCATATCTTACATGCCCGACTGCCATCGTTCCTTCCGGTAAATGAGATAATATATGTTGAGAAAACACCTCACTTACCAATCCAAGATCCTTATAGGAAGAAAATATACCATCATCATTCACAACTATTCCGCAGCTCTCCTGACCTCTGTGCTGTAGGGCATATAAACCATAATAAACAATTCCCGCAATCGCTTCTTTTTTTGTGCTCATCACACCGAATACACCGCATTCCTCATGAATCGCCATAACTTTATTTCCTCCCGCGCATCATTCTACCGTAACAGATTTTGCCAGATTTCTCGGTTTATCGATATCACAGCCACGATTCAGTGCAATATAATACGCAAAAAGCTGCAACGGAATTACTCCCAGAACCGGCTGTAAAAGCATATGTGTCTTTGGTATTACAAATACTTCGGATGCCTGACTTCCAATCAGCTTTTCCGTTTGTTCTGTCGTCATTGCAATTACTTCTGCTCCCCTCGATTTTACTTCCACCATATTGGACAATAATTTTTCAACCAGCGGTTCATACGTTGACAGTGCAACTACCAGTGTCCCCGGTTCTATCAGAGAAATCGTGCCATGCTTCAATTCTCCCGCCGCATAGGATTCTGAATGAATATAGGAAATCTCTTTCAGTTTTAAAGACCCTTCCAGTCCCAACGCATAATCCAGATTACGTCCGATATAAAAAACACTGTTATGATTAAAATATCTGGAAGCTGTTTTCTGATAATGATATAAATTTTTTAAAACATCACTTATCTTTTCCGGCAATTTTTGAACTTCTCCCATGAATGCTGCATACTCTTCCTGAGCGATCCTATCGGTCTGTTTTGCAAAATAAACTCCCACCAAAAGTAAAAGTACCATCTGCGTGCTGTACGCTTTTGTAGTTGCTACCGCAATTTCCGGTCCTGCCCATGTATAAAGCACATAATCTGATTCTCTTGCTATAGAACTTCCCATAACATTTACGATGGATAAAACCTTAGAACCTTTTTTCTTTGCTTCTCGAAGCGCTGCGATGGAATCCAGTGTCTCTCCGGACTGACTGATTATAATGACAAGCGCATTTTCACCAAGCAGCGGCTCACTGTATCTGAATTCTGAGGCGAGGCAAGCTTCTACCGGAATGTGAAGAAGTTTCTCCAACGCATATTTTCCCACCATGCCTACATGATACGAGGAACCACATGCCACAATATAAATTCTGCCGATATGCTCCATCAATTCTTTTGCATTGTTTAATTCTTCCAAAACAATTTCTCCATCTGTCACTCTTGGAGAAATTGTTTTGCGTACTGCTTCCGGCTGCTCCATAATTTCTTTCAACATAAAATGTGCATATCCGCCTTTTTCTGCCGCGGAAATATCCCATTCAATTCTTTGTTTTCCTTTTTCCAGCAAAAATCTGTCTCTGTCAAAGATCCGAACCTGGTCTGCAGTAATAACTGCGATTTCGTTATCTTCCATATAAGTAACCGTCCTGGTATGTGCGAGAAGCGCTGTAACATCAGAAGCAATATAATTTTCTCCCTGACCATACCCGATCAGCAGCGGAGCATCTTTCCTTGCCGCAATGATCTGTCCGGGAAAATCGGAACATAGGATTCCCATTGCGTAAGCGCCTTTGATTCGATTTAAAACGGCATACACTGCATCTGTCAGATCGGATTTTTTCCTATAATAATATTCCAGCAGCTGAACAACTACTTCTGTATCTGTATCAGAAGAAAAAATAATTCCTTTACGTATAAGAGACTGCTTAATCTCCAAATAATTTTCTATAATACCATTATGGACAACCGCAATCTTTCCTTCCTGCCCCACATGGGGATGTGCATTTGTATCATTTGGTTCTCCATGCGTTGCCCATCTGGTATGACCAATGCCAATATTTCCTGACAAAAAATCAGGAGACTCCATTCGTTCCCGCAAAGCCTTCAAACGTCCTTTACTCTTTTTTACCTGTAGTCTTCCATCCGCTGATACAACTGCCACTCCTGCCGAATCATAGCCTCTATATTCCAGACGTTCGAGCCCCTCCAGTAATACCGGAACTGCTTCTGTCGTTCCTGCAAATCCAATAATTCCACACATTTTTACTCCTCTTTTCTTTTGGCTTGCTTTAATGCTGCCGAAATAAAGCCCTTAAACAACGGATGAGAACGGTTGGGACGACTTTTAAATTCCGGATGAAACTGCACACCTACAAAAAATGGATGCCCCTGCAATTCTACCGCTTCCACAAGCCTGTTATCCGGAGAAGTCCCGCTGATCAGAAGTCCGTCACCGGTGAACTTCTCACGATATTTGTTATTAAATTCATAGCGATGACGATGACGTTCATAAATCAAATGACTCTTATAACAGGTTTCCAGTATGGTTTCGGCCTTCACACTGCATGGATAACTTCCCAGGCGAAGTGTACCTCCTTTGTCAATCTTGTCACTTTGTCCAGGCATAAAATCAATCACCTTATGAGAACATTGTTCCTTGAATTCTCTTGAATCCGCATCCTCCATTTTTAAGACATTTCTGGCAAATTCAATAACCGCAATCTGCATTCCAAGACAAATTCCAAAGTAGGGAACCTGATTTTCACGGGCATATTTTGCTGTCAAAATCATTCCTTCAATACCACGATTTCCAAATCCACCCGGAATAATAATTCCGTCTAAGTTTTTCAATGCCTTGTTTACGTTTTCTTTTGTAATCGTTTCTGAATCAATCCAATGAATTTTTATAAATGTATTCCGTTCATATCCTGCATGATCCAGCGCTTCTGCTACAGACAGATATGCATCATGAAGTTTTACATATTTCCCGACCAGACCGATATGAACTTTTCCGGAACGATTTCGAATATGTTCCACCATCTGCTCCCAATCCTCCAATTCCGGTTTGGGAGCCTCTATGTGAAGTTCTCTGCATACCACGTCTGAAAATCCGGACTTTTCAAGCATCAACGGCGCTTCATAGATGTTTGACAGGGTTCTGTTTTCAATCACACAATCCCGTTTCACATTACAGAATAGAGAAATTTTTTGAAATATAGATTTTTCCAGCGGTTCATCCGATCGCAGAACGATAATATCCGGAGTAATTCCCATTCCCTGCAGTTCTTTGACTGAATGCTGTGTTGGTTTTGATTTATGTTCTTCCGAACCGCTCAAATACGGAACCAATGTTACATGAATGAATAAACTGTTCTGTCCACCAACCTCCAGAGAAATTTGACGTGCTGCTTCCAGAAACGGCTGAGATTCAATATCTCCGATTGTTCCTCCAATCTCCGTAATTACTACATCTGCATCTGTCTTTTTCCCTACACAGTAAACAAATTCCTTAATCTCATTTGTAATATGCGGAATAACCTGAACCGTAGATCCAAGATATTCGCCTCTTCGTTCTTTATTTAATACATTCCAGTAAACTTTTCCAGTGGTCAGATTAGAATATTGATTCAGATCCTCGTCAATAAATCTCTCATAGTGTCCCAAATCCAGATCTGTTTCTGCTCCGTCTTCAGTCACATATACTTCTCCATGCTGATACGGACTCATTGTTCCAGGATCTACATTAATATATGGGTCTAATTTCTGTGCTGCCACTTTCAACCCTTTCGCTTTTAAAAGTCGTCCAAGAGAAGCTGCGGTAATCCCTTTTCCCAGACCGGATACCACGCCTCCCGTCACAAAAATATATTTTGTCATCCTCTTTCACTTCCTTATTTAATTTACTATTTACTCAAATTCCACCGTTGCCGGCGGTTTGCTTGTAATATCATAAAGAACGCGATTCACATGAGGAACTTCATTCACAATACGGTTTGATACCTTATCCAGTACTTCATATGGAATTTGCGACCAATCTGCGGTCATAAAATCTTCTGTTGTTACACTTCTGAGTACCACCGCCCAATCATAAGTCCGTCCGTCTCCCATTACACCTACAGACTTCATATTTGAAAGCGCTGCAAAATATTGATTCATCTGTGATTCCAGACCTGCTTTTCTAATTTCATCGCAGAAAATATCATCTGCTTCTCTTAAAATATCCAGCTTTTCTTTTGTAATTTCTCCTATTACACGAATTGCAAGCCCCGGACCGGGAAACGGCTGACGCATAACCATATGTTCCGGAAGGCCAAGTTGCCTTCCCAATTCTCTCACTTCATCCTTAAACAATAATCGCAACGGTTCCATAATCTCATGAAATGCAACAATATCGGGCAATCCTCCCACATTATGATGGCTCTTTATTGTTTCCGCGTTTTCTTTCCCGGATTCGATTACATCCGGATAAATAGTCCCCTGCGCCAAGTAATCTACTCTGCCAATTTGTTTACTCTCTTCTTCAAATATGCGAATAAATTCTTCCCCTATAATCTTCCGTTTTTGTTCCGGCTCTGTAATCCCACGCAATTTTTCCAAAAAACGTTCTCCGGCATTCACTCGGCGTAAATGAATATTCCATTTTTCAAATACCTTTTCTACTTCATTTCCTTCATTCTTTCTCAAAAGTCCATGATCCACAAAAACACAAGTGAGCTGTGATTCGACCGCCTCTGCAAACAATGCTGCACATACAGCAGAATCAACACCTCCGGACAATGCCAAAAGTACCTTTCCATTTCCTACTTTACCTCTGATTTCTTCTATACAGCGATGCATATACTCTTCCATTGTCCAATCACCCGTTGCACCACATACTTTATATAAGAAATTCCGTATCATGTCGGTTCCATTCTCCGTATGATTTACTTCCGGATGAAACTGTACACCATAGAATTTTCTCTTCTCATCACAGATTGCTGCATTCTGACATTTTTCACTATGCGCTATGATGCGAAAGCCTTCCGGCACTTTCTTCATATAATCGCTATGACTCATCCACGAAATACTTTTTTCATTTAATTCATCAAATAAGGAACAAGAATTATCAAAAAACGTCAGTGTCTTTCCATACTCTCTGGCGTTTTCATTTTGTGCCGCTGTAACAATTCCGCCCAGATGCTGGGCAAGGAGCTGACAGCCATAACAGATTCCAAGAATCGGTATTCCAAGTTCAAAAATTCCTTCTGTCGGATGATAAGAATTTTGTTTATAAACACTGTCAGGCCCACCGGTAAAAATAATACCAATCGGATGAAACGTCTGAATTTCCGAAAGCGTCATGGTATATGGTTTTACCTCACAATAAACATTACATTCCCGTACTCTCCTGGCAATTAACTGATCATACTGTCCACCGAAATTTAAAATTAGTATTTTTTGATTCTGCATTTTTATTTCTCCTAAAATTTTGCATTTCATTTTTACGCCAATAAAACTCATATCACGCAAAAAAGACAAAAGCGCCTTTAAGTTATTTTTAACTTAAAGACGCCTTTGCCTTCACGCAGGCTATTTTACCTCTTATCGTTTCCATTGTCAATCTATTTTTTTAGTACTTATCCTTCTCTTATTTCCCACTGTCACCATAATTGGAAAGTACTCTCGCAGAAGGATCGTTTACGTTACATCCTTCCCACTCTTTGTTCGGCATCCAAAAATCTACGATCATCTCTGCCTGTTCCGGATAATATTTTTCAAAGATCTCTCTGTATAATAAAGCTTCTTTTGTAAACGGCTTGGCATGCGTATATCTTTCACATCTTTCCGTAAATTCTGCATCCGTATAGTTACTTTCTGCATATTCTTTCAGATAATCAACCATTGAATGCCCTACCGCATCTGAAAAAGCCGCCTTCTCTCTCCAGAGAATTTCGTCTGGAAGATAATCATCCTGCTCAAAAGCGTGACGCAGCAAATATTTTCCTTTTCCATAGGTATTCTGCTTTAGCTTCGGATCTATTTCCATCACATATTTCACGAAATCCAAATCCCCAAAAGGAACTCTTGCTTCCAGCGAGTTTACGGAAATGCAGCGATCTGCACGCAGCACATCATACATATGTAATTCACGGATTCTTTTTTGTGATTCCGCTTGAAATGCTTTTGCATCCGGTGCAAAATCCGTGTACTTATAGCCGAATAATTCATCCGAGATTTCTCCTGTCAAGACGACTCGGATATCTGTCTGCTCATGAATTGCCTTACATACCAGATACATTCCGATCGATGCACGGATCGTAGTAATATCATAAGTTCCCAGCAACTGAATGACTGTTTCCAGAGAAGAAATTACTTCTTCCGGTGTCATATAAACTTCTGTATGGTCGCTGCCGATATACTCTGCCACCTGTCTTGCATATTTTAAATCAATTGCATCCTCACTCATACCAATCGCAAATGTTTTAATCGGCTCCTCGCTTTTCTTTGCTGCAATGGCGCATACTAAAGAGGAATCCAGACCGCCGGAAAGCAAAAATCCTACTTTTGCATCTGCTGTAAGGCGTTTCTTTACACCACTTATCAGCTTATCATGAATTTTCTTACAAACAGTTTCCAGATCTTCCTGACAAATCGAATCTACTTTTGTAATATCACAATAACAGCTAAACTGACCGTCCTTATAATAATACCCCGGCGGAAATGGCATAATTTTCTCTGCAATTCCCACTAGATTTTTTGCTTCACTTGCAAAAATAACAGCGCCTTCTCGATCATATCCGTAATACAGCGGACGGATTCCAATGGGATCTCTTGCAGCGATAAATGTTTTTGTTTTCCCATCATAAATAATACAGGCAAACTCCGCATCCAGCATAGAAAACATATCGGTACCATACTCCTGATATAACGGCAAAAGAATTTCACAATCTGATCCGCTTTCAAATATATATTTCTCTGACAATTTTTCTTTCCACTTCTCAAATCCATAAATTTCTCCGTTACATACTATATAATTGTTTCCATACTGAAACGGCTGCATTCCGGATGGTGTCAGTCCCATGATTGCCAATCTGTGAAATCCAAGCAATCCATTGCCGGTTTTCACTACCCGACTGTCATCAGGACCTCTTGATTTTGTTTTTTGGAAGCCCTTCATAAAAGTATCAAAAGAAACATTGCAGCGACAATAACCCATAATGGAACACATCTAACTGTACCTCCAAATGCTATTCTATATCTTGTAATGCATCAAATCCTTCTTCTCCAGTTCTCACCTTGACAATATTTTCCACATCATATACAAAGATTTTTCCATCCCCGATGTGTCCCGTGTAAAGTACTTTTTTCACTGTTTCAATGACTTTTCGAACCGGAACGGCACTGACTACAACATCCACCTGTACTTTAGGAAGCAAATTCGCTTCAACTTGTATTCCCCGGTAATACTCTGGTCTTCCTTTTTGAACTCCGCATCCCAAAACATGAGATACCGTCATTCCGGTAATACCAAGATTCATCATCGCGCTCTTTAATGCTTCGAATCTTGATTCTTTGCATATAATCTCAATTTTGGTAAATTTAGGTGTGCCTTCCTCAAAACTTGGAACTTTCTTAACAGGGATTGCCTCTGCAGAAGGAATGTCACCGGTTACTCTAACAGGTGTATCTTCATCATCTGTTGTTGCAATATCCGGAAGCATTGCAAAACCGGCATATGCAGTCAACAAACCATGTTCGGATACATCCAGACCCGCAATCTCATCTTCTGCATCCGCACGAAGTCCGATCGTATATTTGATTACCCAAAATACAAGTGTAATAATCACCGTTACATATATTGCAACGGAAAGGACACCAATTATCTGAACGCCCAGAAAATGTGTTCCTCCGCCGTAAAAAAGACCTGCCTCTGTAGTTACACCTGTTGCGAAAAAACCAGTAAGAATTGTTCCGGCAGCACCACATACGCAATGGACAGATACCGCACCTACCGGATCATCAACTTTTGCTACTTTATCAAAAAACTCAACAGACAAGACAACCAGAATACCGCAAACGATTCCAATCCCTGCGGCACCAACCGGGCTCACCGCATCACAGCCAGCCGTAACACCGACCAATCCCGCTAATGCCGCATTATATGTCATGGAAACATCTGGTTTTTTATAACGCAGCCATGTAAAAATCAATGTAGTACAGCAAGCTACTGCTGCCGCCATATTTGTATTAAAGAATACTCTTCCAGCTGTTTCCAACAAAGCATCACTGTCCATACCTACCGTAGATGCGCCATTAAACCCAAACCAACAAAACCAGAGAATAAATACCCCCAGAGCTGCAAAAGTAAGATTATGTCCCAGAATCGCCCGTGGTTTTCCATCCTTGCCATATTTTCCGATACGTGGTCCCAAAATCTTTGCTCCAATCAACGCGCAGATTCCACCTACCATATGTACCGCTGTAGATCCAGCAAAATCATGAAATCCCATTTGTGAAAGCCATCCTCCACCCCAAATCCAGTGTCCTGAAATCGGATAAATTAAAAGAGAAATCGCTGCGGAATAAATACAATATGCGCTGAATTTCGTTCTCTCAGCCATTGCTCCCGACACAATCGTTGCAGATGTCGCGCAAAAAACGGTTTGAAAAATTACAAACGCCCATAACGGAACTCCTGTCGGTAAAATGTGGCTATAATCTCCTGTAATAAATGGATCAAAGGTTCCCATAATAGCTGATCCGTTTCCAAACATCAATCCGAAGCCGATCAGCCAGAAAGCTGGTGTTCCGATACAAAAATCCATAAGGTTTTTCATTAAAATATTTCCTGTATTCTTTGCTCTTGTAAATCCGGCTTCACACATGGAAAATCCCGCCTGCATGAAAAACACAAGTGCCGCTCCAATTAATACCCAAATTGTATTGACTGCACTGTAGGTCATAAAAATTCCTTCTTCCTTTTTGTAGTGTAAGCTATTTTATTTTTACTATCATGTTGAAACTGCTGTTTTTATCAATATATTACTTTACACCGAACAGCAAATCACTATATGTTGGAAATGGCCAGTATTTCTTCGCTGTCACAGTTTCTGCCTCATCACAGACCACCCGGAGCTCACACATTTTGCTCAAAATCACATCTCTGATTGTCTCTGCTTCTGTTTCTACATTTGTGATATCCTGTAATTTCATTACAGATTCTTCCAATTGATCTGCTCTGATAGCAATCTGTTCTTCCACTCTGACTAATTTCTTTAGTAAGTCCATTTCGTAACAGCAGGAAATAGACGCATCCACTCTTTTCTTTGCAGCAGCTGTATTTGCCAGTTCCAGTACATACGTGCTTACCGCTGGAGCAATCTCCGTTTTTGCCATATCAACCATAGTATTCGCTTCAATCAATACCGTCTTACAATAATTATCCAGCATGATTTCACATCTTGATTTTAACTCGGCCTCTGAAAATACCTGATGTTCTGTCAGCATTCGAACATTCTTTTTATCCAAAAGATGCGGCATACAGTCCGGTGTTGTACGGTAATTGAGAAGACCTCTCTTTTCCGTTGCCTCTCTGATCCAAGTTTCATCATAACCATTTCCATTGAAAATGATATGCTTGTGATCTTTAATGGTCTTTCGGATCATTTCATGCAGCGCATCTTCAAAATTCTCTGCCTTTTCCAGTCTGTCTGCATAAATTTTAAGACTCTCAGCCACTGCACTATTTAACATAATATTCGCACATGCAATGCTGTTGGAAGATCCCAGCATACGAAACTCAAATTTATTCCCGGTAAACGCAAATGGTGAAGTACGATTGCGATCTGTCGTATCACGATTGAATTTAGGAAGAACATCCACTCCCAGCTTCATCTGTGCTTTCTTCGTTCCCGCATACGGAGTATCTGTTTCAATAGCTTCCAGTACTTGGTTTAATTCATCACCAAGAAAGATAGAAACCACTGCTGGCGGCGCTTCATTTGCACCAAGTCTGTGATCATTTCCTGCTGTTGCAACAGAAAGACGAAGCAGATCCTGATAATCGTCCACTGCCTTGATCACTGCACATAAAAATAATAAGAACTGCGCATTTTCATATGGTGTCTCACCAGGCGACAGCAGATTCACACCTTTATCTGTAGCAAGCGACCAGTTATTGTGCTTTCCGCTTCCATTTACACCGGCAAATGGCTTCTCATGCAGCAAGCATACCAGTCCATTTTTTGCTGCCACCTTCTGCATGATTTCCATCGTCAGCTGATTATGATCTGTCGCAATATTGGTTGTCGTATAAATAGGAGCCAATTCATGCTGTGCCGGAGCTACTTCATTATGTTCTGTCTTCGCCAGAATTCCCAACTTCCAGAGTTCCTCGTTTAGTTCCTCCATGTAAGCGGCAACTCTGGGCTTAATCACTCCAAAATAATGATCATCCATTTCCTGCCCCTTCGGCGGTTTTGCACCGAAAAGGGTACGTCCTGTAAATTGAAGATCTTTTCTCTGTTCATACATTTCCTTTGTAACGAGAAAGTATTCCTGTTCCGGTCCTACCGATGTACGGACACATTTCACATCATCATTTCCAAACAAATGAAGAATACGAATCGCCTGCTTATTCAGTGCTTCCATCGAACGAAGCAGCGGTGTTTTCTTATCCAGTGCCTCGCCTCCATAAGAGCAAAATGCAGTAGGAATACAAAGTGTTTTTCCTTTAATGAATGCATAAGAAGTAGGATCCCATGCAGTATAACCTCTTGCTTCAAAAGTAGCCCGAAGACCACCAGACGGAAAAGACGATGCATCCGGCTCACCTTTAATCAGTTCTTTACCGGAAAACTCCATAATCACACCACCATCCGGTGATGGGGAAATAAAACTGTCATGTTTTTCCGCTGTCACACCAGTAAGCGGCTGAAACCAGTGTGTATAATGTGTAGCGCCATTTTTAACTGCCCAGTCTTTCATTGCCGCTGCAACTGCATTCGCAACACCGATATCAAGCTTTGCTCCTTCGTCAATCGTCTTTCTCAAAGATTGATAAACCTCTGCCGACAAATTTGCTTTCATCACTCTGTCGTCAAACACGTTACATCCGAAAAAATCTGATACCTTCTTCATAATGTCACTCCTCTCAATTTGAAAACAAAAGACAAGTGTGTCTCTTATCGTACTTATTCCGTACCCAAAAGACGCCCTTGCCTTTTAAATCAAATTGTATTTATTTTTTGTAAAAGTAAAGGACGTCTCTGAGAACCATGTCTCAAAGACGCCCTTGCCTTTACGTGTTGGATGATACACCCTGAAAAAATATTTGTCAATCTTTTTTTGATTTTTTAATTATCTATTGACACTTAACTAAATCAATGCTAATATTCATTTTAATTTAACACAGCAAACCGATGAAGCGGAGATAACGGCAATGATGCCTTTACAGAGAGCCTGTGCTGCTGAGAATCAGGTAAGAAACAAGTTGTCAAATGGCCCGCTGAGGGTGCAGTCAAAAGTGTATTTTTTACACCCAGTACTCTGCAACGTGCAGGCATACGTCAGTTGCCGGGGATATGTTGGTATCCCGCTAAGTGCATAGGAGCATTCCTGTGAATCAAGGTGGCACCGCGGATTTTATCATATATATTTTTTATATGATTGTATGAAATTCGTCCTTGACAGATTATTGTTATTCTGTCAAGGACTATTTTTTTCTTAAGTCTTTGACTCTGAATAAATTCAAACTATCAATATATATCTGGAGGTAAGGACTATGAAAAATGAAAACATCCCCTACAAAATCTATCTGAATGAATCGGAAATGCCAAAGGCATGGTATAATCTGCGTGCCGATATGAAACAAAAACCGGCACCACTATTAAATCCAGATACCCACCAGCCAATGAAAGCAGACGAACTGTCCTGCGTATTTTGTAACGAATTAATTGCTCAGGAACTGGATAACGATACTGCTTACTTCGGGATTCCGGAACAAATTCGCAATTTTTATAAAATGTATCGCCCTTCTCCACTTGTACGTGCTTACTGTCTGGAAGAAAAACTTGGCACTCCGGCAAAAATCTATTATAAGTTTGAAGGAAATAATACCAGCGGCAGTCACAAGCTAAACTCCGCAATTGCACAGGCTTATTACGCAAAAAAACAGGGTCTAAAAGGTGTAACCACGGAAACCGGAGCCGGTCAATGGGGAACCGCGTTATCCATGGCCTGCGCATACTTTGATCTTGACTGTAAAGTGTATATGGTAAAATGTTCCTATGAACAAAAACCTTTTCGTCGAGAAGTCATGCGTACCTACGGTGCTTCAGTAACAGCATCTCCTTCCACAGAAACCGAAGTCGGAAGAAAAATTCTTGCTGAACATCCGGGAACTACCGGAAGCCTCGGCTGCGCAATCTCCGAAGCTGTAGAGAAAGCTATCACAAGCGATGGTTATCGCTATGTACTTGGCAGTGTTCTCAATCAGGTTCTTCTGCATCAATCCGTCATCGGTTTGGAAACCAAAACCGCACTTGATAAATATAATATCAAACCGGATATTATCATTGGATGTGCCGGAGGCGGTTCAAATCTGGGCGGTCTGATTGCACCATTCATGGGAGAAAAGCTTCGTGGTGAAGCCGATTACCGTATTATTGCTGTTGAACCGGCTTCCTGCCCCAGTTTCACCCGAGGTATCTATGCCTACGACTTTTGTGACACTGGAATGGTATGCCCACTGGCAAAAATGTATACTTTAGGCAGTGATTTTATCCCTTCTGCAAATCACGCCGGAGGTCTGCGTTATCACGGCATGAGTTCCATATTGTCAGAACTCTATCATCAGGGACAGATGGAGGCCGTCAGTGTAAAACAAACAGACGTATTTGAAGCAGCAGAATATTTTGCAAGAGTAGAAGGAATCCTGCCCGCTCCGGAAAGCTCCCATGCCATTCGTGCTGCTATTGATGAAGCGCAAAAATGCAAAGAAACCGGCGAAGAAAAAACAATTGTATTTGGCCTGACCGGTACCGGCTACTTTGATATGGTGGCTTATGAAAAATTCCACAATCATCAAATGGATGATTCTATACCGACTGATAAAGAATTAGAATGCTGTCGTAACAGACTTCCACAAGTAGAATAACCATATTCTTTTTCTTGTCTCTTGACAAAACCTGCCATTCGCTGTATATATATTAAATATGAGCAAAGGCGTTCATTTTAAGAGCAGTAAGTATCTGTTCTTAACGTGGATGCCTTTGCTTTTATTTTGATTTATTCTGAAAGGAAGGTAGCATTTATGAAGATGGAAGGTCAGATACGAATTCCTTCCGGCTGCGCAATTTCTGCCGTCATTTCCAAGACCGGAAATAAGATGTCTGGTGAAATGATCACAAACTCCATGAAACCCTTGCACGACCGTTCCAATGGATTAGGCGGAGGCTTTGCCGGTTATGGTATTTATCCTGAATATAAGAAATTTTATGCATTACATATGTTCTTTAATACTCGTACTACAAGAAAAGAATGTGAAGCATTTTTAAAAGAACGGTTTGAAATTATTCAGTCTGAGAGAATCCCAACCCGCAAGATCCCCACAATTACAGATGAACCGATTATATGGAGATATTTTGTTGCTCCCTTAAGATCTATGCTGATATCATTTCAGATGGACGAAAAAGAATTTGTTGCCAGGACCGTCATGAGAATCAATGCCGATATGCATGGCGCTTATGTTTTCTCAAGTGGTAAAAACATGGGAACTTTCAAAGCGGTAGGTTTTCCGGAAGACGTCGGTATTTTTTATAAGTTGGATGAATACGAAGGGTATTCTTGGACGGCTCACGGACGTTATCCTACCAATACTCCCGGATGGTGGGGAGGTGCACATCCGTTTACACTGCTTGACTATTCTGTCGTTCATAATGGTGAAATTTCCTCTTACGATGCAAACCGCCGTTTTATCGAAATGTTTGGCTATAAATGCACGCTCCAGACTGATACAGAAGTCATCACCTATATCATGGATTATCTGCTCCGTATACAGAAGCTTACTCTTAGTGAAACTGCAAGTGTTATTGCAGCTCCTTTCTGGAGTACCATTGCAGAAAAAAAAGATTTAGAAGATCAAAAAAAGCACACCTATCTGCGAACCATGTTTCCAAATCTACTTATAACCGGTCCTTTTTCTATTGTTTTAGGATTTGACGGTGGACTGATGGCACTAAACGACCGTTTAAAGCTGCGTTCTATGGTAGTAGGCGAGAAAGATGACAAGGTATTTCTTGCCAGCGAAGAGGCTGCCATCCGAACTATGGAACCGGATGCTGAAAAAATATGGTCTCCTGCAGGCGGTGAACCGGTCATTGTAAAAGTAAAGGAAGGTACATTTTAATGAGTATAGAGTTTATTTATCCTGAATTTGAAGTGATTCGAAACGAAAACAGGTGTATTGCCTGTCGAATATGTGAACGGCAATGTGCCAATGAAGTACACATCTACAACGAAGAACAAAAAATCATGACACAGGATGAAACGAAATGTGTTAACTGCCAGCGCTGTGTTTCCTTTTGTCCGACCAGATCATTAAAAATTATAAAGAGTAATTGTTCTCTGCGCAAAAACGCCAACTGGTCAGAGGACACAATAAATGAGATTTATAAGCAGGCAAACAGCGGCGGTGTTCTTTTGTCTTCTATGGGAAATCCAAAACCGTTCCCTGTATACTGGGACAAGATCCTGATCAATGCCTCACAGGTAACCAACCCTTCCATTGATCCTTTGCGGGAGCCAATGGAAACCAGAGTATATCTTGGCTCTAAGCCTCAAAAAGTGACCCGTACAGCAGACGGCGCATTAGATTGTAAACTTCCACCACAGCTGGAACTTTCCATGCCTGTTATCTTTTCCGCTATGAGCTATGGTTCTATTAGCTATAACGCTCATAAATCTCTTGCTAAAGCTGCAACAGAACTCGGTATTTTTTATAACACCGGAGAAGGCGGCCTGCATGAAGATTTTTACTGTTATGGAGAGCATACCATCGTTCAGGTAGCCTCCGGACGTTTTGGAGTCCATGAAGATTATCTGAAAGCAGGTGCCGCAATAGAAATCAAAATGGGTCAAGGTGCAAAACCAGGTATTGGCGGACATCTTCCCGGTGCAAAAATTGTCGGTGATGTATCACGTACCCGTATGATCCCGGAAGGCTCTGATGCGATATCGCCGGCTCCTCATCATGATATTTATTCTATTGAAGATTTGCGTCAGCTTGTATATTCTCTGAAAGAAGCTACTGAATATAAAAAACCGGTAATTGTCAAAGTTGCTGCTGTTCACAATATTGCCGCAATTGCCAGCGGCATTGCGCGAAGCGGAGCTGATATCATCGCCATTGACGGTTTCCGCGGAGGCACCGGCGCTGCTCCTACCAGAATCCGAGACAATGTTGGTATTCCTATTGAACTCGCACTTGCCGCCGTTGACCAACGACTTCGTGATGAAGGCATTCGCAACAACGTATCGCTGATCGTTGGCGGAAGTATCCGAAGTGCTTCTGACGTGATAAAAGCCATTGCTCTTGGCGCAGATGCCTGCTATATAGCTACTGCTGCTCTGCTTGCTCTTGGCTGTCATCTCTGTCGTACCTGCCAAAGTGGTAAATGCAACTGGGGGATTGCAACCCAACGCCCGGAGCTTGTAAAAAGGCTGGATCCTGAAACAGGAAGTCAGCGCCTGATTCATCTTCTGACTGCCTGGAAACATGAAATCAAAGAATTAATGGGCGGTATGGGGCTTAATTCCATTGAAGCGCTGCGCGGAAACCGTCTCATGCTGCGCGGAATCGGATTAACAGGAAAAGAACTCGAGATACTTGGTATCTTTCACGCAGGAGAATGACCTTAAAAAGTATTATTTATGTAATATATTCTCAAAGAAAATATAACCATTTTTCAGGAGGTATGGTATACTATGAAAATCATTGATGCTGTCAATTTAGATTATAAAGCTGTAAATGAAGCACTGCGCGGAACCGATCACAGCTATACGATCGAAGGCTGCTGCGGTCAGAGATTTATCGCTGCCGGTATGTCCGATAAAAAACTTACCATCAATGGAATTCCTGGAAACGCATTGGGTGCATATTTAAACAATGCTCAAATTACTGTAAATTCCAACGCTCAGGATGCGGTAGGCGATACCATGAATGAAGGAAAAATTGTGATCCATGGCAATATTGGAGACGCCGCCGGTTATGCCATGCGTGGCGGAAAAATTTATATAAAAGAGAACGCCGGATATCGTGCCGGAATCCATATGAAAGCCTATAGGGAAAAAATTCCTGTTATGATCATCGGTGGATGTGCCGGAAGTTTTCTTGGTGAATATCAGGCTGGCGGTATCATTATTGTCCTTGGTCTTCACAAAAATGGGAACTGTATTGTAGGTAATTTCCCATGTACCGGAATGCATGGCGGAAAAATGTTTCTCCGCGGAGATTGTAAAGATATTCACTTTCCAAAACAGGTAACGGTAAAATATGCGACCTCAGAAGATTTCACGGAGATTCATGGATATCTGGCTGAATATTGCACAGATTTTGGATATCCTTTGAATGAAGTTTTGTCTGCTCCCTTTACAGTCATTACGCCAGACAGTAAAACCCCATATAAGCAAATGTATGTAGCAAACTGAAATTTAACCAGACAAAGAAAGTAGGTAGATTTTATGAAATATTCAAAAGAAGAGGTCATGCAGTATGTACAGGAAGAAGATGTAAAGTTTATCCGCCTTGCCTTCTGTGATGTGTTTGGCAAACAAAAGAACATCTCCATTATGCCGCAGGAACTTCCGCGTGCTTTTCAATACGGCATTGCCATTGATGCATCTGCCATCGCCGGTTTTGGAGATGAAACACATTCTGATTTGTTCCTTCATCCGGAAGCAGACACATTAATGCCTCTGCCCTGGAGACCGGAACACGGTCGTGTAGTAAGAATGTTTTGCGATATCACATACCCTGATGGAAAAATATTTGAGTGCGACACACGTTCTATTTTAAAAAAGGCAATCCAGGAAGCTGAACATCATGGATATCAGTTCTTCTTTGGCGCTGAACAGGAATTTTATCTGTTTCAATTAGATGATAATGGAAATCCAACAAAAAAAACGTATGATCATGCATCCTATATGGATATTGCCCCAGAAGATAGAGGGGAAAATATCCGCCGTGAAATATGCCTGACTCTGGAGCAGATGGGTATCCAACCAGAAAGTTCTCATCATGAAGAAGGCCCCGGACAAAATGAAATCGATTTTCGTTATTCTGACCCTCTGACTGCTGCAGATAATGCACTGACTTTTCAGACAGTTGTAAAAACAGTCGCCAGACGAAATGGTATTTTTGCTGATTTTAATCCAAAACCCTTAAAAAACAAACCAGGAAATGGTTTTCATATTAATATGTCCGTAAAGCTCTCTAATAATCCCGGCAATATTAACCATCTAATCGCGGGTATTTTAGATAGGATTTCAGACATGACCTTATTTTTAAATCCAACTGAAAATTCTTATCACCGTTTCGGCAGCAATAAAGCTCCGAAGTACATCTCATGGTCCAGTGAAAACCGTTCCCAGCTTGTCAGAGTTCCTTCTGCAGTTGGAGAATATCGGCGTATCGAACTTCGTTCCCCCGATCCCTCGGCAAATCCTTATCTGGCTTTTGCTCTGATCATTTATGCCGTTCTTGAAGGAATCCAAAATAAACTGGAACTCCCGGCACCTGCCGATATCAATTTGTATAAAGCGGACGCAGACACGCTCGCAAATTTCAAACAGCTTCCGGAAAATTTAAAATCTGCTTGTGAAATTTCTGTAAACAGCGATTTCATCAAAAAATATATACCGGATGCCATTTTGGATATCTATTGTAATCAATAATTCCGATCCGCACAAATTAAGGAGGGAGTAAAATGAGTTTGAGAGAACGCATTTACAGTATACTCATTGTGTCTGCAACAGATAATTTCACCTCTGCCTTTATGGATTTACTATCTAATATACGATATTATCCTGTCTGTACGGTCGCAAGTATCAGCGCGGCAAGACAGATTCTGACTGAAAAAACCTTTGATTTTATTATTATCAATGCACCTCTGCGAGATGATGTCGGTACCCGTTTTGCAATTGACACCTGCACTTCCAGACAAGCTGCCGTATTACTTTTCGTCAAAAATGATATTTATGCCGATATTCATGACAAGGTTGCTGAATATGGCATATTCACGCTTCCAAAACCAACTTCAAAACCAACCATACTTCTTGCTCTTAACTGGATGGAAAGTGCCAGAGAACGTTTAAGACAGTTTGAAAAAAAAGCTTCCTCCATCGAAGATAAAATGGCTGAAATCCGTCTGGTCAACAAAGCAAAATGGCTTTTAATCAGTGCACTTTCTATGAGTGAATCAGAAGCTCACCGTTACATAGAAAAACAGGCAATGGATCGCTGTATTGCCAAACGAACCATTGCCGAAGAAATTATTAAGACCTATACATAAAATACCTGAAACAAGCCGCAAAAGCGGCCTGTTTCAAATTTTTTTCTTTCTGTCGCGTCTACATGCACAACTTCAAAATCGCATCTGCGAAAATTTTCGTACTCATCACCAGTACATCAATTTCCATAAATTCATCATCCCCGTGCATATGATTATCAACGCCTTCCATCATACATCCAAACGCTACCCCGCGCTCCAGCTCATGTACATAAGTACCGCCGCCGATCGCCATCGGTTCCCCTTTGATGCCGCTGTATTTCTCAAAACTATCAAGCAGACTTTTTACAAGCGGAGAATCTGCCGGCACATGATGCGCGCCGATCATTTTTCCCTCTTCCAGTACCAGACCATACTCTGCCATCTGTCTGTGAATTACTTCCGTGACGTTCTCATCTGTTCCACAAAGTGGAATACGGCTGTCAAATTCACCGGTCAGTATATCATTTTCCAGATTCAAAATACCAAGATTCATGCTCAGCGTACCGGAAATCTCATCCTCCAGATCAATTCCAAGTGCTGCGCCGTGATAATCTGCCATCGGGAAAAGCTTTGCACAGGCTGCGATCGCTGCCTGTTTTTTCCCCGGTGCCAATGGGAGGCGCGTAAGCAGGCCTAAAAGCGCGCAAACTGCATTTTTGCCCATCTCCGGTGTCGATGCATGTGCTGCCATACCTTTTGCCGCAAGCTTCACCAATCCATTTTCTTCCGTTACCGTATAAGCAACCCCTTCCATCTCTTTTGCAGTCGCTTCCTCTACGGTTTCTTTCGAAAGACCACGAATCAGTGCGTATGCATTTGCCGGAACGACATTTGCCTTATCACCGCCATGAAATTCTACGATTTCAGATTCCAGTTCCTCTTTTTCAAATTTGGCCGTAAATTCTTTTGCCAGACGTCCTTTTTCAATGTTGATCAACGGAAACTCCGCATCTGGAGTAAAACTCATCGGTGCTTCTTTTTCAATACGATAATAATATTCTAAATCAGAAGAGCCGCACTCTTCATCTGCACCGAGGATCAGACGGACATTTTTCTTCAATTCAATACCACATTCTTTGATCGCTCGCATTGCATAAAGCGCTGCGATTGCCGGTCCTTTATCATCTGCAGTTCCGCGTCCGTACAGCTTACCATCCACGATGACCGGATCAAACGGCTGCGTCACTGTCCAGTCCGGAGTCACCGTCACAACATCCAAATGCGCCAGAATATCCAACTGTTTTTCCTGATCGTTAAAATCACCGGTCACAACATAATTCTCATAGTTTCTGGTCGTAAATCCGTATTTTTCCATCATGTTTTGTGCTGCCTCAAGTACCTGTGCCGGACCGACACCGAACGGTTTTCCCGGAACTGCCATACCTTTCTTACTGTCGATGCGCACAAGTGTTTTCACATCCTCGATCATCTCATCAATGTGACTGTCAATATAAGCTTCTACTTTTTCCTGATACATGTTTTCCTTCTCCTCTTTTTCATTTTTATCAGAAACCGGTCTCTTTATATCAAAACCGGAAATCTCTTTTTCCTTTCTCAATTGCCAGCAGATTCTGCATGGCAATTTCTTTCGTTTTCTTTCGCGGTATGTGCTCCATCTCCCGGCGGATCAGCTCTTCTCCGATTTTTCTGGTATCTTCCGAAGCATAATCAAGCAAATATTCTTTCAACGTCATCAACGCATTCGGATGACAGCAGTTCTGGATCTGTCCACTCTTACAAAGGCTCATAAAACGGTCTCCCGTTCTCCCCTCACGATAACAGGCCGTACAAAAGCTCGGAATGTAACCAAGACGCATCAGCCAGTTCACCACTTCATCCAGTGTGCGATTGTCACTGACATCAAACTGTGCGGAATTTTCTTCTTCCTCCGGTTCGGCATAACCGCCGACACTGGTACGTGATCCGCCGCTGATCTGTGACACACCAAGATGCAGCAAACGCTCGCGGCATTTTTTACTCTCTCGCGTTGACACAATCATACCGGTATACGGCACCGCAATACGAATACAGGCGACGATCTTGGCAAAAATATCATCATCAATCCCGTTGTCAAAAGAATCCGCGTCAATATCATCCGCATGCCGGATACGCGGTACACTGATCGTATGCGGTCCGACTCCATGCACTGCCTCCAGATGCTCCGCATGCATCAAAAGTCCCACAAATTCATACTCATACAGTTCCAGCCCGAACAGAACACCGAGTCCGACATCGTCAATTCCACCCTCCATCGCCCGATCCATTGCTTCCGTATGATATGCATAATCATGCTTCGGACCTGCCGGATGCAGTTTCTCATAACTCTCTTTATGGTAGGTCTCCTGGAATAAAATATACGTACCAATGCCGGCCTCTTTCAATCTGCGATAGTTTTCTGCCGTTGTAGCCGCAATATTAACATTAACGCGACGAATATCCCCATTTTTGTGATGGATGCTATAAATTGTCTTCATACTCTCCAACACATACTCGATTGGATTATTGACCGGATCCTCTCCCAGTTCCAGTGCCAGCCGCTTGTGTCCCATATCCTGCAGGGCGATCACCTCTCGACGGATCTCCTCCTGCGTCAGCTTTTTTCTGGCAATATGTCTGTTTTTGATATGATACGGACAGTACACGCAGCTGTTGATACAATAATTAGACAGATACAACGGTGCGAACATCACAATACGATTGCCGTAAAAATCTTTTTTGATCTGCTCAGCCAGTGCATAAATCTGTTGATTTTTCTCTTCACTCTCGCAGGCCAGAAGTACAGCCGCTTCCCGATGCGACAGTCCTTTGCGCTCTCTCGCCTTATCAATAATCTGCTGGATCAATTCTTCATTTTCTTTATTTTCATGCGCATACGCAAGTGTTGCCAAAATTTCTTCATGACTGATAAACTCCTGCGCTTTTAAAGATTTCGGATCGTACATATATGCCTCTCTTTTCTGCTTTTCCCGTTTACTCTACTTCTTTAGAATATCATAATTTACTTTCTCCTTCAATCCTATCTCAACAGATTCCCGAAGCAATTTGACACCTCACCGTCAAATCTGCTATATTAAAAAACAACACTCTTAAAATCCAATACTCTAGGGAGAATCATTTATGAAATTACAGCAATTAATGAGCCTTACCAGAAAGGCAATTGACGAATACCAGATGATCGAGGAAGGTGATAAAATTGCCGTCGGTATTTCCGGCGGCAAGGATAGTCTGACTCTTTTATATGCACTGCATGGTCTGCAGCGCTTTTATCCGAAACACTTCACGCTCGAAGCGATCACGGTAGATCTTGGCAATCCCGGATTTGTTCTCGATGGTATCTATCAGCTCTGCGAAGAACTTGAAGTCCCCTATACCGTTGTAAAAACAGAGATTGCCTCTATTATTTTTGATCAGCGTAAGGAAACCAATCCCTGTTCTTTGTGTGCTAAAATGCGCAAAGGTGCTTTAAATGATGCAATCAAGGAACGTGGCTGCAACAAGGTCGCCTATGCGCATCACAAAGATGACGTGATTGAAACGATGCTGCTCTCTTTGATTTTTGAAGGCCGCTTTCATTCATTTTCACCGCGTACCTATCTGGACCGCATGGATCTGACGGTTATCCGTCCGCTGATGTACGTCAGTGAGGCAGATGTGATCGGTTTTCAAAATAAATACCACCTGCCGGTAGCAAAAAGCCGCTGCCCGGCAGATGGTTTTACCAAACGTGAATATGCAAAAAATCTTCTGCGCCAACTGAACCTGGAATTTCCCGGGGTCAAAGAACGCATGTTCTCAGCCATCGTAAATGGAAATATCAGCGGATGGCCCGAACGTATCCCGCACATACGCGGAAAGCAGCTCTGATCCTACAGCTTCTGCTTCGGGATCATCAGGCGTACGCTGGCCGGATTGAGGATCATCCCTTTGGCTTCCGCCGCCAGCGCCGCGCCGATTTTTCCGCCGTCCATCACGATCGCACGGAACTTATTTTCTTTATTAAATTTCTGAAATTCTAAAAAGTCTGAGCAGACCGGCTGGAATGCGTCACCATTTTGCATCTTCAGATATGGAATTCTCACATCCTTCGGCTCTGGTTTTTCTGTTCCTTCCGGCACCAGTACCGGAACAACCACTCTGCCTCTCTCCAGATTAACGATCATCTCTTCTTCCAGTTCGCGCATACTCTCGATATCGCGTTCTTCCTTCGGTCTGCTATTTTCCTGCGCAAAATAAGCGGCTGTCAAAATCAACTGCGGATTTTCCACCGGACGTTTTTCCACCGGCTGACCGGAAAAATCCGGTTTTTTCACCAGAGAATCCAGTGCGATACAAACCGTATTCACGCCGCGGTCAATCTGCAGCTCATTAACTCCCATCGTGAATAAACTCAAATAAAAACTTAAAAACTGCTTATTCTCCAACTTCACAATGCTAACCGGCTGTTTCTTGGCAAGCTCTGTCACAACTGTCTTCTTAGCAAAATTTTCATCACTGAACAGCCATACCTGATCGTTTGCGCTTTCCGGATCGCAGCAGAAATAGGGCAAATTGGTTGCTTTGCTGAAGATCACAAACATCTCCTGCGCAGTCTGCAGCCGACGTTTGATCAGATGCTCAAAAAACTCTTCTCTTTTTCCGAAAAACTCTGCCGCTTTTTCCGCAGTTGTTTCTTTATTTTTCATGGTGGCCGATGAATTTTTCAGAATAATCAACTCCTGCATCACAAGCTCTGCGTATGTTTCTTCCTTGAAATCGACGGACACCAATAATTTCTTTAATTCTTCCTGTTTTGTGTTTGTCATGATTTTTCCTCACTGTCTGATAATAATTTTTGAAGTTCCGGAAACAGTTCCAGACTCCGTTTTAAGATGCCGTTCATATAGGCAATCGCCGTACCGTAATTGGTCATCGGCACACCTGCATCCGCGGCACATTTCATGCGGCAGCGCATCTCTCTCTCATTAAGCATACAACCTCCGCAGTGAATAATCAACCGATAAGATGATAAATTTTCCGGAAATTCCATTCCCGAAGTAAATGTAAACTGCAGTTTTCTTCCGGTATATTCGCTAAGCCAGCGCGGCAGCTTTACCGTGCCTATGTCCTCACATTGTCTGTGATGCGTACACCCCTCTGCCATCAGTACCGTATCTCCATCTTTCAAAAGACGGATACATGCCGCACCGCGTACAGCATCCGGAAGCGTTCCTTTATAGCGCGCCATCAGAATAGAAAATGAAGTCAGTGGAATTTCTTTCGGAATCTCCTTTGCAACGCGCCCGAATACTTGGCTGTCGGTAATCACAAGCTTCGGTGTCCTGCCAAGCTCATGCAGAGTCTGCGCAGCCTCGCTTTCTCTTGATACAACCGGCACTGCCCCTGCCTCTAAAAGATCACGAATTATCTGTTGCTGAGGCAAAATCAGCCGTCCTTTCGGTGCTGCTTTATCAATCGGCGTCACCAGAAGTACAAAATCTCCGGTGTTTACCAGATCAGCGGCCAGATGATTTTCCTTTTCCGGAATTACCGCAAGCTCTGCAATCCTTTTTTTTAATTCTTCAATATTTCGTTTCTGCAGAGCGCTGACATAAAAAGCGTGCTCCTGCGGCTGCGGAAGTTTTTTCAGCAAATCAATCTTGTTATAAACAATCAGATACGGAATCTCTTTTTCATGAAAAAGATTCAGCAATTCTTGTTCGCTTTTTGTAATGCCCACTCCGGCATCCACAACCAGAACGGCCACATCTGTTTTGTTTAATATTTTTTTCGTTCTGGCAACACGCTGTTCGCCAAGACTCCCTACATCATCATAGCCCGGGGTATCGATTATCAGAACCGGACCGACCGGCGGCAGTTCCATCGCCTTACTGACAGGATCAGTCGTTGTCCCGAGTACCTCCGACACCACCGACAGATCCTGCCCGGTCACCGCATTAACCACACTCGATTTTCCAGCATTACGCCGACCGAAAAAACCAACGTGAACACGTTCGCCGGACGGTGTACTGTTTAAACTCATAGTAATTCCCCACTTTTACATTTGTCTGTTCTCCTACCTATTACTATACACTACACCGTCCATTATTTGAAGTACAAAATAATAATATCCTAAAATTTTTACAACAAAAAACCTGCTTCAACATCATTGTCAAAGCAGGTTCCGCGCGTGCGTTAGAAGATTCGAACTCCCGACCTTTTGGTCCGTAGCCAAACGCTCTATCCAGCTGAGCTAAACGCACATTTTTTATTTTGTTCGGTTGTTGTTCCCACCGAACAGATTATATATTACTCTATATTTCATGATATGTCAACACCTTTTTCTATTTTTTTTAATTTTTTTTACTGCTTTCAATTTACGCTACTCATCGCTTCTCTTACCAGACTGGCATCTGAAGGATATTCATACATCCGCTGACCAATCTTCTGATATTTCTCATTGCCTCGTCCCAAAACCAAAATAATGGTATTTTCTTCTTCATCAGCTGCACGCTGTACAGCCCTGGCAATCGCATTTCTGCGATCAGCCACGTACTCACATTCGCCCCCGGTCATCTCAACATATGTCCGTACTTCTCCGGCAATTTCTCTGCAGCTTTCCATACCCGGATTATCCGCTGTCAAATATACATAGTCCGAAAACATCCCGGCGATCATTCCCAGTTCCATACGGCGATTATACGCTTTTTGACCGGGACAGCCAAAAACAGTAATCACTTTCTGATAACTGCCATACTCCGCAAATACTGTCTGAAACAATTTTCGAAAACTCAGACGATTGTGTGCATAGTCCACGATCGCACAAATTTTCCGATTCTGATTTTCAAAAATCTCCATTCTTCCCGGAACACAAGTCTCCTCCAGCGCCCGCTTCATACAGTGCAGCGGCACTCCATACACATATGCTGCGCTGATTGCAGCCATCGCATTTTCTATATTAAAGCTCCCCTTCATTTTGAGTGAAAACCGTTCCATAAACTGCGGACTGATCACACGAAATGAAAGCATATCCTCCTTCATGCGAATTTTATCGTAGCGCAGATCTGCCTGTGGATGCCTTCCAAATGTCACCACACGTTCTGTTTTCTTTGCCGCCTCCAGAATACGCCCTGCATGCGTGCAGTCCAGATTGACACAGGCTGTTTCACATTGAGAAAAAATCGAAAGCTTGGACTGAAAATAATCCTCAAAATCCTGATGCTCCGCCGGACTGATATGATCCTCCGAAATGTTCAAAAAAACACCTACCTGAAATTTCAATCCATGAACGCGATCATATTTTAAAGCCTGGCTAGAGGTTTCAATCGTCATATAATGGCTTCCGGCTACGCGTACTTTTGCAATCATCTCATGCAATGTCGGCGCTTCCGGCGTTGTCATCACCGCGTCTGTCCTACGAAAACCGTCAAAATTCATCACACTTGATACCAGACCGGTCTCCGGTTTTCCCTCTTCTCGCTGCCATTCATCCAGCATAGCCTTTAAATACCACGCAGTTGTCGTTTTTCCCTTCGTCCCCGTAACTCCGGTTAAATTCAGTCCGTCCGGACGATATTCAAAAAAAGCTGCTGAAATATCTGCCATGGCCTTGCGGATATCATTTACAACAAACCCGCGTACACTTGGCGGTGTTACCCGTCTCACTTCGCTTACGTATGCTACACAACCACATTCAATCGCTTCCAGCAAATATTCCGGACGAAATCCAGCTCCTTTGCAAATAAATAAAGTTCCTGGCACAACCTTACGCGAATCGCAGGTTACCCATTTGATTTCTGTCGGCTTTACATTGCGCTCCGCACGACAAAGCAGTTTCTTTTCTCTTAAAATAGTTTCTATATCATATGTCGTAATCATAAACATCCTCCCTGTCGGCTTTTACAGAGAGGATATCCTATATATGTATCAAATTTTGCACAAATTTGTATCAAAGTTGTATCCTAAAAATTTATTCTTCACCACCTCCCATTCTCTTTTTCCATACCATAGTATCAATCAGATATTCCTGTTCATCCATTATATATGACTGACCTATCGACTGTTCCGCTTCCCAATCCCCCGACCAGTTCCCTATCGTAACATATCTCAGGATATCTATCCACCCTTGCATTCCGCAACAAATCGCAATTCCTTCCCCATAATATTTTTGCTCTACCATTCTCCGGTAAACCGGAATTTCGATCTCATCCAGATACGCAACCGCATCGCATTCCAATCGTCCAGCGCTGCTTTGACGCAATTCTACAGAATCCATCTCAAAAGCCGCGGAAAAATCAATCTTTTTTTCTTTTCCTTCCGGCTGCGTCTTTCCCTGTGCCAGGCTTTCATACATATTTTCAAAAGAAGCATAACCGATTTCCTGCGCCATTCCCTCCCATACATCTACTCCAATTGCAGACACGTAATAAGGCAGCTGCAGCTCCTGATCCATCAAAACAGTAAAACTAATTTCTCCCTTTGCAGTCTGTAAATAGAAATGCATACATACCATCGGAATGCTTATCTTGTCAAACTGTACAATCTCACTTACCATCCAATCCATTGTTATTAAGCCGAAATATTGCTCCTGCCATGCAAAAGGCAGTAAATCTGCCATTGCATACTGTCTGATGATTTCCATTCCTTTCTGCCACAAAACCGTATACTCTTCTGCCACTGCATTTTCCAATTCGATACTGTCCACAATCTCAACAGACATATTCTGTTTTCCACTGTCCATTTCTGCCAGCATCTGCCAGCGTTCCTGTGCCTCAAGGGATTTTCCGTCCAAAAACGTAATCTCTTCACGGCCGGACAGCTTCACGGTTCCGATCATTCGTTCGTCTTTCCAGCTGCCGTAAGATTCCGGCAAAATCCATGCAAGAAAAACACTGACAAGTAAGAACAAAACTCCGGCCAGATATTTCATGTTATTTTTTCTCTTCTGTTTACCGTTCATTTCTCTTCCTTCGCTTTCTTCTCTCTCGCGTTGCCTGCCCGGCCTCATAAAAGCTGACTGTGATTTTCGTACCATTTCCCGGTTCACTTTCAATTTTCCAAACCGCCCGATGCAATTCCAGAATTTTCCGACACAAAGCCAAGCCCAGACCCGCTCCGCCCTCCTTGCGGGAACGCGATTTGTCCACCATATAAAATGCCTCTGTGATTTTCGAAAGTTCTTCCTTTTCTATCCCCCGACCGTGATCCTCCACAATCACAGTATAACCGTCCTGCTCTCTGCGTCCGGACAAAACTACCCTGCTGCCCGCTGCAGAAGCCTTCCCGGCATTATCCAGAAAATTAACAAATACACTTGACAGCAGATCTCTGTCTCCGTAAAATGTGCCGTCCTGTACCTCCGTATCCAGTATGATACCCTTTTTCTTAAGCATCGGATCTGCGATCTGAATTACATATTCCAGAAATTCCACCGCAGAAATTTCTTTTAATGTAATCGCATTTTTTCCTACCATCGCCAGTTCCAGCAGCTTGTAAGACAGCGACTGCAATCGTTTTCCCTGCCGGAAAATATAGTCGGCGCACATACTGGTTTCCTCCGGTGACAATTCCATCTGCCGCAGTGTATCCGCATATCCGATAATCGATGTCAGAGGTGTTTTCAGTTCATGTGCAAAGGCAGAAGTAAATTCCTCCTGACGTTCCACCTCACTCTGCAAACGCACCATCTGTGTTTCCATTACATCTGCCATCCAATTAAAATCTGCCGCCAGCCTTCCGATCTCATCCCTGCTTTGAATTCCAACGCGAACATCATACTCTCCTTGCGCGAATCTCCGCACTGCCCGTGACAAAATCCGCACTTCACGCATAACCAGCATGATGACCAGCAAAATAACGCAGCCAAGCGCAAGACTGACCAACAGCATACCAATCCGATATCTGCTGTATGACTGTGCACGATCCACATACAGTCCGGAAATATCTGCTGTTGTTTCAATATACTGCTTTTCCCCAGTCATACACATTACAACCAGATATACTCTATCTTGCTGCCGGATCAGCTCATATCCAACGTTGTTTTCCTCTGTCAACTTTTCCCTGATAGAATGCGGCAGCTGCAACTCCCACTCCTGATACAGCACTTCTCCATCTGCATCTAGAATGCGCACTTCCTGTTCATTGCGGACGTCCGTTCTGTAAAAGCTTTCTACCAGTTGTCTGACCGGCACACGTTCCAACTGTTTTTCTGTCAGATTATGACGCGTCAATTCATATGAATTCTGGAACATCTGATTTTCTGTCAGGCATCGTCTGATTTTCTGATCCAACTTGTTCTGAAATCCATCCTGCAGCGTCCACGATCCAAAAATAGTCAAAAACAGAATAAACACAGGCGTCGTCAGAAAAAATAATTTCCACGATAATTTCATCTATCCTCCCACGCACACGCGCGCTAAATCTCAAGCCGGTATCCGACTTTGTAAATTGCCGTAATATGCTCCTCCAGCCCCAACTTTTTCTTCAGTCTCTGTACATGCAGATCGACTGTCCTCCCGATACCGCTGTACTCACCGCCCCATACACTCTCATAAATCGTTTCCCGGTACAATGCGCGGTTTTTATTGCGCAGAAATAACAGCAGCAATTCATATTCCTTTGTCGTCAGTTCAATCTCTTTCCCGTCTTGCGTTACTTGTCTGGACTGCGTGTCAATCTCAATATCAAGCAGATGCAGTTTCTGCTCTGTTTTCTGATAACGGCGCAGCACCGTTTCCACTCGTGCAAGCAGTTCCGCGATCTCAAACGGCTTGGCGATATAGTCCTCTGCCCCCATTTTTAATCCCTTTACCTTTTGCTGCGTCTCACCGAGCGCAGACAGAAAGATCACCGGCATATTCATAGTTTTCGCGTATTCCAGAACTTCATAGCCATTCAATTTCGGCAGCATAATATCCAACAGGATCAGATCATACGTTTTGTTTTCTATCTTATCCGCCGCGTCTTCTCCGTCCTGGGCAATCTCACACTGATATCCGGCCTTTATCAGATTCATTCGGATCAGATTGGCGATCGCTTCTTCGTCTTCTACAATCAAAATCTTTATCATATTCCTCTCCTCAAATATATTCTATTTGATCGTAATTCCGTTGACTTCCACACCTTCTTCCACCGCAATAACCAGACATTTTCGTCCATCGATCATCCGCTCCTGCACCAGATCCGATCTTTCAGGGCTAACCTGGATCACCACATCCGGCGTCTTGATTTCAAATTTTCTGGTATTGGCCACATTACTTGCCACAAATTCTGTCTTTTCTCCGGCTGCCTCTTCATAGTGCGTGTCAAAATCAGAAAGCTGCTCCTCCTCAATACCGATATCTTCCAGCAGACGACGCACATTTGTTTTGTCCAATATAAGCGGTGCCGGCTCTTCCTTCTGTTCCTCGATCATCTCATTTAAGCTATCATGAATGGCGCGCACCGCCTCAAAACTGCACGCTTCGCCAAGCGTCTCTTCCACCAATGCCTGAAAAGTTTCCTTCTGGCTGCCCGCCGTCAAGGGCAGTTTGCAGCCCAGAATGCAATCCACAAAATCATCCGCCGGAACCTCCGGTTTCTGATTATAGTACAACAAGCTGTGGATATCTGCGCTGCGGTCGTGAAAGGCAGGAAACAGAAAGCCGATCAATGGCTGTTCCACCAGCCAGTCCTGTGTGCGGCTCGCAAAGCAGTTTTCACTCTCATGATAGGAAAGACAGGGTTTTGCCAAATTTACCGGACAAATACAACAAATAATATGTTCATAGATTTCATCAGAAGCATCGAACATTTCCAGATTGTCCGAGCTTTTTCCCGGAATATCATAAACCGCATGCATCAACAGGATCAGATAATTGCCCACATAATAATAGGAATCAATGATCTTATCATAAAATTCCTCCAGCAGACCGTCATCTTTTAACCCGGTGTATTTCAGCTTCATCAGCATTTCCTGCGTGCCGCCCTCCTGCTCTGTTTCCAGCGGAAATTCCATCGTCAGCAGATTTTTACCCAAGGTTCCGGACATCGTCTTCCGAAAAATATTCAAATATTTGAAAAATTCCTCCTCCGGTAACGCCAGAAAAGACCCCCCGAATTCTGTCTTCTTATTTTTATCTCCGTCCACATAGCATCCGCAAATTCGTGTAATCGGACACTTCTGCTGTGTATACTGTTTTTTTATTTCTGCAATTTCTTTTTTATTCATCATTTTCTCCCCTTGTCTGTATGTATTAAATATACATTTTTATAATTTCATCTGACTGCCATTTAAAAAAGCTTCGACAAGCGTCTCTCCCTCATAGATCAGCTTTAAGGAAAAGAACGGTTCCTGAGCTTCCAGCAATTCAAAAAAAATCAAATCTCCCTGCCAGAGCTGTAACTTTGACAGGTCTGCTTTCGGTATCCACTCCAGTACTCCTTCCTCGCACAGTTTCAGTTCTCCTGTATAGCCGTCTGCCGTATACAAAAACATATATTCTGTCTCCCATAAATCACTGACAAAAGTAACAATACCGCGCTGTCGCCAGCTTGTCAGACATAGACCGGTTTCCTCTTTCACCTCACGCAGCAGACAATCCTCCGGACTCTCGTTCTGTCCAAAATGGCCGCCCACACCGATCCATTTATCCTTATTTGCATCCGTCTTCTTGGAAATGCGATGCAGCATTAAATAAGATGTGTTATTTTCTATATAACAAAGTGTCGTTAATTTCATAATAATCTCCATTCCGCCGCCTTTCAGTTGGCGGCACAAATAGCAATGAAAGTGTTTTACACCTTCAAGTTTTCGTGTTATAATTGACTCAATTAATAAGGCATCCCGGCATCAATATCAGATGCACCCACCCGTTTTGCTGTTGATGTGCAGGTGCGCCTCTTTTCTTAGGTGGGAATACCGTTATATAGGTTCACTATGTGAGCCTTCTTTTTGTGTCTAATTCACGATTTTGGCTTAATTTACTTTCTTTCACACTAATCTCCTAACAAATTGCTTCGTATTTCGCATCTGTGTTTCACTCCGGTCATTGCCAAACCACTCTCACTGGCACGCAGCAACTCACAGTTTTAAAATAATTATAATTGTTTTTTTTCGTTCGAGCAACTATAATCAGACTAGCAAACTATTTGCAAAAACTTTTATGTATTCAATTGTTATCCGAATTTTATGAAAGGCAGGTATCCGTATGTGCAGATTTCTTTTTCTCGGCGACAGCATCACTGACTGTGATCATCTCTGGCTGCCAGAAACCAATGGACTTGGGAACGGTTATGTTTCCATACTTGCAAAAAAAATAAAAGCCGTCCATCCGGATGCCAAACTTATGAACAAAGGGATTGACGGCTTTACAATCACAGCCCTTCAGCAGCGTCTTGTTTCTTTCGTATCAAACTGCAAAGCAGATATGATCTGCTTATTGATCGGGATTAACGATCTTTGGCTAACTTCTGAGCAGCAATTCACACAAAATTACGAGCACCTGCTTAAAAGCCTGCGCTTTCTTACAAATGCCCGTATTCTTTGCATTGCTCCGTTTATTTTTCCCTATCCACAAGAATATCTACTGTGGATTCCGTTTATCCGCTTTATGGAACGCAGCATCAGCGAACTTGCCGGAAAATATCAGGCTGAATGCCTTTTGATGCAGGATACGCTCTGCGCAGCAGCCTGCTTAAACTCCACCGCTGGCAACTCCATCATTGTTTCAAACACTCCGGATTATCGTCTCATTACCACGGACGGCATCCATCTGACGTCGTACGGACACCAGATTCTGGCAGATGCCATATGGCCGTTTTTATATTGCGAATGACGGAATCTTTTTAATTTTCTCCAGGATAAACCACACCCATCTTTCTTCGCAATTCATCCATCACTTCCATCATATGAATTGTCTGCGCGTGCGGCATCTGCGGACATTCCAACAGTCCCTTTTCGAGCGCCTCCATACACGCCAACACTTCATACTCATAACCGGTAATCTGTTTTGGGACTTCCAACTCCCGTACGATCTTATGTTCATTGTTAAACACGGTAATCCGCTCACAATTATTAATATTCTGCACAATGAGACAGCCCTTGTCACCGTAAACAGCGCCCTCGCGGTTATCCGACACGCGCACGTCACTGTGAAGTACTGCCATCTTGTTATCATTATAAATCAAAGTAATATTTTCTGCCAGGTCAACGCCCTTATCACTTAAAATTGCCTCTACCCTTTGTTCCTTTACATCATCCCCGAAAATCATCGATGCAAAGTTCAGCGCATAGATACCGATATCAAGCAACGCGCCCCCGGCAAGTTCCGGTTGCGCAATGCGCTCTTTGTCCGCGATTGGGTAAGAAAGTGTCGCATACAGTGAATATGGCGTTCCAATTACACCTTCGGCAATCAGATCATCCATTATCTTTCGTGACGGCATATAACGCGTCCAAATTGCCTCTGTTACAAATACTTTCTTTTTCTTTGCCAGCGTCAACAATTCTTTTGCCTGCAAAGCGTTCTGTGTAAACGCTTTTTCCACCAACACCGCCTTGCCATGTTCCACACAGAGCTTTGCATGCGCAAAGTGATGCGAATGCGGTGTGGCCACATAAATCAGATCAATCTCCGGATCAGAAACCAGTTCCTCATACGATCCGTAAGCATTTACAAAACCAAATTCATCCGCAAAAGCCTGTGCTTTTTCAAGGTTTCTGGACGCTACTGCCCAAGATGTCACCTCCGGCATCTCGCGAATCGTTCGCGCCATTGTTTTTGCGATGTTACCCGCACCTAAGATACCCATTTTCATTTTCGTTTCCCCCTTCTACCTATGTTCTTTAACACTTATTTGTGTTGCCGTAAGTTTAAAAACCGCAGTATGTTCTAGATTGTCTTTCTTTATTTTCCAATTACATTTTCCAGTGTAATGCTCCATCAACAGCTGCAGACCTTGCTGTTTCTCGTCTGCCTCCTTCACAATCTCTATCACACCGTTTCCAATCACGCTCTGATAAGCCGCCGAATGACCACAGGCCTCCTCTGCGCTTTTAAGCACAAAACCAGTATCCAGCTCAAAACCGACCTTAGGATTTTTTACGGCAAGTTCATATTTTCTGCCTGCTTTTGCCCCGTGAAAATAAAAGATATGTTTTCCCGCTCTTTTTTCATATCCAAAATTGAGAGGAACTATATAAATTTCCGTTTCATCCAAAAATCCGATTCGACAACAGCTGCACCTGCAAATAATCTCTTCGATTCGATCCGGCTCAGTAACCTCTCTGTCTTTTCTTCGCATATCCCCTCTCCTTCTCTTATATACTATCCTGTAATAAAAAAGACCTGCGCAATCGCGCAAGCCCTTTCTTTTTATTTCGCGTAATCAACTGCGCGCGATTCACGAATCACGCTGACTTTGATCTGTCCCGGATATTCCAGTTCAGCTTCAATCTGTTTGGAAATATCTCTTGCCAGTAACACCATGTCGGCATCGCTGACTTTCTCAGGAACTACCATAATTCGAATCTCTCTACCTGCCTGAATAGCAAACGATTTATCAACGCCTTTGAATGCGTTTGAAATATCTTCTAACTGTTTTAATCTGTTGGTATATGTTTCCAGTGTTTCTCTTCTTGCACCCGGACGAGCCGCTGAAATCGTATCAGCCGCCTGTACAATACATGCAATCAGAGTTTCTGGCTCTACATCGCCATGATGCGATTCCACCGCATTGATAACGGTCGCAGATTCTTTATATTTCTTACACAAATCCGCTCCGATTTGGATATGCGATCCTTCGATCTCATGGTCGATGGATTTTCCGATGTCATGCAATAAACCGGCACGCTTCGCTATACGAATATCGAGACCGATTTCCCCTGCCAGTAAACCTGCCAACTGCGCTACTTCGATAGAATGTTTGAGTGCGTTCTGTCCATAGCTGGTACGGAACTTCATTCTGCCAAGCAAGCGGATCAGCTCAGGGTGAATTCCATGTACGCCTACCTCTAATGCTGCTGCTTCGCCTTCTTCGCGAATCATTGTTTCCACTTCTTTTTGTGCTTTTTCAACCATTTCTTCGATTCTGGCCGGATGAATACGTCCGTCCACAATCAATTTTTCAAGTGCAATCCTTGCAACTTCTCTCCTGATCGGATCAAAGCTGGACAAGATCACTGCCTCCGGTGTGTCGTCGATGATCAGATCAACACCCGTCATCGTTTCGAGCGTACGAATATTTCTGCCCTCACGACCGATGATACGTCCCTTCATCTCATCACTCGGAAGCTGCACCACAGAAATTGTGGTTTCTGCTACATGATCAGCCGCACAACGCTGAATCGCCGTCGCCACATATTCCTTTGCTTTTTTACCTGCTTCTTCTTTTGCTCTGCTCTCCAACTCTTTGTAAAGCCGGGCAGTGTCACTTTTTACTTCGTCTTCAACAGTTTTCAACAGATAGTCTTTTGCTTGTTCGGAGGTTAAGCCTGAGATTCTCTCCAGTTCCTGCACTTTCTTTTCGTGAATACTTTCAATCTCCACGCTTTTCTTAGTTAACTCTTCTTCCTTTGCTGCAATGCTTGTCTCGCGTCTTTCCAGTGCATCAGACTTTTTATCAAGAGCTTCCTCTTTTGATAATACACGCCGCTCATATTTCTGCAGCTCTGCTCTTCGTTCCTTGGTTTCTTTGTCCAGTTCGTTTTTACGATTCATGGACTCTTCCTTTACTTCGAGCAATGCTTCGCGCTTCTTTGTCTCTGCAACTTTGAGAGCATCGTCTATTATATTTCTGGCTTTTTCTTCCGCGCTGCCAATCGTTTTTTCTGAAACATTTTTACGATAGGCGATCGCCGCAAACCAGCTAATAGCCGCTACAAGCAAGGCGACTGCAACACAGATAACAATCGTTACCGCATTCACAGGAGCACCTCCTTATTTAATTTTCATTGTACAAATACAACAATACAATTTTATACCGTTTTTATTTGTCTGTCAAGCATATAGAACGAATTATTGGTAATATTCCACAATAACTGTGTGACTTTTCCTGCATGTTTCCAAAACTTTCCTTTCCTGGGCTGCCGTCTTTACAGCTGTCATTCTCCCTTCCGGATCCCTGGCAGAGTGCATAAAACCGCCCGCATAGAATCAATTACAAATTTCTCCTACTATTCCTTACGTCAATTCCAATTTGTTTAAAAGCAACCTCTTCTTTTTAGAGCAAGTTCTATCAAGAAAGAGCTACTTCTTCCATCAACAGCCGAAGTTTATATGGCTAATACAGCATCTAAACACAAAGTAAGTGCATATTCATATGCATTACCACCCCAATGCCGTTCATCATATTTATCAACATCAGCAAGGCTATCTGCCGTATACAGTATCATTCCCCATATTACTTTTCTGAAAGCCGCACATGCCGAAAGCGCCGAACACTCCATTTCCACAACAGAACAGCCTTCACTTTTGCGATATTCAACTTTTTCTTTTGTTTCACGAAAAAAGCCGTCTGTCGACCATGTAATAACTTCTTGATAGTTCATGTTGTGTTCAAGTATTGCTTTTTCAATGGCCTTTTTGGCTCTTTCGTTGATTTCCATAAAGCGTGAAGGAGGAGCATAGTGATATGATGTTCCTTCATCACGCAATGCCTTGCTCGGCACAAGAAATGTACTTTCGTCAAACTGTTCAAGTGCACCGCAACTGCCCGCTGAAATAATTTCACAAACCCCATAACCTATTAGCCAGTCAAGTATTTGCGCAGCGGCGGCAGCGCCGACAGGTGCCTGACAGAGAACGATTTTCTCTCCTTTATATTTTGTTACATAAATAGGATAGTTCTTTGTTTCGCTCATAAAAGATGATACTTGTTTCGTATCAGACTTGTTAGCATACTCATCTATATAATTGCCAAGAAATGCAAATACGCATTTTTTCGGAAGCTTGAGATTTAGATTTTCATGAACAGGACTTATGACTGCTGTTTGTTCCTGATCAAACTCTAATATTGGTATCTCATTTTTTATAATTCCCATATCATCACCTTACAAATATTCAAAAAACTTAAAACTTTTTGACTTGACTTCTAATAGTTAATCTCTCTTTCACGCAAAAAAGTAGGCATCTGCGCAAATCGATACGGGTGCTTTTGGTAAAGAAACAGGAAATGGAATTCCACCTGTAAGAGAAATTGGATTTACCCTTAAATTTAATGTTGCTGTTTTTTCCATGATCATACTTCCTTGTTTCTTGTATTGTAACGCTTTTGTCGTTACAATACAAACACTATTTTTCTGTTTTGTATCCGATTCTACATTTACATTATACGCTCAGATTTTGTTTTAAAAATACACTTCCGATAGATGTAAGATACATCCAGATAGCTGCAAAAGCCCTCGTCTTTGAACACTTACTATTTACCATTGGAAAACGAAATTCTGCAATGGCAGAAATTAGCACATGAGCATTCTACCGCCGGTTTCCTGCCCAAAACCGGCGATTCTACTATCTGTCGGTTGCTGTTTTTGCCTTTACGCGCTAAAATAAAGCTATCAAAAACAACGCGAGGTGAGCATCATGTTTGAAATCGACAAAGCACAATTCGGCGCATTTCTAAGTGCGCAGCGCAAAGAAAAAGGTTATACACAAAAAGAACTTGCCCAGAAACTTTTCCTCTCTGACAAGGCAATCAGCAAATGGGAGCGCGGGGGTTCACTTAGATAAAGATACCACATCAATCCCACGCTGACTTTTGCTCAACCGATACAGCCGGAGGGCTGGATAACAAGAAAAGGCGGTATGCGCCCCGTGGAGGGGTAGCGTACCGCCTTTTCTTGTGGGGGTTTCCAAAGGGGGCAACGCCCCCATTTGGCACACGACTTTGCGAAGCAAAGTGTAGTGTGTTATACGCTCTGTCGGCGTTGCCGTGAAAATGCCGTTGCCGCCGGGGAGGGCAAGGGCATTTGAAGCGGCAGGAAAACAGGGCTGTGCTTGCGTGGCGTAGAGCCGTAAGCACAGGTCTGGTTTCAACAGCAGACTGGGCGTATATGAAAGCCCCCGTCCCTCGTCCTACGCTCCGACTTGTGGACAAAGTGTCCCGAAGTTGTGGCTACACTCCCGGAAAAGTAACAGGACAGCGGGCAACCGTCAAGGCTGAAATGAACGGGCTTACACCCGGCCTTGACCGCCACCCGCCGTTCCGCTGAATGGGTGAACAAGGCGACCAATCCCTCAAAGTGCTTGGCCGCTCTCTTTCTGATTTTGGAGTGTTTCTTTTCTCATAATTGAAATGGGCGGGAAGCCATTTTAGGGCTTTCCCGCCTTGATTGCCCATCAGCAAAGCCAGACGGGACGGTCAACGGCGGCGCATGAAATGCGCCGTTCATCTTGACCGTTGACTGGCTTTGCTATTTCTCTGATAAATGAAATTTCGATTTTTAGAAATCGTTTAAGATAGCAATGCGGCTCCACTTGAAATTTTTTCTTTTACTGCAAAAACAGCCCCTTGGATAGAATAGGTTGTCGTTTCTATAACATTCGATTCATATATCCTCAAATTACAAAATTGCTCCCACATTGTTTCTACTAATTCAACATTTGTTTTTCTGTCTAATTTTGAACGTTCCACAGCTCGTTTCATAGTTTCTTCTTTACTGGCTCTTAAAACAATATAGTGTACTTCATAATCTTCTCGAACAAGGGTTCTCCATGGTTCTAAAAACCACGGCCCGACAATTCCATCTACAATTACATCATATCCGCCGCGGGCATAGCGCTTTGCAGCTTCTAAAAAGGCTTCAATGACAACTAAATTTTGTTCGTTGGACTCT
>JBMNRF010000006.1:0-117648 GCA_050944495.1 Marvinbryantia sp.
GTGTTTGTGGTGAACTCATTATACTTCAAAAAGGGGGTCAATGCTCTTTTTATTTGCAAACCTCCAATAAATCAAGGTTTTAAAGGATTTAGAACAATAAAAAAGAGGTAGTTTTTGACACTACCTGGGTATACAGGGAAGGAAGAAAAATGGAAAAGACAGACAAAAGATACCAAGCCTACGTTCAGATTTTGAAAGAAGAGCTTGTGCCGGCCATGGGATGTACGGAACCGATCGCACTGGCGTATGCTGCGGCAAAGGCAAGAGAAGTTTTGGGGCGGTTCCCAGAGCGAGTTATGATTGAAGCCAGCGGAAGTATTATAAAAAACGTGAAATCCGTTATTGTTCCGAATACGGATCAATTAAAGGGGATTCCGGCGGCGGCAGCGGCTGGGATTGTAGCTGGTAAAGCAGAAAAAAAATTAGAAGTCATTTCTTTCGTTACAAAAGAGGAAGTCAGAGCGATAAAAGAGTTTATGACACGGATTCCGATAGAGGTAAAGCACATCGATCATGGCTTGACTTTTGAAATCGTGGTAACGGTGTCAGATAAAGAGGAATACGCAAAGGTTCGCATTGCCAATTACCATACGAATATTGTATTGATTGAGAAAAATGGAGAAAAGCTTTTAGAGACTGAGGTGGCAGACGAGGGAGAAAAAGGATTGACAGACCGTTCGATCCTTGACATGGAAGGGATTCTGGAATTTGCCGATACGGTGGACATTGAGGATATCCGCGAAGTACTCCAAAAACAGATTGAATACAATACGGCAATCGCCGAGGAAGGGCTTCGGGGCAACTACGGAGCAAATATCGGCAGCGTTCTTTTGGAGGTAGAGGGAGATAATGTCCGTACAAGGGCGAAGGCGAAAGCGGCGGCCGGCTCGGATGCACGGATGAGCGGCTGTGAACTGCCGGTCATTATCAATTCTGGAAGCGGCAATCAGGGTATGACTTGTTCCATACCCGTGATCGAATATGCAAAAGAACTGCGGGTGAGCGAAGAAAAACTGTATCGCGCGCTTGCGCTTTCCAATCTGGTAGCGATTCATCAGAAAACAGGCATTGGCAGATTGAGCGCTTACTGTGGTGCGGTCTGTGCAGGAGCGGCGGCGGGTACCGGCATTGCCTATCTATTTGGCGGAGGCTACAAGGAGATCACCCATACAGTTGTGAACGCGCTTGCGATCACTTCGGGAATCGTCTGTGACGGGGCAAAGGCGTCCTGTGCGGCAAAGATTGCGGTGGCGACGGATGCTGGTATTCTTGGATATGAAATGTACAAAAGGGGCCAACAGTTCCGGGCGGGCGACGGCATTGTAACACGCGGCGCGGATGAGACGATTCGAAATGTCGGACGTCTCGGCAAAGAGGGAATGCGCGAGACAAACGAAGAAATTATTGACATCATGGTCAGCGGAAAGTGCTGAAGACAGACGGATTTACGGTGATATTGAAGTATTTAAAGAAATACTTAATATAAAATAAAACTTACAATTTCAAAACAAAGGAGGAAAAAATAATGAAATTGAAGAAAATGGCAGCACTTTTCATGGCAGCGGCAATGACCATGTCCATGGCTGCTGTTGTAGGTGCAGAAGAAGCACCTGCAATGGATGAGGTACAGGAACTGGTATTAGAAAACAAAGACAGTAAGGTGTTGGACGTAAACGACGTTCGTAATGAAAATGAATTTCTTTTGCTCGGTCATGTACAGGAAGGTCTGTTCCGTGTAATGGCAGATGAAAATGGCAATGAAGTTGTTACAAACGCAGGTTGTGAAGACTATACTGTATCAGAAGATGGTCTTACTTACACCTTTACAATCCGTGATCAGAAATGGTCCGATGGAGAGGCAGTAACAGCACAGCAGTATGTAGATTCTATTAAACGTCTTTTGAACCCGGAAAATGGTTTCTCTTATTCTTTCATGGCATATGACATCTTAAATGCAGAAGCATACTATGATGGAGAAGCTACTGCAGATGAAGTCGGAGTAAAAGCAATCGATGATAAAACACTGGAAATCCAGCTGCGTGCAAATATTCCGTTCTTTATTAAAAAGCTTACTAATGTATGTTTCTACCCGGTTCGTCTTGATGTGATCGAGAAAGCTGGAGATGAAACAAAATATAATGCAGATTATACTCTGCACGTGTTTAACGGACCGTTTGTGATTGCTGAGCACACAAAAGGAAATGAAATCGTACTTGAAAAGAATCCGAATTACTGGGATGCAGAAAATGTACATCTGACAAAAGTTACATTAAAAGAAATCCCGGAAGCTTCTACACAGTCTATCCTTATTGAAAATAAGGAACTGGATGCAGTATCTGCAAATACAGATTATATCCAGAAATGGCAGGGACTTACTGAGAGCGGTCAGCTGGTGAATGTATCCAAAACTTCTCCGAGCTGTAACTATATGTGCTTCAACCAGCACACTGGCGGTCTCTCTGGATTGATGAATAACGCAAAATGTCGTAAAGCACTCTCTCTTGCAATCAATAGAGAAGAGATGAATGAAGTAGTATACAGTGGTGTAAACACACCGGCGTATGGACTGATTCCTTACCAGATGATGGCAGGAGATGAAGAATTCAGAACTATTGCAGGCGAAGAACCGCTTTTGGCAGAATATGAACAGTACAAAGAAGATCCGGAAGGTCTGAAAGCGATGTTTGAAGAAGGCATGGCAGAAGAAGGCGTAAGCGGAACGGCAGGCGACGTGGAACTTACCATTATCTCTTCCGGTACAACCGTTCAGGACCAGGCGATCCAGGAATATTTTAAGCAGACATGGGAAAGCAAGATCGGCGTAAAGGTAAATGTAAATATCTGTGCAGACAGTTCCTTGTTTGTAGATGAAAGAAATAACAACCGTTACGATCTGGTATTTATGGGATGGAACGGTGACTATAATGATCCGATGACATTTATGGAACTTTTCAATACTGGAAGTGGATATGCAAAATTCATGGGTGGATATCACAATGAAGAGTTCGATGCAATGTTTGATTCACTTGCAACAGAAAGTGACATGGCAAAACGTGCAGAAACATATGTAGCAATGGAGAAAAATCTTGTAGGAGAACAGGCTGGTATTGCTCCAATCTACTTCAAAAATACACAGCTTTTTGTACAGAGCTATGTAAAAGATATGGTATTCCCAATGTTTGGCGGTACTTATGAATTCAGCCGCGCATATATTTCCGGCAAATAAATCGGAGTATACAAAACGTGAGGTGTGATAAAAGGGAGTTCTGTTGTTGAACTCCCTTTTATAAATGCAGGGAAAGGATGAGAGTATGCTAAAGTATACAATAAGAAGATTCGTAGTAATGTTGTTTACATTATTTGTGATTGCGACAGGCACGTTCTTTCTTTTGGCTGCGGTTCCGGGAGATGCATTAACGGCAAGAGCGGACAGACTGCCGGAGAAGGTACGAGAAAATCTTTATAAGCGTTATGGGTTGGATAAACCGCTGCTGGAAAGATATACGATTACGATGAAAGGAATGCTACATGGTGATTTTGGTGAATCTGTTATCTACGAAGGAGAAACAGTTTCAGATATTATCAAAGAAAAAGGGCCGGTATCAGCACGTTTGGGATTGCAGCAGATGATCCTTGGAGTAGGACTTGGATTACTGCTCGGTGTGCTTGCGGCCACAAAGAAAGGAACATGGGTGGATTATACGATCGTATTTTTCTCGATCTTGTTGATATCTGTCCCCCACTTGGTCTTTGGTATTCTTTTGCAGCGTGTATTCGCTGGAGAACTGCATTGGTTTCCAACAATCGGCTGGCCCAAAGGAGACTGGAAGACCCTTTGGTTTGGTGGATGGAAATACACAATTCTGCCGACGCTGACAGGATGCTTTGTTTATATCGCTTCCTATGCACGTCTGCTGAAGACCTCTATGTTAGACGTTATGAATCAGGAATATATTCTGACGGCGGAATCCAAAGGACTTTCCAAAGGAACTATCATCCGGAAACATGTGCTGCGCAACTCCTTTATTCCGGTCATTACGCAGCTTCCGATGAGTGTGGCGATGTGTATCACAGGCTCTTACTTTATTGAAAAGATCTTTGTTATTCCGGGATTTGGAAAATATTATGTTGAAGCGGTCAGCGGTCGTGACGTATGTATCGTTATGGGACAGACCGTTATCACGGCGGCGCTTTACATTGCAGTCGTATTTATTACAGATATTTTGTATACCGTTGTGGATCCGCGAATCCGTATCCGCGGTGGTAAGAAGTAGGAGGCGAGCACATGGCAGAATTAACAAAAGAAAAATTTAAACGGGTAGACCGTAGCAGATTCGATACTGATGCCATAGTGCGTCCAACCGTAACTTACTGGCAGGATGCATGGAGACGGCTTCGAAAGAATCCGATTGCGGTTTTTTCAATGATTTTATTAGCTTTATCGGTACTGCTTATGTTATTAGGACCGACGATCAGTGGTGAAAATTACGTAGAAATCAGTGCGCTTATGAAAAATAAAGCACCAAATGGTAAATACTGGTTTGGTACTGATATTTTGGGAAGGGATATTTTCTCACGTGTTTGTATCGGCGCGCGTGCTTCCCTGATTGTTGCAATTGTCTGTACAGGTATCCAGATTGTGATCGGCTGTGCGTACGGCGGTATAATGGCATATTTTGGCGGCTGGGTTGATGAAGTATTAATGCGAATCGTAGAGATCCTTACTTCTATTCCATCTCTTCTGGTAACGCTTTTGATTATGATGGTACTGGGACAGAATATGGGTGCTTTGCTTGTTGCGATGTGTCTTACTTCGTGGTGCGGTACTGCCAGACAGATGCGTGGTATGATTATGCAGCTGCGGGAATCTGAGTATGTTATGGCTGCGGAAACGCTTGGTGCAAGTCCTTCCTGGATCATCAGAAAGCATCTGATCCCGAATACGCTTAGCATTTTGATCCTGAATCTGGCAACCAGTATTCCGAGTTATATTTTTACAGAAGCATCTTTAAGTTTCCTGGGTATGGGATTAAAAGAGCCGATTATCAGTCTTGGTGTGTTGATCTCTAATGGACAGTCAGTGATGGATCTGTACCCTTATCAGATTTTCTGGCCGGCGTTGATACTGTGTGTTATTGTACTTGCATTTAACTTATTAGGTGATGGACTTCGTGATGCACTTGATCCGAGACTTCGCCAGTAGGAGGTAAGAAAATGAATAAAATATTGGAAGTAGAAAATTTACGGGTGTCTTACCATACGTATGCCGGAGAAGTACAGTCTGTTCGTGGCGTTTCTTTTGATGTGGAAGAAGGAGAAACGGTAGCGATTGTGGGAGAATCCGGCTGCGGAAAATCGGTTACGGCAAAATCTATTATGCGTCTGATCAAAACACCGCCGGGAGAGATCAAGGAAGGCAGTAAAATCCATTATAAAGGGAAGGATGTTCTGCGGTTTAATAAAAAAGAACTGAGTGAATACCGCGGTGGCGAAGTATCCATTATTTTTCAGGATGCGCTGGCGTCCCTGAACCCAACCATGACGGTCGGGAAACAGATTGTGGAAAATCTGATGATGCACAGAAAAATGTCAAAGAGCGAGGCGCTCAAAGAGGCGGTTAATCTTTTGCAGATGGTTGGTATTCCCAATGCGGAGGCGCGTGTAAAGCAGTATCCGCATGAGTTTTCCGGCGGTATGAGACAGCGTGCCATGATTGCGATCGCGTTTGCCTGTCAGCCGAAGCTGCTGATTGCGGATGAACCGACGACTGCTCTAGATGTTACTATTCAGGCACAGATCATGGATCTGATTAAAGAATTGCAAAAGAAAATGAACACGGCAGTTATCCTGATCACACATGATCTGGGAGTCGTTGCCAGCATTGCAAAACGAATTGTGGTAATGTATTCGGGTAAAATTGTGGAACGTGGCGAAAGAGACGATATCTTTTACAATCCGCAGCATCCGTACACACAGGCGCTTCTGAAAGCGGTTCCGCGTCTGGATCTGGAAAACAAACAGGAGCTGGAATCTATAGAGGGGACACCGCCCGATCTGATTTCTCCGCCAAAGGGCTGTCCATTCTGTACAAGATGTGAAAAATGTATGGAAATCTGCTGTGAGGAAGCACCGGAGGTAACTGATTTCGGCAACGGACATCAGGCGGCTTGCTGGCTCCATCATCCTATGGCAAAGGAGGTTCTCTCATGAGCCGAAATGTATTAGAAGTAAAGAATTTATGCAAATATTTTGAAGTGGGAAAAGGCCTTACCCTGAAAGCGGTAGACGATGTGTCGTTTCATATTTCGGCGGGAGAGACGCTTGGGTTGGTAGGGGAATCCGGTTGCGGAAAAACTACCTGCGGAAGAACCTGTATCGGGCTTTATAATAAAACGTCAGGTGAGGTACTCTATAAAGGACAGGACGTGCATGCCCTTACCGGAAAAGAACGGGTAAATTTCCGCAAAGAAGTGCAAATGATCTTTCAGGATCCTTATGCTTCTCTGGATCCGCGTATGACGGTAGCGGATATTGTGGCAGAGGGGCTTGATATTCACCATATGGTATCAAATAAAAAAGAACGGGCAGAAAGAATTTATCATTATCTGAATCTGGTAGGCCTGAATAAAGAGCATGCGAACCGTTTTGTACATGAGTTTTCAGGTGGACAACGACAGAGAATCGGTATTGCAAGGGCACTTGCAGTGGAACCAAAATTTCTTGTGCTGGACGAACCGATTTCTGCGCTTGACGTATCCATTCAGGCGCAGATCGTAAATCTTTTAATTAAGCTTCAAAAAGAGATGGATTTGACTTATCTGTTTGTGGCACATGATCTGTCTATGGTAAAACATATTTCAGACCGGGTTGCAGTTATGTATCTCGGGTCAATGGTGGAGGTGACAAGTTCAGAGGAGCTTTACAGTAATCCGCTGCATCCATATACGAAAGCTCTGCTGTCTGCCATTCCAATTCCGGATCCGAAGGTGGAGATTGAAAGAGAAAATACCAGAATCAAACTGGAAGGCGACGTACCCAGCCCGATTAATCCGGCTCCTGGATGTCGGTTTAAAGGCAGATGCAAATACGCAAAGGATATCTGCGCGAAATGTATGCCGGAGTTAAAGGACGTTGGAAACGGTCATAAGGTGGCGTGTCATCTCTATGAATAATGTTAAGCTATATTTGAAAGATACGGCAAATGCGTTGAAGTACGGTTTTGCCGCTGCAGCAGTTCTTTCTGTCCTGTTTTTCTGCGGTGGATTCCTGTTCCGGGGTTTTACGCTGTATATGGCAGTTTCTACGTGGAGAAGCGGGATGTGCATTGTAAGTGGACTGAGTCTGTTTCTGGCGGCGGGGATGATCCTGACGAAGCAGTCGTTAAAGATCCGGGACGACTCCCGCTGGAGAGAGAAATTTAAAAAAATGGGATATGAAGCCATGATCTGTACAGTCAGCATTTCATTTATTTTGGTTTCCGCGCTGGCGGATCAGATTATGAGACTGTTGTAGAAAGAAGACCGGCAGAAAGGAAAACTTTCTGCCGGAAATATTTTGAAAAAGACAAGTGAAAAGCTAAAAAAATTCTTGACATAGAAGAATAAATGCTATATAATATTGATGTTGTCGAGAGACGGCAGATGCCCAGATAGCTCAGTTGGTAGAGCAGAGGACTGAAAATCCTCGTGTCGCTGGTTCGATTCCGGCTCTGGGCACTTCAGTAAAAATACTGAGATTATATATGTCATGCGGGTGTAGTTCAATGGTAGAACACCAGCCTTCCAAGCTGGATACGTGGGTTCGATTCCCATCACCCGCTTTTTTGTGTACCTAAAAATATCCTGTCAGTTGATGCTGGCGGGATGTTTTTGTATAATCATTTATTAAGTGATTATTGTATTCGAAGAAATGAATATTGGATATAAAGCTATTCATAGAAAAGGAGTTCCAGTTTATGAAAATTATCATATCGCCTGCCAAAAAAATGAACATTGATACAGATACGTTGGAGGTAAGGCAGCTCCCACGGTTTCTGGATGAGACAAAACGGCTGTGCGCGCAGATACAGAAACTGGATTATACGCAGGCGAAAGCATTGTGGAAATGCAATGATAAGCTTGCTAGATTGAATTTTCAACGATTTGCAAAGATGGATTTGGAACGAAATTTGACTCCGGCGATTCTTTCCTATGAAGGACTTCAGTATCAGTATATGGCTCCGGGAGTGCTTACACAGGAAGCACTGGATTATCTGCAGAGACATTTGTGTATTCTGTCGGGGTTCTATGGCGTGTTATCACCGTTTGATGGTGTGGTACCGTATCGGCTGGAAATGCAGGCAAAGCTTTCTGTAAATGAAAAAAAGAATTTGTATGAATTTTGGGGCAGTAGGCTTTATGATGCGGTACGAGATGGGGATAGAATTATTTTAAATCTTGCCTCTAAGGAGTATGCGCAGACGGTTGAAAAATATCTAACACCGGAAGATCGGTTTATTACAATCGAGTTCGGAGAAGTAGTCGGTGAGAAAGTAGTGCAGAAAGGAACTCTGGCGAAAATGGCGCGTGGAGAAATGGTGCGTTTTTTGGCAGAAAATCAGATAGAGTCTGTGGAGGAGATAAAGCATTTTATGGTAGGCGGATATCAGTATTGCGAAAAATATTCTGATGAAAAGAAAATTGTGTTTGCAAAAAAATCACTTCCAATCATATAAAACAAATGATACAATAAGAATATAATTAATTACAAAAAGAGATTCCATAAAGATGTTTTTTAAATCGTGAAAGATATGTGTAATATATGAATATAAAAGAGTTGATTGGAGAAGCAACAGAATATGATAAAAACTCACATTAGAAGTGAGGAGACCAAAAAGTTGGTGTAAAAGTGTAAGTGCATTCGCTAACTCGTTTGGAGGAACTTTGATTTTTGGTATTTCTAATGAAGGCCAACTGATTGGAATGGATATTTATTCTCCGGGAGGAATGCCGGATGGTTCTGTAATTCAGAACAGAGACCCGCTTATGGTACCTTCGACCAGAAGAAATCCGGTTCTTGCCGATGTGTGTAATAGACTTGGATATATGGAGCGTAAAGGCAGCGGATTTGGAAAGATTATTAGCGGATATGAATTTCAAGTAAATTATAATGAGGGCAAAAAGCCGTCGTTTCGCTCGGACAGGTATCAGTTTACTGTGGTGATGCCGAACTTAAATTATATTGTCCCTCAAGATGTCCCTCAAGATGTCCCTCAAAATGTCCCTCAAGACAAAATTGATATTCAGATTCTGGAAATGCTTCGCAAGAATAATAAAATTAGTACAGAAAAAATAGCAATTGCATTAGGCGTAAGTTCCAAGACAGTCAAACGGCATATTAAAAAAATGGGGAATGTCAGGTATATTGGACGAGGCTTTAGCGGATATTGGGAAATTATCGACAATTCAAATGTTTCCTAGACCCGCCCGGCGGAATATGCTATAATACAAACTTAACAGCAGTCAATATCAATAAGAAAGAGGTAGCGAATGGAAAAACTGGTGAAATCCATTTTGGCAAGTTATGAGGAGCATCCGGTGATCTGCAACATTGATTCAGATAACCGACTGAATAGTGAGTTAATTATTGAAATTTTGGAAAAGGTGCGTCAGGTGATCTTTCCGGGATATTTTGAAATGAAGACACTGCGCGGTGGCACGATCGAATATCATGTTGGTGAGCTTTTAGAAGATATCAGCTACAAGTTGACAAAACAGGTACGTAAAGCATTGGCGCATAATCCGGCGAATGAGGAACTTTCTGATAGAGAACGTCAGCAGAAGGCGACGGAGATTACAGCAAAATTTTTGGAACGCATTCCGGCATTGCGGGAGCTTCTGGCGAAAGATGTACAGGCTGCTTATGACGGCGACCCAGCGGCATTTAATACAGAGGAAGTTATTTTCTCTTATCCGGGAGTGTTTGCGATTTCGGTTAACCGCATTGCGCATGAGCTACATTTGTTGGGAGTGCCGATGATCCCGCGTATCATGACGGAGTATGCGCACGGTCTGACCGGTATTGACATTCATCCGGGCGCGACGATTGGGGAATATTTCTTTATTGACCACGGTACCGGCGTAGTAGTAGGAGAGACGACTGTAATTGGAAAAAATGTAAAAATTTATCAGGGGGTAACGCTTGGCGCGCTTTCGACGCGCGGCGGTCAGACACTGAAGAGTGTCAGACGTCATCCGACCCTAAAGGATAATGTGACAGTTTATTCCGGTGCCTCTATTCTGGGAGGAGACACTGTGATCGGTGAAGGAGCGGTAATAGGAAGTAATGCGTTTATTACATCTTCTGTACCGGATGATACGAGAGTCAGCATTAAAAATCCGGAACTGATGTTTAAGACACGCGGTGAGATGCGGACGCAGGAACTTGATCAGGGTGGATTTTTTAATCGTCGGGAGAGAGATTAAATTACTGGAGAGGCAAGAAAAGTCTTGACGAATTTACCGTCCGGTAATAAAATGATTCTGGTAAAATGCTTGAGAGACGGACAAATGTTTTTGCTGAGAAGACTTGGCAAATGAGGAGGATGAAAAAATGGTGCCATATAGAGAGTTGAGTAAAGAAGAGCTTCTGAAAGAAAAAGCGGCTCTTGAGAAGAAATTTGAACAGATCAAAGCGCAGGATCTGCATTTGGATATGTCCAGAGGAAAGCCATCTGCGGCACAGTTGGATTTGGCGATGGGAATGATGGATGTTCTGAACAGCACATCCAACCTGAAATGTGAAACGGGAGTGGACTGCAGAAATTATGGCGTTTTGGACGGTATTCCGGAAGCACAGGAGCTGCTTGCAGATATGACAGAGGTTCCGGCAAATCAGATCATTATTCACGGAAATTCCAGCCTGAATATTATGTTTGATACAGTAGCGCGTTCTATGACACATGGTGTTATGGGCAGTACGCCATGGTGCAAGCTGGATAAGGTGAAATTTCTTTGTCCGGTTCCGGGGTATGACAGACATTTTGCAATTACAGAATATTTTGGCATTGAAATGATCAATATTCCGATGCATGAAGATGGACCGGATATGGATCTGGTAGAGCAGTATGTAAATAATGATGAAAGTGTGAAGGGAATCTGGTGTGTACCGAAATATTCGAATCCGCAGGGAATTACGTATTCTGATGAAGTAGTGCGTCGTTTTGCACGTTTGACACCGGCGGCAGAGGACTTCCGTATTTACTGGGATAACGCGTATGGCATTCATCATTTGTATGAGGATAAGCAGGATCATCTGATCGAGATTTTGATGGAATGTAAAAAAGAAGGTCGTCCGGATATGGTTTACAAATTCTGCTCCACATCCAAAATCAGTTTTCCGGGCTCCGGTGTGGCAGCAATCGCGTCGTCTCCGGCAAATCTGGAGGCGATTCGCAAGCAGATGAGTATCCAGACAATCGGTCATGATAAGTTGAATCAACTGCGTCATGTACGTTTCTTCAAGGATATTCATGGCATGGTGACACATATGAAGAAGCATGCCGACATTTTAAGACCGAAATTTGAAGCGGTTTTGAACGTGCTTGATAAAGAACTCGGTGAACTGGAAATCGGCAGTTGGATTCGCCCGCGCGGTGGATACTTTATTTCTTTTGATTCTTTGCCGGGCTGTGCGAAAGCAATTGTTGCGAAAGCAAAAGAGGCCGGACTTGTGATGACAAGCGCAGGAGCAACGTATCCGTATGGAAAAGATCCGCAGGACAGTAATATCCGTATTGCGCCATCCTTCCCGACACCGGAAGAACTGGCGATCGCAGCTGAGATTTTTGTATTGAGTGTGAAATTGGTTAGTGTAGATAAAATATTGGAAGAAAAATAAGAGTGATACAAAAATGCGGTGGTCTATAGAGATCGCCGCATTGTGTTCGTAAGGGAATATTAAGAGAATGTAAATGCGGATGCACTTGTTTTTAGCGGAGCTTTTGAGTATACTTACTATGAAAGTTCCATAAGTCTGTGCAGATATAAAACTGTTCGGACAGTCAGGGAGGAGAGACAGATGAAGATTATAGTTTTAGCAGGCGGAACCAGTACGGAGCGCGATGTTTCCATTGTTTCCGGAACAAAGGTTTGCGAGGCTCTAAGAAGCAAAGGACATCAGGCGGTTTTACTTGACGTTTTCTGTGGAAATGAGCAGCTGGATATTGAACATATGTTTGAGACATCTTATGATTTGGATGCGGATGTGGCATACATAAAGAGTTTTAATGATAAGATTGCAGCAATGCAGAAAGAAAGACGAGAGTTTTTCGGACCAAAGGTATTGGAAGCGTGCAAAGCGGCGGATGTTGTTTTTCTGGCATTACACGGTGCGTGCGGTGAGGATGGCAGAATCCAGGCAGCATTTGATTTGATGGGAATTATTTATACCGGCAGCGGTTATCTGGGAAGCGCACTTGCAATGGATAAAGGTATTACCAAGCAACTGATGCGTGAAAACAATGTGCCGACGGCGCATGGCGTGATTATTAAAAAAGAAGAACCGAGAAAAACCGCAGAGGAGTTGGGAGTCGGACTTCCGTGTGTGGTAAAGACGGCTTGCGGCGGTTCCAGTGTCGGAGTTTATATTGTGGAAACAGATGAGGCTTATGAAAAAGCGGTCGAAGACGGCTTTGGTTATGAGGATAAGCTGGTCATAGAGCAGTATATAAAAGGCAGAGAATTTTCCGTCGGCGTTGTGGACGGTGAGGCATACCCGGTGATTGAGATTGCACCTCTGGTCGGCTTTTATGATTATAAGAATAAATACGAACCGGGCAGCACAATCGAGACATGTCCTGCAGCTCTGGATGAAGAATTGACGAAAGAGATGCAGAAATATGCGGTTGAGGCATATCGTGTTCTGCGCTTGGAAAATTATGCGCGGATCGATTTTATGATGAATGAGCAAAATAAGATGTTTGTGCTGGAAGCTAATACGCTTCCGGGGATGACGCCGACGAGTCTTCTGCCGCAGGAAGCGGCGGTTCTGGGATATTCATTTGCGGACTTGTGTGAAAATCTGATTCATGTTTCGCTAAAAAATGCGAAACGGGTGATGGATTAAACATGCCGTAGGTTTCTGCTGGTATTGCATCCGGCGGCATTGCATAATTTAATGATACAAAAGACTGTATGATACAGTGAGGGGATACGATGAAAAATATGACATTAGAGAATATCGCAAAGGCTTGCGGTGGAACTTACTGCGGAAGTGATGCAGACCGTACAAAAGAAATCGGCGGTATTACTACGGACAGCCGTCAGGCGAAAGCGGGCAGCCTGTTTGTGGCAATCAAAGGGGAAAGAGTGGATGCACACCGTTTTATTCCGTCGGTATTTGAGCAGGGAGCACTTTGCGTTTTGTGTGAAGAAGCTCCGGCGGAGGCCAAAGGTGCATACATACAAGTGTCATCTACCTTGCAGGCAATAAAGGATATCGCAGAATTTTACCGGCAGCAGCTTGATATCAAGGTGGTGGGCATTACCGGAAGCGTCGGCAAGACCAGTACCAAAGAGATTATTGCCAGTGTTTTGTCGGAAAAATTTCAGGTTTTGAAAACGCTGGGAAATTTTAATAATGAGCTTGGTCTTCCGCTGACGATATTTCGTCTGCGCGAAGGAGATGAGGTGGCGGTTCTTGAGATGGGGATCAACCATTTTGGAGAGATGCATCGCCTCAGTAAGGTTGCAAGACCGGATGTCTGCGTGATTACGAACATTGGTCAGTGTCATCTGGAATTTCTGGGTGACCGGGATGGTGTCCTGCGTGCGAAATCTGAGATTTTTGATTTCGTTGCTCCGGACGGAAATATCATTCTGAATGGAGATGACGATAAACTTGCCACACTTCGGGAGATAAAGGGCATCAAGCCGATCTTTTTCGGGAATGAGAGCGGACGCGCAATCTACGCGACTGATATCCGAAGCGCTGGCATTCAGGGAGTATGGTGTAATATCCATGTGGGAGAAGAATGCTTTGAAGTGATGGTTCCGATTCCGGGATATCATATGGTTTTGAATGCGTTGGCGGCAACGGCGGTTGGCAGAAGCCTTGACATGACGAATGAGGAGATTAAGCGCGGGATTGAAAAACTGGAGTCTTTAAGCGGCCGTTTTCATATCATAGAGGCAAATGGAATTACGGTGGTGGATGACTGCTACAACGCAAATCCAGTATCTATGAAAGCGTCGTTAAAAGTATTAAATGATGCTGAGACGAGAAAAACGGCAATTCTTGGAGATATGGGTGAACTGGGAGAAGAGGAACAGCAGCTTCATGAAGAGGTAGGTGCTTATTTGGGCAGTCTTGATATCCAGACAGTGGTCTGCATTGGTTCACTGGCAGAGCATCTGGCAGAGGCGGCCAAGAAGGCAAAACCTCAGATGCAGATTTTTACTGCAAAGAGTGTAGAGGAGGCAATCGAACACCTGACGGAATGGATTTGTGAGGGTGATACAATCCTGGTAAAAGCTTCTCACTTCATGCATTTTGAAAAAATTGTGGATGCACTTACAAAAAATAAGCAGGAGGAATAGGGTATGAAAAAGAGATTACTGAGCAGTATGCTTCTTGGTCTGTGCGTGGCAATTGGCAGCGCGGTTCCGGCGATGGCAGACAGCCGCAAGGTTGTGACGCTGGGAAATGATCTGACGCAGGAACAGAAAGATACGATGATGCGTTATTTCGGTGTTGGTTATGACAGCGTGGATATGATGTATATCACCAATGCGGATGAGAGAGAGCATCTTGGTTCTTATGTGCCGCTGGAGCAGATTGGAAATTACACCTATAGCTGTGCGTTGGTGGCTCCGACTTCTACAGGCGGTATTCAGGTAAAGACGGCGAATCTGGAATGGGTTACCTGCAACATGATTGCATCTACATTGTCTACATCTGGTGTGACAAACTGTCAGGTGGTAGCGGCTTCTCCGTTTAAGGTTTCCGGTACGGGCGCATTGACTGGCGTGATTATGGCATATGAGCAGGCAAGTCAAAAGACGCTGGAGCCGCAGAAGGTAGAACTGGCGAATCAGGAGCTGGTTACGACCGGAAATCTGGCGAATCAGGTCGGACAGAGCAAGGCAACGGCGGTTATTAATGAAACTAAGATTCAGGTAATTGAAAATAATGTCACAAATATTGAAGAGATCAATAACATTGTCACAAATGTTTCTAATGAATTTGATGTTCAGATCAATGAAGATCAGAGTGCGGAGATTGCCGAACTGATGCAGAAGATCGCGGAGCAGGAGTATGATATTACACAGCTGAAAGCGACGTTGGATCGTGTGCAGGCAAATGTGATCGGTGATGCGGGAGCGAGTGAAGAGGAAGTAAAGGCTGCAGAAGAAAAAGCAGAGGCTTCCGAACAGGCTGCAGAAGAAGCGGCAAAACAGGAGGCGCAGCAGAATCAGAAAACAGAACTGCCGGGTGAGGACGGCATTGTGATCGAAGAAACGGAAGAGACAGAAAGTATTTTGGACAATACAGATCCGGGTGCGTTTGAGGGAACCGGTGAGATAGTGGAAGAAAATGATACTACGCAGAGCGTACAGGAGCAGTCGGAACAGAAAGAAAGTGAAGATCTTGGGATTCCGGAGGCGTCAGACGACGGTACGATGACCGAGGCAACAGAACAGACAGAAACACCGGAAGAGACAGAAGCTGTTTCTGGTGACGGTATGGATGCATCTGAGACGGAAATTCCGTCGGATGCGGGCGTAGTTGTGCCTGAGACAGAACTTCAGCCGGGCGATGGCGCTGTGATACCGGAAACTGAGATTCAGCAGAGCGAAGAAGCAGATGCTGCGCAGACAGAGGCGGTTCTGACAGAGGATGACCTGAAAGAAGAGGATAAAGCAACATATAAAGAAGTAAAAACAGCATTGGATGAGATGTTCAAGACAAAAGAGCTGACTTTTGATGATGGCACAGTTGTATATCTGACGGAGGACGCGGCAAAAGCGGTTCCGGAAGTGCTTGATGAATATTTGCTCAATCTTCTGGTGAGAGGTGAGGATGCTGTTGCGGCGGAGGAAGAAGCAGATCCGGAGATCAATAAGAATATCGTGCAGGAAACTTCTGAACTTGCGCCGGATAAGAACTATGAGGATGAGCAGCTGAAACAGGCGGATAAATTTGTCAGACGGCTGGTATTTACAGATTCTGAAAAGCTTTTAGAGGAAAGCCAGCTGGAGAATGCGGATAAGACGCTGATTTATGACAAGGTGATGGGAATTCTGGAAAAAGCCTATGCGCCGAAGGATGAGGCGGAAAATGCGATGACAGAAACACCGGCAGACGGTGTGACAGATGAAATGATACAGGATACAGGCGCTGTCGGTGACGGAACACATATGGATCAGATGGAAGTGCCTGTGGATGAATTTGACGGTTTTGAAGAGGAAACAGCAACATTTTAAGAATGAAAGCCCGAATCTCGGTGGATGAGATTCGGGCTTTTAAGTTACAGCTAAGTTACAGCTCCATTTTTTCGTGCTGATCCAGCATTTCCTGAATATGTTTTTGTGTAGTAGCGCCGAGAAATTTTTTTTCTTCGCGGCTAAGCTCTTTCGGATAGATTGGTGCGCCATATTCCAGGATAACCTTTGCCGGTTTAATGAACGGAATGTGGTTTTCAAAAATATCATCGGAATGGCTGATTGCCATCGGAATAATCGCGCAGCCTGTTTTTTCTGCCATTTTCAGGCTTCCTTCTTTGAAGGGCAGCATTTCTTTCTGGTGATTTCTGGTACCTTCCGGGAAAATAGCCATAGAGATACCGTTTTTCATCTGCTCAATACCGGTTAAGATGGTCTGTAAACCCTGACGGACATCATCGCGTTTTAAGAACAGGCAGTAAAGGCGTTTCATCCAAGTGGAGAGAAGCGGCACTTTTTCCATACCGTCCTTTGCTACATAGCCGGTCAGACCGGGACAGCGGCAGTAGGTCATCAGAATGTCAAAGTAGCTGCGGTGGTTGCCGACATAGAGAACCGTTTCGTTTTTTGGAACGTTTTCATGGCCGATCACAGTGATTTTAGCTCCGGTCTCCTTTAGGATCAGACGGAAAACGCTTTGTATAATGCGAAGAGATGAAATATCCCTGGCGTGCGGGTTGAATTTTCCGATGATCCATTCAATGATAAGTACCGGAATGGAGAGAATGAGAAAGCCGATCACAGTGACGGCAACAAGAATAAATCGTAACATAATAGTATGTCCTTTCTTTTTGAATGTTATGCAATGCGCAAAAAAATTCAACAGTGTCAGTATACAGAAATATCTGGAAAGATTCAAGCGTTTGAGAAGGGTTTTTGTTTTTTTGGTTGCTTGTATTATCGCAGATAATCGGATAAAATAATGCTGGAGTGAAGAGGTGCGGTTTTTATTATTGAAAAGAAAGCAAGGGAAAAGAAAATGGCAAAATATGTGGAATACAGTTTGGATGAGTTAGATAAAGTCAGTGATCTTGGAAAGGCGCTGTCATCTCCGATACGTCTGGAAATGTTGCAGCTCTTATATGAAGAGAGTCTGATTATAGGAGAAATCGCGAAAAAGATGGATCTTCCGGCATCCAGTACGGCATTTCATCTTAAAATATTGGAGCAGGCGGGTTTGATTCGGATGGAGGAACAGCCGGGAACCAGAGGGACTATGAAGCTTTGTACCAGAAAAGTGGACAATATAACACTGGGATTGTTGAAGAGAAATAAAGATATCAACGAGGTGTTCAGCACAGAAATGCCAATCGGGGCATTTTCTAGCTGCCAGGTTTCACCGACCTGCGGGATGTGTGCGCCGAATGGGAGTGTGATTGGCAATGAGGACAGAGAGTTTTGTTTTTATTATCCGGAGAGAATGACAGCTGGTCTTTTGTGGACAGCTTCAGGATATGTAGAGTATCAGTTCGCGAATGGTATTCCGGCAGGGAGTGATATATCAAGACTTCTTTTGTCGGCGGAAATTTGTTCGGAAGCGCCTGGATACCGTGAAGATTGGAAATCGGACATTACTTTGTGGGTGAATGGTATGGACTGCGGTACTTTTACCAGTCCGGGAGATTTTGGCAGCCGTAAAGGACGTTTAACGCCGGCGGCTTGGTCCGGCGGATCCAGTCAATTCGGACGTCTGACAGAGTGGGAGATACGCGACACCGGAACCTATATCAACGGCGTACGTGTTGCTGATACTGGAGTTGCTGACTTGAAACTGCCGGAACGTCCTTATATTGAGGTGCGTATTGGCAATAAGCCTAATGCTAAATACGCAGGAGGATTTAATCTGTTTGGAAAGACCTTTGGCGATTATGCGCAGGATATTATTTTAACGGCAGAATACAGATAAAAGCGAAGGAAAGCGGGAGAAATTGCTTTGGTGGAAGCGGTTTCTCTCTTTTTTTGCCAATATTTTTGTAATAAACAATAAAATTGTAGTAAAACAGAACAAAATAACAAAGATACTGTAATTAACAAAAGAAAATAATTAAAAAACAAAAAATATCCGTCAAATCAAACAAATATTAAAAAAAAGAGATTGACATTTGTTGAAAATAACGTATAATCATAAACAAAGGAACAGAAAAACTGTTCAAACTATTTCGGCCGAATAGAAAGTGTGGAATTGTGTATTTAATAAAAAAATAAGGAGGGTTAAAAATGAAACGCAAGATTTTAGCAATGTTACTTGGCGGAACAATCGCATTGGGAATGACATCAACAGCTTTTGCAGAGGAGGTTATTACAAATGAAGATGGTACGGTAGAGAACCCGGAAGCGGTTGAAGTTGACGAGAATAAACTTGTGCTGTGGTCTCTGTTTTCAGGTGGAGATGGGGGCTTTATGGATCAAATTATCGCTGATTACAATGCAGGCGGTCCGACAAAAGAAGTCCAGTCTATTATGCTTGTATGGGCAGACTACTATACAAAATTGACAACTGCTGTTGCAACAGGCAATGGACCAGATATAGGTATTTCTCATGCTTCGAGACTGTCATATTTAATGAATGATGGTGTAATTGAACCGTTAAATCCATATTTGGAAGAACTTGGGATTGATTTAACAGAGTCCTATTCAGAAAAAGCAATTGAGTCTGTTTCTGATGCAGATGGCAATATTTATGCTATTCCTCTTGATACACATGCTGAGGTTTTATATTATAATCTTGATATATTGGCAGAAGCTGGTGTGGAAGTGCAAGAAGATGGCACTTTGGATATTAAGAGTGTAGATGATTTTAATGCTATTTGCGAAAAAGTAAAAGCAGTTATGGAAGAAGGAGAATCGGCAGTTTCGATTACGAGTAAAGATGATGATCCGTGGAGAATTTTCTGGGCAACCTATAATCAGATGGGTGGATCACCAATTTTGACAGAAGATTGGTCTGATGTTGGAATGGATGCTGAAGTTGCTAAGAAAGCAGCTGAATTTGTGAAATCTATTTATGATAATGGTTATGCTCTGGCAGGAATTGAAGATCATCAGAAATTCTTCCAGGCGGGCACAGCAGGGCTTTTTATAGGTGGTACATGGGCACGTGGTGCATTTGAACAAACAGATGGTTTGAATTTCGGAGAGATGCCATGGCCACAGTTGTTTGAAAACCCGGGCGTTTTTGCTGATCAACATACTTTTATTCTTCCGGTGAATCCGAATAGAAGTGAAGAAGAAACAATTGCAGCGGTTGAATTTATGGTCAGTGCGTCAAAGGACGGTGGTGTAACATGGGCACAGTCTGGACAGATTCCGGCATGTAAACAGGTTGTTGAGAGCGAAGAGTTTCTTGCGCTTCCGGGTAGAGCCAATTTAGTATCTATTCTTGATAATGCAGCATACTCTTTTAGTTGTCCGACAAGTCAGGCGATTGAAACAGATATGAAGAGTGCGTTGAATGAATATTGGGCAGATTCTATAGATGTTGACACATTAGTTGAGTATTTAGCTGAGGCTATTGCAAATAATCTTCCGTAACATTTAAACTGCAAGGGGAGCCAAAGGCTCCCTTTCTTTTATTCGAAAATCCATGGTCTAGGCAGTTATATACTGTATAGCATAGGTATTCTATTAATGCCAAAATGATTTTATTTGTAATAGAAAGGGGAAAAAATGAGTAAAGCAAAAAAAAGAAAAAATTTTTTGATTGCCTGCCTATTTATGTTACCATTTTTTGTTTTATATACGATATTTACAATTTGGCCAGTTGGTGAGGGAATCTATGTTAGTTTACATAATTGGGGTATGATGGGAAAACAGAAATTTGTTGGTTTAGATAATTATACAAAATTTTTGAATGACCGTCATTTTTGGAGTACATTGGGAAATACCTGCAAGTTTGTAGTTATTACAACACCAATGTTAGTTATTACAGCTATGCTATTGGCTATGTTGGCAAATAGAGCAACACGTATGAAAAAATCGCTTCGTATTGCGTATTATATTCCGAGTATTTTATCTATTTCAGCAGCTTCATTTATAGCGAAAAATGTGTTTTCGCCATATACAGGTTTGATTAATGGGCTGCTGCATGCGCTTAATATTATTCCGGCAGGAACAGAAATTCAGTTTCTTCAAGATACAAATCTTGCATGGGTATCAATTACAACGATGACAACTTGGTGGACAGTAGGGTTTAGTATGATGCTTTTTATTTCTGCGCTGCAAGATATACCGCAGGATATTTATGAGGCGGCGGCAATTGATGGAGCTTCTAAATTTCAAATATTAATGAAAATTGAAGTTCCTTTGATTAAAGCTACAACATGGCTTGTATTTTTGCTTCAAATGATAGCAAGTTTTAAAGTGTTTGGACAGATTGATTTAATTACAGGTGGGGGTCCGGCAAATTCAACACGCCCGATTATACAGTATATTTATGAGACTGCATTCGAAAAAAATAAAATGGGATATGCAGCATCTATGTCATATGTTTTGTTTGGTATTCTTCTTGTGCTGTCTTTGGTGCAACAATTTATTCAGAGAAAGGGTGAAAAGTCATGATTGGGAGAAAAAAGACTGCTGGATATTATTTGTTAAATCTTTTTTCGATTATACTTGCTGTAATTTTTCTATTGCCAATTGTTTGGGCATTGTTTGTATCTCTGCAGACGGAGGGACAACAGATAAAAACGGTTTTTGACTGGTTTAAACCACCGTATACATTTGAAAACTATCCTCAGATTATGTTTAATACATCAGTACCATTGTGGTTTAAAAACAGCTTGATTATTGCAATTGTTACTACTGGATCAACAATTATTTGTTCATCGATGGCTGCATATGCGATTGCGAAGATACCGTTTAAAGGGAATAATATTTTCTTTTTTTACTTTTTGCTTGGAATGTTAGTGCCTGGAGAAGCGACAATTGTTCCGCTGTTTATTACAGCGAATAATTTGAAAATGATAAATACACTTCCTGGCATGATATTGCCTGCAGTTGCTGGCTCTATGAACTTAATCATTATGGTGAATTTTTTTAAAGCTTTACCAAATGAAATTATAGAATCGGTTCGTATAGATGGAGGAGGAGAACTTTCTATTTTTTGTAGGATAGTATTGCCATTGTCAAAACCGATTATTGCAACTGTATGTATTTTTTCTTTTGTTGGAAGTTGGAATAATTATTTATGGCCACTGCTTTGTGCGATGAAAAATGAAATGTTTACACTTCCGATTGGTATTCCGACATTTGTAAGTACGTATACTGTTGACTATGTGGTGCCAATGACAGCAGCAATGGTGGCATCTTTGCCGATGATAATTATGTATATTTTGTTTGAACGACAAATTGTAGCGGGAATGATGACTGGAGCGGTAAAAGGTTGATTTGAAGATATGGGATTTGTAAAATAATAAGAATCTTAAAAACAAGATAAGCTGTAATCAGCGGTAAGGCTTATCTTGTTTTAAATGCAAAATGAGGTGAAAATTATAGAAATGATAGAGAATTTACGAGATACAATTTGCGAATATATTGATAAACAAGAGATCGCTGGAGTAAGTGTGCTTGTTCATAAAAATAATGAAGAAGTTTGTTTTTTAGCGGAGGGTATGAGTGATATTGAAAATGGAAAAAAAATAGAGCGTGATACTATTTACCGGTTATATTCACAAACTAAGCCAGTAACTGCGGTTGCGGTTATGATATTAGTGGAACGTGGTATTCTGGATTTGTGTCAACCTGTTTCTGTTTTTCTTCCTGGATTTAAAAACCAGAAAGTATTGGATGAAGGAGGAATGGTACATTCTGTAAATAAAGAGGTTACACTCTTTGATTTAATGCAGATGACATCTGGTTTAACGTATTCGGATTTAACGAAGGTAGGAATAAAAACAAATAATCTACTTAAAGAAGTTGAATCGCGTTTGTATGGGGAACATCCAGTGACGACAGTTGAGTTTGCAAATTTGGTTGGTGAACTTCCGCTTATGTTTGAACCGGGAAGCTCGTGGAACTATGGATTGTCAGCGGATATCCTAGGCGCTGTGATAGAAGTTGTATCGGGAATGCGGTTTGGAGAATTTCTGAAAAAAGAAATTTTTGATCCATTGGAAATGTATGATACAGGGTTTTGGATTCCAGAAGAAAAACGATTAAGATTGGCAAAAACCTATGATGTTGAAGAAAGCTCTAAAGGAAAAAGGCTTGTTTTATATACAGGAAATGAAGATGCGATTCAAAATCAATTGGAACGAAACCCGGCATTTGAATCAGGTGGTGCGGGATTAGCAGCCACATTGGATGATTATATGAAATTTGGAAGAATGCTTTTGGATGGTGGCTTATATAAAAATAAACGTATTTTGCGTAGTAGAACAGTTGATTTTTTGACAAAAGGACAACTGATGGAAGAACAGCAGATTATGTTTGAAAAGAAGTTTGGACTTTATGGGTATAGTTATTCGAATCTTATGAGAATTTGTAAAAATCCATCACAATCTTCTATGTTGACGCGTGTAGGTGAGTATGGCTGGGATGGTTGGCTGGGGGCATATTTTGCTAATTTTCCAGAAGAAAATATGACAATTCTTTTTGGGATGCAACGAAAAGGTATTGGAATGTGGTCGTTAACCAGAAAACTGAGAAATATTATTTTGAGTTCGATATAATTTGTAAATGAAGATAAACTATGTGAAGAAGAGGTCTGTGCAGCGCGCAAAGACATCGGTAGAACCTGGCAGCCGAAAAGAAGTTATTTGCATAAAAAATCTGTAGGCTTTCACCAAATATAAACAATAATATTGTTTATAAATAAAAAAACTTGGTGAAAAGCATGGAAAATGGATTGACAAAAAAAGAAAAAAAGATATAATTACAGCAAAAGAACAGTAATACTGTTTTAAAATGAACGTAAATGAAAAAGGAGGATCAGCACACAATGAAATGTTATGTAAAAGATTATCCGAGACCGCAGTTTGTCAGAGACAACTGGGTGAACTTGAATGGCTCCTGGGATTTTCGGTTTGACGACGGAAACCAGGGAGAAAAAGAAAAATGGTACGAAAAGTTTCAGGGTGATAAGAAAATTAATGTTCCGTTTACCTTTGAAACAAAATTAAGCGGCATTCATGATGAAACACGCCATGATTTTGTATGGTACAGAAGAGAGATTCAGGCAGATGCTGCAAGACTGGAAAAAGAAGATTATATTCTCCATTTTGAGGGAAGCGATTATATCACGAAAGTTTGGGTGAACGGTCAGTTCGCAGGTAAGCATACCGGCGGTTATGCGAGATTTTCTTTTGTGATCACAGATCTTCTGCATGACGGCGCGAATGAATTGGTTGTTAAGGTTGAGGATAGCTACGATATGCAGCAGCCGCGCGGAAAACAGAGATGGATTGACAGCAATTTTGCTTGTTGGTATGTGCCGATTACCGGCATTTGGAAAACAGTTTGGACTGAATATGCATCAAAAGTTCGTTTAGATAAGGTGAAAATGACACCGGTTCTGGAACAGGGACGTTTAGATGTGGAATATGACTTAGTTGTTCCGGAAAGTATGATGAATGGTCAGCTTTTTGTTTCCGCAACGGTTTCTTACAAAGGTGTGCTTGTAAACAAAAGTTTAACAGCGGTAACGGATGCGCATATGACAGCTTCTCTGGATATGTTCATCAGAAAAAATGAACAGGGCTTTATTTGGGGATGCCATATGTGGTCTCCGGAAGAACCGAATCTGTACGATGTAGAGTTTGAACTGCTGCGTGCGCATGATGTACTGGATAAAGCAGGTTCCTATTGTGCAATGCGTGAAATCCGTATCGATGGACCGAATATTTTGTTAAATGGACGCCCGTTGTATCAGAGATTGATTCTGGACCAGGGCTACTGGAAAGATTCTAATCTGACGCCGCCGAGTGAAGAAGCGCTGATTGAAGACATCGACAAGATTATGGCGCTTGGCTATAATGGTCTTAGAAAGCACCAGAAAACAGAGGATGAGAGATTCCTGTATTGGTGCGATGTAAAGGGTATGCTGGTTTGGAGTGAGGTTCCGGCAGCATATCGCTATACGGACTATGCGGTAGAGCAGTTCACAAAAGAGTGGATGGAAATTGTAAAACAGAATTACAATCATCCGTGCATCATTACCTGGACACCGTTTAATGAGTCCTGGGGAGTATCAAGGGTGGAGACAAAACGTGATGAACAGCATTTTACTGAGGCGATTTATCACCTGACTAAGAGTGTTGATCCGTATCGTCCGGTGATTGTAAACGATGGTTGGGAACACACTGTTTCCGATATCATTACGCTGCATGACTATGAGGAAGTAGGCGAGATCTTTAAAGCGAGATATATGGACTGCAAAGATGAAATCTTTACAACGGAAGTATATCACAGCAGCAGTAAATCTGCATTTGCGAATGGTTATGCTTACAAGGGACAGCCGGTGATCATCAGCGAATATGGCGGGATTGCGTTTAACAACGATGATTCCGGCTGGGGTTACGGCAACAAGGTAAATACCAAGGAAGAGTTTATCCGCAGATTTGATGAAATCACTACAGCAGTAAAAGAAGTTCCGTATGTATGCGGCTTCTGTTACACACAGGTTTCCGACGTACAGCAGGAGATCAACGGTCTGATGGATATGGAAAGAAACTTCAAGGTAGAACCGGAAGTCATTAAAGAAATCAATGAAAGAAAAGTTGGTTACTGGAGATCATATATGTAAAATGAGGATTCCCCCAATCTGAGAAATCAGGTTGGGGGGATTTGTGTATTAAAGCAGAGGTAAGGGGAGAAAGATATTGAAAACGTTTTTATTAGAACAGTGAATGATTATGCTGTAAAAATTGCTGTTGAATTTCACAGCAGATCGGGATATACTATGAATAGGAAGGAGCTGATGAATATGCCAAATATTAAACCTATTTCTGATCTGCGTAATTATAGTGAAGTACTGCACGATGTAGCAGTTGGTGCTCCTGTGTTCCTTACAAAGAACGGACGGGGCCGGTATGCTATTTTGGATATGCGGGATTTTGAGAAAACCCAGGCGACACTTCGGCTGATGAATGAACTTGCAAAAGGCCGGAAATCTGGTGAGGAGAAAGGCTGGCTGTCTTTAGAGGCTGTGGAGGAACACCTCGGGATTGTCAATGAATAACATTCATTTATCCGAAGAAGCCCAAAATGATCTTGTGGAAATAAAGGCGTATATTGAGGAGGAGCTGCTGAATCCCTCCGCCGCCTTGGGAACTGTAAGCAGGATTACCAAAAGTCTCCGTATTTTACGCACTTATGCCCAGGCGGGCACACCCCTCTCCTCAGTGACTGACATCGAAAGCGATTACCGTTTTATTGTTAGTGGGAACTATATCAGTTTTTATCGTTCTTATGGTAAAGAGGTCTATGTAGACCGTATCTTATATGCCCGGCGTGACTATATGCGTATTCTGTTCGGAGCTCGTTCATCAGAGGAAACAGACGAATAACCTTTTACTCAAAAGCCGCTTGCAAAAATGCAGGCGGTTTTTTCTAGGTGCAAAGGGGTGTCAAAAATTATTCTATCATTTGGATATGTGAAGAATTCAAAGGATAAGCACCATAGGAATTAATCATAATAAAATACAATTATAAGTTGAAAAATAGATGTAATTTTGACTGGTAATATGATATAAAAAGCACATTATCAAATTGACATATAGGAAAGGAAAACGTATGATAAAATTATTGGTCATAGCAGATGATTTTACTGGTGCGCTCGATACGGGGGTTCAGTTTGCGCAAAAAGGGATTCGTACAAAAGTAACCATGAAGACTACCATTTCCAAAGAAATGGTGGAAGATGTGGATGTGCTTGTGGTTGATTCTGAAACGCGCCATAAAAAACCGGAAGAAGCTGCGGAGACGGTCAGTAATATTACGAAGCAGGCGGCAGCGATTGGAACCGAGTATTTTTATAAAAAAACAGATTCTGCATTAAGAGGAAATATTGGAGCAGAGTTAGAAGCGATTTTGAGAGCGTCCGGTCACAATATCTTGGCGTGTTTACCGGCATTTCCGAAAATGAATCGTTTGACGAAAGGCGGAATTCAATATATTGATAACATTCCGGTGTCAGAAAGTGTATTTGCAGCAGATCCATTTAATCCGGTTGTACATTCCTCTGTGAAAGAAATTATTGCAGAACAAAGCAAATTGGAAATACAGCAGGGGTTAGGAGCGGTATGTCTGACAGAAAATCCGTTGATTTTTGTGTTGGATGCTGACAATCAGAGCGCTCTTAAAGAAGCCGGTTGGCAATGTATCAAAGACTATAAGATTCGTGTATTTGCCGGATGTGCGGGTTTTGCGGAAGAACTGGCAGGATTATTAGGGATTGAGACCTGTCCGACAGAAAAACTGCATTTGCGGGATAAAATAACAGTACTCTGCGGAAGCGTAAATCCGATTTCTGTTGCGCAGGTCAATGATGCGATAAAGAACGGCTTCGTATCTGTTCGGTTTACAGCAGAGCAGATTCTTCAAAAGAATTTCTGCGGGAGTAAAAAAGGACAGGAATACTTACATAATTTGAAAGAACAAGTCAGAAATGATCCGTATGTGATCCTTTCTTCTAATTTTGAAGAGAAAGAAGAAACTATCCTTCTTGCAAAAAAGATGGGATTATCAGAAGAAGAAATGCGCAGCAGAATAGCGGAAAATCTTGGAGCATCGATGGGATGGCTGTATCGGAATACAGAAACGGGAACGGTTATGGTTATTGGAGGAGACACGCTGGAGAAGTTTATGAAGGAGATGGATATTTCTGAGCTTACACCGTATTGTGAGTTGTTTCCTGGAGTTGTGCTGTCTGAATTTTATGTTTGGGGCGAAAAACGGAGGATTCTCACAAAGTCTGGAGGGTTTGGAGAAGTATCTTTACTGACGGAACTAAAAAGAGGTTTTGAAATTGAAGGGAGATAGGATGAATAAGAAACCAATTATTGGGATAACGATGGGAGATCCGGCTGGAACGGGACCGGAAATAACGGTAAAAGCGCTGGCAGATCCTGCAATTTATGAAATATGTCATCCAATTGTTGTAGGGGATGGTGACGTGATGGAACAGGCGCTGCGCTTTACCGGAAAAGAGAATATGAAAATTCATCGCTGCGGAAAATTATCGGATGCGGTATTTGTACCGGGAACGATTGATGTTCTGCATTTGGAACTGATAAAGGATATCTCTGCATTTGAAATGGCAAAAGTGAGTGTGGAGGGTGGAAATGCCGCGTTTCAATGTGTAAAAGAAGTAATTCGTCTGGCACTTGCAGGGGAAGTAGATGCCACCTGTACAAATGCGCTGAATAAAGATGCATTAAATAAGGCTTTAGCGTATGAAAATGGAAGAAATTCGGATGGGATTACACATTTTGATGGGCATACAGAAATCTATGCACATTATACAAGGACAAAAAAATATACTATGATGCTGGCGCATCAGGAACTTCGGGTTGTCCATGTTTCTACGCACGTATCTCTTCGGGAGGCTTGTGATCGTGTAAAAAAAGAAAGAGTGTTAGATGTAATACGGATTGCGGAGCAAGCTTGTAAGGATATGGGAATTGAGAATCCGAAGATTGCAGTGGCAGGACTGAATCCGCATTGCGGAGAAAACGGTTTGTTTGGAACCGAAGAAATAGACGAGATTATTCCAGCGATAGAAGCGGCAAAGAAAGAAGGAATTGAGAATATCGCGGGGCCGATTCCGCCGGATGCGGTGTTCTCTCAAGCGCTTGGCGGCTGGTATGATATTGTGGTGTGCATGTATCATGATCAGGGTCATATTCCATTGAAAACAGTGGGATTCGTCTATGATAAAGAACGACAGGAATGGAAATCTGTGGAAGGTGTAAATGTCACGCTTGGACTGCCGATTATTCGTACTAGTGTGGATCATGGAACAGATTTTTATCATGCAGGAAAAGGAACCGGCAATGAACTTAGTTTAAAAAATGCGATTCGATATGCTGTCCGTTACAGTGCACATTCTATGTAGAAGAAATCGGAAGTACTAAAAAAGGGAGAATTACAAAGTGAAAAACGAGAGAGGAAAGATAACAACTGCTCGACTTATGCTGCGCCAGCTTACTCAAAACGATTACCCGGCACTCTGTAAAATATTGCAGGATGCGGAGGTAATGTATGCTTATGAGCATGCTTTTTCCGATGAGGAAGTACAGGAGTGGCTGGATCGGCAGCTGACACGTTATGAAAAGTACGGAAACTTCGGGTTATGGGCGGTTGTTTTAAAGAAAACAGGTGAACTGATCGGGCAGTGCGGCTTGACGATGCAGGAATGTAAGGGAAAAGAAGTGCTGGAGATTGGCTATTTGTTTCAGAAGAAGTTTTGGCATCAGGGATATGCGACGGAAGCGGCAGAAGCCTGTAAAAAGTATGCTTTTGAGGTTTTGAAAGCACCCTGGGTCTGTTCAATTATCCGAGACAATAATATTGCGTCTCAAAATGTAGCAAAGCGAAACGGAATGACAGTGTGCGATGAATTTGTAAAGCATTATTATGGAATAGATATGCCGCATCTGGTATTTGCCGTGGAGAATCCTCTGATCACATATAAAATGGTATCGGAAAACGAAATTACACGGGAATTGTTTGCGGATTTTATCCGCCGTCAGGTCGTAACGGACTGTTGGCGTAAAATGGATGGTAAGTGGTGTATAAAAAGCGATCCGTTTGTAGATGATTGGAATGAGAAGGATTATGAGTTTCTCATACAGTGCCTGAAAAATACAGTGCGGACGGGCGGAATGGTTATGGGCACGTTTTTTGACGGCAGATTGAAAGGATTTGTGTCTGTAGAAGCGAAGCCGTTTGGAAGTAAAGGTCAGTATCTCGATCTGACAAGTATCCATATTTCGCAGGATATGCGTGGCAGAGGAATCGGACGTAAGCTATTTTTGCAGGCGAAAGCGTGGGCAAAGGAACATGGCGCACAAAAACTCTATATTTCGGCACATTCAGCGGTGGAAAGTCAGGCATTTTATAAGGCAATGGGCTGCGTAGAGGCAAAGGAATATCAGCAGAGTCATGTAGAGCAGGAGCCATATGATTGTCAGTTGGAATGTGTGGTATCAGATATATAAAAAGAAGGAAATGATATGCAATTTATAGGTAGATGTGTTATACTATAAAAAATTGCCGACGGGAACCTCGGACAGGGAGACGGCAGAAAGTATAAATAACAGGAAAGAAAGGGACGAACAATGAAAACAATTGCAGAACAGTTTACAGGATTTGGCGTAGTGCCGGTTGTAGTGCTGAATGAAGTGAAGGATGCGCTTCCACTGGCAAAAGCTTTGGTGGAAGGGGGACTTCCGTGTGCGGAGGTGACTTTTCGTACAGAGGCAGCGGAGGAGTCTATCCGTCAGATGGCAAAAGAGTATCCAGAGATGCTGGTTGGCGCGGGTACGGTTTTGACAATCGAACAGGTGGATCGCGCGGTAAATGCGGGTGCTAAATTTATCGTCAGCCCGGGCTTTGATCCGGAAGTTGTAGACTACTGTCTGTCAAAAAATATTCCGGTATTTCCAGGCTGTATCACTCCGTCAGAGGTTGCACAGGCGGTAAAACGAGGTTTGAAGGTTGTGAAATTCTTTCCGGCGGAGCAGTTCGGCGGTGTGGCGACGATCAAGGCGCTGGCAGCTCCTTATACCATGGTGAAATTCATGCCGACTGGTGGTATCAGCGCGAAAAACCTCAGAGATTATCTGGAATGTGATAAAATTCTCTGCTGCGGAGGCAGTTGGATGGTAAAAGGTGATCTGATCAAGGCAGGTGAATTTGATACGATTCGCGATCTGACGAAAGAGGCGGTAGCGCTGGCAAAATCGATTCGTGGTTAGGACGGCTCTGCTTTGATGTGGTAAAAACAGTATTTCTCATACGGAATAGTATGAAAAATACTGTTTTCTGATTTCGGGAAAAAACGGGAGGACAGGGACGATGAAAAAAGTGGGAAAAGTAATCGGTATCGTTTTATTGATACTTATATTGATAGTTACTGCTTATGTGGCATATGTAATGCTGAGTTATCGCAGGATCGAAGATAAACAGACACTGACGGTAGATGTGCCGGCGGCGCAAGAGGCAGACCTGCCGGAAATCGCTGCGAAAGAGCAGGAATTTATGATTGTTACAGCGAACGTGGGATTTGGTGCGTATGATCCGGAATTTGATTTTTTTATGGATGGCGGCACGCAGTCCTGGGGCAAGAGTGAGGAACGTGTAAAAGAGAATCTTACCGGTATGTTGGCGGAAATCAAAACAGTAGATCCGGATTTCCTTTTGCTGCAGGAAGTGGATATCGATGGAACCAGAAGTTACCACATAAATCAATATGAGATGGTAAAAGAAGCGCTGCCGGAGTATGCAACGGTATTTGCGCAGAATTATGATTCTGCCTTTTTATTCTGGCCGCTGAATCAGCCGCATGGCAAAAATCAGGCGGGCATTGTGACGGCGGCTAATACAGTCATTGAGTCCGGACTGAGACGCAGCTTGCCGATTTCGGAATCGTTTTCCAAGTTTCTTGATCTTGACCGCTGTTATAGCATTAGTCGTCTGCCGGTGGATGATGGGCGGAAATTAGTATTGTTTAATGTGCATCTTTCTGCCTACGGCGTGGATATGGATATTTTAAATGCGCAGAGAAATATGTTGTATGAGGATATGATTGCAGAATATGCCGCAGGAAATTATGTAATTGTCGGCGGTGACTTTAACCATGATATGGTTGGAGATTCGGCCAGCCGCTTTGAGAATGCAGCAGATGAAGCGGCCAGCTGGGCAAAGCAGTTTGATTTTGTGTCCATTCCGGAAGGCTTCACGCTGGGCAGCAAAAAGTTGGTGGATGAGGGAGTAAGCGATATGGCGCCAACCTGCCGTGATGCAGGCAGAGCTTATGACGGAACAAATGATTGCTGGGTATTGGATGCGATGATCTGGTCAGACAATGTGGAGATGTTGGAATACGGCACATTGGATCTGGATTTTCGATTTTCTGATCACAACCCGGTGCAAATGAAGTTTCGTCTGCGTTCTGAATGAATGGTCTGGAATGTTCGATGATTTGGAATTATTTCAATGTAAAAATATGCAGAAATATATGGAAAAAACTGGAAAAAAACGCGGTATTGTTTGACAAACCTTGCTGATTTGGTCTATAATAGCGATAGTTATACGATTGTGAAATACAAGTGAGGGAAATATGTTCAGACATCTTACAAAAAACGAAGAAATTGTGATGGGTATCATCTGGGATGCGGATAAGCCTTTGATAAGCATGGAAATTCTTGAAAGATGTACAAATGCACGGTGGGATCATACATATATTTTACATATGCTTCGTGCACTGGAAAAGAAAGAGCTTGTGGAGGTCTGCGGCACAGTTCGCAGCGGCAAACAGTATGCCAGACAATTTATCGCTTCGGTACCGAAAGAACAGTATGTTACGGATATGGTTCTCAAGACAGGTATTAACAACAGAGAGATGCTTTTGGTTGCGGCGGCGTTGATCGCTAAAGCAAATGACAATAAAAAGATGGCTGAACAATTGGAAAAGATAGTAGAAGACCTGGAAAACGGTGAATGATAAAACGGTGGCAGAGTATGCTGCCGTTTTTATGTAATAGCAGCATATATAAGGGCTGTATATTTTGTGTTACTGATTGACAAAGGTACAGAACTAAAGCTAAAATAAGAAAAATACCTGTGAAGCAGGAATGAAAATTTGATATTGAAAATAGAGATGGGAGGGAATAGCGATGAAACAGATTACACTTGGAAGTACAGGGATTACGGTGCCACAGAACGCATTCGGTGCACTGCCCATCCAGCGTATCAGTAAAGAAGCGGCTGTAAAATTACTGCGTCGCGCTTATGAGGGTGGAATGCGTTTTTTTGATACGGCGAGAGCTTACAGTGACAGTGAGGAAAAGTTGGGAGCAGCATTTGAAGGAATGCGTGAGAAGATTTATATTGCTTCCAAAACGATGGCAAAAACACCGGAGGAATTCTGGAACCAGCTGGAAACGACACTGACGAATCTGAAAACGGATTATCTGGATATTTATCAGTTTCATTGTGCAGACAAATGTTTTGCACCGGGGGATGGTACCGGTATGTATGAGTGCATGATGGAGGCTAAAAAGCAGGGAAAGATCCGCCACATCGGCATTACGGCTCACAAGTTAGGAATTGCGCAGGAGGCGATTGAAAGTGGGCTTTATGAAACGCTTCAGTTTCCGTTTAGTTACCTGTCTACGGAAAAAGAACTGGCGCTGGTGAAAGGCTGTCAGGAAAAAAATATGGGATTTATTGCTATGAAGGGGTTGGCGGGAGGACTGATCAACCGTTCGGAAGCGGCGATGGCGTTTATGACGCAGTTTGAAAATGTGCTGCCAATCTGGGGCATTCAAAGAGAGAGAGAACTGGAAGAGTGGCTCTCCTATATGGAAGAAACTCCTTCTATGAATGAGGAAATCTGTGCTTATATTGAGAAAGAGAAGACAGAGCTAAGTGGTGATTTCTGCCGTGGCTGCGGTTACTGTATGCCGTGTCCGGCAGGCATTATGATTCATCAATGCGCGAGAATGTCACTGATGCTGCGTCGTGCACCATCGGCAAACTGGCTTTCCGAGAATATGCAGGCGGAGATGAAAAAGATTGAAGATTGCCTGAACTGTGGAAAATGTAAGAGCAAATGTCCTTATGAACTTAATACGCCAGAGTTGCTGAAGAAGAATTATGAGGATTATAAGAAGGTACTCAGCGGTGAGATTACAGTTTAAAGAACAGAGAACCTTCCTTATTAAATGTAAAATAAATAATAATTGATCAAGAGGAAAAATGATATGAACAATATTGAAAGAAGAGACGCGCAGCTGCCGTATATCTCTGATGAAGCTGTATTTGAGGAACAGAAAAAATGCCGTCAAAAATTACAGAAATTAAATACCACGGATTTAGCAGATTTTGATGCGATTGCGGCGGGAGTAAAAGATCTGTTTGGTAAGTCTGAGAATGCATTTTTGAATCCGCCATTTTACTGTGATTACGGCTCTCATATTGAGGTGGGAAAGAATTTCTTTGCAAATTATAATTGCATGATTGTCGATGTGGCTCCGGTAAAAATCGGTGATAACTGTTTGTTCGGACCGAATGTGGCGATCTATACAGCCGGTCATCCGTTACATCCGGTATCCAGAAATTCCGCTTACGAGTATGGCATTGAAGTAACAATTGGAGATAATTGTTGGATCGGCGGGAATACGGTTGTTGTTCCGGGCGTACATATTGGCAATAATGTTGTGATTGGCGCCGGAAGTGTAGTGACCAAGGATATTCCGGACTGGAGTGTGGCGGTTGGCAATCCGGCTCGCGTGATTAAGAAGATTACGGAGGATGATCGTAAATATTATTTCCGTGATCGTGAATTTGATGAGGAAGCATGGGAAAAGGTTTGCGAATATGCAAAGGATCATGAGGTAAAATAAACAGAGAATAGGATAGATGCTCCGGCAGTACTGCCGGAGCATATTTTTTTTGTAGGATAGGAAAATGAAAATTTTTTACGCTATAGAACAATCCTGTATAAAATGTAAAAAAAATAAAACTACTATAAAATATCATTACATCTGATTGTAAATTACGGGAGTTTATACTATTATTTTACAGTAAATTTTAAGAGAAGAAGGAAAAAGACGTATGTTAAAAATGTTTCGTTATGTGAAAGACAGATGGTTTTCGATTGTATTAATAGTATTGCTGCTGTTTTTGCAGGCATACTGTGATCTGTCTATGCCGGACTATACGTCCAGGATTGTCAATATAGGCATTCAGCAAAAAGGCATTGAGGATGGTGTGCCGGAGGAAATCCGACAAAGTACGATGGAGGATCTGTTTCTTTTTATGACAGAGGAGGAGACAGCCAGGGTGCAGGAAAACTATACACTGGCAGGTGATACTTATGTGTTGAAGAAAGTAGATGAAGAAACCAGAGCATGTTTGAATGAACTGTTTGGCATTCCGATGCTGGCGCTTTCCGGTATGACTGCAGAGGGAATGCAGAGCGCACAGCTTGCCGACATGCCGGAGTCTATTGTGACACAGTCTGCTGCAGCTTTTGTACAAAAAGAATATGAGGAGATGGGGAAAGACGTGGCTGCTATTCAGACCGGATATATTTTGAAAAGTGGTCTGAAAATGCTGGGGCTCGCTGCGCTGGTAATGCTTTGTGCGGTTCTGGTAACCTTTTTGTCCAGCCGTCTTGCAGCGGGAATGGGACATAATCTGCGCAATGAAGTATACCGTAAGGTGATTTCTTTTTCCGGAGCAGAGTTGAATCGATTTTCTACGGCATCGCTGATTACTCGAAGTACGAATGATATTCAGCAGGTGCAGATGATGACAACTATGATGTTCCGTATTATTTTGTACGCGCCGATCCTTGGTATCGGCGGTGTGCTTAAGGTGTTGAATACAGATGTGTCCATGACCTGGATCTTAGCGCTTGGTGTTGCACTGATAATGGCGCTGATCGGATTTTTATTTGCAGTGGCAATGCCGAAATTTAAGAGTTTGCAGACGCTGGTAGATCGACTGAACCTTGTGACGCGTGAGATTTTGAGCGGTATTCCGGTAATCCGTGCGTTTAGTACGGAGAAGCATGAGGAGGCGCGTTTTGAAAAAGCGAATCATGAGTTGATGAAAACGAACTTGTTTGTAAATCGCTGTATGACGTTTATGATGCCGTGTATGATGTTGATTATGAATGGGATTACAGTATTAATCGTGTATTACGGTGCACATGCAGTTGATGCCGGAAATATGCAGGTGGGAAATATGATGGCTTTCATGCAGTATGCGATGCAGATTATTATGTCCTTCCTGATGATTACGATGCTTTCGATTATGCTGCCGCGTGCAAGCGTGGCTGCAAAGCGCATTAATGATGTATTGGAAACAGAAGTGACAATAAAAACACCGCAGCAGCCGAGAGCGGTTGTAGAATCTCAGAAGGGCAGGGTAGAGTTTCGACAGGTCTCTTTTGGATACCCAGATGCAGAGGAGGATGTACTTACTGATATCAATTTTACAGCCCGACCGGGAGAAACGGTGGCATTTATCGGCAGTACCGGAAGCGGCAAAAGTACGCTGGTCAACCTGATTCCGCGTTTTTATGATGTGACAAAAGGAGAGATTTTTGTAGATGGTGTGGATGTGCGTGAGATTTCTTTAAAAGATTTGCGCGACCGTATCGGATACGTACCACAGAAAGGTGTGTTGTTTTCGGGGACGATTGATTCGAATCTGCGTTATGGAAAAGAGGATGCTGCGCAGGCAGAGGTCCAGAAGGCGGCAGAGATTGCCCAGGCCTGGGAATTTATCCGTGAGAAGCCAGAGGGGCTTGCTTCTGTGATCGCGCAGGGCGGTACAAACGTGTCGGGCGGTCAAAAGCAGCGCCTGTCGATTGCCAGAGCAGTGGCAAAGCAGCCGGAAATTTATATTTTTGATGACAGTTTTTCTGCACTGGATTATAAGACGGATGTGGTGCTGCGAAAAGCGTTGAAACAGGAGACAAAGGGTGCAACAACGTTGATTGTTGCGCAGCGGATCAGCACTATCTTGCATGCGGATCATATCATTGTTCTGGCAGATGGGAGAATTGCCGGACAGGGTACGCATAAAGAACTGCTGAAATCATGTGAGGAGTATCGTCAGATCGCCATGTCACAGCTGTCGGAGGAGGAATTGGAAAATGAGTGAAAAAGCCAGAGATTTTAAGGGAACTTTTCAAAAGCTGCTCCGTTATCTGGGGAAATATAAATTCCGCGTCGCATTGATGATGTTTTTTGCAATGGGAGGAACCATTTTTAATATCGTTGGTCCCAAGGTGCTCGGAAAGGCGACAACGGAGCTGTTTCATGGGCTGGTTGCAAAGGTTGGCGGTGTCGGAGAAATTAATTTTGGAAAAATCGGTTATATTCTGGCGGGTGCCATGTGTTTGTATCTGGTTAGCTCCGTGCTGTCTTTTGTGCAGGGGTTTATTATGTCGGGGTTGTCCAATGATATGACCTATCATATGCGCCGTGATATTTCTGCGAAGATTAACCGTATTCCGATGAAATATTTCGAGAGCCGCACGCATGGTGAGGTGCTCTCTCGTGTAACAAATGATGTGGATACACTGCAGCAGAGTCTGAACCAGAGTATGACGCAGCTGATCACGGCGGTGACTACGCTGGTCGGTGTATTGGTGATGATGATCAGTATTAATCTCTGGATGACTCTGGCGGCGCTTCTGATTCTTCCGTTATCAGCGCTGATCATCAGTCAGGTAATGAAACGTTCACAGAAATATTTTGTGGATCAGCAGAAATATCTTGGTGAGGTTAATGGTCAGGTGGAGGAAATCTATTCCGGACATACAGTTGTGAAAGCATTTAATAAGGAAGAATTTGTAATCCGCACCTTTGAGAAAACAAATCAAAAGCTGTACGAGTCAGCATGGAAGTCACAGTGTTTTTCTGGCATCATGATGCCGGTGATGCAGTTTGTCGGTAATCTCGGTTACGTGATGGTGGCGCTTCTGGGTGGTTTTCTTACCATAAAAGGTGCGATCGAAGTCGGTGATATTCAATCATTTTTTCAATACATCCGCAGTTTTACACAGCCGATCCAGCAGATTGCGCAGGTTGGAAATATGCTGCAGATGACGATGGCGGCTTCTGAGCGTGTGTTTGAGTTTCTTGACGAGCCGGAAGAGGATCAGACGGCAGAACATCCGGTTTCCATTAAAAATATGGAAGGCAGTGTGAAATTTTCACATGTGTCGTTTGGGTATAATCCGGATCAGATGATTATTCATGATTTCTCAGCAGATGTGCAGCAGGGCAAAAAGGTAGCAATCGTCGGCCCGACCGGAGCAGGCAAAACGACGATGGTAAAATTGCTGATGCGTTTTTATGATGTGAACAGCGGAGAAATTCTGATTGACGGTCATAATATTAAGGATTTTAACCGCGGGGAACTGCGGAAACTTTTTGGAATGGTACTGCAGGATACCTGGCTATTTAACGGTACGATTATGGAAAATATCCGTTACGGGCGACTCGATGCCACAGATGAAGAAGTGGTCGCTGCGGCGAAGGCAGCGCATGCACATCATTTTATTATGTCCCAGCCGGGGGGATATCAGATGGTATTGGATGAGGAGAGCGGCAATATTTCACAGGGACAGAAACAGCTGCTGACAATCGCTCGTGCGATTCTGGCAGATAATCGAATTTTGATTTTTGATGAAGCAACATCTTCTGTCGATACAAGAACGGAGATTCAGATTCAGAAAGCGATGGATCGTCTGATGGAAGGGCGCACCAGTTTTGTGATCGCCCACCGCCTTTCCACGATTCGTGATGCCGATCTGATTCTGGTAATGAAGGACGGAGATATTATTGAGCAGGGAACACATGCAGAGTTGCTGGCGGCACACGGATTTTACGCGAATCTGTACAATAGTCAGTTTGAACGGGCAGAGATAACCTGAAGAAAGAAAATTTTGCGATGAAAGACTTGACGTATTAAGAAAAAATTATGAAATATACCGGGGATAAGGAACTTGACAAAAAACCGTACATTCAGTAAACTGATATTGAAAAAGTTTTACAAAAATATGAAGAAAATGTGCGTGTGGGGGAAAAGTATGAAGCATTTGAGGCGTTATGTGACTATTTTATTGTCTGCATTGCTGCTGCTTGGTGTATCTGCAGCGGCGGAGCCGAGCAGCAAATATCCGGATTCCGTCAGAGTTTTTAAAGCGGAACCGGGAATAACTTCTGTTTCTTTAAAATGGACCAAGGTGCCCGGAGCGGACGGATATTATGTGTATCAGAGATCCGGAAGCAAATACAAGCAGCTCAAAAAAGTATCATCTGGAAAGGTAAAGATTACCGGCCTGAAAGAAGGAAAAACGTATAACTTTGCAGTAAAAGCTTATGAGAAGGTGGGGAAGAAAACCTACAAAAGCAGAGCTTATAAAGAAATTACAGTAAAAACAAAAGTAAAAATTCCGGCAAAGCCGACCGGATTTGTGGCGATTAATAATGGCAGCCGTCAGGTAGGGCTTAATTGGAATCGTGTAAGTGGTGTAAATGGCTATGAAATTTATCGGGTAGTGAACGGCCAACGCAAACTGGTGAAAAGAATTACGAATTCTTCCACAAAGGAGTGTACAATCGGAGGTCTGACAAATGGAAAGTCGGTAAGCTTTTGTATGAGAAGTTACCGTTTGCTGTCGGATAAGAGAAAGGTGTACAGCGATTATACTTCTACAAAGAGTGCGACGCCGAAGGCACTGTCGGACAAGGCGAGTGATATCCATTCTATTTATTATAATGCCAAAACCAGAAGAAAGGTGACGGTATATAATTACACAAAGAAAAAAAATCAGGTTCTGCAATCAGGAACAAAAGTGATCGCACCGTCCAAAACAGTTAAGGGTTATATTACCTGTATGCTTACGAATGGTCAGAAGATAAAGATTAAGGGATCGGATCTGCGGACATATGGATACAAATGGGATAGTAAGACGGATTATTCGAAGGCAGCAAAGGAAGAGATGATTAATTCTAAAAATCTTGTCAGCGAGACAAAGTATCTGATCTGGGCGAGCCAGTATCGCTGCCGTATCAATGTATTTAAAGGCAGTGTCGGAAACTGGAAACTGATCAAGTCGTTTAAATGTGGAATCGGTACATATGACGCGCCATCACCGAAAGGCATTCGCAAGATTTATTCCAAGACACTGTATGGCAAATACGGTGTGACCCTGCAGTGGTCAAACGGTGGTGAAAATGGAACCGGCAATACGTTTCATGAGCCACTTGGCATTGCGGTCGGCTATCCAAATTCACACGGATGTTTCCGTATGAAGATGAATGATCTGATGTGGATGTACAATAATATCGCGATCGGAACACTGGTGTATTCCTGGTAATTTTATAAAAAAACCCATAAAAAGACTTGTCGAAGATATCTCCGGCAGGTCTTTTTTTATGAAAAATTTTGTTTTTATTTGTAAAACAGATCAAAATGTAAAGGCATAAATTAGCAGCGATTCATTCTTGACATTGCGAACAGAAACGTGTACTATGGTTAGATATGGTGTATTTAACAGGCAGACAAATGTCTGTAAGAAAGAAGAGGAGGAAATGAGATGGGAAAATACATTGTGAAACGTCTGACGTTGGCAGTTGCTACCGTATTTGTAGTTGCCACACTGACATTTTTCCTTATGAACATGGTGCCGGGCGGGCCATTCATGTCTGAGAAAGCAGTCAGCCCGAAAGCGCAGGCGGCATTAGAAGCAAAATACGGATTGGATAAGCCACTTCCGCAGCAGTATGTAACGTATATGAAAGGGATCCTTCATGGAGATTTCGGTGACAGCCTGAAACAGCGTGGCCGTACTGTGAGTTCTCTTATTGTAACTAAATTTCCGGTTTCCGCACGCTTGGGCGGTATTGCCGTATTGACGGCGTTTTGTATTGGTGTGCCTCTCGGCTGTATTTCGGCACTGAATAGAGGAAAGATTGGAGACAGTGTGATCAGCGTCATTGCGACTTGTGGGATCGCAGTGCCAAGTTTTGTTGTATGTACGGTATTGATGTATTTGTTTGGTGTAAAATTAAAATGGCTGCCGACACTTGGATTAAGTTCCTGGAAGCATTACATTATGCCGGTGGCAGCGCTGGCATTCTACCCGACGGCGTACATTACCCGTCTGATGCGTTCTTCCATGCTGGATGTTATGGGACAGGATTATATGCGTACCGCAAAGGCAAAGGGAGTAAATCAGTTTTTCATTCTTTTTAAACATGCGCTTCGTAACGCAATTCTTCCGGTTGTTACTTACCTTGGTCCGCTTCTTGCATACACGGTATCCGGAAGCTTTATCGTAGAAAAGATTTTCAATATTCCGGGGCTGGGCGGAGAATTTATCAGCTCCATCACAAACCGTGACTACACGGTTATTATGGGTACTACGATCTTCCTTGCAACTCTGATGGTATTTATGAACGTGATTGTTGACATTGTTTACAAGCTTGTTGACCCGCGTATTAAACTGAAATAAGGAGGGAAGTACAGATGAATAATCCAGTAAATATGATACAAAAATTTAATCCGGAAGACTTCCTTCCGGCATCGAGCGAGGAAAAACAGAGCCTTGTGGTGATGAGAGAGAGCGTCAGCTTTTGGAAAGATGGTATGCGTCGCCTCTTAAAAAATAAAATTGCTATGGTCAGCCTGTTTGTGATCATTGTAATTATGTTTTTTTCTTTTATTGTACCGAGTTTTTATCCGTATTCTTATGAGCAGCAGATCAAAGGCTCTAACAATCTGGCACCAATGGAATACTCCGAGGAGGAGCAGGCTCGCATTGATGCGGGAGAAAAGGTATTCCCGCATGTCCTGGGTACGGACAAACTGGGCAGGGATTATGCGATTCGTGTGATGATGGGAAGCCGTATTTCTATTATGGTCGGTCTGATCGCGGCGGTGATTATTCTGGTGATCGGTTCTTTGATGGGTTCTATCGCGGCATTCTTTGGAGGCTGGGTAGATTTGATCATCATGCGTATTGTTGATATTATTTATACGATTCCCGAAGTCCTGCTGATTGTACTGATTTCATTTGCAATCAAGGATCCGCTGTCACATTTGGCAACAGTACCGGGTTTTGGTTGGATCCAGGTAGTTGGAGCAAACCTGATCAGTATTTTCATTGTATTCGCGCTTCTGTACTGGGTCGGTATGGCGCGTATGGTGCGAAGCCAGATTCTTACTTTAAAAGAGAGTGAATATGTAACAGCAGCCAGAGCACTCGGTGCTTCCAATGGCCGCATCATTAAAAAACATCTGCTGACAAACTGTATTGGTACACTGATTGTTGTCACTACACTGCAGATCCCGTCCTCTATTTTCACTGAAAGTTTCCTGAGCTTTTTAGGACTTGGTGTGGCAGTTCCGATGCCGTCTCTGGGCTCTTTGGCAAGTGAGGCGATCAACGGATTGAACACGTATCCGTATCTGTTGTTTATCCCGGCAATTCTGATCAGTTTGATTATTCTGAGCTTTAACCTGCTGGGCGATGGTCTGCGCGATGCGTTTGACCCGAAAATGAAGAACTAAAGGAGGCGCGCAAAAATGAGTGAATATTTAGTAAGTATTGAACATGAGCGTCTTTCCTTCTTCACACCGGCGGGAGAAGTAAAAGCGCTGAATGATGTATCATTTCGCATTAAAGAGGGAGAAGTACTTGGCATTGTAGGAGAGTCCGGTTCCGGAAAATCTGTTACTGCGTACAGTCTGATGGGACTGACGGCTTATCCGGGTAAGCTCCTTGGAGGTGAACTCGATTTTAATGGTCATCATATCAACACGATGAAAGAAAAGGATTTCCAGAAGATGCGCGGCAACGAAGTTGCGATTATTTTCCAGGATCCGATGACCAGTCTGAATCCGGTGTATACGATCGGTAATCAGATTCGTGAAGTATTAAAGCTGCATACCGGCAAATCGAAAGAACAGATTCAGGCAAGAGCGATCGAACTGCTTGAACTGGTTGGTATCAACGAACCGGAAAAACGTCTGAAACAATATCCGCATGAATTGTCCGGCGGTATGCGTCAGCGTGTGATGATTGCGATTGCGCTGGCATGTGAGCCGAAGCTGCTGATTGCGGACGAACCGACGACGGCGCTTGATGTGACGATTCAGGCACAAATTCTGGAACTGATGATGGATCTGAAGAAAAAACTCGGCATGGCGATTATGATGATTACCCATGACCTTGGAGTTGTGGCAAGCATGTGCGACCGTATCGCGGTTATGTATGCCGGAAATATTGTAGAATATGGTACAACGGATGATATTTTCTATAATCCGAAGCATGAATATACCAAGGGGCTGATCCGCAGTATTCCGCGTATGGACAGCAAGACCCATGAACGTCTGGTTCCAATCGAAGGAACGCCGGTTGATATGCTTAACCCGCCGAAGGGATGTCCGTTTGCATCCAGATGTGATAATTGTATGCAGATCTGTCTGAGAGAAAAAGCTCCGGTTATGTATTTTGGAGATATACATTATACATCCTGCTGGATGAATCAGAAAGCAGAACTGGAAGGAGGAAATGATAAATGAGCGATAAATTACTCAAAGTAGAACATCTCCACCAGTATTTCCCGGCAGGGGGATTTGGTAAAAATAAAAAATATGTGCAGGCGGTAGATGATGTTTCCTTCTTTATCAATAAAGGAGAGACACTCGGCCTGGTAGGAGAGTCCGGCTGCGGCAAGACAACAACAGGACGTTCTCTGCTGCGTCTGTATGAACCGACAAAAGGACGCATCATTTATAATGACACGGTACTTTTCGATAGCGGCAACGTTCCGCTTAAAGATGAAAATGGCAATGACATTCTGGAAAACGGCAAGCCGAAATTCGGTACGAAAACAGCTGTCAATATGAAGCCGTACCGTCGTGAGATGCAGATTGTATTTCAGGATCCGTACGCAAGCCTTGATCCGCGTATGACAGTCGGTGATATTATCGGTGAAGCGATTGATATTCATCATCTGGCTGCTTCAAAGGAGGATCGTTATAACAAGATTCAGAAGCTTTTGGAGACAGTAGGTTTGAACTCTGAACATGCGAACCGTTACCCTCACGAATTTTCCGGAGGACAGAGACAGCGTGTCGGTATCGCACGCGCTCTGGCGGTTGATCCGAAGTTTATTGTCTGCGATGAGCCGATCTCTGCACTGGATGTTTCGATTCAGGCACAGGTGGTAAATATGTTTGAGGATCTGCAGGAAAAGATGGGACTGACTTATCTGTTTATTGCGCATGATCTTTCGGTAGTAAAACATATTTCCAACCGTATTGGTGTAATGTATCTTGGAAAATTAGTGGAGCTGGCAGACAGCTATGAGTTGATTTTCCACAATATGCATCCGTATACACGCAGCCTGATTTCTGCAATTCCTATTGCGGATCCGAAGGTGGCCAGAGAGAATAAACGTATCGTCCTGCAGGGCGATGTGCCGAGTCCTTTAAATCCGCCGTCAGGATGCCGTTTCCGTACCAGATGTCCGTACGCGACAGAGAAATGTGCGGCAGAGGTTCCACAGTTTAAAGAGGAAAGCAAAGGACATTACGTAGCCTGCCATCATCTTGATAAGCTGAATTAACAGGTTTATCCTTAAATTGTTATAGACAAACCTTATCTGCGGTGGTATAATTCGATAAAGTGCTACAGCAAAAAGCTGACACGATAAAAATTACAGGAGGGTAATTATGAAGAAAAAAGTAATCAGTATGTTGCTTGCTGCTATGATGACCGTTTCTTTAGTAGGCGGAACAGTAATGACTGCAGCAGCGGAAGAAGCTGGCGAAAAACAGCTTTCCGTACAGGTTGGACCAAATCCGGAAACGATTGACCCGGCTCTGAACAGTGCGGTTGATGGCGGAAACATGCTCCTGCATGCATTCGAAGGTCTTCTGGCTATGGATGAAGAAGGAAATCTGATTCCGGGTCAGGCAGAGTCCTGGGAAACATCCGAAGACGGACTTACCTGGACATTTCATCTGCGTGAAGGTCTGAAATGGTCTGATGGTACAGATCTGACGGCTAATGATTTTGTTTATACCTGGCAGCGTGTATGTGATCCGGAATTGGCAGCACCGTATTCTGAAACGGTACTTGGTATGGTAGAAGGTTATGATGCAGCTATGGAAGGCGATCCGAGTGCACTTGGTGTTACAGCAGTGGACGATCTGACTCTGGAAGTAAAACTGGCAAATCCATGTACGTATTTCGGATACCTGGCAGCGTTTGCTACCTTATATCCGGTTCAGCAGGCAACTGTTGAAGCAAATGGTGAGGCATGGGCAGTAGATGCTTCTACTTATGTTTCTAATGGTCCGTTCTATATTACAGAGTGGGTTCCGGATTCTCATATTATCATGAGCAAAAACCCGAACTACTGGAATGCAGATGCAATCAAACTTGACAGCATCAAATGGAATCTGATCGAAGATATGAATGCTGCTTACAGCGCATATCAGAACGGCGATGTTCAGTTCATCAAATCTGTTCCGACAGAAGAAATTCCGAGTCTGAAAGAAAACCCGGAATTCCATGTAGCTCTGAATCTGGGTACCTATTATGTCTCTTTCAACGATCAGATTGAGCCGTTTAACGACGTAAATGTTCGTAAAGCACTCAGCCTGGCAGTTGACCGTGAATATATTGCAAACACTCTGATGCAGGGAACTTATACACCGGCACAGAACTTCATCGGACCGGGCTGGAAAGATACGGACGGAACAGATTTTATCGAAAATGGTCCGGAAGATGGTTTCCTTCCGCTGAATGCAGATATCGAAGGCGCTCTGGCAGCTCTGGAAGAAGCAGGATATCCGAATGGCGAAGGTCTTCCGGTATTGACTTATTCCACAAATGACCAGGGATACCACAAAACAGTTGCAGAATATCTGCAGCAGGCATGGGCAGAAATCGGCATCACTGTTGAGGTTGAGGTTGTAGAATGGTCCAGCTTTACACCGATGCGTCGTTCCGGTGATTTCCAGATGTCTCGTAACGGTTGGGTAGCAGACCATGCGGATCCGATCAACCAGCTGGAACTTCTGTATTCTACAAACGGCAACAACGATGGTAAATACAACAGTGCAGATTTTGACGCAGCAATTGATCTGTCCAGATCTACAGTTGATCCGGCAGAACGTTCAGCAGCACTTCATGATGCAGAAAAGATCATGATGGAAGATTATGCTTGTATGCCGCTGGCATACTACAATGACTTCTGGCTGCAGAATCCGCAGATTGTTGGTTCTTGGCATTCTCCGTATGGCTACTGGTACTTCATGTATGCTGATATTGTAAGCGAAGAAGAAGCAGCAGCTCTTGCAGCAGAGGAAGCTACAGAGGCTACAACAGAAGCAGCAAGCGAAGAAGCAACAGAAGCAGCGTCTGAGGCAGCAAGTGAAGAGACAACAGAGGCAGCATCTGAGGCAGCAAGTGAAGAGGCAACAGAAGCAGCAAGTGAAGAGACAACAGAGGCGGCTACCGAAGCAGCGACAGAGGAAGCTACCGAAGCAGTTGAGACAGAAACAGCAGCTGAATAATTCAGAAATGTTATTATAAGGAGTTCCGCGATAGTGGAACTCCTTTTTTAAGTTCTCATATAGATTCCAATCAAACAGGGGGACAGGAATGTCCCCTTTTTATCTTGCAATCAGTGAGGCTTTGTCATACAATAAAAGAAGCGGCATTTATCTGTCGAAACAAAAAAGAAAGATGTAGATGCTAAATCTGCACAGAAAATAAAAAGAAAAGAGGTTTTGAAAATGGCGGAAAAAGATTCTTGCAGCAGTGCAGCTACCTGCAGTCGCGAGAGCTGTGAAGGTTGTCCGAGCAAACAGCAGCCGCAGAGCTTTCAGGTAGCGGCGAATGCGAATTCAAATGTAAAAAAAGTGATTGGTGTTGTCAGTGGAAAGGGAGGTGTCGGAAAGTCGATGGTTACGGCATCTCTGGCGAATTTGTTGGTGGCAGAGGGCTACAAGGTTGGCATTCTGGATGCAGATATCACAGGACCGTCTATCCCGAAAATGTATGGGATTCATGGACCGGCGACAGCGGACGATAACGGGATTTATCCGGTAGAGACAGCAAATGATATAAAGGTAATTTCACTGAATCTGATGATGCCGGATGAGGAATCACCGGTCATCTGGAGAGGACCGGTAATTGCAAACATGGTAAAACAGTTCTGGAGTGAGGTTATTTGGGGAGAACTGGATTATCTTCTTGTGGATATGCCTCCGGGAACCGGGGATGTACCGCTTACGGTATTCCAGTCTCTTCCGGTAGACGGAATTGTGATTGTTTCTTCTCCGCAGGATCTGGTACGCATGATTGTTGCTAAGGCTTATAACATGGCAAAGACAATGAATATTCCGGTATATGGTATCGTGGAAAACTATAGTTATTTGAAATGTCCGGATTGCGGAAAAGAGATTTCCGTATTTGGGGAAAGTCATATTGATGAAATTGCAGCACATCTGGGAACAAGTGTACTCGGAAAGATGCCGATTGATCCTGATTTTGCGGAAAAAGCAGATGGCTCCTTTGCGTCTGTATTGAATCCGTATTTGCAGAAAGCAGTAGAAGTAGTAACAAAATAAATTGAAAAAACAAAGAAAAACTGGATTTTTCCGGCAAATCAATGTCGTGAAAATCCAGTTTTTCTTTTGAGCATGATTTTTAGAGTTGAAAGTAGCGCAGAACATGATCAACATACTCCGGATCACCGTAGGTATTCCAGCCAAGTTGTGCTTTCATCATTTCGGAAAACGCATAGGTACTTTCCAGTGAATAGCCGCCGTAATTTTCCATGGCCCATACCGCATAATTATTGCCGAAATTATATTCCTGCAAAGCGAGCTTTACTCCCTCGGTATCACGAAGACTGTCGCAGTCTGCAACATCCAGACAGTAGACGAATGTTTCCACACCTACCTGAATAGAATAATTTACGTCGGTGATACTGCCGGGAATATTTTCAAACTGTGTATTAAATGGACTTTCGGAACACTGGAAAATATCCGTGCCCTGTCCGGAGCTTTCCTGCTGAATCAGAGCGAGAAGGAGTGTGGAGAATTCCGGGATTCCCTGTTTTTTACATTCGGTTTCAACAGCATCGGCGTATTGGAGTACATCATTGTTTACATCGATCAGATGTCCCTGCGGTTTTGTCTTGCTGGCAGTGCGAGGCAGGAAAACAGCAAGAAAAATCACAAGAACGATTGCGACGATCGTACAGCCGAGAATGAGTTTGGTACGTTTTACTTCCTGCTCTCGGGCAGTTTTTGCAGGATTTCTGTGTGCAGTTTTGTATTTTTTTGTTTTATTTTCTGGTTGTAGTTGTTTTTTTTGCATGAAATTATTATAATCGAAACAAAGACGAATGTAAAGTATAGGGACATTTGGCTGAAAAGGGAGGTAGCGAACATGAAACGCGAACAGATGCAGGAAGTATTAAAAAAAGAAAGTGTACACACCTTGTTTACCGAGCTTTATGGTGCAGGAAATGAAACAGTAAATATGGAGCGTTATATAGATCTGGCGGAAGGTTTTGTGAAGGCATTCGGTGATATAGAGTTTGAATTGTTTTCCGCTCCGGGAAGGACAGAAATCGGCGGTAATCATACAGACCACAATCACGGAAAAGTGCTGGCAGGCAGTGTGAATCAGGATTGTATCTGTGCAGCCAGAAAAACGGACAAAAATCAGATTCATATTATCAGCGAGACATTTCATCAGGATTTTGTAATCGATCTGGACAATTTGTCTGCGGATGGAAAAGCAAGCGGCACTGTTGCTCTTGTGAAAGGAATTTTGGCAGGATTTCGGGAAAAAGGCTTTGCAATCGGTGGATTTGACGCTTATACGACCAGTACGGTGATCGGTTCGGCCGGAGTGAGTTCTTCAGCTTCTTTCGAAATGTTGATCTGCGCGATCTTAAATTATTTCTTCAATGAGAATAAACTGACTGTGACCAATTATGCGCATGCAGGCCGCTATGCGGAAAACAAATACTGGAACAAAGCATCAGGTCTGCTTGATCAGATGGCATGCGCGAGCGGCGGTATTGTGACAATTGATTTTAAAGATAATGAAAATCCGAAAGTAGAAAAGATTGATTTCAGCCTGGATGAGATCGGCTGTGAGCTTTTGATCGTTAATACAGGAAAGGGACATGCGAATATGAGCGATGAGTATTCAGCAGTTCCGGTAGAAATGAAGAAAGTGGCTGCCTTCCTCGGGAAAGAAGTGCTGGCAGAGATTCCGTATGAGACATTTATGGAGAAGTTGCCGGAGATCAGAAAGGCATTGGGAGACCGTTGTGTACTTCGTGCTTTGCATTTTTATGCAGAGAATGAGCGCGTGGATAGCGAAGTGGCCGCTTTAAAAGAAAAGCGCTATGATGATTTCCTGCGTCTGATCTGTGAATCCGGAGATTCTTCCTGGAAATGGCTGCAGAATTGCTACTGTATTGAGACACCGCAGGAGCAGGCAATTTGCTATGCGCTGGCAATGACAGATCTATATTTAAAGAAGATCAAAAAGAGTGCGTACCGTATTCACGGCGGCGGCTTTGCCGGGGTGATTATGGTGATTCTTCCGAAGGAAGAAGTGGCTGGCTACACAAAATATATCGAAGAAAAAATGGGTGAAAAATGTGTTTACCGCATGACCATCCGCAAATACGGCGCAATTCATATGGAACTGTAAAAATAGGTTAATCAATATAATTTTGTGAACATTTCACACATGCGGAGTTACGGCTGCAGACGAAGGAGATCATTATATCCTCCGGATAGCGGCTGCAGCTCCCTTTTTTGTATGTAACGGTATGGACAACCTTTGAGGCATCTGTCGGACATTTATATTCGTAATTTTCTGTATATTCTAATTCCATGATAGGATCCTTTTCTTTTCGAAAATATTTTATTTCCCTTTGTTTCTGACTGAAAAACAAATACGTGTTATTTAAAAGCCGAGTGCTTCTCCGACGAGGATTACATGGATGCGTCCCGGAAAACGATTGTAATGCATTACATGCAGCATATTGCAGATTTTCTGTGGAGACAGGCAGTTGTGGCAGACACCGTCTTTCGCGCACGGTGTTTCCAGATGAAGCCGTATAGCATTTGGCGGTGCGGCTGTGTAATGTGCGCGGTTGATCGCTGCCTCCAGCGTCGGCTCTACTTTGTTCATACCGGCAATGACAATCACATGGTCAGGGCCATACGAGAGTGCTGCTATACGGTTTCCGGTTCCGTCGATATTGACCAGCTGTCCGTCCAGTGTGACCGCGTTTGCACTCATTAGGAAATAATCGGCGGAGAATGCCTTGCGGTAAAAGGCCTTCATATCCTCTGGCTTTACCTCTGCACGATCCCATAACGTGACCGGAGCGTTTTTCAGCGCTTCTAAAAGGCCGCATTCTTTAATGGATTCTGAACCGCCCCAGGTGACCGTGGAACCGTCCGCAATCAGAGACAGTGCCGCTGCACAGGCGGATTTAGTATCTGCACAGTACGTCGCGTCCATACCGCGTCTTTTCAGAGCTTTTATTAATGTTTCTGCCTGTTTTTCATAAAATGTAGTCATTGCACTCATAATGAATTCCTCCTTGTTGGGATTTTAATATCGTAGGTAATACTTATTTACATTATACTACAAAATATATTGAAAATCCATGATGATACCCGTATAATAATTAGATAGGCTGTTTTGTGACAGAAGCGGCAATGTACAGGTTTTGATTATAGAAGGAGTTAAAATATGGAAAAGATTATTAGAATGATTGAGCGGGAAATGATTCCTGCATTTGAAAAAGCCGGTTATGATGCCGCACTGGCAAAGGTGACGGTTTCCAACCGACCGGATCTTTGTGAATATCAGTGCAATGGTGCGATGGCAGGTGCAAAATTGTATAAAAAAGCACCGATCATGATCGCAAACGATGTTGTGGCAAACTTAAAAGAAAGTACGATGTTTGAACAAGTGGATGCTGTCAACCCGGGTTTTATTAATCTGAAGCTGTCAGGAGCATTTCTGGCGGATTATATGAACGGCATGCAGAAGACTGAGACACTTGGCGTAGAAAAAGCGACACAGCCGAAGAAGATCATTGTGGATTATGGCGGAGCGAACGTGGCAAAGCCGCTTCACGTAGGTCATTTGCGTTCTGCGATCATTGGCGAGAGTATCAAGCGCATGGGATGCTTTATGGGACATGAAGTGATTGGAGACGTACATCTGGGGGACTGGGGATTGCAGATGGGGTTGATTATCACAGAACTTCGCAAACGACAGCCGTCTCTGGTATACTTTCAGGAAGACTTCGGGGGAGAATATCCGGAGGAGGCGCCGTTTACGATCAGTGATCTGGAGGAAATTTATCCGGCAGCCAGCAAAAAATCAAAAGAGGATGAGGCATATCGAGCAGAAGCACTTGAGGCGACATTCCAGCTGCAACAGGGGAATCGCGGTTATCGCGCGCTGTGGAATCATATTATGAAGGTGTCCATTGCCGATTTGAAGAAAAATTATAGTCGCTTAAATGTGGAATTTGACCTCTGGAAAGGGGAATCTGACGCGCAGCCGTATATTCCGGATATGGTACAGAAATTAAAAGACGATGGTCTGGCACACGAGGATCAGGGAGCACTTGTAGTAGATGTTAAAGAGGAGACGGACAGCAAGGAGATCCCACCGTGTATCATTTTAAAATCAGATGGCGCATCTTTGTATGCAACGACCGACCTTGCGACGATTGTAGAGCGTATGAAATTATATCAGCCGGATGAATTGCTGTATTTGACAGACAAACGTCAGGAGATGCATTTTATTCAGGTATTCCGTACGGCGAAAAAAGCTGGTATTGTGAAGAAAGATACCAAGCTGACATTCTTGGGCTTTGGAACGATGAACGGAAAGGACGGCAAACCGTTTAAAACTCGTGATGGCGGCGTGATGCGTCTGGAACATCTGATCGGTGATATCGAGGAGGAAATGTATCGCAAAATCGTGGACAATCATGAGATTGATCCGCAGGAGGCAAAAGAGACGGCAAAGATTGTCGGACTCTCTGCAATCAAATACGGTGATCTTTCCAATCAGGCATCCAAGGATTATGTATTTGATATTGATCGTTTCACTTCCTTTGAGGGAAATACCGGTCCGTATATTCTTTACACGATCGTGCGTATTAAGTCGATCTTGAATCGCTATCAGACAGCCGGCGGCAGTTTGACAGGAGAGATCTGCCCAGCGGTAAATGACAGTGAAAAAGCGCTGATGCTGGAGCTGTCCAGATTTAACGCGGTGATGGAAAATGCCTTTGAAGAAATTGCGCCGCATAAAATTTGTTCCTATATTTATGATCTGGCAAACGCATTCAACCGTTTCTACCATGAGACGAAGATCCTTACGGAAGAGGATGAAGCGAAAAAAGCATCCTGGATCCAGGTATTACTTCTGACTCGCCGTGTGCTGGAGACCTGCATCGATGTGCTTGGTTTTACTGCACCGGAGCGTATGTAATTTTATCAGAGTTATGGGGCGGTGTCAGAAGATACCGTCCTTTACATATGAAGGAATGGAAATTTTTTCATAGAAACAGTAATGGTAGACAACGAAGTTTGTCTGTGTTATTATCTTCATGAGGTGAGGAAAATGGCTGATAAGAGGAAATTATCAACAATTCTGGGGATTTGCGGCGCTACCGTGCTCGCGTCAGGCGGCAGTGTGTTCGTGACGAATACGGCGCTTTCCTTGGTGAATGGCGAAAAACAAGTCACAGAGGCTGTGAAACCGGAGCTTGGAAATCAGGAAACAGAAGCCCCGATTTCCATTGAACAATTCGCAAAAACAGAGGATTCTTTTACAATCCTTGCGAAAAAAGACAAAGAAGAAACAGAAAAAGAGACAGCGTCTGCGGAAGACGGAGAAAATAATGCTACAGGTTCCGGCGGAGGAAACACAGATGCGGGCACATCAGATGGCAGTGCGAGCAGTGGTTCATCAGGAAACAGTACATCGGACGAGAGCAGCGGGGGAGGCAGTACGTCCGGAAATACGGGATCCGGAAATACCGCATCCGGCAGCGTTAACGACAGTACCGGTGTTCGCTATGATGAGTGGGGCGGCTGGTATAATGCGGATGGTGATTACTACGATGGCAAGGGCGGTTATTATGACGGAAACGGTTATCATTATGTCGGAACACCAGACACCTTTACGGACGGCAGTATTCCAAATACATCTGTAGGAGGTTCTTCATCAGGAGGAAGTTCATCCGGCAGCGGAAATAGTTCTGATGATGGTGTAGATATTATTGATCCGGGTACGGGCGGTGGAAACAGCGGTGCGTGGGATGACAGTTATAAATGCTATGAGATCAGCAGCCGCTATCTGTCAAGGGAAGAATTGAGCGGCTGGGGTTCAGAAGATCTTGCACAGCTGAGAAATGAGATTTTTGCCCGTCACGGCAGAATTTTTACAACCCAGAAGTGGATCGACTATTTTGCAACGAAAACATGGTACACGCCGACCTATGATGCAGCTTATTTCGACGCAAACATGGGCAGCTTCTTAAATGATTACGAATGGAAAAACCTGGATTTGATTTTGAAGCTGGAAGACGAAATCGGTTATTAAGGGGAGGTACGTACAATGGATAATCAGCAGTATAAATGGAGACAGAGGAAGAAACGCAATCTTTATACTACGGTATGGATCTGTCTGGTGATACTTTTTTCCGTGATCGGAACCTTTGTTTATGAGGGGACACGGGCGGGAGATCCGTTGGCGGTTGCGAAAAAATATATCAAAGATACAACCGGAGCTGAGGTCAGCAAAGTGGAAACGGGCGATCGTTCTTTAAATGCAGATAATCAGTTCGTACAGGAATATACTCTGACCTACACAGCGGACGGCAAAGAAGTACAGCAGAAGATGAATATGGTACAGCAGAACGAAAAGAAATATGGTCTGTTTGAACAGTGGGATGTCGCTTCGGCGGCGGCAGACAGCCTGGAGGTAGAGATCACAGCTCCGGCAGGTTCACAGGTTCTGGTGGATGGTGTAAGACCGGATGAGAGTATGCTCAAAGAGGATGAAGCGCTTTCACCGGGAGCAGTCTGCTATCAACTGACCGGTGTGGCGGACGGTGCGGAGCTTCAGGTAAATGGACTTCCGTTTGAGTCTTATAAGGGGACGATTGATGCGGGAACACCGACCGTTGATGTACGTAATTATTTGACAGTCAGTGAAAACGCAAAGGTGCAGATGGAAGAACTTGGAAAGGGTATGATCAATCAGCTGCTCACGGCTGTAGTGGAACAAAAAGGTGCGGATAAGTTGGGCAGTGATTTTTCACAGGTGCCGAATAAAGAAAACTTATACCGTGTCATGACCGGTAATTTGATTAAAGATGATGTACTTCAAGTGAAGAGTATTTCTCTGGATGGATTTAAGCCGGAGTTCGGTGAAGTATATTATCCGGGCAAGGGTGAAGAGGCATATATCGGTATCGAGATGAAACTGAAATATAATGTCAGCTATGAACCGGCGGAACTTTCCGAAGAAGAAACCGAGACGGCTGAAGAGAGTGAATCTGAATCAGAGACAGAAACAGAGGCAGCGAAAAAAACGGAAAAAGAAGCAACCTTCTATTTTAAATATATAGACGGCAAATGTATGGTCACTTCGGCAGAAGTGCCGGGAGTGATTTAGCAGCTGGCTGCCGCATAGATTTTATACGGCTTAGATAGGAAAGAATAAATGAAAAACAGAAAAAGATTTACACTGGTGCCCCTGGCGCTTGCGGCGGCGATTATGCTGACCGCCTGTGCCGGAGGCACTTCGCAAAAACAGACAGAACCCATACTGGCATCAGAAACGGGACAGCGCGATATAGCAGCAAAGCCCGTAAGTGAACAGACGCAGACGGAGACCGCGGAAACAGAACAGCAAGTGACTTCGGAGATACAGACAGCTTCTGAAACGGAAACAGCAGCGGGAAATGCAAAGGCGGAAGTAGGGCTTGGCAATGCAATGGGCACTGCCAAGGAAACAGAGACGGAGCCGGATGAGAATGTTCCACTGATTGCTGTTGACGCAGGACACCAGGGACCGGGACAGGATATGTCCGGACAGGAACCGAACGCGCCGAGCTCCGATGTTATGAAAGCACGTTTGGCTACAGGAACGGCCGGGACGACGACCGGCGTCAATGAATATGAATTGACCCTGCAGGTTGCGTTAAAACTCAAAGAGGAACTTTTAGAACGCGGCTACCGTGTGGTGATGACGCGGGAGACGCATGATATTGACATCAGTAACATTGACCGCTGTCAGATCGCGGAGGAAGCCGGAGCGGATATTATGGTCCGCATTCATGCGAATGGTTCTGAAGACAGCAGTGTCAGCGGTGCACTTACGATTGCGCCGACAGAGACAAATCCCGATACACAGGATATCTATGAGGACAGTATGCGTCTTTCACGACTGGTGATCGATTCTTACTGTGCGGCAACGGGATTGGGAAACCGTGATATCTGGATTACCGATGAGATGACCGGGATTAATTGGAGTAATATCCCGGTAACTTATCTGGAGATGGGTTTTATGACAAATCCGGGCGATGATCAGTACATGTGCGAGGAGAACAATCAGTCGATTATGGCTGCCGGTATCGCGGATGGTATTGACGCCTATTTTGGGAGATGATGTGAATGTTCTGGAATTTCACGTATAAAGCAGGACGAGTATTATCGCCGATTCTGATTCATTATCTGGCGGCGAATGTGATTATGATGATATGGGTATCTTTAAGGCTGCAGACAGATGCAGCCTTTTTGACCAGCATAACGGCAGCTGTTTTACTGCCGTTGTTTTATATTTGGTATCAGAAAGACAGGCAGAGGGAAAATGCCAAAAAGAAGCAGCTGTGTCTCTGGGAATGTGCGGGGATCGCTGTTTTTGGTATTTTCTGCAATTTTTTGATCGGTACGCTTGCCGGAGCAGTGTCCGAGGCTCTGCAGCTGAATAATGCGGCACAGGAGATGTTATATGAAAGTCCGCTTTTGGTTCAGCTAATCGGAATTGGTATAATTGTACCGTTTATGGAAGAAGTTTTATTTCGGGGACTTGTATATAAACGACTGAAAGAGTATACTGGTAATGATTGGACTGCGATACTGGCGGCAGCAGCGTTATTTGCGGTTTATCACGGGAATTTGACGCAGATGCTGTTCGCATTTCCGATGGCATTGATTTTGATTTTTATTTATCGGAAATGGGATACGTTGTGGGCGCCGGTTATTTTTCATGCGGCGGTGAATATCAGTTCTATTCTTCTGACCGTCTGGACACAGGGAGTTTCCCTATAAAAAATTGTTGTGGAGGGAATGGTTTTCAGACGGAGGATAAAGAAGTGCAGCAAAAAAGGAGAGGCATATGAAAAAAGAAATCATGAGCTGGATCGGCTGTTTTGCAGTGGCGATTGCAGCAGCACTGTTTATTGTAACTTTTATCGGACAGAGAGTAAAGGTGGACGGACGGTCTATGGAGCCGACCCTGCAGGACGGTGACAATCTAATCTGTGATAAGTTAAGCTATCGTTTTTCCGATCCGGAACGTTACGATATCGTAATCATTTATCCGGATGAAGAAAAGGATAAACGCTGGATCAAGCGTATCATCGGCCTTCCGGGTGAAGAAGTCCGCATCGATGAAGCGGGGACGATTTACATCAACGGCGAACCGCTCGAGGAATCTTATGGAAAAGAAGTGATTGAGGATCCGGGGATGGCGATTGAGCCAATTCAGCTGGGAGAAGACGAGTACTGGGTGATGGGGGACAATCGTAATCACAGCAGTGACAGCCGTGTGATCGGACCGGTACCAGAATCAAGGATATTAGGAAAAGCGTTTGTACGTATTTTCCCGTTTAATAAAATCGGGCTTATTAAGCACGAGTAAATATAAAGGAGGTTATCAGACATGGAGAGAGAAAATCTCTGGAAAACGTATGGAAAGAAACAACTCACGGAGCTGGAAAAGTTAAGTAAAAATTACCGAGCATATCTGGATAATGGCAAAACAGAGCGCGAGTGCATCTCAGAAACGATACGCATGGCGGAAAAAGCAGGCTATCGGAATCTGGAGGATGTTATTGCAGCCAAAGAAACATTGTCGGAAGGTGACAAGGTATATGCAGTCTGCATGGGAAAGAGTATAGCACTGTTTCACATTGGCAGCAAAAATATTGAAAAAGGTATGAATATTCTTGGTGCGCATGTAGATTCCCCGCGTCTGGATATCAAGCAGAATCCGCTTTATGAGGATACGGAGCTGGCTTATCTTGATACCCATTACTATGGAGGCATTAAAAAATATCAGTGGGTGACAATTCCGCTGGCGCTGCATGGTGTGGTTGCAAAAAAAGACGGCAGTGTAGTAGAGATTGTGATTGGTGAAAAAGAGGACGATCCGGTACTTTGTATTTCTGATCTGCTGGTACATCTTTCTGGTGAGCAGATGGAGAAAAAGGCGGCAAAGGTTGTGGAAGGTGAGGCGTTAAATCTCCTGGTTGGCAACATTCCGCTGGATAAGACGGAGAAAGACGCTGTCAAAGCTTATATTTTGAAACTGTTAAAAGAACAGTATGATATGGAAGAGGATGATTTTCTCTCCGCGGAGCTGGAAGTGGTTCCAGCAGGAAAAGCACGTGACTGTGGACTGGATCGCAGTATGATTCTGGCATATGGACATGATGACAGAGTATGTGCCTATACTTCTCTGGAAGCGATGCTGGATATGAAAAAGGTAAAGAAAACAGCATGCTGTATTTTAGTAGATAAAGAAGAAATCGGCAGCGTTGGCGCGACCGGTATGCAGTCCCGCTTCTTCGAGAATACAGTAGCAGAACTTTTGAACTGCATGGGAGAATACTCCGAGTTAAAACTCAGAAGAGTGCTGGCAAATTCCAGAATGCTCTCTTCTGATGTCAGCGCAGCTTACGATCCGGAATTTGCATCCTGCTTTGAAAAGAAAAATACGGCTTATTTTGCAAAGGGGATTGTATTTAATAAGTTTACCGGAGCGAGAGGAAAATCAGGTTCTAATGATGCAAATGCAGAATACATTGCGGAACTTCGTGCAGATATGGAAAAGCACGGCGTGACTTTCCAGACAGCGGAACTTGGAAAAGTGGATGTTGGCGGCGGCGGAACGATTGCTTATATTCTGGCGCTTTATGGTATGAAGGTGATCGACTGCGGCGTACCGGTGCTCAGTATGCATGCACCGTGGGAGATTGTCAGCAAGGCCGATGTTTACGAGGCGAAGAAATGCTATACGGCGTTTCTGAACTCATAGGTATCAGTGAAGAAGATTCCACCTGTCATACAGTTGAGGTTTGAAAGATGAAATCAAAAATACCGATAGAGATTTCTGCAAAGCATATTCATTTATGCAGAGAAGATTTTGAGACATTGTTCGGTGAGGGCAGAGAACTGACTTATGTGAAAGAGCTCAGTCAGCCGGGGCAATTTTTAGCTAAAGAACGTCTGGCGATTGAAGGCCCGCGCGGCAGGATGGAGCATGTGGCTATTTTAGGACCATTTCGAAGGGAAACTCAGATTGAGCTTGCCATCACAGACACCAGAAAGCTGGGGATTGAGAAAGTAATCCGTCAGTCCGGCGATCTGGAAGGCACACCGGGATGCCGCCTGATCGGACCGAATGGCTGCCTGGAGTTGCAAAAGGGAGTGATCGTGGCAAAGCGGCATATTCACATGACGCCGAGCGATGCTTATCGGATGCATGTCAAGGATAATGAAGAAGTATTTGTAATCACACAGAGTTATGAAAGAGCACTGATCTACGCAAACGTAGTGGTGCGTGTGCATCCTGACTATGTGCTTTCTATGCATGTAGATACGGATGAGGGCAATGCGTTTGACCATGATGAAAAGCAGTATGGGGTGATCCTGAAGCTTTTTGACGGCAATGCATATTCACTGAGAGACTGGGCAGACGAACTGCTTTCAGGCATACAAAGATAGTTACCCACACGGTAGTCTAATCAAGCCCGCAGGGCAAAAAAGAGGAGAGGAAGAACGAATGAGTAACGTAAGAAGAGTCTATGTAGAAAAGAAACCGGCCTTTGCAGTACAGGCAAAAGGTTTAAAGCACGAGATTAAAAGCTATCTCGGCATTTCCGGTATGACCGGTGTGCGCGTGCTGATCCGCTATGATGTGGAACATATTTCCGATGAAATATTTACACGCGCCTGCAAAACCGTATTTTCCGAGCCGCCGGTAGATGTTCTGTATCTGGAAATGTTTGATAAAAATGAAACAGACAGAGTATTTTCCGTGGAATACCTTCCGGGGCAGTTTGACCAGAGAGCGGATTCTGCAGTTCAGTGTGTGAAATTTTTAAATGAAGAAGAAGACCCGATCATTCGCTCTGCGACCACCTATGTGATTGAGGGGCAGATTTCCGATGAGGAATTTGAGGCAATCAAAAATCACTGCATCAATCCGGTGGATTCTCGTGAAACGGGTATGACGAAACCGGAAACGCTGGTGACAAATTTTGAGGAGCCGGCGGATGTAGTAGTTTTTGAAGGCTTTACAGAGCTTGTCGAGGAGTCGCTTCGCGAGCTGTATGCTTCTTTGAATCTGGCAATGACTTTTAAGGATTTCCAGCATATTCAGAATTATTTTAAAAATGAAGAAAAGCGTAATCCAACCATGACGGAGATCCGTGTACTGGATACCTATTGGTCTGATCACTGCCGCCATACAACTTTCTCTACCGAGTTGAAAAATATTGAATTTGGAGAGGGAGACTACAAGGCGCCGATTGTTGGTACTTATGAAAAATATCTGGCAGACCGCGCAGAGGTATTCAAGGGCAGAGAGGATAAATTTGTCTGCCTGATGGATCTGGCTTTGATGGCAATGCGCGTACTTAAAAAAGCAGGTAAGCTGGATGATCAGGAAGAATCTGATGAAATCAATGCCTGCAGTATTGTGGTTCCGGTGGAGATTGACGGGGAGACAGAAGAATGGCTGGTGAACTTTAAAAATGAGACGCACAACCATCCGACAGAGATCGAACCGTTCGGCGGTGCTGCAACATGTCTTGGCGGAGCGATTCGTGATCCGCTTTCCGGCAGAACATATGTATATCAGGCAATGCGTGTGACTGGTGCGGCTGACCCGACGGTTTCTGTAAAGGAAACCTTAAAAGGAAAGCTGCCGCAGAAAAAACTTGTGCGTGAGGCAGCACATGGCTATTCTTCTTATGGTAATCAGATTGGTCTGGCAACCGGCTATGTAAAAGAAATCTATCATCCGGATTACGTGGCAAAACGTATGGAGATAGGCGCGGTTATGGGCGCAGCTCCGAGAAAAGATGTTAAGAGACTGACTTCTGATCCTGGCGATATTATTATCCTGCTTGGCGGACGCACCGGACGCGATGGCATCGGTGGCGCGACAGGTTCCTCAAAAGTGCATACAGAGGCTTCCATTGAGGTTTGCGGTGCGGAGGTACAGAAAGGAAATGCTCCGACAGAGCGTAAGATTCAGCGTATGTTCCGTCGTCCGGAAGTGAGTCGTTTGATCAAAAAATGTAATGACTTTGGCGCGGGTGGTGTTTCCGTAGCGATTGGTGAGTTGGCGGATGGTCTGCATATTTATCTGGATAAGGTGCCGAAAAAATATGCCGGGCTGGATGGAACTGAGATTGCCATTTCGGAATCACAGGAGCGAATGGCTGTCGTTGTTGATCCGAAAGATGTGGAAGAGTTTTTACAATATGCAAACGAAGAAAATCTGGAAGCGGTAGAAGTTGCGGTAGTGACTGAGGCTCCGCGTCTGGTCCTGATCTGGAGAGATAAAGAAATCGTAAATATCAGTCGTGCATTTCTGGATACTAACGGTGCACATCAGGAAACAGATGTTTATGTGGAAATTCCGTCTTCGGAAAATAAATACTTCCAGAGAAATGAAGTGAAGGACGTAAAGGAAAAATGGCTGTCTGATCTGGCAGATTTGAATGGCTGCTCCCAGAAGGGACTGGTCGAGATGTTCGACAGCTCCATCGGGGCGGGCAGTGTACTGATGCCGTACGGTGGAAAATATCAGTTAACTGAGACACAGGCGATGGTAGCGAAGCTTCCGGTATTAAAAGGCAAGACAGATACAGTGACGATGATGGCATACGGATTTGATCCATATCTGTCCAGCTGGAGTCCGTATCATGGTGCGATTTATGCGGTACTGGAATCGGTAGCGAAGATTGTGGCAGGCGGCGGTGATTACAGCAAGATTCGTCTGACCTTCCAGGAATATTTCCGCAGAATGACGGAGGATCCGAAACGCTGGAGCCAGCCTTTTGCGGCGCTTTTGGGCGCATATGACGCACAGATCGGATTCGGTCTGCCATCTATCGGCGGTAAAGATTCTATGTCTGGTTCTTTCAATGAAATTGATGTGCCGCCGACACTCGTTTCTTTTGCAGTAGATGTTGCAAGTGATCAGACGATCCTTACACCGGAGTTGAAAAAAACAGGAAATAAGCTGGTACTTTTGAAAATTGAAAAAGATCAGTACGACCTGCCGGTGTATGAACAGATTAAAGATCAGTACAGCAAATTCCATGAGGATATCAAGGCAGGCAGAATTGTTTCCGCGTATGCGTTGGATGGCAAGGGTCTGGCACTGGCGCTTTCCAAGATGGCATTTGGAAACGGCTGTGGCGTAAAGGTAGAGCACAATGTAGATGAGAGAGATCTCTTTACGGCGGGCTTTGGTGATATTGTAATGGAGGTTCCGGCTGACAAGGTGGGACAGCTTTCCATCACCTATACGGTAGTCGGTGAAGTGACGGATAGCAAGGCGCTGGAATACAGAGATGTGAAGATTGGTTTAAATGAAGCGGTGGATGCATGGAGAGGCACACTGGAAAAGGTATTTAAGACGACTTCTGGTGAAAACGGCGGTACAGCGTTCCTGGCAGAGGAGGATAAGTTTTCAGCAGCAGAAGGAGACGGTCCGATATCAGTATTTTTTGCAGGAAGGGTAAAACCGGAGAATGAGGCGGTCTTTGAAGACGGTGTTTACAAGACCAGTAATATCTATGTCTGCAAGAATAAAGTGGCCAAGCCGCGTGTATTTATTCCGGTATTCCCGGGCACCAACTGCGAGTACGACAGTACCAAAGCATTTGAGCGTGCGGGCGCGGAAGTGGATGTAAAAGTATTTAAAAACTTGACGGCAGAGGATATCCGTGATTCTGTGGAGATTTTCGAGAAGGCAATCGATCAGGCACAGATTATTATGTTCCCGGGCGGTTTTTCTGCAGGTGATGAGCCGGATGGTTCCGCGAAGTTCTTTGCGACGGCATTCCAGAACGCGAAGATGAAAGAAGCAGTAATGCGTCTTTTAAATGAACGTGATGGTCTGGCGCTCGGTATCTGCAATGGCTTCCAGGCACTGATCAAGCTGGGACTTGTGCCGTACGGTGAGATTGTCGGACAGAAAGAGGATTCACCGACATTGACTTTCAACACTATCGGACGTCATATTTCCAAGATGGTTTACACAAAAGTCGTATCCAATAAATCTCCGTGGCTGCAGCTGGCAACACCGGGAGCAACTTATTGTAATCCGGCATCCCACGGCGAGGGACGTTTTGTGGCAAATAGGGACTGGCTGGCAAAACTTTTTGCAAATGGACAGGTAGCGACCCAGTATGTATCTCCGGACGGAGAACTGGATCTTAATCAGGAAGAATGGAATGTAAATGGTTCTTATATGGCGATTGAGGGTATTACCAGTCCGGACGGACGTGTGCTTGGTAAGATGGCGCATTCTGAGAGACGCGGTGATTCTGTGGCAATCAACATTTATGGAGAGCAGGATTTGAAGATTTTTGAATCTGGCGTGGCTTATTTTAAATAAGGAAAGAGGTTAATGTGATTGGGGAAAGAAGTTCTTTCCCCAATCATTTTTTCTATACACCGTTTATTTAACACTTACCATTTTTTAGTTAGATATAAATAATTTGGGCCTGTTTTTTATAATAAAATATTGGTTGGAAAGCTGCGGCAAAAGCGTTACAATAGAAAATAAGTGACGCCATGGAAGCCAGAGATATCTGTGTTTACACATATTGTTTGTGACGAAATGTCACAAACAATAGTATTGTAAGCCAATTTGGCCGGAAAATCAGAAGTAAGTTTCAAATTGTCACAATAAACAGAATTTTCTTGCAAATCTGAATAAACAGCACGTATGATAAGACAGTAACTGAGTAAGCACGGATAAAAGATGTGCAATATTGAGAAAGAGGGAGTACTGTTAATGCAACAAAATTTTGAGGAAATGCAGGTCTGTTATGTGGAGCTGCACGGAAAATGTAACCAACAACTATTTGAAACTGAAATTCAGAAGATGCAAATGCTGAAGATTGCTGTCATGTGTCGGGATGATACGAATATTCAGGTGTTGGCATACTGTGTGCTGGACAATGAAATGCACCTGGTGCTGAGAACTCGAAATGTCACACAGAGCGAACATTTTGCAGAAAAAGTGATAGCGGAGTATGAAGCAGATGTCATGAAAACAGCAACATGTCAGACAGTTTTCAGAAAATCGGTGATACATAGACTGTCCGGAGAAAAGCAGATAAAGCGTTACTGTGTGAGAGTACATTTGCTTCCGGTAGGACTTGGAATCGTAACCAGAGCGGAAGATTATTGGTGGTGTAGTTATCGGGATTATCTGGGGCGCAGATGGCTGCCATTGACCAATATTCATTATCTGTTGTCGCAGATGGACGAGGAGCCGAGAAGAGCAATGCGGCAGATACGTCGACTGCATCAGCAGATTAATAAAAAGGTATCTACTATATAAAACGAGACAGAGAAGCAGATTGTGATGCAGAGAAAAAGGAGAAGGATATGAGATTTATACATGCGGCAGATATTCATTTGGGAGCGCAGCCGGACAAGGGAAAACCGTGGTCGGAGCTGCGTCGGGAAGAAATTTGGCACACGTTTCGAAAACTTCTGGAATTTACCGAAGAAGAAAAAGTCGATCTGCTTTTGCTTGCAGGAGATCTATTTCACAGGCCGCCGCTTTTGCGGGAACTAAAAGAAGTGAATTATTTGTTTGGAAAATTAAGCCATACACAGGTGGTATGGATTGCCGGAAATCATGATTACCTGAGACCAGATGCTCCGGCGCGAAATTTTGAATGGGCAGATAATGTTTGTTTTCTTGGTGGAAAAACATGTGAGTACGTCTGCTTTGAGGAATTGCAGGCTACCGTTTACGGATTCAGTTATTATCAAAAAGAAATCACTCAGCCACTCTATGATCAGCTGTATCCATGTGCGGAGGGTGGATGCCATATTCTGTTGGCACATGGCGGAGATGCCTCACATATTCCGATTGATAAGAGAAAACTGGCGGAGAGTGGATTTGATTATGTGGCGCTTGGCCACATTCACAAGCCGCAGACGTTGGTGAAAGATCAGATTGTTTATGCAGGTGCACTTGAGCCAATTGATGTTAATGAGACCGGTTTGCACGGCTGTGTTCTGGGTGAATATCAAAATGGAGTGGTACAGACGGAGTTTGTACCGATGGCTTGCCGTGAATATGTACATCTGGAAATGATATGTACCCGTGACGATACCGATTATGCGGTTCGTGACCGTCTTGAAGCAGAAATTCACAGACGCGGAAGAGAACATTTATATAAAGTGACCTTGACCGGATACCGCAGCCCGGATACCAGATTTTCTGTGCAGTCATATACACAATGCGGAAACATTGTGGAAATTAGTGATGAGACGTGTCCCGATTATGATTTTGAGGAATTACTGCGGGTACACCGCGGTGATCTGATCGGAAAATATATTGAGAAGCTGTTGCCGTGTCCGGAGGACGGAGAGGAACAGCGGCGCGTACGGGAACGTGCCTTATATTATGGGCTGGATGTTTTATGTAAACATTAAATATGGTTACAGTGTGAAATATAAAAAATAAAATTTACTGGAGGAGCACGACGGATGGAAATTCTTGAAATACGCATGGATCACTTTGGAAAATTTATCAATCAGAATATGGAGTTTCATCCGGGAGTCAATATTATTTACGGAGAAAATGAAACCGGTAAAAGTACGATGCGCGCGTTTATCCGTGCGATGCTGTACGGTCTTCCGCGAATGCGTGGACGAGCGGCGGCAACTGACGAGTATACGATTCGCCAGCCCTGGGAAAATGGCAGCTGGTTTGCCGGGGGTCTGCGTTTCCAGAGCGGTGAGAAAATTTTTCGTATTGAACGTAATTTTTCCGCGGGGGAGAAAGGCGTAAGACTTTACTGTGAGACTGACGGGGAGGAGCTCAGTCCGCAACAGGGCGACCTGCAGGCACTTCTGGAAGGATTTGATGAGGCTGCCTTTGATAACACTGTCTTTTTTGGAGGAGCATCGGCACAAACAGGAGAAGAATTGACTAATGCGCTGCGTAATTATATGTTAAACGTATCTTTCGGAGATACTCAGAAAGTAGATCTGACGCAGGCCATAGAGGAACTGCAAAGTGAGCGCAGACGGTTGGAGCGTGAAAAGAAACAGTGTACGGCAGAGAAAGTAGAGCTGATGCGGGAACTTTCCATGAAACTTGATTATGTGCGTCAGGAGATCGAAGAACTGGCGCAGGAGGAACAGAACTGCCGCGAAAAATTGGGCAGGTTTTCCGGGGATACAGACCGGCAGGAAGACGAGATTCTGGAAGAAGTGCTGGCATCGGAGCAGGAGCCGGACGGCATGAATGGTTGGAAAGTCGGTAAGATTATCATGGCTCTGACGGCGGTTGCCGCGCTTGCGGCAGGACTGATATTGACGGAACTGCCTGCGCGCATAGGGTGTGCATCTGTGATTTTGCTGGCCTGTGTGGGTGTGATTCTTTTTAACCGTGAGGATCAGAAGAAAAAAGAAATCGTTCGGGAACAACAGATGATTCGCCGCGAGCAAGCGCTGCAGGCGGCTTATGCAAGGCAAAGAGCACGTATGAAACGGCAAAGGGAGGAAGCTCCCAAGCGTCAACAGCTGCAGATGCATCTGGAATGGATTGCAGGAACCAGAAGAGAAAAGCTTGCATTAGAAAGAACATTGAAAGAGGAATACGAACAACAGCAGAAAGACAATGGAAGTATGAGAGAAGTGGAGGAAAAGCTTATCGCTGTTACGCTGGCGGCTAATACACTAATAGAGGTCAGCACAGAGCTTTATCGATCATACGCGAAAAGACTTAACAGTCGGGTTTCGGAAATTTTAAGTGAGATCACCGGAGGAAAGTATACGGGCGTTTCACTGAACGAAAACTTTGAAGTTTGTATTCAGACCCCGCAAAAATTACTGTCTGTCAGGCAGATCAGCCGCGGCAGTATGGAGCAGGTTTATTTTGCTCTTCGCATGGCCTGCGCGGATCTGATGATGCCGGAGGAAAAGCTGCCGGTGATTCTGGATGATGCGTTCCTTACATATGACGATACCCGCCTCGAGCGAGCCTTAAGGTGGCTGGCAGGAAGCGGGCATCAGGTACTTTTATTTACCTGTCACAGACGTGAGCAGGAGATTTTGCAGAAGATATACAACGAATAGGCTATTTATTGACGCGTTCCAGAAAGCTGTTAATGCGATCCAAAGGATTGAGCAGAGAGCTGATGGAACCGTCATGATTTAGTGTATCAATGATCAATGCAAGGTATTTGCTCAGATCACAGCTGGTATAGTAACTCTTGGAGAGCAGTTCCGGACTCTGATATACCAGATTTGTAGTCAGCAGGTAATCAAAAATCCCTTCTTTATGTGCTTTGTCGAATTTCTCCATGCCATTAGTAAATAAACCAAAGGTAGAACAGAGAAAAATACGGTTTGCTTTCAGTTCTTTCAGTGCAGCAGCAACTTCCAGCATACTGTCTCCGGAAGAAATCATATCATCCATAATTACCATATCTTTGCCTTCTACATTAGAGCCGAGGAACTCATGCGATACGATCGGATTGCGGCCGTCAATGATCACAGAATAATCTCTTCTTTTATAAAACATACCCATATCCAGACCGAGTACATTTGCCATATAGACAGCGCGGCTCATACCACCTTCATCCGGGCTGATGATCATCATGGAGTCTTTGCTGATGTGGAGTCCAGGGGCAGCCTTGAACAGACCTTTGATAAACTGGTAAATTGGCTGAACAGTCTCAAAACCATGCAGCGGAATCGCGTTTTGTACGCGCGGATCATGCGCATCGAAGGTGATAATATTATCAACTCCCATATTTGCCAACTCCTGCAGAGCGAGGGCGCAGTCGAGAGATTCACGGCCGTTTCTTTTGTGCTGGCGGCTTTCGTACAGGAATGGCATAATCACGTTGATGCGTTTTGCCTTTCCTTCAGCAGCAGCGATAATACGTTTTAAATCCTGAAAATGATCGTCAGGAGACATATGATTTTCTTTGCCGCACAGAGTATAGGTCATGCTATAGTTACAGACATCGACCAGGATGTAGAGATCATCTCCGCGAACAGAATCAACAATCATTCCCTTCGCTTCACCGGAGCCGAAACGCGGCACCTTGGTATTTACCAGATAAGTATCTTTTGCATATTCTAAAAATGCAGCGTCAGAGCTGTGTTCCAGGTCACGTTTTTTGCGCCAGTCTACCAGAAACTGGTTTACTTTTTCGCCGACAGGGCGAAAGCTGTCCAGCGCGATCAGCGCCAGCGGTCCTACAGGTAAAGTATCATTGAAATATAAATCGGTATGCACGTATTTTCCTCCGTATTCTTATTAAATAGTGGTATGTAAAATGCGTTTGCCGCCACAAAGATGCAATGCGAAAGGGCACACAGCCCTGTCCAATGATTATTATAGTATATATTTTAATTTATGCAAGCTATTTAAAGTGTTTTGTACCGCAGTTTCTTTTGCAGACGGATATCACGGCCGAACAGCTTCAGCATCGTATAATGATTGGAGATCCGCGAAAAAATTCGTTCGGAATAAGTGTCGGCAAAAGACTTTAGTGACAAATTCGTTGAGATGATCGTTGCCTTATTGCGGCTCAGTCGGTGATTGATACAGAGAAACAGTTCGGAATTCACAAAGGTATTTGTCAGTTCGGTTCCCAGATCATCAATAATCAGCAGATCGCATTCGTAAATACAGTCAGTGTGATCTTCTGTTTCACCCGGGCGGGAAAAGCGCTTCCGGGCGAAGGCTTCAAAAAGTTCCTGTGCGGAAAAATAGACGACTGAGTGTGTGGAATCCAGGAGTTCCTTTGCAATGCAGTGAGAAAGGAAGGTTTTACCGACTCCCGTATCACCGTAGAAAAACAGATTTCCAGGCAGGTTGTCAAATTCATCCACAAATTTGCGGCAGGTTTCCATTACGCGGCGAATGCGTGTCAGCGAAGAAATACCGCTCTGCGGATCAACAACTTCATCTGAGTAATAATCGTAAGAAAAGGTATCGAAGTTTTCCTGGTCGAGAATATCCGTCAGATTGGATTGTGTATATAAAAGATCGATTTCTGCACGACGGAAACAGTGACACTTGCGGTTATCGATGTAGCCGGTGTCCCGGCAGTCCGGGCAGTCATAGGTCATTTCCAGATAATCTGCCGGATATCCGCCGCGTATCAAAACTTCTCTGCGCTCTTTTGCAAGAGCGGCAATCTCTTCTTTTAATCCGGCCAAAGCGCCGCTGTCGCCGGAGAGCAGACGGCGTCCGCAGGCAACGCTTACCGAAGCGACAGCATCATCAATCTCTTTGATGCGAGGAAGCGCTTCACGTACCTCCCGCATATGCTCTTCAAGCAGATGTCGATGATTGTTTTGGCGGCGGGAATAATCCCGCATGATAGAATCGTACTGTGAATTATTCAGTGCCACGATGATTCCTTTCTAGCAGTCAAGAAGCTGCTGTTCCAATTGATCGTAATCGTAATTGCGCTGTGGAAAGTTATTGAAACGGTTCCCGGCGGCAGTGGTTTTGGGCGATGTTTTTGCGGTACTGCGAGCATGTTTGGCCTGATCAAGCGGTTCCAGGTCACAGATCTTTTTCACGCCTTTTTCTTTCCAATTTGACAGAATGCGATCCGTATAGGCAAAACTTGGCTTATGCGTACTGTTGATCGTTCGGCGGCACGCTTCGAGTACGAGTTCTTTTGAAAAGCCCATGCTGCCTAGCCAGCGCGACATAAATTCAACTTCAGATTGTGCCGGACCGCGGTCCTTAATGCCGAATGCACTGAGAATCGCATAATAGTCTTTGCTGTAGAGGTTGGTGTCTTTTTTGGCCTCTTCCACAGAACGGATTTGTTTTGAGGCCCATTCCAGTGCCACGGTGCGTATATAGTGAATACTGCGTTTGCCTTTGGTAACACAGTATTCAATCAGGTATTCAATCAGATCTGCAGAGAAGTGCAGTTCGTCATAAAAATAGAGAATATGATTGACCTCTGTACTGCTTAACTGTTTGCCAAGATACTGCTCCGCGACCCAGAGGAGCTGTTTTATCTCCTCATTCTGAGATAGTTCTTTTTTTCGGCTGGCAGAAACGGACATCTGTACCGGTTGCTTATTCTGAACAGGTTCCATGACAGCAGCAGTCTCAGCAGCTAAAGCAGAAAGCGTATCGGACGATGTTTTTTCTAACGAAGGTCTGCTTTGCGATACCGGTGCCGATCCGTCTGTCAGGGTAAGAGCGGTCAGTGTACCCTGTGGATCATAGGAGAGCTGCAGCAGTCCGCATTTCTCCCAGTAAGCGAGCGCACGCTTCACATCGTTTTCTGTATAGTTAAACGCATCTGCAATCGAAGAAAGGGAGAGTTCCCGTTCCGCAGCGGAAGCACGCAGCAGATACAGATATATTTTTACGAATTCTCCATTTGCAGCAATCATATATTCATCAAAAAAACGGTTTTGTACCAGTGTAAAATCACCGGCGCTGTATTTATGTAAAATCAAAGTATTCACCTGCCATAGTCTTTATAGAAGTGTGGGTTACAGTATAGCATAGTTTGTGGAAAATGGGAACAAATACTTATACCGTGAAAAGTTGTCGACATTTCATGTGGATAATGTGGATAATGTGGGTAAAAAAATATGACAATTATTATCAATCGTAAAAAAAGCAGGAAATATGCGGTTTTTGTCGAAAACTGCAAGTTTGCATTTACAAAGTTATGTCTACAAGGCTGTGCACAAAAAAATCCACACGTCTGTCAGCGAAGAATGTGCATAAACGTGTGGATAATGTGGATATCTATTTGCCAAGTAGTTTTTCGCCTATTTTTACTACATCTCCTGCCCCCATAGTTATCAACAAATCACCTTGTTCACAATTTTCCAGAAGAAAATTTTCTATTTCATCGAACGAAGGGAAATAGTACGCACTAGTACCGTGTGCGGCTATTTTTTTCTGCAGATCCCGGGAACTGACTCCGAGCGTATCGGTTTCACGCGCGGCGTAAATGTCAGCCAGCACTACCTTGTCAGCCAGAGCGAGTGCTTCGGCAAAATCGTCCATCAGCGCTTTTGTGCGTGTATAGGTATGCGGTTGGAATACGCACCATACCGTTTTATGTGCACGCTGTTTTGCCGCGTGCAGAGTTGCCCTGATTTCTGTGGGGTGATGTGCATAATCATCAACGATAGTCACACCGCCAATTTCACCTTTGAATTGAAAACGACGGTCGGTTCCGGTAAAAGAATAGATACCGTCCTGCAGAGTCTCTGTCGGAATGCCGAGCTGGTCACCGACAGCGAGCGCCGCAACTGCGTTTAGGGCATTATGGATGCCGGGTACCTGCAGCTGGAAGTGACCGAGTGCTTTGTCTCCTTTTAATAAGATAAAAGAGGCACAGCCGGATTCATTATAGGAAATATCTGATGCAGCGTAGTCGGAAGCCGGATTACTTCCATAATAAAGTACGCGGCATGGGAGATCTTTGGTAATCTCTTCGACTTGTGGAATATCACTGCTGATGATCAGTGTACCGTCTGCCGGAAGTTTTTTGGCAAACAGACGGAAGGAATGGCGGATATCATCGAGATCTTTAAAGAAATCCAGATGATCGGCATCAATATTTAAGATTACGCTGATCTTCGGGAAAAAATCCAGAAAGCTGTTGGTATATTCGCATGCCTCTGTAAGGAATATATCACCTCCGCCGACACGGATATTTCCGTGGATTGCTGGAAGAATACCGCCGACGGAGATGGTCGGATCGCTCTTGGCTGCAAGCAGGATATGCGTCAGCATGGAGGTTGTCGTCGTTTTACCGTGTGTGCCGGCAATGGCAATCGGCATCGGGTAATTGGTCATCAGCTGACCAAGCAGCTCTGCTCTTGTGAGCATCGGCAGGTTTCTGGAAACGGCTTCGGCATATTCGGGATTATCTGGATGGATCGCAGCTGTATAAACCACCAGATCAACATCCTCTGTTAAATTGGAAGCACGTTGTCCGTAACAGACTTTTACACCGCTTTTTTCCAGCCAGTGTGTCAGTTCTGTTTCGCTGCGGTCAGAACCGGAGACGGTGAAGCCGCGGTCAGAAAGAACAGCGGCCAGGCCGCTCATGCTGATACCGCCGATACCGATAAAATAAACATGGATTGGATGTTTAAAATCTATTTTGTACATAGTAAAAAATCTCCTCTTTGTAACTGCTATTTATTGACGAATGTGGACAGCAGTATTTGCTGTTATTTCTATCATACCGCAAAACAGAAAAAAAGGAAAGAAAAAACCTTTTTAAGAGATGTGTTTTTTGTGTCGAAAATTGGAAAGCACATCGGAATGCTGTCGAAAAAACAGATAAAAAATCATTATATTTCACAAAAAGTCGTCTTAAAATAAATATTTTTTGTAAAAAGCGTTCACTATTTTAAAAAGCTGTGTTATAATGGTGCTATTACAGTAACACTGTAAACTGATGACAAAATCAGACTAACAGCAAGAGGTGATAATGTGATTCGTAAAGAAATGATTGCGATGTTGCTGGCAGGTGGTCAGGGAAGCCGGCTTGGCGTGCTGACCTCCAGAGTAGCAAAGCCTGCAGTCGCTTTCGGCGGAAAGTATCGTATTATCGATTTTCCGCTCAGCAACTGCATTAATTCCGGCGTAGATACGGTTGGTGTACTTACTCAGTATCAGCCGCTGCGTCTTAACACACATATCGGGATCGGGATTCCGTGGGATCTTGACCGCAATGTCGGTGGTGTGAGTATTCTTCCGCCATATGAAAAGAGTACGGATACGGAGTGGTATACCGGTACAGCTAATGCCATTTACCAGAATCTGATGTATATGGAGATGTTTAATCCGGAGTACGTATTGATTCTGGGCGGAGACCATATCTATAAGATGGATTACGAAGTGATGCTTGATTTTCACAAAGCAAGCGGTGCTGCTGTCAGTATAGCCGTGATGCCGGTACCATGGGAGGAAGCCAGCCGTTTCGGTGTGGTTGTCACGGATGATACCAGCCGTATTACAGAGTTTCAGGAAAAACCGAAGGAACCAAAGAGCAATCTGGCATCTATGGGGATTTACATATTTACATGGAAGGTATTGCGCGAAGCGCTGATTGCCAATGCCAGCGTGCCGGGCTGTGATTTCGGAAAACATATTATTCCGTATTGTCATGAAAAGGGCGAAAAGCTGGTGGCTTATGAATACAATGGTTACTGGAAGGATGTCGGTACGTTAAGTTCTTATTGGGAAGCGAACATGGAACTGATCGATATTATTCCGGAATTTAATCTTTATGAGGAATTCTGGAAAATCTATACGTCCGGCGATATTATCCCGCCTCAGTATATTTCTGCGGAGGCGGTGGTTGAGCGCAGCATTATTGGTGACGGCACAGAGGTTTACGGTGAAGTGAAAAATTCTGTGATTGGTCCGGGTGTGACAATCGGAAAAGGCGCGGTTGTGCGTGATTCGATTATTATGAAGGGCACGACGATCGGAGAAAACTCCGTGATTGACCGAGCAATCATTGCAGAAAAGGTGACGGTTGGCAAGCAGGTACAGATGGGAGTTGGAGAAGAAGTGCCAAATCGATTCAAACCGGATGTATATGCAGGCGGACTTGTGACCATCGGGGAAAATAGTGTAATTCCGGATGGAGTTGTGATAGGAAAAAATACAGCGATTGCCGGTGTTACCAGTGCTGAGGATTATCCGGAAGGAGTTCTTGCGGGCGGCGAATCTGTGATTAAGGATGGTGATCAGGCATGAGAGCGATAGGAATTATTTTAGCGGGCGGCAATAATCAGAAAATGCGGGAGCTGTCTAATAAAAGAGCGATCGCGGCTATGCCGATGGCAGGAAGTTACCGCAGCATTGATTTTGCATTAAGTAATATGACAAATTCCGGTATTCAGAAGGTAGCTGTTCTGACACAGTACAATTCCAGATCGTTAAATAAGCATTTGAGTTCCTCTAAATGGTGGGATTTTGGAAGAAAACAGGGTGGTCTGTTCGTGTTTACACCGACAATTACGGTCGGCAATAATTTTTGGTATCGCGGTACTGCGGATGCCATTGCGCAGAATCTGGATTTTCTGAAGAAGACACATGAGCCGTATGTGGTAATCGCATCCGGTGATGGTATTTATAAGCTTGACTATAATAAGGTATTGGAATATCACATTGAGAAAAAAGCGGATATCACGATCGTTAGTACGACGGTGCCAAAAGGAGATGATATCGGACGTTTTGGCGTGATCAGGGCGAATATGGACGGTCGAGTAGAAGGTTTTGAAGAAAAACCGATGGTGGCTGATGGACAGTATATTTCCACGGGCATCTATGTGATTCGACGTCGTCAGTTGATCGAACTGATTGAAAAAGCTGCGTCTGAGGATCGGTTTGACCTGGTAAATGATATTTTAGTACGCTACAAAAATGTGAAACGGATTTATACCTACAAAATGGAGGGATATTGGGCAAATATTTCGACAGTTGACACGTATTATAAAACAAATATGGATTTTTTAAAGCCGGATGTGCGGGATTATTTTTTCCGTCAGTATCCGAATATTTATTCAAAGATTGAGGACATGCCGCCGGCAAAATATAATCCGGGTGCGATGGTGAAAAACAGTCTGGTGTCTGCCGGTTGTATTATCAATGGGCAGGTAGAAAATTCTGTTTTGTTTAAAAAAGTGTTTGTAGGACAAAATTGTGTGATTCGAAATTCGATTATTTTAAATGATGTGTATATTGGCGACAATACGCATATAGAAAACTGCATTGTAGAGAGCGGCGATACGATTCGGGCAAATTCCGTTTTAAAAGGAGAGGACGGAATCAGAGTGGTTGTGGAATCAAACGAACGCTATATGATGTAGAGCAGTGCCAGGGTTTATGGTTTTACAGAAAAAGAAAGACAAAAGAGATCCGGAGAAGGGAGAAGACATTATGACAATCACAGATGTAAGAGTACGCAAAGTATCAAAAGAGGGCAAGATGAAAGCAGTGGTTTCTATCACGATGGATGATGAGTTTGTGATTCATGATATTAAAGTAATTGAGGGAGAAAAGGGACTGTTTATTGCGATGCCTAGCCGTAAGGCAACGGACGGTGAGTACCGTGACATTGCACATCCGATCAATTCAACGACACGTGAAAAAATCCAGACCATGATTCTGGAAAAATACGAGGAAGCAGTACAGGCTGCGGCAGACGAGACAGAATAAGGAGAGATTACTATGATTTACAAAAAGTTTCAGGATTTAAAATTATCAGCATTGGGAATGGGCGCGATGCGTCTGCCGGTGACAGGAGCGGATGCGTCCTCGCCGATTGACGAAGCGGCTGCGGCGGAGATGGTGGAATATGCCATCAACCATGGCATTAATTATTTTGATACGGCTTACGGTTATCACGAAGGTAAATCTGAGATTGTGATGGGCAAGATTCTGGCGAAGTATCCGAGAGAAAGTTTTTATCTGGCAAGTAAATTCCCAGGGTTTGATTTGGATAAAGTGGAAAGACCAGCGGAGATTTTTGAAGAACAGTTGAAAAAATGTAATGTGGAATATTTTGATTTCTATCTGTTCCATAATGTCTGCGACCGAAATATTGACTGGTATCTGGATCCGAAATACGGGATCATGGATTATCTGCTGAAACAAAAAGAAGCGGAACGAATCCGTCATCTTGGTTTTTCCGCACATGCCAGTCTGGAAGATATGAAACGTTTCCTTGACGCTTACAGCGAGCATTTGGAGTTTGTACAGATCCAGCTGAATTATCTGGACTGGAAGCTGCAGCAGGCGAAAGAAAAGGTTGATTTAATCAGAAGCTATAACTTGCCGGTGTGGGTAATGGAACCGGTGCGCGGCGGAAAGCTGGCGGCGCTTTCCGGGGAAAATACGAAAAAACTGCAGGCGCTTCGTCCGGACAGAAAAGCACCGGAATGGGCGTTCCGTTTCCTGCAGACCATCCCGGAAGTAACCATGACATTATCCGGTATGTCCAATATGCAGCAGCTGCAGGATAATATCCAAACCTATGAAACACTGCAGCCGTTAAATGAAGAAGAGATGACGGTACTTCAGGAAGTGGCGGATTCTATGATGAATATCCTGCCGTGTACCTCCTGCCGTTACTGCGTATCGGAGTGTCCGCAGGAGCTGGATATTCCGACGCTGATGAATTTGTACAACGATACGGTGTTTGAAACAACGGCGAAAGACGCGCTGGCGAAAGCGGCGGCGCTTCCGGCAGAGAAACAGCCGTCCTCCTGTGTGGGATGCCGCAGCTGCGAGCAGAAATGTCCGCAGAAGATCCGGATTTCTGAGGTGATGACTGCGCTGGCAGAGAAGATGGGATAGAAAAGGTTTTTAGCAGAGAGGGTATCATAAAATCATGGAAAACAGATGATTTTGTGGTATCTTCTTTTCTGTGTTGTGGAAAGACCTTATTATACTGATGTGTGAAATTTTTTATAACATAAATGCTTCGCGGGATTGCACTACGGTGGAAGAAAAAATAATCAATAGTTTGTCTGATTTATGCCGCAGGTTGTAGGGAAATTAAAGCGTGTCACATTTGAGGCTGTGATTTCGTTATATTTATAGAGTGTATGTCTTGTGGGAAAAACGTGTGTGCGTTACTATAGAATAGCGGGAGGAAGAGTATGAGGATTGTTATATGTGATGATGAAACGGGAACCTGTGGCGAATTGGAGCAGATTATATTAGAACATGCCTGTGAACGGAAAATACAGGTTCAGACGGAGATTTTCTATACCGGACAGAGAGTGCTGGAATATTTTTAGATACCATTTATCATCTGCGGGAAAAGGATAATGTCAGTTTTCGGTTTAAGGACAGGAATAATGAATATCGTGCCGCGTATAAAGACATTTTATATTTTCAGAGTGAGGGACACAAAATCCATCTTGTTACCGGAAAAAATACAAGAAGCTTTTATGGAAAGCTAAATGAAGTGGAAAAACAATGTCCGGAGCATTTGTTTTTAAGGATTCATAATTTCTATCTGGTAAATGTCCGGCATATAGAAGAAATCGCTTATGAATGGGTAAAGCTTATAAACGGTAAGGTTCTGGATATCAGCAGGCCGAAACGGGTGGAAATACGGAGAAAACTATTGGAATATAGTATAAATGGAACTTACGGGAATTGAAATTATATTCGGCATTGCCGCAAATGGAATACGATTTTATGCGCATAAACGGTATATAGATTTTTTCATGCCGAAGGACACGTGCAGATGGAAAAATATGTGGTGGCTTTATGGTATAGCCAGTATAGCTACCTTTTATATCAGCGCGGCATTTGCAAATCCGGCATGGACTCTGTTGGCGAATATACTGGTTCTGCTGCTGCTAGTGCTGCCGTATCAGGTATCGTTTCTGAAAAAGATATGGGTTGTTTTCATTGTATATATAATAAATGCAATCGTAGATATTGTTGTAGTACAGGTAATGACGAGATATGTGCCGGGACAGCCGGTAGAGCAGATTTATTCAGGGATCATTGACCTGATCTTGCTTTTATCAACCGTATTTTTGAGAAACCCTTCTGACGAAGAAAAAGAGACGGAATTGCCGGCATACCATATGATGGCATTGATACTGCTGCCCGTTATCAGTATTGTCTGCATACATGTTACGATTGCGCTGAGTAATTATCAAAGAGAGATTTCTCTCATCATAGCCTTGGGATTTCTGGTTACGAATGTGCTGGTGTTCAGCATCTATTGCTCTTTGCAGAAGTTTCATTCTGCCAGTATGAATGAAAAGCGGCTGGAGCAGATGAATCACATTTATCGATATCAGTTAAAGGTGATGCAGGAATCGAATGACCAGATAGAAAAGCTGCGGCACGATCTGAAGCATCACATTTTAGAATTGTCAGCGATGGCAAAAAATGACAGCTGTACAGATATCGAACAATATTTATCGCGCATGGAAAAATTTATGCTGAATCCGGATGAAAAAGTACAGACAGGCAATGAGGAATTAGACGGAGTATTAAACTATCTGCTTCGGAAGGCAAACGAAACACTGAAAAAGGTAGAAACAGATATAAAAATACCGGAGAGAATGTACAGCAGGAATTTTGATGTCTGTGCCGTTATGGGAAATCTGGTGGAGAATGCGATTCGGGAGGCCGAAAAATCAGAAGAAAAATATTTATCTGTTGCAATGCACATGCAGATGAACGCGCTGCTGATTCACATCGTAAACAGTTATAGCGGAAAAATCCGGGAGGAAAACAACCGGTTTATAACAACGCAAAAGAAAAGCGGTATTCATGGAATCGGACTGGAGAGCGTAAAAAAGATCGTTGCGGAAAATAAAGGGGGCATAAAATTTGAATACACAGAAAATCGTTTTTGTGTACAGGTGATGCTATATCTGACAGAAGGTCAGAAATAAAAGATACAGAAAAGAGTGAGAAGTCCGAAAATGAAAAGACCATTCTTGCTCTTTTTGCTTTTCTGACAAGAAAATACAGAGAAAGAAACAGATTTTGTCAAAAACATATACAGATTTTGTCAAGTGACGGATTAGAGGCCGAAAATGTTTTATAATGTAAAAAACAACCGAAGGGAGAGTGTTTATGATGAAAAGTAAACTGACAGAAAATTACAAAAAGGCAGTAAGGTATGCGGCCAGAAAAATAGCAGTGCGTGATGCGAATACAACTTGTGCATATTTCGCATATCAACCTCAACTGCCGAAGGAAGTTGAGAATTTAAGAAAAAACAATGAATAGCAGTTTGGAGATTGAAAATAGAAAAAATGAAATGCATTGTGATAATAAACTTCATAGAGTAAGAAAAAATATATCAGGTATTGTAGAAAACACAATACAAAAAGCTGCCGATTTCTGTTCCGAGAGCAGGGATGACCGCGTGATTATTCAGTATGGCATTCAGCAGGGGCTGCGCTTAGTCATCCATATGATCGTATTATTTATTTGTGGAATGATATGGGATGAGCTATTGTTCACGTTTGTGGTATTTTTAGGAACAGCGTTGCTGCGACCGTATACAGGCGGCTATCATGCAGATACAGAGATTAGATGCTTTCTGGTATCAGTGAGTTTAGTCAACATGGTTATCGTATTGAAAAAGGTGATAAATGTTGGGATGGTCTGGTATGTTTTCTGGAGTGCGGTAATGTATCTGATAATATGGAGACTTGCTCCGATTGAGAACCCTATTCGTCGCTTGGAGGCGTACGAAAAAAGGATCTATCAGAAAAAGGCGAAGAAATATCTTACACTATATAGTGTTTTTCTATTTTGTGGATTTTTGTTAAAGAATCTAATGTTAGTAGAAGCGGTAACTGCGGTTGTAACAATCGTAGCATTGCTGGTGGCGTTGGGAAAGATGAAATATAAGTAGTTTTATTATTTCTATTGTATAAGTGGGGCACTGAAAACATTCAATTTGTTAGTTACTACTAAAGACATAATGTAAATATTATTAATACAAAGTATAACAAATTGGTTTTGTTGTAAACTTGAGGTGATTTGGATAGCTTTTAGCAAAAGGCGGAAGCATTATAAAGTACATGCACAGAAATGTAAAATCGGTAAAATATCGGGTAATAAAAAAAAGAAGTCCCTTCTTTTGTAGAATTTAATCCGATGCGACGTTTAGGAGTTAGTATTTATGTGCAAGACTATGGTACACAATGGATAAGTAATGGAGGACATTAGGGTGGGAATTTTAAAAAAGGTTAAAGGAATTACGCTGACGTATGCAATAGCTACGCTTCTTGTACATTTAACAGCGCTTTCTGCAGTAATAGTTTGGTTGGAAGCAATTGATCGTAAAATAAAGGTTAATCAGGCGCTGTTAAGCCGTATGGATGAAGTGTTATCGGCGGTATTTGTGGCATTGTGTTTTCTGTTTATGATAACGGCAGCAGTTTTATTGTTGATAAACCGGATTTGCGCCATTGATTATTTGAGAATGCAGGAAATTTTTTGGTTGACGCAGTTTGTGGGCTACTGGATTTTTAGGCTGATCATGAAGCAGATTACAGAATATGTGAAGATGGATTTGTACTGGAGATTTATTAAAGTATTTGGATATGATCTTACGCCCTGTTTATTGCTGCTGCCGCCGGTTATCTGGCTGGGATTTAAGCGTTTCGGAAAAAGAAAATAACGGCTTTTTCAAAGTTTCTGCGGAGTATATATTAATGGCAACATAAATAAAAAGAGGATATAAAAATAAAATATTGACATAAAATCAGAATCATGATACTATTTTAATAAGCATATGATTCTGATTTCTTTTTGGGCATCTGCCCGGTCTTATCACAGGCGTGACCTGTGAATCTGTGATTCTGAAAATCTTATGCGTTCCCAAAAAGCAGGAGATTTTCGGAAATGCTCCTGCGTCAAACTAATTGCAGGAGGAAAATGTATGGAACAGGAAACAAAAAATAGTATGGAAGCAGCAGAGCAGCCGGGATATCCGGTGCCGTATCCGGGCGTGAACCGGAACTATAAGGATACGGTTTTCCGGATGTTGTTTAAAGAGAAAAAGGCGCTGCTGAGCCTTTACAATGCGTTGCGGGGTACAGCCTATGCAGATCCGGAACAGCTGCGGATCGTGACACTGGAAAATGCGATCTACATGGGAATGAAAAACGATCTGGCGTTTATCCTGGACAGCAGCCTGAACCTGTATGAGCACCAGTCCACGGTCTGCCCGAACATCCCGCTCAGGAACTTGATGTATGTGGCGGACGAGCTGGAAAAGATGGTTGATAAAAAGCGTCTGCTGTCCAGAAGAAAGCAGTTGATCCCGACACCGGAGTTTGTCGTTTTCTATAATGGGAAAGAACCGCGCCCGGAGCGTGAGGAAATGCGCCTTTCAGACCTGTTTGCGGAAAAGACAAAGGATCCGCGTCTGGAGCTGAAGGTAACGGTGCTGAACATCAATCCGGGGATGAACGAAGAGCTAAAGGCAAACTGCAAGGAGATTGCGGAGTATATGCAGTATGTAGAGAGTGTTCGCAGGCATGAAAAGGAGCTGCCGCTGGAGGCGGCGGTCGAGAATGCGGTAACAGAATGTATAAAAAAGGGAATTTTAAAAGAATTCCTGATAAGGAATAGGAGTGAGGTCATGCACAGATGTCTGTATGAATATGATGAAGAAGAGGCAAGAGAAGTGTGGAGAGAGGATGCGCGCGAAGAAGGGCTGGAAGAAGGAAGAAAAGAAGGAAGAAAAGAAGGGATAAAAGAAGGTACCAGAGTAATTGTGAAGAAGCTGGCAAGGAACAAAACGCCCGAAATAATAGCGCAGGAACTGGACGAGCCTTTGGAATTTATTTTGGAGCTTCTTGCCGAAACACAGGAAGAAGTTTGTTAAGTATAGGATTCTAATTTTTTTGGGATTTGTGTTTTTCTATGTACAAGTCTTGAATTTCGAGATACAATAACGATATGCGGCAAAAGAGAGGTCGCGCAGAAGCAGATATCCTCTGAAAAGGGGCGGTTTGCTTTTGTGCGGCCTTATGTGGCTGTCAGAAGGTATTAAAAGATGTTAATCGGATTATTTGGCGCTTTGCATCTTGGCATAAAGGAGAAATAAAACATGTATATTATAGTAGGACTTGGAAATCCGGGAAAGAAATATGAGGGAACCAGACATAATGTCGGGTTCGAGGTGATCGATACGTTAGCGTATAAATACCGCATTGAGGTGGAAACAAAAAAATTTAAGGCGCTGGTGGGAAAAGGGATCATTGACGGTCAGCATGTGGTATTGGCGAAGCCGCAGACGTTTATGAATTTAAGTGGCGAGAGTGTGCGCGAACTGATTGATTTTTATAAGATTGATGTGGAGACAGAGCTGATCATTGTCTATGATGATATCAGTCTGGAGCCGGGGCAGCTGCGCATCCGCAAAAAGGGCAGCGCGGGCGGACATAACGGCATGAAAAATATCATTGCGCATGCGGGTACGCAGGAGTTTGTGCGTGTGCGTGTGGGAATCGGAGAAAAGCCGGTCGGATTTGATCTGGCGGATTATGTATTGAGCCGTTTCCACGGAGAGGAAAAGCTGGCGATGATCGACGCGTATGAGCGCGGCGCGCAGGCAGTGGCAAAGATTGTTTCCTATGGCGCGGATGAGGCGATGAATGAGTATAACAGGAAGGTGTAAATCTTTATGAAAACATTTACCGAGCCGCTAAGAGAACTGGAAGAATTTCAGCAGATTCGGGAAAAGTTGAAAAAAAATAGCGGAGTCATACAGGTTTCCGGCTGCATTGAAGCGCAGAAATCGCATTTTATGTATTGTGCGGGAGAGGGATACCGCCATAAACTGATTTTGACTTACAGTGATCTGCGGGCAAAAGAAATTTATGAGAATTATCGTTTTTTTGATCGAAATGTGTACTTATATCCGGCGCGCGATTTGATGTTTTATAACGCGGATATTCAGAGTCATCAGATTGCCGGAGCGCGTATGAATGTACTGCGCGCGCTTTTGGAGGAGGAAGAGGTGACGGTGATCACGACACTTCCGGGTTGTATGGAGCGGCTTTTGCCTCTTTCTGTATTGGAAGAAAACATTCTGGAATTTCAGCAGGACAGTGTTGTTGATCTGCAAAAACTTTCCGGACAGCTTTCTGGTATGGGGTATGAAAAGGTATCTCAGGTAGAAATGCCGGGACAGTTTGCTGTTCGCGGCGGTATCATCGATATCTTTGTGCTGACGGAGGAAACGCCGGTGCGTATCGAGCTGTGGGGAGATGAGATCGATTCGATCCGCAGCTTTGATGCGGAGAGCCAGCGCTCGATCGAAAATCTGGAGTCCGTGCGGATTTATCCGGCCGGAGAATTGATTATCACGCAGGAGCAGGCGGTCGCAGCGGCAAAGAAGATAAAAAAAGAGGGCGAAAAACAGGAAAAAACGTTTCGTGCGGCTATGCAGACGGAGGAGGCGCACCGTGTCAAGGTGCTGGCAGAGGAAACCTGCGATCGTCTTTTGGAATATCAGGAACGGACCGGGCTGGAAGGATTTATGCCGTATTTTACAGATGAGACAGTTACATTCCTGAATTATTTTTCGGAGGACGATCTGATTCTTTTGGATGAACCGAATCGTATTGCCGAGGAGGGGCGCGCAGTTGAGACAGAGTTTGCAGAAAATATGAAGAACCGTCTTTCCAAGGGATATATTCTGCCCGGACAGGCGAAGATTCTTTACGGCAGTCAGGCTGTGATCGGCAGTATGAACCGCAGAAATTGTCTGGGACTGTGTATTATGGACAACCCGAAAGAAGAGTGGAAAGTTACAGCCACCTACAATATGACGGTGCGTTCAGTCAGCTCTTATAACAACAGTTTTGAACAGCTTGTGAAGGATCTAAAACGCTGGAAAAAAGAAGGGTACAGGGTAGCACTTTTGTGTGCCTCGCGCACAAGGGCAAATCGCCTGGCAGAGGATCTGCGTGAGCAGGAGCTGAACAGCTTTTTTACCGAGGATATGGATCGTGTAATCATGCCGGGGGAAATTCTGGTGGCGAAGGGCAGTACCCATCGTGGCTATGAGTATCCGCTGGTGCGTTTTGTTGTCATCAATGAGAGTGATATTTTCGGAAAAGAGCGAAAAAAACGAAAAAAACAGCGTTTGTATGAGGGAACAAAAATTTCCAGCTTTGCTGATTTAAACATCGGGGATTATGTGGTGCATGAAAGTCATGGACTTGGTATTTATCGCGGCATCGAAAAGATTGAGGTTGACCGTGTAATGAAGGACTACATGAAGGTGGAGTACAGCGGAGGCAGTAATCTGTATGTGCTGGCAACGCAGTCGGATGTTCTGCAGAAATATGCCGGCGCGGATGCCGCCAAGGTGCCGAAACTGAACAAGCTTGGAGGGCAGGAGTGGCATAAGACACGCGCGCGCGTGAAAACTGCGGTTAAAAATATTGCTAAAGAACTGGTGGCGCTCTATGCGGAGCGTCAGGAAAAACAGGGATTTGTTTATGGTCCGGATACCTTGTGGCAGCATGAATTTGAAGAGATGTTTGAATTCGAGGAAACGGATGATCAGCTGGCGGCGATTGAGGCGACCAAAAAAGATATGGAGAGTACGAAGATTATGGATCGTCTGATCTGCGGGGACGTAGGATTCGGTAAAACGGAGGTGGCGATTCGTGCGGCCTTTAAGGCAGTGCAGGAAGGCAAGCAGGTCGTCTATCTGGTACCGACTACGATTCTGGCACAGCAGCATTATAATACATTTGTACAGCGCATGAAGGAGTTTCCGGTGCGCGTCGATCTGATGTGTCGTTTCCGTACGCCGGCAGAACAGAAAAAAACGCTGACAGATTTGAAAAAAGGGCTGGTGGACATCCTGATCGGCACACATCGTGTACTTTCGAAAGATGTGGTATTTAAGGATCTGGGGCTGCTGATCGTGGATGAAGAGCAGCGCTTTGGCGTGACGCATAAAGAAAAGATTAAGCAGATGAAGATGAATGTGGATGTGCTGACTTTAACAGCAACGCCGATTCCGCGAACGCTTCACATGAGCCTGATTGGCATTCGTGATATGAGTGTGCTTGAGGAGCCGCCGATGGAGCGTATGGCCATTCAGACGTATGTGATGGAATATAACGAAGAAATGGTGCGCGAGGCAATCGGGCGCGAGTTGGCGCGCGGCGGACAGGTGTATTATGTATATAATCGCGTCAATACGATCGTAGAGATGACGAATACGATTCAGAAGCTGGTTCCGGAAGCGAACGTTGCTTTTGCACATGGACAAATGAAAGAGCGCGAGCTGGAAAAAATTATGTATGATTTTATCAACGGCGATATTGATGTACTGGTGTCCACGACGATTATTGAGACGGGATTGGATATTTCCAACGTAAATACGATGATTATTCATGACGCGGATACCTTGGGACTTTCTCAGCTTTATCAGCTGCGCGGCCGCGTGGGACGGAGTAACCGGACGGCGTATGCCTTTTTGATGTATCGCCGCAATAAGATGCTCAAAGAAATCGCGGAAAAACGTCTCCATGCGATTCGCGAATTTACGGAGCTGGGCAGCGGTTTTAAGATCGCTATGCGTGATCTGGAGATCCGCGGAGCCGGAAATTTGCTTGGAGCGGAGCAGCACGGTCATATGGAGGCGGTCGGCTATGATCTGTACTGCAAGATGCTGAATGAATCTGTGAAGGAATTAAAGGGAGAAACACGTCCGGCAGATGCGTTTGAGACAATGATCGATCTGGATATTGACGCGTTTATTCCGGAAAAATATATCCGTAATGAGTACCAGAAACTGGATATTTATAAGCGTATTGCGGCGATTGAAAATCAGGAGGAATACGACGATATGCTGGAAGAACTGATGGATCGATTTGGAGAACCGCCGCGTGCCGTGCAGAATCTGTTGGCGATTGCGCATTTAAAAGCGGCTGCGCATCAGAACTATGTGACGGAACTGGTACAGAAAGGTAATTACATTAAGTTTACCATGTATGCAAAAACACCGGCTGATCCGAATAAGATTGCTGCGGTGGTAGGGAAATATAACGGCAAGCTGAAATTTGTGGTGGAGGTCAATCCATATTTTCTGTATACAAAACCGCGCGTCAGCGCTAAGGATAATGCGGACGTTCTGACGGTCGTACGTGAGTTGTTAGAGGATATTGCTCAGACGATGGTATGAGTACATCCATTTTTGATATTTGCCGCATGAAAAAACAGTTTAGCCATGCATCTCGAAAGCACGCTGCAGAGCAGCTGAACTGTAAAAAAACATTGCGGTATTGTAAAAAAAGAGCTATACTAAATAGTAATGTAAACTTGAACTAAAGGAGAAAGACATATGAATCGGTTTGGAAAAAAATTTTTAACAGCAGGCATGTGCGCGGCTCTGGCCATGACAGCGCTGACCGGATGCGCTTCTGCTCCGAATATGGACGATGTGGCAGCAACGATGGACGGAAAGGATATCACGCTCGGGGAGGCATATTTCCTATTCCGTTATCAGCAGGCGACCAATGAAATGTATCTGGGAAGTCTGTTCGGCGATCAGAATATGTGGGAGCAGGATCTGACTGGCAGCGGCATCGCTTACGGCGTTACCTTTAAAGAGCAGATCATGGAAGGGCTGAAAAACATGCTGATTGCAGAACAGCATATGGCAGATTATGAAGTAGAAGTGACAGAAGAAGAAAAAACCGCAATCACAGAGGCAGCGGCACAGTTTCTGGCAGATAACGAAGATGAGGCTATGAAAGCAATGGGCGCCGATCAGGAAGCGGTAGAGCGTGTGCTGACCTTATATACAATCCAGAACAAGATGCGTGACGCGATCATTGCAGATGCGGACACAGAGGTTTCCGATGAGGAAGCAGCGCAGAAAGCAGTCTCTTTTGCTTATTTCAGCACTGCGGGAGAAACGGATGAAGAAGGCAATAAGACGGAACTGACGGAGGAAGAAAAGGCAGAGGTTAAAAAGCAAGCGGAAGAGGTAATCGCAGCTGTTCAGGGCGGCGAGACGCTGGAGGATGCTGTAAAAGCTGTGGATGAGGAAATGAAGGTTTCCAATACGACTTATGGCAAAGAGGATACGACGTTAAATGAGGGGATCCGCGACGCAGCAGACAAGCTCAAAGAAGGAGAGGTTGCGGCGGAGCCAGTGGAAGCGTCCAGCGGATATTATGTGGTGCAGTTGACCAGTGAATTTGACAAAGAGGCGACTGAAGAGAAAAAAGAAGAGATTGTTTCACAGCGTCAGTCAGATTTATATACGGAAGTTATGGAAGGTTGGGAGCCGGAAAGTTTTGAGATCAACCATGAAGTTTGGGATAAAGTTGCGTTTGATGTGAAATTTACTGCGCCGGAAGCAGAGACGGAGACCGGAAGCGAAGTTGGTTCTGAGGCAGTAAGCGAAAAGACAAGTGAAGTAGCTTCAGAAGCGGCGAGCGAGACGACAACGGAAGAGACGACAACTGAGGCAGTAAGCGAGACAGAGGCAGATACTGAAACTGAGACCGCATCTGAGACAGAGACTGAAACAGAAACGAAATAAAAATGTGAAAGTATAAATTCCTTCGTTTTACAAATACTACATTTATCCAGACAGGAAGATAAATGACAGGAAGATAAAACGGAGGAGTTTTTATATGAAAGCAACAGGAATTGTCAGAAGAATTGATGACCTTGGACGAGTGGTCATTCCGAAAGAAATCCGCAAGACATTGCGTATCCGTGAATCTGATCCATTAGAGATTTTTACAGATCGTGAGGGTGAGATCATCCTGAAAAAGTATTCACCGATCGGAGAATTATCAAGCTTTGCAAAAGAGTATGCGGAATCGCTGGCACAGACGACCGGACATTCCATCTGTATTACAGACAGAGATCAGATTATCGCGGCAGCGGGCGGGGTGAAACGAGACTATGTGGGAAAGCCAATCAGCGGTTCACTGGAAAATTTGATCGGAGAGCGTGAAAATGTACTTTATAATATGGCGGATCGCGAGTATGTAGATATTTTTGAGACAAGCGAGGAAAAGCGTCCGCAGGTAATCAGCCCGATCATTTGTGAGGGCGACGCGATCGGTGCGGTTGTGATGATGGGGAAAAATGATAAGGTGACGATGGGAGAAATTGAAAAAGTGGTTGCAAAATGTGCGGCAAACTTTATGGGGAAGCAGATGGAGTCATAAGTGTACAGAGAAAACCTGGGCGGGACGCTCCCGCCGTACATAGAAAGGCAGGAAAAGAATATGATGGATGTGGAAATTTTCCAGAAAAAACTGGTAGAGCTGCGTGCACTTGCAGCAGGAAACGGAAATTGTTTAAATGGAGAACAAGTGAAACATTTTTTTACCGGACTGGATTTAAACAAAGAGCAGCTGTTACATATTTTTAAGTATCTGAAAATACAGGGTATTACGATCGAAGGGATTTCCTTTGAACAAGAGAATGATGCTTCTAAAAACTATGAAGCGCAGGCAGATGCAGAAAGCATTGAATCGTCTGACGCAGAAAATGGTGACGGACAGGCAGCAGATGAAATTCCGGCACTTAGCGAAACAGAGAGCGCTTATCTACAGGAATATCTGGATTCTCTGGAAATGGCAGAGTTTGATATTGTAAAAGCAGAGCAGCTGTTTGATGAGTTGGAGAAAGCAAGTACAGAAAATGCCGATACCATAAAAGGAGAGCTGACAAAACTTTATTTGCCGGTTGCGGCACAGATTGCGGCTTTTTTGTGGAAACCAGAGTTGTTTCTGGCAGATCTGATCCAGGAAGCAAATGTGTATCTTTTGATTGCCCTTGGAAGTAAAGAAGCGCAGCGAAAAAATGATACATGGCTGCGCAGTGAGATCAGAAGCGGATTGAAGCTGTTTATTGAAGAGCAGAAGCAGCAGGATTTTGAAGACGAATGTCTGGTTGCGCGCGTGCAGAATCTGGAATCTGCAGTGAAGGATTTAAGCGAAGGTGAAGATGGCGAGGAAAGTAAATTCAGCGTCAATGAACTGGCAATTATTCTTGATATGGAAGTCGAAGAGATTGAAGACGTACTGCGTCTGACGGGAGACATGTAAAATCGGAAGTAAGAAACGGTTTACCAGTCGTATTATAGAGGAAGAAGAAAATACCAATTTATCAAAGGAGGAACATACCTATGAGACGAAAAATGAAAAAGACAGTGGCCGGCATTCTAGCGGCAGCAATGGTATTGGCAATCGGAGTGGCCGGTGTGTCAGCAGCCGGACATGGTCGCGGAAGAAATCATGCAGGCAGAAAATTCGAGAGTGCTTGTGACAATTATAGATTCGGACATGGAAAAAGAGCTTGCGGCGGATGCAGCAAATAACAGATAATAGCAATGATGTAAAATGACCGCTTACAGCCCACATTTACGGGGCTGAGCGGTCATTTGGGCATTATATTGTTAATTTTATATTTCTACGCTCATTTCCTGAAGCAGTTTCTTTTTAATATCATACAGTCGGTCGGAGAGATCAACATAGACTTCCTGCGGATTTACAAGACGGCGTGTTTCATCCCAGAGCGTATCCAATTCTTTAAAGCAGATATCGCGCATCTCCATGACACTCGGAGAGGTGTAGACACATTCGCCTTTTTTAAATACCGGTACCATCAGCTCACGCATTGTGTAAGTACCGCCTTTTATTTTTGTGCGTTTCCAGGTGGCAAGCGGATCGAAAATTACCATATCTTTGGATTCATCAAAGCTTTCGTCTGCGAGAGCAATCAGATCGGCCTTGACTTTTCCGGTCGATTTTTCATAAATACGAAATACAGTCTTGTTACCTGGGTTTGTGATTTTTTCGGTGTTTTCCGAAAGTTTAATTTTCGGAAGGAACGATCCATCTGGCGTTTGTACGGCTGCCAGTTTGTATACGCCGCCGAAAGCAGGACAGTCCTTGGAAGTGATCAGATTTGTGCCGACACCCCAGGAGGTGATTTTACAGCCCTGTGTTTTTAAACTGTCGATCAGATATTCGTCAAGATCGCTGGAGGCGGAAATAAAGGCATCTGTAAATCCAGCTTCATCCAACATTTTCCGGGCGCGTTTGGACATATAGGCAAGGTCACCGGAATCCAGACGGATACCGTAATTTTTCAATTCCATACCGGAATCGCGCATTTCCTGAAAAACACGGATCGCATTTGGAACACCGGATTTTAAGGTGTCATAGGTATCAACCAGCAGGCAGCACGCATTTGGATAAAGATCAGCATAAGTTTTAAAGGCCGTATATTCGTCAGGAAAACTCATGATCCAGCTGTGTGCGTGTGTACCTTTGATTGGAACGTCAAATAACTGACCGGCCAGAACATTGGAGGTGCCGATACAGCCGCCGATCATAGCCGCTCTGGCGCCATATACACCGGCATCCGGCCCCTGTGCACGACGCAGGCCAAATTCCATAATGCCGTCTCCTTGAGCGGCATAAACAACGCGTGCCGCCTTTGTAGCAATCAGACACTGATGGTTCAGGATTGTCAGGATGGCTGTTTCCACAAGCTGAGCTTCCATGATAGGAGCCACTACTTTTAAGAGCGGTTCACGCGGGAAAACAACGGTTCCTTCCGGAATGGCATAAATATCGCCGCTGAAACGGAAGGTTCTTAAATAGTCCAGAAAATCCTGCTCAAAAATTTTTTGGCTTTCCAGATAGGCAATGTCATCTTCATCAAAGCGAAGATTCTTTATATAGTCGATGACCTGCTCCAGTCCTGCGCAAACGGCATATCCGCCATCGCATGGATTTGTGCGGTAAAACATATCAAAGACAACAACCTCATGATTATTACTTTTGTAGTAGCCCTGCATCATTGTGAGTTCATACAGGTCTGTTAACAGACTGATATTCATTGTACTCATTGATTTTCTCCTGAATAAAAAATTTTTACAATATTAGTTCTGATTATACACCTGTCAAGACAAAAGTGTTAGCTTTTTTTGAAAAAAACTTTTGAAAAAATTTTTGAAAAAAATTTAAAAAAGTACTTGCAAAAATGGAGCAGATAATATATAATACATTTTGTTGCGAAACATAAGAGAAAAAACATAGGGCTATCGCCAAACGGTAAGGCAACGGACTCTGACTCCGTCATTTCAAGGTTCGAATCCTTGTAGCCCTGCTAAGAGATACTTGAATGAGTATCTCTTTTTGCTTTATAAAAAAGCTTGAGCCTTTCTAATGATGATTCACTTTTCAAATCAGTTGTGTTTTTGATTAGATAGATTATATATAAGATGGTATTATTCGTGTGTCCCATCTACAATCGCAATACCGCTGTCTTTTAACTGATCAACAATTTTTTCAATTGTTCTGCAGCGCACGTTGGTATTTTTCTTTGTACAGACGCCCAGATGCAGAACTTTTATCTGCTCTTTTTTCAAACGTTCTACTTTTTCCAGAATCCCTTTGTCTGTTTCCGGGTCAGAGCTGCATCCGTTACAGTGCATAAATGCGGCAATTTCTGCATTTTGATTTTTGTATCGGGAGAAAGCGCCTTTTTTTTCAGAAAAAGCGCGGAAACATCCGGCTCCGGTACAGACATTATCTGCTTTGCGGCAAGCTAAAATTGCAATCTTCATAAAATGAATTCCTTCCTATATTAATGATGTAAGATGTTAGTTTTCTGTAAATAAAATGTGCAGTTTTCCCTTGCTGTCGGTTACAATCTCCGACTCCACCTGATAGATGCTGCGAATCAGCTCCGGTGTCAGTACTTTCTGCGGAGTACCGCTTCCGGCAATCTGTCCGTCTTTCATTACATAGATACGGTCGCAGTAGGATGCCGCGATATTCAGATCGTGAATGGCGGAAATGATGGTTACATCGAGTTTTTTTACAAGACGCAGCAGCAGGAGTTGGTGTGTGATATCCAGATGGTTGGTCGGCTCATCAAGAATGAGTGCAGGAGTCTGCTGTGCCAGCGCACGGGCGAGGATGACTCGTTGTTGTTCTCCTCCGGATAAAGTGGAAAAGCAACGATCGGCAAACGTATCCATCTGTACAGTTTTTAAAGCCGCATCCACAATCTGGAAATCTTCTGCATTGTCCCGCTGAAGCATTTTTTTATGCGGAGAGCGTCCCATCATCACAACTTCCCGAACACTGAAATCAAAATTGTAATAATTATGCTGCGCAACAACAGCTATTTTTTGGGCAGAACTGCGTACACTCATGTTGCACAGCTCCTGCCCGTTTAGATAGACGGCACCGTTCTGCGGTTTTAGGGTACGGTAAATACATTTTAAAAGTGTTGACTTGCCGCTTCCGTTCGGGCCGATGATGCCGACAAATTCTTTTTTATGAGCATTAAGAGAAATACCCTTTAAGACTTCTTTTGCATTAAAAGAAACACAGATATTTTGTGTTTTGATCTCCATTATTTTGCACCTCCGAATCCGTATGATCGACTGATTAGCAGATAGATAAAACAGGGAGCACCGATAATAGATATCAGAATGCCGATCGGCATTTCCGAATTTTCTAAGATTACGCGGCAGGCTACATCACACCAGATCAGAAAAATTGCTCCAAGCAGGGCGGAAAGTGGAATCAGACGGCGATGGTCTGTTCCAAAAAGAATACGGATCACATGGGGGATGATCAGTCCTACAAAACCGATCATTCCGGCAGCATAGACAGCAAATCCTACCATCAAAGCAGCAACGAGAAGATAAAGTGTCCGCACTTTATGCAGATTTGTTCCAAGTGTGATTGAAACCTCGTCACCTAGCAGCATCAGATTCAGAGTACGGAATTGGCTCCAGAAAAACAGGGAACACAGAAGAATAATGGGAAGAATGACAGCAATCTGCTGCCATTTTGCACCGGCCAGGCTGCCCATTGCCCAGAAGGTGATCTGGGATGTCGCACTTTTATCGTTAGTGATATAAAGAATAAAGTTCGAAAATGCTGAGCAGACAGAATTGACGGCCATACCGGTAAGCACCAATTTTCCGGATGTGGCTCTTCCGCCGATATTTGCGATATGAATGATAGCAAATGAGGCGATTAAAGAACCGGCAAATGCCATTAGTCCAACAAAATTTCCACCTAAAAAACTGCCGACACCTAACATAATTGCCAGAGTAGCTCCGACAGTCGCCCCGGAAGAAACGCCGAGAATATACGGATCAGCCAACGGATTTTTTACAATTGCCTGCATGACAACGCCGCATACGGAAAGCCCCATACCGACAGCGAGAGCTAAAAGTACACGTGGAATACGGATCAGCCAGACAACGTCGTGCACAGCACCTTCTGCATAGGCTGACAGGCTGTTAATATGGAAAAGCTGATAGAGGATTACGCTGTACACTTCTTTAAGCGTAAGGTCTGCATTGCCGAAAGTGACAGAGGCAAGCACAGAAAAGATCAGCACTGCCAGCAAAGCCAGCAGTGCCAGTACAAATACAGAAGTGTGGAAAACGCTTGTTTTTCTCTCGAAGGAAGCTGTTTTCTTCATGATACACCTCACTCTTTTTATTTTGACAGTTCCAGATCCGGATACAGGCCTTCTGCGAATGTTACCATTCCATCCTGTGTACGGGTTGCGCTGGCATACATTTCGCTGAGCATGATTGGATAAACCCGGCCATTTTTTACAGCGTCCAGACTCTGAAATGCTTCATCGTTCAGAATCACATTCAGCTGATCGTTTTTCACTGTTTCCGGATTGTCTCCGGAATATGGCATATAAACAACAAAGATGACATCCGGGTTAGCAGCGATAATATCTTCTTTGCCGACGGAAGAAGCATCCGGATTGGCTAGCTCTGCACCGAGTGTCGTTACCATATCGCCGCCAAGACTTGTTTTCCCGTAATTTGAAATCGTATCTCCGATCGGCTCTACAATCAGGACACTCGGACGTTCAGTCAGAACGGCAGTCGCTTCTGTAGTTTGGTCAATGACTGCCTGGATGTCGGCTACGATAGATTCTGCTTTGTCCTGTACGTCAAAAATTTTTCCGATATTTAGGATATCAGTAAATTCGTTGGCGAGTGTTCGAGCATGTTTGACATCACCGGTACTTGGACGAGTATTGGAATTTATGTAAGTGTTGCAGCCTTTTTTTATCCAATCGGAGACAGAACCGAGACGCTCGGCTGCAAAAATTGATCCCCAGGAAAGGATCATGTCCGGCTCCAACATGGTTACGGTTTCCAGAGACGGGGTAAACTCGTCCAGATAGTTGGTTTTTGCAAAAGCTGCGGTCTGTTCTTCCGGCACTTCATTGTCAAGACCGGCAGTAGCAGCCAGATGATCTTCCAGGCCGAGTGCAAGCATGGTTTCTACGCTGCCCTGATAGATGGCAACGACTTTTTCCGGTGCTTTTTCATAAACCGTTTCAATCTCATTACCTTCATAATCGTAGGTAGTGATAGTGAGCGGATATTCGGTTGCGGCGGCAAAAGCCGAAGCAGATAGAACAGTAACCATGGATGCGGCAAGGAAAACGACAGAAAGTTTTTTTGATACAGTGTTTTTTTTCATGTGTGGAATCCTTTCTTTTCACTGAGATTACATTTTTCAGATTTTGTCCTGCCGCTGACCGGTTTTTCGGGGAGAAAAGAGATATTGTCCTTTAAGCACGAAAAAAGATGCTTCTTATCGACCGTAAGAATCATTCATAATCAGTTACAAGCAGTTCTCCTGACTTAAGATCATCATTTACAGACGCCTTCCCAGATCTTAAATATCCAGTGGCATAGTTGCCTGCAAACTCCCTCATACAGTGACGGGATCGTACCGGATTCGCACCGGTTTCTCTTTGAATCCTTGCGGAACTTGTAATGGCTGGTTCAAAACCAACAAATGTTTTTATTAAATATATAAAATATTATAAACCGTCTGAAGATAAATGTCCATCCTGTTTCTGTAGATTTTTGCGGTAAAAAGAATTAAAACGGCGTATTGAAAAATCAGAAAAGGAAGTATATAATAAAAAACATTTAAACGGCAGATACTTTTGCCACTTCTGTGGTGTGAGAAAGGAACAGACTGCGGATAGCCGGATATTCGCCGAGCCCCTTCAAGACAGTCTGTACCTCATAACCTTCTTTTTTCAGCAGGCTTTTCCAGGAATCCGGTTCGTCACCGGCCATATCGTTTCTGGCGTGATCGCCGGCTACGATCATTAGCGGAGCCAGAAGTATCTTTCGAGGCCGGAAAGTTTTCAACTGACGAAGTACAGAATCAATTGTCGGGTAGGCTTCCACGGTTCCAATAAAAATATTGGTATGACCGGTGTCTTTGCAGGCATAGTCCAATGCGGCATAGACGGTATTTGCGTGATGATCCGTACCGTGTCCCATCAGCACAAGCGCGGTTTTTTCGTCCGGCTGAAACTCATCGACCAGAGCGCTGATTACAGCGGCGCAGTCTGCCTGGCTGGTGAGCAGCGGGGTACCGAAAGTGATTGAGGCGAAACGGTCTTTAAAAGACAGAATATCCTCTTTCATGATATCATTTTCGATTCCGTTGATTACATGAGTCGGTTGAACGATCAGTTCGCGGATGCCGTCTCGGATCATTTGCTGCACAGCTTCGGTTACTGTAGGAATAACAAGCTGATCCTGACGTTTTAGTTTGCGTATGATCATCTGGCTGGTCCAGGCGCGGTAAATGTGATGTTCCGGAAAAGCGGCAGCGAGTTCATTTTCGATAGATTCGATCGCTGCTGTTCTGGCATTGGCATAGCTTGTGCCGAAGCTGACAACGAGTATCGCCTTTTGGGATATAGATTGCATGAGAGTACCTCCACAAATTTTTGGCACCATTATAGGGGAAAAAAGGTACTGTGTCAAATGCAGATTTAGATATATTTTATGGAATTTGAAAAAGGAGACAAACCAATGAATATTTCCATGATTGGAATTGACTATATGAAAGCACCGTTGGATATCCGATCCGTATTTTCTTTTACGAAGAAAAACGCCGGTGAGGCGTTAGAATCCCTAAAACAACGGCAGGAAATAAAGGGCTGTATTATCCTGTCTACCTGCAACCGGCTGGAAATATGGATAAGCGCTGAGGAAGAGGCATATGATTCTCTGTATGGCTGGCTGTGTGAGATAAAAGAAGTTCGGGATAGTTCTTATGAAAAATATTTTGTTCGCCGAAAAGGGAAGGAGGCGGCCAGGCATCTGTTCTGTCTGGCGGGCGGGCTGAAATCACAGATTATCGGAGAAGATCAAATTCTTACACAAGTAAAGGACGCTATGAATCTGGCAAGAGAGCATTTTGCCACAGACAGTGTCCTGGAGGTATTGTTCCGTATGGCGATCACGGCCGGAAAGAGAATCAAGACGGAAGTGACGGTCGCGCATGGGGATTCCTCTGTTATCCACAGAGCGATCCGATGTTTGAAGGAGCAGGGGATTACAGTGGATGGCAAGACCTGTATGGTGATCGGTAACGGTGAGATGGGCAAGGTGGCGGCACAGACATTGCGGGAAAATGGTGCGGATGTGACCGTTACAGTGCGCCAGTATCGAAGTGGAGTGGTACAGATCCCGGTCGGATGCCGCAGGATCAATTACACGGAACGGATTGCTTATCTACCGGAATGTGATATTGTGGTGAGCGCTACGGCAAGTCCGAATTTTACCTTAACGGAGAGTTCGTTTGAAAAATTCACCTCGGAGAAACCATTGATTCTGATTGATCTGGCAGTACCGAGAGATATTGAGCCGTCTTTGGCAGAACGACAAGGAATTACGCTTTATGATATGGACAGTTTTCAGAGCAGCGGCAGTTCTGCACAGTTTGCAGAAGTTCTGGCTAAGGCAGAGAAAATCGTTGATGCGCAGATCGAAGAATTTTATCAGTGGCTGGAGGGACGTGACGTGATCCCGCGGATTGCGGAAATACGGAATGAGGCAGTGCGGGATTTGAATTTTCGCATCGGAAAAATTCTGAAGAATACGCCGATGGAGGAGTGTGATCGGGAAAGACTTCTGGAAACGGTAGATACTGCGGCCGGAAAGGTTGTCGCAAAGCTGATCTTCGGGCTGCGCGACAGACTTGATCAGCAGACGTTTCTGGAATGTGTGGAGGGATTGGAGAAAATATATGAGCCGTAAACCGTATTTTCCGATGTTTGTGGATCTGTCCGGTAAAAAGATAGTGACGGTGGGAGGCGGAACGATCGCTGTTCGGCGGGTAAAGACTCTGTGTACATTTGCGGAGGATATCACGGTGATCGCACCTGATATCAGTGAAGAACTTCAAGAAATGGAACGACTCGGACAGATTAGAATTGTGCGGAGGCCAGTCAGATTGGAGGATATTGAAAGTGCGGATCTGGTGCTTGCAGCGACAAATGATCATGCACTAAACGAGCGTTTGTATGCACATTGCCGTGTGAAAGGAATCTGTGTGAATGTCGCGAGCGACAAGGAAAAATGTGATTTCTTTTTTCCGGGAATTTGTAGGCAAAAGGATCTGGTGATCGGGATTACGGCCAGTGGAACTGATCATAAAGCCGCAGCCAAAATGAGAAGGAAAATTGAGACAATGCTGCAGGAGGGTGAAATGGAGAAGCAGAACAGCAGAAAGAAAGTAGTGATCGGCAGCCGGGAGAGCGCTCTGGCGGTGCTGCAGAGCCGAATGGTGGAGGAGCATATCAGAACGCATTATCCTCAGATAGAAACGGAACTTTTGACCATGAAAACGACGGGAGATAAGATTCTTGATCGTACGCTGGATCAGGTGGGTGGAAAAGGTCTGTTTGTGAAAGAGCTTGATCTTGCGCTGACGGACGGTCGGACACAGCTTTCCGTACACAGCTTAAAAGATATGCCGATGGAGGTGCCAAAGAACCTGCCTTTGGTGGCATTTTCCGCGCGGGAGGATGCAAGAGATGTTCTGGTGCTTCCGGAAGGTGCCAAAGAACTTGATAAAAGCAAACCGCTTGGATGTTCGAGCAGACGCAGGACATTGCAGCTGAAAGAACTGTATCCAGATATGGAGGTCAAAAGCATTCGTGGAAATCTGCAGACGCGGCTTAGAAAGCTGGATGCGGGAGAATACAGCGCGCTGATTCTGGCAGCAGCCGGTTTAAAACGTTTGGGGCTGGAGCATCGGATCGCCCGTTATTTTTCGGTGGATGAGATTATTCCTGCGGCCGGACAGGGGATTCTGGCGGTGCAGGGCAGAGCGGATCAGAGGTATGATTATCTGACAGACTATGATGATCCGGCATCGCGTGCGGCGGCAGCCGCGGAGCGTGCGTTTGTGCGTTTCTTGGACGGAGGCTGTTCTTCGCCGGTGGCTGCTTATGCCGAGATCGATGGACAGGAACTTTTTCTGCGGGGGCTGTACTATAACGAGGAGGATGGTCGTTGGATGAAAGGCACGATCTGCGGAAAAACAGAAGAAGCAGAGCAGCTTGGAGCGGCACTTGCCGGTCGGCTGCAGAAGTTATGTAAAAAGGAGTAAGGGAAATGGGTGGAAAAGTATGGCTGGTCGGAGCAGGTCCGGGAGATTTGGGACTTTTTACTGTAAAAGGAATGGAAGTATTAAAACAGGCAGAAGTGGTGCTGTATGATAGTTTGGTCGGACAGGGTGTGCTGTCTCAGATACCGTCAGGCGCCCGCTTGATCAATGTAGGAAAACGTGCCAGTCACCATACGATGCCGCAGGAGGAGATCAACCGGCTTCTTTTGGAGGAAGCCAGGAAGGGACAGCGTGTTGTGCGTCTGAAGGGCGGCGATCCGTTTTTATTCGGCAGAGGTGGAGAGGAACTGGAGCTTTTGGCAGCGCACGGGATTCCCTACGAAGTTGTTCCGGGGGTAACATCGCCCTTGGCAGTGCCGGCCTATAACGGCATTCCGGTAACGCACCGTGATTTTTGTTCTTCCCTGCATATCATCACCGGACACAAAAGAGCAGGTGAAACATACGATATTGATTTTCAGGCGCTCGTTCAGACAAAGGGAACTTTGGTATTTTTAATGGGACTTTCTGCCCTGCAGGATATCTGTGACGGATTAATAAAGGCAGGAATGGATCCGGAGATGCCGGCAGCAGTACTGGAAAAGGGAACGACAGCTGCGCAGAAACGCATTATAGCAACGGTCAGTACACTTACAGCGGAAGCAGGGCGCCGAGGGGCAAAGACACCGGCGATCATTGTGGTTGGAAAAGTTTGTGCGCTTTCGGAAACGTTTGCATGGTATGAGAAGCTTCCACTGGCAGGATGGAAAGTGTTAGTGACACGGCCGAAGGCACTGATATCCCGCACCGCAGGACAGTTGCGGAAAAAGGGAGCGGAGGTTCTGGAGATTCCTTCCATTGCCACCGTTCCGATACCCAAGCAGGAAGGGCTTTGGCAGGCTTTTGACCGTTTGAAGGAATATGACTGGCTTGTTTTTACCAGTCCGACCGGAGTCGAGGTTTTTTTTGAAGAACTGTTGCGGCAGAAAAAGGATATTCGCTGTCTTGGCAGCCTCCGAATTGCTGTAATCGGACCGGGAACAGAGAAAAAACTGAATGAGAGAGGTTTGTTTGCGGATCTGATGCCGGAAATTTATGACGGTGATGCACTGGGAGATGCTCTGGCGAAAAAAATACAGCCGAACGAGCGGGTACTGATCCCGAGAGCGGAAAAAGGCAATCAAAATCTGACGGCAAAGCTGAGCGAAGCGGGGGCGGTTGTGGAAGATCTTCCTACTTACCGCACAGTTTATGAAGCAAGTGGATTGATTGATGAAAAAGCAGCCTTTGAAAATGGGGAGATCGACTGCGTGGTATTTACCAGTGCTTCCACGGTAAAAGGTTTTGCAGAGAGCACAAAAGGAATTGATTATACCAAAGTACGTGCGGCCTGTATCGGCAGACAGACAAAAGAGGCTGCGGATGCGTTGGGAATGAAGACCTATATGGCGAAACAGGCAACGATCGACAGCCTGATTGAGCTGGTGGAAGAGATGAAAAGGAGGAGTGAAGAGACATGGAATTGATTCAAAGACCGAGAAGACTGCGCGGCAGTGAAACCTTACGGAAAATGGTGCGGGAGACGCGCATGGATAAAAGTTCACTTATTTATCCGTTGTTTGTGCGCGAAGGAGAAGGAATCGAAGAAGAAATTCCGTCGATGGAAGGACAGTATCGTTACAGCGTTGACCGTCTTCCGTATGAATTGGAGCGTTTGACAAAGGCGGGGGTTTCTGGGGTGATGCTGTTCGGCATTCCGGATCATAAGGATGAGATCGGAAGTGGTGCTTACGATCCGCAAGGAATTGTGCAGCGTGCGCTGCGTGCTGCCAAAAAAGAATTTCCGGAACTTTATTACGTAACAGATGTCTGCATGTGTGAATATACTTCTCATGGGCACTGCGGCGTGCTGTGCGGTCATGAGGTGGATAATGACGAGACTCTAAAGCTGCTGGCAAAGACTGCACTGTCACATGTGGAGGCAGGCGCAGATATGGTGGCACCTTCAGATATGATGGATGGCCGTGTACGCGCGATTCGAGAATGTCTGGACAGTTATGGATATACGGGGACTCCGATCATGTCCTATGCCGTGAAGTATGCCTCCTCCTTTTATGGACCGTTCCGGGAGGCGGCAGGTTCTGCTCCGTCCTTTGGAGACCGCAAGAGTTATCAGATGGACTTTCACAATCGCCGCGAGGGTTTAAAAGAGGCACTGACGGATCTGGAAGAGGGCGCGGACATTTTGATGGTGAAGCCGGCTCTTTCTTATTTGGATCTTATTTCAGATGTGGCAAAGGCGGTAACGGTGCCGGTGGCGGCTTACAGCGTCAGTGGGGAATACGCCATGGTAAAAGCGGCGGCGAAGATGGGCTGGATTGATGAGGAAAAGATTATCGGGGAGATGGCGGTGGGAGCATATCGTGCTGGTGTCCAGATTTATATTACCTATTTTGCCAAAGAACTGGCAAAACAGATGGAGGAAGGGAGAATTGGCTGATGACAAGATCAGAGGAGCTGTATGAGCGTGCGGTAAAATGTATTCCTGGAGGCGTGAACAGTCCGGTGCGCGCCTACGGAGCGATTGGGGAAGCACCGAGATTTATTTCTCGGGCGGACGGCTGTCATATTTATGATGTGGACGGGAATGAATATATTGATTATATTGATTCCTGGGGTCCGATGATTCTTGGACATAATTTTCCCCAGATTCGCGAGAGTGTAAAAAAGGCCTGTGAAAATGGACTGAGCTTTGGATGTGCAACAGAAATTGAGGTGGAGATGGCAGAATTTATCTGCAGTCATCTGCCGCATGTGGAGATGGTGCGCATGGTAAATTCCGGTACGGAAGCAGTTATGAGCGCAATCCGTGCTGCCAGAGGATTTACAGGAAAAAATAAGATTATTAAATTTGCGGGCTGCTATCACGGTCACACAGATGCTATGCTGGTCAGCGCCGGGTCAGGTGTGATGACAAGCGGTGTACCCGACAGCGCAGGAGTTCCGAAAGGATGCACGGAAGATACGATGACGGCGGTTTATAACGATCTTGACAGTGTGCGCACCTTGTTGGAGCAGGCAAATGGACAGACGGCAGCAGTGATCGTTGAGCCGGTTGCGGCCAATATGGGTGTGGTCTGTCCGAAAGAAGGATTCTTAAAAGGTCTTCGCATGCTCTGTGATCAGTATCATGCATTGCTGATTTTTGATGAGGTGATTACGGGATTCCGATTATCTTTTGGAGGAGCAGCGCAGTATTTTGCTGTGAAGCCGGATCTGGTTACCTACGGAAAAATTATCGGTGCGGGTATGCCGGTCGGTGCTTACGGCGGACGACGTGAGATCATGGAAATGGTTTCACCGGCAGGACCGGTATACCAGGCGGGGACTTTGAGCGGAAATCCGGTTGCGATGGCGGCGGGGCTGACGCAGCTGAAGTATTTGTATGCGCATCCGGAAGTGTATGCGGAGCTTGAAAAAAAAGGGGAACTGCTGTACAGTGGTTTGGAAAAACTGGTGGAGAAGAAAGGGCTGCCGTGGAAGGTAAATCATATTTCTTCACTGGCAAGCCTGTTTTTTGCTAAAGAGGAGATTGTGGATTACACAACGGCGAAAACTTCGGATACAAAAGCATTTGCGGCGTATTTTAAGGCGATGCTGGCGGAAGGCATTCATTTGGCACCATCTCAGTTTGAGGCAATGTTTCTCTCTGCGGCACATGATGAAGAGGCAATCATGCGGACACTGGAGGCAGCCGAAAAATGTCTGTAACAGAGAAAAGATAGCTGTGTTGGGATGAGGGCAGAAGGGGAATTATGGTTGCCCAAATATCTATTTTATGATACAGTAAGGTTAAATCCTTACAGCCCTGCGAAGAGGTACTCGGGAGAGTACCTCACTTTCATTCTACAGGCAACTCGGGAGATTTGCGTTTACTAACAGAAGCAAGAGTTTTATGACAGAATAAAGGAGATACTATGGCATATAGCTGGGAAGCCCGCATTCGCTACAGTGAGGTGGGAGAGGACAAAAAACTGACCATTCCGGGCATGATTGATTATTTTCAGGACTGCAGCACGTTCCAGTCGGAAGAACTGGGGGCAGGACTCGATAAACTGTTGAAAAGAAACCGCGTGTGGGTGATGGTGTCGTGGCAGATCGAATTTTTCAGATGCCCGGCGCTGGGCGAGCAGGTAAAAATAGAAACGTGGCCGTATTCATTTAAGGGTTTTTACGGAGAGCGTAATTTTCGGATGTTGGATGCCCAAGGAGGCACACTGGCACAGGCAGCTTCCATGTGGGTATATCTTGATCTGGAGAGTGGACATTTCAGCCGCGTGGATGAGGATATTATCAGCGCCTACACACTGGAAGAGCCGCTTTCGATGCAGCCGATCAGGAGAAAGATTCCGGTGCCGCAGAACAGTGTTGCACGGGAATCGTTTACGGTCATGCACACTCACCTGGATACCAATCATCATGTAAATAATGTGCAGTATATCGTGATGGCGCAGGAATACCTCCCGGAAGGATATCAGACTTCCGGTTTGCGAGTAGAGTATAAAAAACAGGCAGTGTTGCATGATACGATTGTGCCGCTGGTATATGCGGAGAACGGACGTGTGGTCGTTAGCCTTTGTGATACGGAAGAAAAGCCGTATGCAGTCGTAGAGTTCACCGATGCCAGATGAGAAAGTCAAACATCATGTTGCGTTTGCGCAGAAAAACGGAAGAACAGAATAGGAGCAAAGAATGTTAGAATTAGGAAAGAGACAGACACTTACCATCTTAAAAAAGAAAGAGTTTGGCGTTTATCTTGGGGTTACGTCTGATCCGGAGGAACGCGTGCTGCTTCCGGCGAAGGAAGTGCCGGAAAATGCGAAACTCGGGGATGAACTCGAGGTGTTTTTATATAAAGATTCCAAAGACCGCCTGATTGCAACGACAAGAAAGACAAAACTGGAACTTGGCGGTGTTGCGTTACTGGAAGTAAAAGAAGTAGCGAAAATCGGCGCGTTTCTGGACTGGGGACTGGAAAAGGATCTGCTGCTGCCGTTTAAGCAGCAGACCAGAAAGGTGCGCGCGGGGGAAACATGTCTTGCGGCTCTGTATGTGGACAAGAGCAGCCGGCTTTGCGCGACCATGAACGTATACGAATTTTTACGGAAGGACTCTCCGTATAAAAAAGATGATCATGTGACGGGAACCATTTATCAGATCAGTGAAGAATTTGGTGTGTTTGTGGCAGTAGATAATCTCTATTCGGCGCTGATACCGAAAAAGGAAGCAGCGGGAAAATACCGCATTGGAGAACAGATAGAGGCGCGTGTCACTGCGGTCAAACCGGACGGAAAGCTTGATCTTTCCGCAAGGGAGAAGGCATACCTGCAGATGGATGAGGATGCCGAGAATATTATGAGTGTCATTGAAGAATTCTCCGGTGTATTGCCGTTTACGGATAAGGCGTCCCCGGAGATCATTAAGCGCGAGTTCGGGCTCAGCAAAAATGCGTTTAAGCGCGGTGTCGGCAGACTTTTAAAAGAAGGCCGTATCGAAATTACGGAAAAAGCAATCCGTAAAATAAAATAGTTCATTTTTAAGGAGGATTTTATCATGAAAAAAGTAATTACAACAGACAAGGCTCCGGCGGCGATCGGACCGTATTCACAGGCGATTGAAGTAAACGGTATGGTGTATACATCCGGTGTGATTCCGGTAAATCCGGAAACAGGCGCAGTCCCGGAGGAAGTACAGGATCAGGCCAGACAGGCGCTGACAAGTCTTTCCCACCTTTTAGAAGCGGCGGGTACCAACCTTGAAAACGTGGTAAAAACAACGGTGTTCATTAAAGACATGAACGATTTCGCAAAGATTAACGAAGTATACAGCAGCTTTTTCACCGGAACATTTCCGGCTCGCTCCTGTGTAGAGGTTGCAAGACTGCCGAAAGATGTTCTTCTGGAGATTGAAGCAGTAGCAGTAAAATAAAATAAGATAAAAAGGAGGTGCCGGTGTTGAGTTTTGCGCATCTGCACGTGCATACGGAATACAGTCTTCTAGACGGTTCCAATAAAATAAAAGAATACGTAGAGCGTGTCAAAGAACTGGGCATGACCAGCGCGGCGATCACGGACCACGGTGCGATGTACGGGGTGATTGATTTTTACCGTGCAGCACGTGCGGCGGGTATCAATCCGATTCTCGGATGTGAAGTCTATGTTGCTCCAAACTCTCGTTTTGACAGGGAGACTGCAGGCGGAGAGGATCGGTATTATCATCTGGTTCTGCTTGCGGAAAACAATACCGGTTACGCGAATTTAATTAAGATTGTGTCTGCAGGGTTTACGGAAGGATATTATTATCGGCCGCGTGTGGATAAAGCGCTTCTGGAAGAGCATGCAGAGGGGATTATTGCCCTGAGTGCCTGCCTGGCAGGTGAGATACAGCGCTATCTGGTGCGCGGCCTTTATGAGGAAGGCAAAAAGATTGCGCTGGAGTACCAGCGCATTTTTGGAAAAAATAATTTTTTTCTGGAATTGCAGGATCATGGCATCGCCGAGCAGCAGATTGTCAATCAGCAGCTGCTGCGCATGAGCGCGGAAACCGGCATTGAGCTGGTAGCGACAAATGATGTGCATTATACTTATGCGTCTGATGCGGATTCGCACGATATTCTTCTTTGTATTCAGACAGGAAAAAAACTGGATGATGAGGATCGCATGCGTTATGCGGGCGGGCAGTATTATGTAAAATCAACGGAGGAGATGGCCAAGCTGTTTCCCTACGCACCTCAGGCGGTTGAAAATACACAGAAAATTGCCGATCGCTGTCATGTAGAAATCGAATTTGGTGTAACAAAACTGCCGCGCTTTGATGTGCCGGAAGGATACACAGCGTGGGAATATCTGAACAAGCTCTGTTACGAAGGATTGGCTGAGCGATATGATGAGGTTCAGCAGAAAGCATTAAAAGAAAAACTTGATTTTGAATTAAATATTATCCAAAAGATGGGGTATGTGGATTATTTCTTGATTGTGTGGGACTTTATCCGTTATGCCAGGGATCATGAGATTATGGTTGGCCCGGGAAGGGGATCGGCAGCGGGAAGTCTTGTTTCCTACACTCTTGGTATTACCAAGCTGGATCCTATCAAATATAATTTGTTGTTTGAGCGATTTTTAAATCCGGAACGTGTTTCAATGCCGGATATTGATATTGACTTCTGTTATGAGAGACGACAGGAGGTAATTGACTATGTCGTGAGGAAATACGGCAAGGAAAAAGTGGTACAGATTGTCACTTTTGGTACGCTGGCGGCACGTGGTGTGATTCGTGATGTTGGGCGTGTGCTGGATATTCCGTATGCTGTTGTGGACTCTGTTGCCAAGATGGTGCCGCAGGAGTTAAATATTACGATTGATAAAGCCCTGCAGGAAAACGGTGAACTGCGCCAGATTTATGAAAAGGATCCGCAGATGAAGCATTTGATTGATATGGCAAAGCGCCTGGAAGGATTGCCGCGGCATACTTCAATGCATGCGGCGGGTGTAGTGATCTGCCAGAAGGCGGCGGATGAATACGTGCCGTTATCGCGTGGAAGTGATGGTTCTATTACGACGCAGTTCACGATGACGACATTAGAAGAACTGGGACTTTTAAAAATGGATTTCCTCGGTCTGCGTACATTGACCGTAATTCAGGATGCGGTGAAAATGGTGGAGCAAAATAAGGGCATTCGGCTTGATATGGATCACATTGATTATGATGATAAGGAAGTGCTTGGCTCTCTGTGTACCGGAAAATGTGACGGTGTGTTTCAGTTGGAAAGTGCCGGAATGAAGAACTTTATGAAGGAACTGAAACCGCAGAGCCTGGAAGATATGATTGCCGGAATTTCTTTATACCGCCCTGGTCCGATGGATTTTATCCCGCAGTATATCAAAGGGAAAAATCATCCGGAGGAAATTACGTATGACTGTCCACAGCTGGAACCGATTCTGGAACCAACCTATGGTTGTATTGTCTATCAGGAGCAGGTTATGCAGATTGTGCGTGATCTCGGCGGCTACACACTTGGTCGAAGTGATCTTTTGCGCCGCGCCATGTCTAAGAAAAAGGCGGCTGTGATGGAAAAAGAGCGCCGCAGCTTTGTATATGGAAATGAGGAAGAGGGCGTTCCGGGCTGTATTAAAAACGGTATTCCTGAGCATGTGGCGAATAAAATTTATGATGACATGATTGATTTCGCGAAATATGCATTTAATAAATCACATGCGGCGGCGTATGCAGTTGTCTCTTATCAGACGGCATACCTGAAGTATTATTATCCGATGGAATTTATGGCATCGCTGATGACCTCCGTTATTGATAATCCTTCTAAGATTGCCGGTTACCATATGACCTGCCGTCAGATGGGGATTGAGATCCTTCCACCGGATATCAACTGCGGCGAGAGTGGTTTTTCTGTAGAAGGCAATAAAATACGTTACGGTCTGTCGGCGATTAAGAGCATCGGGCGTCCGGTGATCGCGGCACTTGTGGAGGAACGCAGACGCGGCGGCAGATATACGTCTTTGAAGAATTTTGTGGAGCGTATGTCGTCAAAAGAGGTTAACAAGCGTACGGTGGAAAGTTTTATTAAATCAGGAGCATTTGACAGCCTTGGCGCTACCCGAAAACAGATGATGATGACGTATGCAACGATTATCGATAATGTGAATCAGGAACGGAAAGTAGCTCTGACCGGGCAGATGAGTCTGTTTGATTTTTTCGGAGAAGAGGAAAAACAGCAATACGAAATTACGATGCCGGATGTAGGAGAATATGAAAAAGAAGAATTGCTGGCTTTTGAAAAAGAGGTGCTCGGTTTTTATGTCAGTGGACATCCGCTGGAAAAGTATGAAGCTGTATGGCGCAAACATATCTCAAATGTGACTACGGATTTCATGCTGGATGAGGAGAGCGGCTACTCAAAGGTGCAGGACGGCGCGAAAGTGACAATCGGCGGGATGATCACACATAAAACAATCAAATATACACGCAATAACAAGACAATGGCTTTTTTGAATATGGAAGATCTTGTCGGAAATGTGGAAGTTGTGGTATTTCCGAAAGATTACGAGAAGAACCGCGCTATGATGGACGAGGATGAGAAGGTATTTATTACCGGTCGTGTTTCCGCGGAGGATGATCGTGCCAGCAAGCTGATCTGCGAAAAAATGTGGCGGTTTTCAGATATTGCCAGAGAGGTATGGATCCAGTTTCCTGATATGGCGAGTTATCAGGCGGGTGAGCGTGCAATGTATGACATTTTGCGTGCCTCGGATGGAAAAGATCGAGTGGCCATTTATATTCGCTCTCCGCGGTCTGTGAAAAAGCTGTCGGAGAATTGGACGGTGAACGCCGACAGTACGCTTTTGGAGGCGCTTGCGGAAAAATTTGGTGCGGAAAATATAAAAACTATTTGAAAATGTGGAAAAAATGAATTAAACTGTATTTGGAACTTTCACAAAGGAGGGACATGACATGGCAAAAGAGATTAATACCATTGGTGTTTTGACCAGCGGCGGCGATGCTTCCGGAATGAATGCGGCAATTCGAGCAGTAGTGAGAAAAGCAATTTATAACGGGAAAAAAGTGAAAGGTATTTATCGGGGATACAGCGGTCTTTTAAATGAAGAGATCAAGGAAATGACGGCCCGTGACGTGTCTGATACGGTTTCAAGAGGCGGTACGATTTTAGGTACGGCACGCTGTTCGGAGTTTCGTACAGAAGAAGGTCAGAAGCTTGGTGCGGAGATCTGTCAGAAACATGGGATTGACGGTCTTGTCGTGATCGGCGGTGACGGTTCTTTTGCCGGAGCGCAGAAGCTTTCTGCAAACGGTATTAACACCATCGGTGTTCCGGGTACAATTGATCTGGATATTGCCTGTACGGAGTATACGATTGGTTTTGACACAGCGATTAATACAGCGATGAATGCCATTGACAAGGTGCGTGATACCTCGACTTCACATGAACGGTGCAGCATTATTGAGGTTATGGGTCGTCATGCGGGTTATATTGCACTTTACTGTGGTATTGCGAACGGTGCGGAGGATATTCTTGTACCAGAAAAATATGATTATGATGAGCAGAAGCTCATTAACAACATTATCCGCAACAAACGGCGTGGGAAGAAGCATCACATTATTATCAATGCAGAGGGAATCGGTCATTCCACCTCCATGGCAAGACGTATCGAGGCGGCGACCGGTATCGAGACAAGAGCAACGATCCTCGGTCACATGCAGCGAGGCGGCAGTCCGACCTGCAAGGATCGCGTATATGCTTCTATGATGGGCGCATATGCGGTAGATCTTCTTTGCCAGGGAAAATCAAACCGTGTTGTCGGTTACAGACATGGAGATTTTACAGATTTTGATATTGACGAAGCACTTGCAATGCAGAAAGGGCTTCCGGAATATATGTGGGAAGTTGCACACGCACTTTCCGTATAAAAATGTTAGGGGACGGCTGTCGCGGGTGCGGCAGCTGTTTTAGTTTGGCGAGAAAGGAATAAATTTTATGATCAACAGCACATCCAACAAGCAGATAAAAAACCTGATTCAGCTTCAGACGAAGGCGAAGGTCCGACGTGAACAGCAGCTTTATGTCGTGGAAGGAATCCGTATGTACCGTGAGATTCCGAAAGAATGCCTGGTAAAGACGTATATTTCAGAAAGCTTTTATAATAAAGAAGAAAACCGTGCACAAATCAAGGCGGGGGAGACGGAGGTTGTGGCGGATCGTGTATTTGCTGCGGTCAGTGACACAAAGACGCCACAAGGGATTCTCTGTGTGGCAAAGCAGCAGAAATATTCGCTGGATGATATGCTGCGCCCGGAAAAGCCATTTTTGATGATGCTGGAGGATATTCAGGATCCGGGGAATCTTGGTACGATTTTTCGGACTGCGGAGGCGGCAGGGGTTACTGGTATCATTATGAGCAGCGGCACAGTCGATATTTATAATCCGAAAACAATCCGTTCGACAATGGGTTCTCTATATCGGATGCCGTTTGTGATTACAGCAGATTTTGCGAAAACCATTCGGAAATTACAGGAAAAACAGGTAAAAATTTTTGCGGCATATCTGACAGGCAGTGTGGATCATACCGAAGCGGATTATACGTCTGATTGTGCTTTTCTGATTGGAAATGAAGGAAATGGTCTCAAAAAAGAAACCGCGCAGATGGCAGATACCTGTGTGAAAATCTCCATGGAAGGACAGGTGGAATCTTTGAATGCAGCTATTGCAGCCACTGTTCTGATGTTTGAAGCCAAACGGCAGCGCCGATAAAAGTGTTTAAAACTTCCTGTTGACAAAAAAGATTAATTGTTATAAAATATGACCGTAACAAAATTTAACAAATTTGTAACAAATGAGGAGAAACGGAAATAGTTTATAAATATTTTCGGTGATCACAGGAGGTAATAATGAGAAATAAAATGAAAAAAACACTTTGCCTGATGGCGTCAGCAGCGACAGCCGCTTCTATGGCAGGCAGCGCTATGGCAGCTCCGGCGGCAGGGGAATTTGATAAATGCGGCGGTAAAAATATGGCAGTCGCAAATGTAGCGAGCGAACTGCTGATCCGTGAGGATGCGTCCGCAGAAGCGGAAGTTATCGGTTATCTTCCAAGTGCAGCGGGCGTGATCGTAAAAGAGATGGACGCGGAGTGGACACAGGTAAAATCCGGTGATGTGACTGGCTATGTAAAAACAGATTATCTGGCGTTTGGTGAAAAAGCAGAAGAACTGAAGGATGTTTACGGTGTATTGGGCGCGGTTGCATCTTGGAATGATGTAAAGATTTTTTCTGATCATGAAGATACTTCATCGGTGATTGGCTCCGTGAATGAGGGTGAAGGATTTGAAGTGCTTGGCAGCAGCGACAGCTGGGTGGAAATCCTTCTTCCGAGCGGTGATATGGGATATATTCCGGCGGAGGACGTTACGATGACGGCTGTTTTGGATACTGCGGTTCCGACAGACGGTGAATATGTTCCGGCAGCGGATTATGCAGAAGAGGTTCCGGCGGAAGAAACTTACATAGAGGATGTCTATACAGAACCGGTAGTGGAAACAGAAGCGACTTGGGAAGACACTACCTGGGAAACGGAAGCGACCTGGGAAGATACCACTTGGGAAACGGAAGCGACCTGGGAAGATACTACTTGGGAAACGGAAGCGGCCTGGGAAGATACTACTTGGGAAACGGAAGCGACCTGGGAAGATACTACTTGGGAAACGGAAGTGACCTGGGAAGATACTACTTGGGAAACGGAAGCGACCTGGGAAGATACTACTTGGGAGACAGAGGCGCCGACAGTAGAGGAAACAGAGCCTCCGGTGGAAGAAACCGAACCGCCGACAGAGGAAACCGAAGCGCCGTCTGTAAATGCAAGCAGTTCAGATTTGGATCTTCTGGCAGCAATCATTTACTGTGAAGCTGGAAATCAGAGTATGGAAGGAAAAATTGCGGTAGGACAGGTTGTAATGAATCGTGTGGCAAGTCCGTCCTTTGCCAATACGATCCGCGATGTTATTTACGAACCGGGTCAGTTTACACCGGCGATGACCGGATGGCTGGATCAGGTACTTGGCAGCGCTCCGCAGGATTGCTACGATGCGGCAACAGCAGCGTTAAACGGAGAAGGTACTGTAGGCGGTGCCCTGTATTTCAATACAGGAAGCGGTCAGGGTATTCAGATCGGAGATCATCAGTTCTATTAAAAATCATAATGGGAAATACAGAGTCGTTCCGAAAGGAGCGGCTCTTTTTTAACAATTTCCGGAATTGCGTGAAAACTGGTTTACCAATAGAAATCTTTGATGTATAATAAAGCATAACAAAATAACTGGCATAGTGATGCGAGGGGGGGATTTTTGTGGAACCGATATATTGGTTGCTCCTGTTTATATTGCTGCTGGTGGTCGAATTTCTGACAGTGGGTCTGACGACTATATGGTTTGCCGGTGGTGCGGTTGTTGCAATGGTGGTGAATATGCTCGGAGGCAATATCTGGATTCAGATGATTGTGTTTTTGGCGGCTTCGCTTTTGCTTCTGATTTTCACACGGCCGTTTGCGGTGCGCTATATCAACCGCGGGCGTGTTGACACCAATATTGATAAATTGATTGGTGCGGAGGCTGTTGTGACAGAGTCAATCAATAATTTAGAAAGCACCGGAAAGGTGCAGGTCAACGGCTTGGAATGGACGGCGCGCAGCAAAGAGGCGGATGCGCTTATCGAAAACGGAACAACAGTGGAGATTCTGTCAATTGAAGGGGTAAAATTAATTGTAAAAGAGAAGGAGGCATAAAAAATGTTATTTATTATTCTGGCACTTATTGTGATTGTCATTTTGGCAGCAAATGTGAAGGTAGTACCACAGGCGTACGCAATGGTGATTGAGCGTCTGGGCGGCTATCGTGCAACTTGGGGAGTGGGCGTACATTTTAAAATGCCAATTCTTGACCGTGTTGCGAAAAAGGTACTGTTAAAAGAACAGGTTGTGGATTTCGCACCGCAGCCGGTTATTACAAAAGATAATGTAACGATGCAGATTGATACGGTTGTATTTTTCCAGATTACAGATCCGAAGTTGTATGCTTACGGTGTGGAAAATCCGATCATGGCAATTGAAAATCTGACTGCAACGACTTTGCGAAATATTATCGGTGATCTGGAGCTGGACGAAACCTTAACCTCAAGAGAGACGATCAATACCAAGATGCGGGCGTCTTTGGATATAGCGACAGATCCGTGGGGAATCAAGGTAAATCGTGTGGAACTGAAAAATATCATTCCGCCGGCTGCGATTCAGGAAGCGATGGAAAAGCAGATGAAGGCAGAACGTGAGCGTCGTGAGACGATTCTGATGGCAGAGGGTGAAAAGAAATCAGCGATCTTGATCGCGGAAGGTAAAAAACAGTCCATCATCCTTGATGCGGAGGCTGAAAAGCAGGCTGCGATTTTAAAAGCGGAAGCAGAGAAAGAAAAAATGATCCGCGAAGCGGAAGGTGAAGCGGAAGCGATCCTAAAAGTGCAGCAGGCGAACGCTGATGGTATCCGTTTCTTAAAGGAAGCGGGAGCAGATCAGAGCGTGCTGGCGCTCAAGAGCTTTGAGGCGATGACGAAGGTAGCCGATGGTCAGGCAACCAAGATTATCATTCCATCAGAGCTGCAGAATATGGCAGGTTTTGTAAAATCTGCGGTTGAGATTGCAAAGAGTGAATAAATAGCTGCCTGCCCGAGCTGTCGAAAGCCGGGCAGGTCTTTCCTTTGGCATCGGAAACGTTCGATTTTTGATGACAAAAAACTCCGCGGAATCTTTTTTAGTTTTAAATTAAGAAAATATGGTTTGCAGAAGGGGAGGAAACAATTTTGATTAGTTTAAAAGGACGTCATTTTTTGACACTGAAAGATTATACACCTGAGGAAATCGTTTATTTGCTGGATCTGGCAGCGGAATTAAAGGAAAAAAAGAAAAAGGGCATTCCGGTAGATTTTCACAGAGGGAAAAATATTGCTCTGATTTTTGAAAAGACAAGTACCCGTACACGCTGCTCTTTTGAAGTGGCAGCGCATGACCTCGGCATGGGCTGTACGTATCTTGATCCGAGCAGTTCCCAGATTGGTAAGAAAGAGAGTATTGCCGATACTGCGCGTGTACTCGGCAGAATGTTTGACGGAATCGAATATCGTGGTTATGGACAGGAAATTGTAGAGGAATTGGCTGCATACGCGGGAGTGCCGGTGTGGAATGGCTTGACGAATGAATACCATCCGACGCAGATGCTGGCAGATCTGTTGACTATTCGGGAACATTTCGGAGATCTGAAAGGACGCAGACTTGTCTATATGGGCGATGCGCGTTACAATATGGGAAATTCTTTGATGATCGCGTGTGCGAAAATGGGTATGCACTTTGTTGCCTGTACCACAAAGAAATATTTTCCGAATGAAGAGCTTGTAAAAATTTGTGAAGCTTATGCGGCAAAATCGGGAGCGACGATCACATTGACAGAGGATGTGGAAACCGGTACGAAAAATGCCGATGTAATTTATACCGATGTATGGGTTTCTATGGGAGAACCGGATGAGGTATGGGAGGAACGTATTCAAGATCTGACTCCATACAAAGTGACAAAGGCTGTGATGGAAAATGCCGGAGAGAAAGCAATTTTCCTGCATTGTCTTCCTGCATTTCATGATTTGAAAACAAAGATCGGCAGCCAGATTTATGAGCGCTTCGGTGTGACGGATATGGAAGTAACCAGCGAAGTATTTGAATCTCCGCAGTCTAAAGTATTTGATGAAGCAGAAAACAGAATGCATACGATCAAGGCCGTTATGGCGGCAACTCTGGGAGATCAGCGGGCATAATGAAAAGTAAGATTTTGAACATTCTTCGGACAAAAAATGATTATGTTTCCGGTCAGGAGCTGTGTGAATACTTTGGTGTGACACGTACGGCCATTTGGAAGGGAATCCGTCAGCTGAGAGAGGAAGGCTATCAAATTGACGCAGTGCAAAATAAAGGCTATCGTTTGGTTGAATCACCGGATCTGATTACCGGTGTGGAATTAGGCAGCCGGATGGAGACAAAATGGGCAGGGCGCAAACTTGTTTATCTGGATGAGGTAGATTCAACGAATAATTACGCCAGAAAGCTGGCGGAGGATGGTGCGCCGCATGGAACGCTGGTGGTTGCTGAGTATCAGAACGGCGGTAAGGGAAGACGAGGGCGTACTTGGGTGATGCCGCATGGACAGGCTATTGCTATGAGTCTGATTGCGCGTCCGGATATCCGCCCAGAGAAGGCTTCCATGATGACGCTGGTGATCGGTATCGCGGCGGCAAAAGCGATTCGGGAAGTGACCGGACTTGGTGCAAAAATTAAATGGCCGAATGATATTGTGGTCAATGGCAAAAAAATTTCCGGTATTCTTACAGAAATGAGTGCAGAAATGGACGGAATCAATTATGTGGTGATTGGTATCGGTATTAATGCAAATTTCACGGAGTTTCCGGAGGAACTAAGAGAAACAGCGACTTCTTTACAGCAGCAACTAGGACATTCGGTAGACCGCGGCGCTGTTATCTGTGCGATCATGAAAGAATTCGAGGCATATTATGAAAATTTCATGGAAACACAAAGTATGAAAGGGCTGGCAGAAGAATATCAGCAGATGTTGGTGAATTTAAACCGACAGGTTCGCGTGCTGGAACCCGGAAATGAATACAGCGGTATTGCCAGAGGAATCGATGAAGCAGGACAGCTTTTGGTTGAGAAAGAGAATGGGGAAACGGCTGCTGTGTATGCGGGAGAAGTTTCGGTGAGGGGAATTTATAATTATGTATAAGGATAAAGTAGTATTATGTGCGGCAAGCGCCTACAATGAAAAATTTTATTTTAATGATGATTTTGCATCTCTTCCGGATTCTGTTCAGGATGAACTGAAAATTCTTTGCGTACTGTATACGCAGGATGTGGGTGGCGTTCTTTCGCTGGAATTTGATGAAGAGGGAAATTTGGATTTTCATACAGAGGCCGCTTCTGATGATTTTTCCTATGACGAGATTGGAAGTGTGTTAAAAATCCGCGAGATTCAGCGCAATAAAAAAGAGCTTCTGGAATCGCTGGAAATGTATTATCGGATATTTTTTATGAATGGAGAGCAGAACGTATGAGTTTAAAAATTGGAAATGTAGAACTTTCCAACCCTTATATACTGGCTCCGATGGCAGGTGTGACAGACCTGCCATTTCGTTTGCTGTGTAAAGAAATGGGCGTCGGCCTTTTGAGTATGGAGATGGTCAGCGCCAAGGCGATTTCTTTTCGTAACCGCAATACAAAAAAACTGTTGGAAATTGGTGAGGGAGAACAGCCGGTCGCATTGCAATTGTTTGGAAGTGATCCGGTGATCGTCAGTGAGGCGGCAAAGTATATTGAACACCTTCCGTTTGATATTCTGGATATTAACATGGGGTGTCCAGTGCCGAAGGTGGTTGGAAACGGAGAAGGGTCCGCTTTGATGAAAAATCCGTCGCTTGCGGAAGAGATTGTGCGAAAGACAGCTGCGGCAATACAAAAACCTGTGACGGTGAAATTCCGTAAAGGGTTTGATGAAAACAGTGTTAATGCGGTGGAGTTTGCAAAACGCATGGAGGCAGCGGGCGCTGCAGCGGTAGCGGTGCATGGCAGAACACGGGAACAGTATTATTCCGGAACGGCGGATTGGGAAATTATTCGCAAGGTGAAAGAGGCGGTTTCTATTCCGGTAATCGGAAACGGTGATGTGGACGGTCCGGTGAGTGCGCATAAAATGATGGAACAGACTGGCTGCGATGGCGTGATGGTTGGACGGGCCAGTCGAGGAAATCCATGGATATTCCGGGAACTTCTTGCATATGATAAAAATGGTACGGTGTCCGGGAAACCGACGCGCGCCGAAATACGCGAGATGATCCTGCGCCATGCGCGGCTGCAGGCAGAGTATATCGGAGAGTATTCGGGTATTCGTGAGATGCGCAAGCATGTCGCATGGTATACCGCGGGACTTCCGCATAGTGCGGCGATTCGCAGACGCGTCAATGAAATAGAAACTTTGGCAGATCTGGAAGAGATGCTCAAGGTATTTCAGTAGATATTTTGGGATTTAAAAAATCATGGAAATGTCTGCAAAAAGGGAAATGTCTGCAAAAAGGGAAGTATTCCTTGACAGTCTGTGACGTATGATTTATAATATTTTGAATGTTGTAAGGGAAGAAAGGTGCAGGATAATGGAAGGAAAGAAAAACTTATTAACATATGCGGGCTTAAAGGCACTGGAAGATGAGATGCATGATCTGAAAGTGAACAGAAGAAAGGAAGTTGCCGGCAAGATCAAAGAGGCAAGAGAACAGGGCGACCTTTCTGAAAACGCAGAATATGATGCAGCAAAAGATGAACAGCGTGATATTGAAGCTAGAATTGAGGAGATTGAAAAAATTCTCAAAAATGCTGAAGTAGTAGTAGAGGATGAGGTAGATCTTGGAAAGATCAATGTAGGTTGTACAGTGCTTCTTTATGATGAAGAATTTGAAGAGGAAGTAGAATATAAAATTGTCGGCTCTACAGAGGCAAACAGTATGCTGAACAAGATTTCCAATGAATCTCCGGTAGGCAAAGCTCTGATCGGCGCTGCAGTCGGTGATGAAATTGAAGTAGAGACACAGGTGGGTGTCTGCAAATACCGTGTACTTAAGATTCAGAGATCATAACATGTAAATTGCAGGACATGCTTTAACGTCAGCAAGATTGCCCGGGATAGAATGGTGTAACAGATTCTGTCCGTATACAGGCAATCTTTTTGGCTTTTCAAGGGAATCCTGATAAAAGTAATCAACATTAGATAAAGTAATCAGATATTACAGAAGGGAGCAGTATTTTGGCACAGGAGAATAAGAATCAGAAAAATGTTCAGGAAGTAGATGAGAATCAGCTGAGAAAGGTACGTCGTGAAAAGCTGGCAGAACTGCAGGAAAACGGCAAAAATCCTTTTGAGATCACCAAATATGATGTTACACACCACAGCCAGGAGATTAAAGATGCATTTGAGGAACTGGAAGGCAAAACCATTTCTCTGGCGGGACGTATGATGTCCAAACGTGTCATGGGTAAGGCTTCTTTCTGCAATGTGCAGGATTTAAAGGGCAATATTCAGTCTTATGTGGCAAGAGACGCGATTGGCGAGGAAGCCTATAAGGAGTTTAAAAAGCTGGATATCGGAGATATTGTCGGCATCAGAGGCGAAGTGTTTCGCACAAAAACCGGAGAGATTTCTATTCATGCGGCAGAAGTGACGCTGCTCTCCAAGAGTTTGCAGATCCTGCCGGAGAAATTCCATGGATTGACAAACACAGACCTGCGTTATCGTCAGCGTTACGTGGATCTGATCATGAATCCGGAAGTAAAAAATACGTTTATCAGACGTTCTCAGATCATTGCGGCTATTCGTAAATATCTGGCGGGCGAAGGATTTATGGAAGTAGAAACACCGATGTTGGTATCGAATGCCGGTGGTGCAGCTGCGCGTCCGTTTGAGACACATTTTAATGCGCTGAATGAGGATTTGAAGCTTCGCATTTCTTTAGAGCTGTATTTAAAGAGACTGATTGTCGGAGGAATGGAGCGTGTATATGAAATCGGACGTGTATTCCGTAATGAAGGTCTGGATACCAGACACAATCCGGAATTTACGCTGATGGAGCTGTATCAGGCATATACGGATTACAATGGCATGATGGATCTGACGGAGAATCTGTATCGCTTTGTGGCACAGGAAGTGCTTGGCACAACGAAGATTGTTTACAATGGTATCGAGATGGATCTCGGCAAGCCGTTTGAACGTATCACGATGGTAGATGCGGTTAAGAAATACGCAGGTGTAGACTTTAACGAAATCCATACATTGAAAGAAGCACGCGCCATTGCGAAAGAGAAGCACGTAGAATTTGAAGAACGCCATAAAAAGGGTGATATTCTGGCGCTGTTTTTTGAAGAATTTGCAGAAGAGCATATGATTCAGCCGACCTTTGTCATGGATCATCCGATTGAGATTTCTCCGCTGACGAAGAAGAAACCGGAAAATCCGGAGTATACAGAACGTTTTGAGTTCTTCATGAACGGTTGGGAGATGGCGAATGCGTATTCCGAGCTGAACGATCCGATCGATCAGAGAGAGCGTTTCAAAGCGCAGGAAGCATTGTTGGCACAGGGCGATGAGGAAGCGAATACGACAGATGAAGATTTCCTTAATGCATTGGAAATTGGTATGCCGCCGACAGGAGGTATCGGTTTCGGTATTGACCGTATGGTCATGCTGCTTACGGACAGCGCGGCGATCCGTGATGTTCTGCTGTTCCCAACAATGAAGAGCATGGGAGCTGCAAAGAATGAAGCAAACAACGCTGCACAGTCCGCTCCGGCTGAAAAAACAGTGGAAAAAGCGATTGCTGAAGTGAAAGAAACATACGATTTCTCCAACGTAGAAGTAGAACCATTATTCAAAGACATGGTTGATTTCGAGACATTCAGCAAGTCAGATTTCCGAGCTGTAAAGGTAAAAGAATGTGAGGCAGTTCCGAAATCTAAGAAGCTTCTGAAGTTCGTATTAAACGACGGAAGTGGCGTAGATCGCGTGATTTTAAGCGGTATTCACGATTATTATGAGCCGGAAGAACTGGTTGGAAAGACATTACTTGCAATCACAAACCTTCCACCACGTAAGATGATGGGAATTGATTCATGTGGTATGATTATCTCTGCTACACATCTTGTAGAGGGAAGAGAAGGACTCAATGTTCTGATTCTGGATGATAAGATTCCGGCAGGAGCGAAGTTGTACTAAGAAAGTAAGAAATCTTCACAATTTGACAACAAAAATTCTTTTTGACAACAATTTGACAACAAATTTGTATTCAAACATGAATCATCATGAAGAATGGTGATTAGTTGTCAGTAATACTACTCCAACAATATGAATTGTTGAGGGCACTTTTTGAAAGAAAAATCTTTCAGAGAGTGTCCTTTTTTTATTCATTAACAATGTTCGTTGTGGTCGAATAAAAGGTGAAAGGGGAAACAGATTTGAAAACAGAAAATATGTATTATAACCAGCAGAAGCGTGTTATTCGGCAAATTAAACGCTGCCTCTTCCGTCAGATTAAAACAGGTCTTTCAGAGCGTTATACAATGGTATGAAGCACATAGTTTTGGACACTTTCGGCAAGCTATTTTATGTGGAAAAACCA
>JBMNRF010000007.1:0-106100 GCA_050944495.1 Marvinbryantia sp.
GGAAGGCTACAAAGGGTAGACTTCCCATGGTATAAAAAGAGAAAGCCAGCGCCTTGAGGCGCAGCCAAGTAGGGCGGGCTTAGAGCCCGCGTCCCGAGCCACCCGTTTTACGGGTGGGGGCGACTGACATAAATTTCATAAAGACCAAAGGAATGAATGATTATGATAGCAATGATCGATTATGATGCAGGAAACTTAAAAAGTGTATATAAAGCGCTGCAGTATTTAGGAGAGGATGCAGTGATCACCAGAGATCCGAAGGTGATTGCGCAGGCAGATAAGGTAATACTGCCTGGGGTAGGTTCTTTCGGCGATGCGATGCGTAAGCTTCGAGAATATGATCTGGTGTCGGTTATCAAAGATACGGCAGCATCTGGCAAACCGTTTCTGGGAATCTGCCTTGGTCAGCAGCTGCTGTTTGAATGCAGTGAGGAAAGTCCGGGTGTGGAAGGACTCGGAATCTTAAAAGGAAAAATTTTGCGTATTCCGGAGACGACGGATTTGAAAGTGCCGCATATCGGCTGGAATTCTCTGAATTTTAATCATCCGGGTCGATTATTTGAAGGTCTGCCGCAGGAGACGTATGTATATTTTGTGCATTCTTATTATTTAAAGGCAGAGGATGAGACAATTGTGACAGCTTCCGCACAGTATGGAGTAAACATTCATGCTTCTGTTGAAAAAGGAAATGTATTTGCCTGTCAGTTTCATCCGGAAAAGAGCAGTGAAGCCGGACTGCAGATCCTGAAAAATTTTGCAAAGCTGAGGAGGACGTAGAGAAATGTTTACCAAAAGAATCATTCCTTGTCTGGATGTACATAACGGACGGGTTGTCAAAGGCGTTAATTTCGTTAATTTAAGGGACGCGGGTGATCCGGTGGAAATTGCTGCAGCTTATGATAGGGCTGGAGCCGATGAAGTGGTATTTTTGGATATTACGGCCTCTTCAGATGCAAGAAATACTGTAATTGATATGGTACGTAAAGTTGCGGAAAACGTATTTATTCCTTTTACAGTAGGTGGAGGAATCCGTACGGTAGAGGATTTTAAGGTGCTTCTGCGTGAGGGTGCAGATAAGATATCGATCAATTCTTCTGCGATTAATCGACCGGAGCTGATCAGCGAGGCAGCGGATAAGTTTGGCAGTCAGTGTGTGGTTGTGGCAATTGATGCCAGACGACGTGAAGATGGAGGCGGCTGGAATATCTATAAAAACGGTGGTCGCGTGGATGTAGGCATTGATGCGGTAGAATGGGCTGCGAAGGCTTGCCGGATGGGAGCGGGCGAGATATTGCTGACAAGCATGGATTGCGATGGAACGAAAAACGGATATGATATCGAACTGACAAGAGCTGTTTCGGAAGCGGTATCTGTTCCAGTGATTGCCTCAGGCGGAGCTGGTAAGGAGGAGCATTTCTATGATGTACTTACCAAAGGAAAAGCGGATGCAGCCTTGGCGGCGTCATTATTTCATTACAAAGAATTGGAAATTCAAGAATTGAAGAAATACTTAAGAAACCGGAACATTCCGGTAAGACTATAAGGAGGAAAAGTAATGCCGCCGATTTCAAATGACTGGCTTATGCCCCTGAAACAGGAGTTTTCTAAGCCTTATTATCGAAAACTCTATGAAAAAGTAAATGAAGAATACCGAACTAGGCTGATTTTTCCGCCGGCCGATGATATTTTCAATGCATTTGCCTTTACACCGTTAAGTGAGGTAAAGGTAGTTATTTTGGGACAGGATCCATATCATGGGGACGGGCAAGCGCATGGACTTTGTTTTTCCGTGAAGCCGGATGTGGAGATCCCACCATCGCTGGTCAATATCTATAAGGAACTGCAGGATGACTGTGGCTGCTATGTGCCGGATAACGGGTATTTGGTAAAGTGGGCGAAGCAGGGGGTACTTCTTTTAAATACGGTGTTAACAGTGCGCGCGCACCAGGCCAATTCACACAGAGGGATTGGCTGGGAAGAATTTACTGACGCGGCAATCCGTATTTTAAATGAGCAGGATCGTCCGATTGTTTTTATTTTGTGGGGGCGACCGGCACAGATGAAAAAGACGATGCTGAACAATCCGAAACATCTGATTTTGGAGGCACCACATCCGAGCCCTTTGTCGGCATACCGGGGTTTTTTTGGTAGCCGTCCTTTCAGCAGAACCAATAAATTCTTAAAACAGAACGGTCTTGCGCCGATTGACTGGCAGATCGAGAACAGAAATGAACAGACAGAAGTGTAAGATACAAAGGAGGATGACGCTGCAATGGGGAAAAAAAGCTTAAATCGCGTGCTTTTGGTGCTGGTGATATTGGCCTGTATTGTGTTTACCTGGTTTATGGGCAGAAACTCTCTGGATATGCTGGCTTATAATATGGTATTTCTAGGAATCATGGTAATAATCTGTATCGTCGGTATGGTTTCCGGACTTGGAAGAATGCTGCATTTGGAGCGTGATTTTGATCACGCCGCAGAAGAAGTAGAAGATGTGTTTAACAGCATTGAGGCAAGAGAAGGTGAAGCAATCGGACTTCCGGAAAAATTATTTGATGATGAGACGCTTGAAAGGCGTTATCAGGAATTTCATATTTATATAGAAAAAAGCCAGAGCGGAATCGGAGATATTGAGGATTATATCAACGAGAGTGAGGTAGACGGCATCATTGGTAAGCGTATGCTGGAAATGATTCCGGATATATTAACCAGCCTTGGTATTCTGGGTACTTTTATCGGTCTGGTATTTGGACTGAAAAACTTTGAGCCTTCCAATTATGAAGCAATGACTGCTTCGGTTTCTTCACTTGTAAACGGTATTAAGGTGGCGTTTCTGACTTCTATCTACGGATTATCTCTGTCATTGGTGTTCGGCTATAATACAAAAGCAGCTTACAGCGATCTGATAAAAAGCTGTGATCGTTTCTTAAATAAATTTCATGCGTTGGTGCTTCCATCCGGGGAGATCGAAGCACACAATAGAATGCTCAATTATCAGGAAACGCAGACAGAGGCAATTGAAAAGATGACTGAGCAGTTTTCAGAGCATCTGGCAAATAGCTTTGAGAAGGTTATCACACCGTCTTTCCGTAAAATGAATCAGTCGATGGACATTTTGACGGATACGATGGCAAAAGGCCAGGAGGAGATGATGAATGGTCTTCTGGATGATTTTCTGCAAAAAATGAATGCTTCGTTTCGTCTGCAGTTTGACAATTTTAATCAGGCACTTGCCGATATGACGGAGGCACAGCGTTCTATGACGAATCAGACTCAGACATTATATAAGGAGTTGTCAAAGGAACTGCAGAACAGCTTTGAACGTGAGGATGCCCATATGCGTGCCACTGCCCGGGAAATGGGAGCAATGCATAAGGAATATCTGACAAGTACACAGCAGACAATTGATAACAATCAGCGCTATGCAGAAACGCTAGATCAGAATTATCGTCAGGTGATCTCTTATTTGCAGGATGCGGAACAGAGTTCGGCGAAATTCTGGGTAGCCTGCAATCAGGCAATGCAGAGATATGTCAGCGCGGCAAGCGTTAGTGTGGAGGGCTTTGCGGCGGCCAGCAAGCATAACAGCAATCTCTATGCGGCAAATGAAAAGATTGCGCAAAGTTATAACGACCGGATGCAGGAATTTGTACAGTACCAGAAACTGACAGCGCAGACAATGGAGCAGGTGCAGAATCTTCTGTACAATATTGTTACTTCTCCGGATGAAACACATCGTACAAATATTCGGAAGATGGCGGTCAATAACAGCAACCGTGATATGTTGATGCAAATTCAGGAGACTTTAAAAGAGCAGGGTGAGCGGCAGGAAGAATTGTTGCAGATGATTGCGTCCAGCTTAAAGGAAGAGCTTAGAAATAATCGAAAAGGAAAAGGGCTTTTCCGGTAGGAAGCTGTCAGATAGGAGTTTGATAAGATGCGAAGACGCAGAGACAGAGAAGGCAGTGGATTTAATGTATGGCGTTCTTATTCGGATATGATGGCAGGAGTACTGCTTTTGTTCGTACTGATTATGTGTGTGACCTTATTTCAGTCGCAGGTGAATTATGAGCAAAGTATGAAAGAACGTGAAGAAAAGCTGTATCTTCAGGATGAATATACGAAGGAGATTATGAGTCAGAAGGATATTGTAGCGGATCAGCAGGATCAGCTGATCTCGCAGGATGCTCAGCTTGCTGCTCAGAAAGAACAGTTGGATAATCTGGCGGCTCAGCTTGCCGCCCAGAAGGAGAAGCTTGCGGCCCAACAGGAAAAGCTGGATGCGCAAAGTGTGACCTTATCCAGTCAGCAGACGGCACTGGATGAAAAAACGACGCAGCTTGCTGCTCAGCAGGAAAAAATTGATAAGATCATCGGTGTGAAAGCGGAGGTAATTGAGGCACTGCGTCAGGAATTTGCCGATAACAGTATTAATGTGCAGATTGATCAGACAAACGGTTCTATGGTAATGGATTCTAGTGTATTGTTTGAATATGATGGCACGGAGCTCTCTGTGGAAGGTCAGCAGGTGCTGTCTCAAGTACTGCCGGTTTATTGTAATGTTCTGATGCAGGAATCTTATTTCCCGTATCTGGCAGAGATTATTGTAGATGGTTATACGGACAGTAGCGGTGATTATGAGTATAATTTACAGTTGTCGCAACAGCGGTCGCTGGCGGTAGCTCAGTATTTGCTTGATATCAGTGGCGATTTTCTGGGAGAGGAAGATCAGCAGAAACTGCGCGATAAGTTGACGGTAAATGGACATTCCAGCAGTAATCTGATTCTGGATGCTGGTGGAAAGGAGGATGCAGATGCCTCCAGACGTGTGGAAGTAAAATTCCGTGTTAAGGATGAAGAAATGATTCAGGAATTGCAGTCAATATTAGATGGGGAATAAAAAAGTGTGCGCCTTGTAGGGCGCACATTTTTTATGATATTATGATTTTCGCAGATTTTTATTTGCGGTACTGAGCATCAGCTTGATACGGTTCAGCTGGTTGACCTCACTGGCTCCCGGATCGTAATCGATTGCTACGATATTGGCCAGCGGATACTGTCTGCGAATTTCTTTGATAACGCCTTTACCGACTACATGGTTTGGCAGACAACCGAACGGCTGCGTGCAGACAATATTAGTTACACCATCATGGATCAATTCCAGCATCTCACCTGTCAAAAACCATCCTTCGCCGGTTTGGTTGCCTAATGAGACAATTGGCTGTGCATACTCCGCCAGCTTCTTGATCTTAACCGGTGTGCTGAAATGCTTGCTTTTGGAAAATTCTTTTACGGCAGTGCTGCGGATAAATTGCAGCAACTTGATTGCCGCGTTGGAGACAAACGCAGAGCGTTTGTTCATACCAAGTTCCTGTACTTTAAAGTTGGAATTATAAAAGCAGTAAAACAGAAAATCAAGCAGATCAGGTACGACTGCCTCGGCACCTTCGGCCTCTAAAAGCTCGACCAGATGATTGTTGGCGGCCGGCATAAATTTGACAAGGATCTCCCCGACGATACCGACACGAGGCTTCTGAATGCCACGGATCATCAGATGGTCAAAATCAGTGATAATGTCCCGGCAGAGATTTGCAAATCCGGGCCAGGTCGGATTTTTCGCAGAAAGGAAACGAATACACTCAGCTTCCCATTTTTTGTGCATTGCGTTGGCGGAACCGGGAATGGCTTCGTACGGGCGCATCCGGTACAGGCAGCGCATAAAGATATCTCCAAATACAACTGCGAACATGCCTTTGGTAATCATCGGCAGCGTGATATGAAATCCCGGTTGCTTTTCCAGACCACTGACATTTAAGGAGATGACTGGAATATTCGGATGACCGGCTTTTTCCAGTGCGCGGCGGATAAACCCGACATAATTTGTCGCACGGCAGCCGCCTCCGGTCTGCGTCATGATAATGGCCAGTTTGTTAAGGTCATAGCGGCCGGAAAGTACGGCTTCCATAATTTGTCCAACAACCATCAGGGATGGATAGCAGGCATCATTATTAACGTATTTTAATCCGGTATCAACCGCTTTTTTACCATCATTTCCAAGTACCTCAATATGGTATCCGCAGCTTTCAAATGCCGGTATCAGCATACTGAAATGGATTGGTGACATCTGTGGACAGAGGATCGTGTAATCTTTACGCATCTCTGGTGTAAAGACAGCCTTGGTAATACTGGAAGAACGGATCGTGCGTTTTTCTTGTTTCTGTTCCTTGACACGCAGAGCGGCAAGAAGAGAACGGATACGAATACGGGCGGCTCCGAGATTATTGACTTCATCGATCTTCAGACAGGTATAGATTTTATCAGAACCACTCAAAATATCGTTGACCTGATCCGTCGTAACAGCATCAAGACCGCATCCGAAAGAATTCAGCTGAATCAGATCAAGAAAATCTGTCGTTTTTACATAGTTTGCTGCAGCATACAGACGGCTGTGATACATCCACTGGTCACTGACAATCAGCGGACGTTCTGGCTGATGTAGATGTGAAACACTGTCTTCGGTCAGCACGGCGATGCCGTAGGAGGTGATCAGTTCCGGAATGCCATGGTTAATCTCACTGTCAATGTGATACGGTCTGCCGGCGAGTACAATGCCGTGTCGATGATTATCTTTTAACCATCGGATCGTTTCTTCCCCCTTTTTGTACATGATCTGACGGACTTTTTCCATTTCTGCCCAGCCAAGCGCTGCTGCTTTGGTGATCTCATCCGCTTTGATTTCCGGGAAAGCCTTTATCAGAGCGTCTGTTGCTGTTTTCAGACTGGTGAAGGATAAAAACGGATTACGAAAGTCAATCTGTTCTTTTTTCAAGGCTTCTACATTGTTTTTGATATTTTCTGCGTATGAGGTAACAATCGGACAGTTATAGTGGTTGGTGGCTTCTGGAAACTCATTGCGTTCGTATGGGATACATGGATAAAAAATAAAGTGGATGCCTTGGTGGATCAGCCATTCAATGTGTCCATGCGAGAGTTTTGCCGGATAGCATTCGGATTCACTTGGAATGGATTCGATACCCAGTTCATATATTTTGCGTGAAGAAGGCGGTGACAATACGACACGGTATTTCAGCGTTGTGAAAAAGGTATGCCAGAACGGGTAGTTCTCATACATATTCAGTACGCGTGGAATACCAACGGTTCCGCGTTCTGCCACATCCGCTTCAAGGGACGGATAGGAGAAAAGCAGTCGGTTTTTAAAATCAAATAAATTTGGTACATCAGCATTTTGTTTTTCCTTACCGATACCACGCTCACAGCGGTTTCCGCTTACATACTGGCGTCCACCGGTAAAACGGTTGATCGTTAGACGGCACTGATTGGTACAGCCTTTGCATTTTGCCATGTGGGTAGTAAATTGCAGCTTATTAATCTTTTCAATTGGAAGCATAGAAGTCGGCTGACCATCGTAGCGTTCTCTGGCGATCAGAGCGGCGCCGAACGCTCCCATGATGCCTGCGATATCCGGACGAATCGCTTCACAGCCGGCAATGCGTTCAAAGCTGCGCAGGACGGCATCGTTATAGAAAGTACCTCCCTGCACAACAATATGTTTTCCGAGTTCAGAGGCATCGGATACCTTGATTACTTTGTAGAGTGCGTTTTTGATGACGGAATAAGCAAGTCCCGCTGAAATATCAGCAACAGATGCTCCTTCTTTTTGCGCTTGTTTTACTTTGGAATTCATAAATACGGTACAACGGGTACCGAGATCAATCGGATGCTCGGCAAAAAGCGCTTCGTTTGCAAAATCACTGACGGAATAATTGAGAGATTTTGCAAACGTTTCAATAAAAGATCCGCATCCGGAGGAACAAGCCTCATTAAGCTGTACACTGTCTACGGTATTGTTTTTGATTTTAATGCATTTCATGTCCTGACCGCCAATGTCAAGGATACAGTCAACCTCCGGATCAAAGAAGGCAGCAGCATAATAATGAGAAACAGTCTCGACCTCTCCTTCGTCTAAGAGCAGTGCTGCTTTGATCAGGGCTTCTCCGTAACCGGTAGAGCAAGACCAGGCAATATGTGCGGTGTCGGGCAGAAGAGAGTAGATTTCTTTTACTGCGTTTAAGGTTGTCTGCAGTGGACTTCCATTGTTACTGCTGTAGAAGGAATATAAAAGGGAACCGTCTTCACCGACTAGTGCGGCTTTTGTTGTTGTTGAACCGGCATCGATTCCAAGAAAACAGAGTCCTTCGTAGGTGCTCAAATCATCGGTAATGACATTATGTTGATTTTGTCGTTCATTGAAGGCTTCGTAATCTGCCTCGCTGGCAAAGAGTGGTTCTAGACGCGCTACTTCAAATTCCATACGGATCTGATTGCTCAGCTGTCTGATCAGATCATCTGTCATGGTAACAATCTCCGGTGAACTGTTTAGTGCAGAACCGATAGCGGCGAACAGATGGGAATTTTCCGGTGTGATGGCATGTTCATCGTCCAGCTTTAAGGTGCGGATAAAAGCAGCTTTTAACTGTGGCAGAAAATGGAGCGGACCGCCAAGGAAAGCAACATGACCGCGGATGGGTTTGCCACAGGCCAGACCGCTGATAGTCTGGTTGACAACTGCCTGAAAAATGGAAGCTGCAAGATCCGGTTTTGTCGCGCCGTCATTGATTAGCGGCTGGATATCGGATTTAGCAAATACACCGCAGCGGGCTGCAATGGGATAAATAGACTGATAATGCTCAGCGTAGGTATTAAGGCCGGAAGCATCTGTTTGCAAAAGCGATGCCATTTGATCGATGAAAGAGCCGGTACCGCCTGCGCAGATACCATTCATACGCTGTTCTACATTGCCGTGATCAAAATAAATGATTTTTGCGTCCTCACCGCCAAGTTCGATGGCCACATCAGTCAGCGGGGCAAAATATGACAAGGCAGAGGAGACGGCGATCACTTCCTGTACAAATGGAACGTTCAGGTGTTTTGCCAGAGAAAGTCCGCCAGAACCGGTGATGACCGGGGACACGGTAAGATGTCCGAGTTCCTGTACGGCTTTTGTCAGCAGTGCAGCAAGTGTTTCCTGGATATTGGCGAAATGTCTCTCATAATCAGCAAACAAAAGCTGGTTCTGTTCATCCAGAACCGCTATTTTTACAGTAGTGGAGCCGATGTCAATTCCAAGACGATATGTGTTCTGTTTACTCATAAAAGTTCTATGAGCCTCCTTTAAAAAATAGACTTCTGTATGGTGCACTATATTAATAGGTACATTCTCGTTAACAGCTAACAGTATACGACAAAAAAATACCAAGCGCAAGATGAAGATATTGTAAATATGAGGGCGGAAATTGTTAAATTTTTATAAAACGAAAATACAGATTGCAAATTACGATAATTTATTTTATTCTTATTTGTAACGGTCACAGACAGAAAATTGTCTGTGACAGAAGAACAAAATGAAATGAGGAATAGTATGTATCAGATCAAAAAGACAGAGGGCAGAGCCAAGCGGGCGGAGCTGCAGACGGTACATGGAACTGTGCAGACGCCGCTTTTTATGAATGTTGGAACGGCCGCGGCCATTAAAGGAGCGGTATCTACAATGGATTTACAGGAGATCGGCACACAGGTGGAGCTTTCTAATACGTATCATCTGCATGTCAGACCAGGAGATGATGTGGTGAAGAAGATGGGCGGTCTTCATAAGTTTATGGTGTGGGACAAGCCGATATTGACTGATTCGGGCGGATTCCAAGTATTTTCTTTAGCAGGTCTGCGCAAGATCAGGGAAGAAGGCGTTTACTTTCAGTCACATGTAGATGGACGGAAAATTTTTATGGGTCCGGAGGAAAGTATGCAAATCCAATCAAACCTCGGATCTACGATCGCCATGGCGTTTGACGAATGTCCATCCAGTGTGGCTTCCCGTGAATATGTGCAGAATTCGGTAGATAGAACAACGCGCTGGCTAAAGCGCTGTAAAGATGAGATGGAGAGGCTGAACAGTCTGCCGGATACGATCAATAAACAACAGATGCTTTTTGGTATTAATCAGGGGGCAATCTATGATGATATTCGTATCAATCATGCCGAAGAGATCAAAAAGCTGGATTTGGACGGTTATGCAATCGGTGGATTGGCGGTTGGAGAATCACACGAGGAAATGTATCATATTCTGGATGTGGTCGTGCCGCATCTGCCGCAGGATAAACCAACGTATTTGATGGGGGTCGGTACACCGGCAAATATTCTCGAAGGGGTAGAACGCGGCGTAGATTTTTTTGATTGCGTTTATCCAAGCCGCAATGGACGCCATGGTCATGTATATACCTCTTTTGGAAAGCTGAATTTGTTTAATGAAAAATATAAATTGGACGACCGTCCGATCGAGGAGGGCTGCCAGTGTCCGGCATGCCGTCATTATAGCAGGGCATATATTCGCCATCTGTTAAAGGCAAAGGAGATGCTGGGAATGCGTCTTTGCGTATTGCACAATCTTTATTTCTATAATCATATGATGGAAGAAATCCGTGATGCGCTGGATGAAAGCTGTTTTAAAGAATATAAAGCGGAAAAATTGGCGAGAATGTCGGGAAAATAGAATAGAGCTGCCGGATTTGAAAGTTGTTTACTGTTACACGGTGATACGGCAGAGAAAAAATAGAAAAATAAGAAAAAACTCTTGATGAACTGGTAAATTTTGTGTATCATGTAGATGTTATACTTTTTTAGGTATAAAAACAGAATGGAGGAGACTGGAGATGAATTTTTTAATGACTGCTGACGCGGCAGCAGCTCCGATGGGAGCAGGCGGCGGTATTATGCTGTTAATTTTTTATGTAGTCATTATTGGTGGCGCAATGTATTTTATGGCCATCAGACCGCAGAAGAAAGAACAGAAGAGAATCAAAGCAATGTTGGCAGACCTTTCTATCGGTGACAGTATTGTGACGACCGGCGGTTTCTACGGTGTGGTAATCGATATCACTGATGAAGATGTCATCGTGGAATTTGGAAGTAATAAAAACTGTAGAATTCCGATGAGAAAAGCTGCAATTGCAGAAGTAGAAAAAGCAGAAGTGCAATAAAGCTATTCTGCGGGACAGCGAATGCCCGCAAGAGTGAAACACGAAAAAGGGCATGGTCCGGCGAGACTATGCCCTTTTTCGTGATATGAGAAAGGTTTCACTTACCCACATCACAAGACGAGGAGAGAGACAGATGAACTATAGAATCGCATTGATCCCGGGTGACGGTATCGGACCAGAGATCGTAAAAGAGGCAGTAAAGGTACTGGACACGGTTCAAGAAAAATATAATTTTACATTGAAATATGAAAGTTTGCTGATGGGCGGTGCATCCATTGATGTACACGGTATTCCTCTAACAGAGGAGACGGTCACGGCGGCGAAAGCAAGCAGTGCAGTTCTGATGGGCAGCATCGGCGGCGACGCGAAAACATCACCGTGGTATCAGTTAGAACCGTCTAAGAGGCCGGAGGCTGGGCTGTTAAAGATTCGGAAGGAATTGAATCTGTTTGCCAATCTTCGTCCGGCCTATCTTTATGAAGAATTAAAAGAGGCCTGTCCGCTGCGTGACGATATCATTGGAGAGGGCTTTGATATGATGATCATGCGGGAATTGACGGGTGGTTTGTATTTTGGAGACCGCAGAACGGTGACAGAAAACGGTGTCAGAAAAGCAATTGATACACTGGCATATGACGAGAATGAGATTCGTCGTATCGCGAAACGTGGTTTTGATATTGCCCGGAAACGAAGAAAAAAAGTGACAAGTGTGGATAAGGCAAATGTGCTGGATTCTTCAAGACTATGGCGTTCAATTGTGGAGGAGGTAGCAAAAGACTATCCGGATGTAGAACTCTCCCATATGCTGGTAGATAATTGTGCGATGCAGCTTGTCAGAGATCCAAAGCAGTTTGATGTGATCCTGACAGAGAATATGTTCGGGGATATCTTATCTGATGAAGCAAGTATGGTGACCGGATCGATCGGAATGCTGTCTTCCGCAAGCTTAAACGAGACGAAATTTGGTCTTTATGAGCCGAGTCATGGTTCCGCACCGGATATTGCCGGTATGGATATTGCTAATCCGATTGCGACGATCCTTTCTGCAGCAATGATGCTGCGCTTTTCACTGGATCAGGATGCAGCGGCAGATGCAGTGGAAGCAGCAGTAAAACAGGTGTTGAAAGATGGGTATCGCACCGCAGATATTATGTCAGAAGGATGTACAAAGGTCGGATGCGCACAGATGGGCGATCTGATTGCAGAGCGCATTCGATAAAAGAAAGAGAAAATAGGGAAATGACGTCAGACAAAGACGTTTTTGGAAAGGTGGATAAGCATATGAAAAGTGACGCAGTAAAAAAAGGAACCCAGCAGGCACCGCACAGATCGCTTTTTAACGCTCTGGGTATGACAGAAGAGGAATTAGAAAAGCCGTTGATTGGTATTGTAAACTCCTATAATGAAATTGTTCCGGGACATATGAATCTGGACAAGATTACGGAGGCGGTTAAGATGGGAGTCGCTCTGGCGGGCGGTGTACCAAGAGAGTTTCCGGCGATTGCCGTCTGTGACGGAATTGCTATGGGACATGTCGGTATGAAATATTCTCTGGTTACGCGTGATCTGATCGCTGATTCCACCGAATGTATGGCAATGGCACATCAGTTTGATGCACTGGTCTGCATACCGAACTGTGATAAAAATGTACCGGGACTTTTGATGGCAGCGGCCAGATTGAATATCCCGACGATTTTTGTCAGTGGAGGTCCAATGATGGCGGGACATGTAAAGGGGAAAAAGACCAGCTTGTCCAGCATGTTTGAGGCAGTTGGAGCAAATGCGGCCGGCACGATGACAGATGAAGATGTCTATGAATTTGAATGTAAGGCCTGTCCGACAGCTGGAAGCTGTTCTGGTATGTACACGGCAAACAGTATGAATTGTCTGACTGAGGTGCTGGGTATGGGACTTGGTGGCAACGGTACGATTCCGGCAGTATACTCCGAGCGTATCAAATTGGCAAAACATGCTGGAATGAAAATCGTGGAGCTGGTGCAGAAAAATATCCGTCCGCGCGATATTATGACAGAAAAAGCATTTCACAATGCTCTGACTGTGGATATGGCATTGGGATGTTCGACCAACAGTATGCTGCATCTTCCGGCGATTGCGCATGAAGCGGGCGTAGAACTTAATGTTGATATTGCCAATGAAATCAGCGCCAGAACACCGAATTTGTGTCATCTTGCGCCGGCAGGTCCGACTTATATCGAAGACCTTAATGAAGCAGGCGGTGTGTATGCGGTGATGAATGAGCTTGATAAAAAAGGACTTTTATATACAGATCTGATGACAGTAACTGGAAAGACGGTGAAAGAAAACATCAGCGGATGCATAAATCGCAATCCGGAGGTGATCCGTCCGATTGATAATCCATATAGCGAAACCGGTGGAATTGCTGTTTTGAAGGGAAATTTGGCTCCGGATTCCGGTGTGGTAAAACGTTCCGCAGTTGTGCCGGAGATGATGGTACATGAAGGACCGGCCAGAGTATTTGACTGTGAAGAAGATGCGATTGCTGCGATTAAGGGCGGAAAGATTGTCGCAGGTGATGTGGTAGTGATCCGTTACGAAGGACCCAAAGGAGGGCCGGGCATGAGAGAGATGCTGAATCCGACTTCTGCGATTGCCGGTATGGGATTGGGATCTTCCGTGGCGCTTATTACAGATGGACGATTCTCTGGAGCTTCAAGAGGCGCGTCTATCGGACATGTTTCTCCTGAGGCGGCAGTCGGCGGTCCGATTGCGTTGGTAGAAGAGGGTGATATCATCAGGATCAATATTCCGGAAAATCGTTTGGATGTTGCCGTTTCTGAGGAGGAGATGGCGGCAAGAAAAGCAAAATGGCAGCCGAGAGAGCCGAAGGTGGCGACTGGTTATCTGGCGCGTTATGCAAAAATGGTGACAAGCGGCAACCGTGGCGCAATCCTGGAGATATAAAATAAAAATCGGGGAGGTATGTATGAAATTAACAGGTTCTGAGATTGTAATAGAATGTTTGAAAGAGCAGGGTGTAGACACCGTATTCGGTTACCCGGGCGGTACGATCCTGAATATTTATGATGCGCTGTATCAGCACAGCGATGAGATCACGCATATCCTGACTTCGCATGAACAGGGTGCTGCGCATGCAGCGGATGGCTATGCGAGAGCAACCGGAAAGGTTGGTGTCTGTCTGGCGACCTCCGGACCGGGGGCAACCAACCTTGTCACTGGTATTGCAACGGCTTATATGGATTCTGTTCCGGTGGTGGCAATTACGGCAAATGTAGGAGTGTCTCTTCTTGGCCGTGACAGTTTTCAGGAGGTTGATATTGCTGGAGTGACGATGCCGATCACGAAACATAATTATATTGTAAAAGATATCACGAAGCTGGCAGATACGATCCGTAATGCATTCCGGATTGCCAAAGAGGGGCGTCCAGGTCCGGTTCTTGTAGATATTACAAAAGATGTGACGGCTGCAGTCTATGAATATGAAAAGACAGTGCCGGAGAAGATTGAGCGCAGGACAGATTATATTAAGACAGCCGATCTTCAGAAAGCGGTGAAGCTGATTAACGGCTGCAAACGTCCGTTTATCTTTGTGGGAGGCGGAGCGGTGATCTCTGATGCAGCAGCAGAACTAAAAGAGTTTGTACGCAAAGTGCATGCGCCGGTCGGTGATTCTCTAATGGGAAAAGGTGCATTTGATGGCAGAGAAGAATTGTATACCGGCATGGTAGGCATGCACGGTACCAAGGCTTCGAACCTTGGGATTACCAAATGTGATCTGTTGATTGCGATTGGAACACGTTTCAGTGACCGTGTACTGGGAAATCCGGATCGTTTTGCAAAAAATGCGAAAATTCTTCACATTGACATTGACCCGGCAGAGATTAACAAAAATGTGATGGTAGACTGCTGTGTACAGGGAGATGTGCGGGAAGTGTTAAGACGCTTAAATCCGTTGATCGAAGATCATAACCATGAAGAATGGCTGGATGAAATCCGTAAACTGAATGAAAAATATCCGCTGAAATACGAGGAGGATGGTCTGACCGGACCGGCGATCATTGAGGAAATTTACAGAGAAACAAATGGTGAAGCGATTATTGTAACAGATGTTGGACAGCATCAGATGTGGGCGGCACAGTATTATAAATACAAAGAACCGCATACACTGTTGACATCGGGAGGCCTCGGAACGATGGGGTACGGTCTTGGTGCGGCAATCGGTGCAAAGATTGGCAAACCGGAAAAAACCGTTATTAACATTGCCGGTGATGGATGTTTCCGTATGAATATGAATGAGCTGGCAACTGCGGCACGTTATAATATCCCGATTATTGAGGTAGTTATTAATAATCATGTGCTCGGTATGGTGCGTCAGTGGCAGACATTGTTTTATAAAGAACGCTATTCATCGACGATCTTAAATGATGGCGTTGATTTTGTGAAGGTTGCTGAAGGCCTCGGCGCGGTGGGGATTCGTGTAACGACAAAAGAAGAACTGAAGGATGCGCTTTCAAAGGCCTTTACTTTAGGCAGACCGGTGCTTTTGGATTGTCAGATTGACCGGGATGACAAAGTATTTCCGATGGTTCCGGCAGGCGCTCCGATTGAGGAAGTGTTTGACCAGGACGATCTGAAAAAATAAAATCGTTTTGAGAGAGGCAGGAGGAGAGGATTATGAAAAAAGTGTACAATTTTTCGGCAGGTCCGGCAGTACTTCCGCAAGAAGTGCTGGAGGAAGTGGCGGCAGAGATGATGGATTATCAGGGCTGTGGTATGTCTGTGATGGAACTGAGCCATCGCGGAGAAGTGTTTGGAAAGATTCTCCATGAAACAGAGAAAGATCTGCGTGAACTGATGAATATACCAGATAATTATAAGGTGTTATTCCTGCAGGGCGGTGCGTCCCAGCAGTTTGCGATGATTCCGATGAATCTGATGAAAAATAAAACTGCCGATTATATTGTAACCGGTCAGTGGGCGAAAAAAGCATATCAGGAAGCGCAGAAATACGGGAATGCAAACAAGATTGCTTCTTCTGAGGACAAAACGTTTTCTTATATTCCGGATTGTTCCGATCTTCCGATCAGTGAGGATGCTGATTACGTTTATATCTGCGAGAATAACACGATTTATGGTACGAAATTCAAGAAACTGCCAAATACCAAGGGCAAGCCGCTGGTTGCCGATGTATCTTCCTGTTTTTTGTCTGAGCCAGTGGATGTGACAGCGTATGGTATGATTTATGGAGGCGTACAGAAAAATATCGGGCCGGCAGGTATGGTGATTGCAATTATTCGTGAGGATCTGATTACGGAAGAAGTATTGCCGGGAACTCCGACCATGTTGACTTATAAGACGCATGCGGACGCGGATTCTATGTATAATACGCCGAATTGTTTCTGTATCTACGTTTGTGGCAAGGTGTTTAAATGGATCAAACGCCGCGGAGGACTTGCAGCAATGAAGGAATATAATGAAAAGAAAGCGGCGATCCTCTATGATTTCCTCGATCAAAGCAGATTGTTTCACGGTACGGTGGAGAAAAAAGATCGTTCCCTGATGAATGTGCCGTTTGTGACAGGTGATAAGGAGATGGATGCTAAATTTGTCAGAGCGGCAAAAGAGGCGGGCTTTGAAAACTTGAAAGGACATCGGAGCGTCGGCGGTATGCGGGCAAGTATTTATAATGCCATGCCGATAGAGGGAGTGGAAGCACTGGTGGAATTTATGAAGAAGTTTGAAAAGGAGAATCTGTGATATGTATCGTTATCATTGCTTAAACGCGATCTCTCAGATCGGACTGGATGATTTTGGAAGTGAGTATATTAAAACAGAAAGCATCAATGACGCAGATGCGGTGTTAGTGCGCAGTGCGGCGATGCATGATATGGAGTTGCCGGAAAATTTGCAGGCGGTTGCACGCGCAGGGGCGGGGGTAAATAATATTCCACTTGGAAAATGCGCAGACAAGGGAATTGTAGTCTTTAATACACCGGGAGCAAATGCGAATGGTGTGAAGGAAGCTGTAATTGCCGGGATGCTGTTGGCTTCTCGTGATTTTGTCGGAGGCATTAACTGGGTTCAGTCGGAACGGCAGAATGAGCTGATTGCAAAAATAGCGGAAAAAGAAAAAAAACAGTTCGCCGGATGTGAGATTAAAAACAAGAAACTCGGCATCATCGGACTGGGGGCAATCGGTGTTCTTGTGGCAAATGCAGCCACGCATCTCGGCATGGAGGTATACGGATATGACCCGTATATTTCTGTTGATGCAGCTTGGAATCTATCTAGAAATATCCGTCACATTACGGATGTGAATGACATTTATCGTCAGTGTGATTATATTACGATTCATGTACCGCTGATGGAGAGTACAAAAAAGATGGTGGGGCGCGAGGCAATTGATCAAATGAAAGAAGGCGTGATACTTTTGAATTTTGCCCGTGATATTCTGGTAGATGAGGAAGCGGTAATTGAGGCGCTTCGTACTGGAAAGATGCGAAAATATGTTAGCGATTTTCCAAATCCACTGACTGCGGGAGAAAAAGACTGTATTGTGGTTCCGCATCTGGGGGCATCCACAGAGGAATCCGAGGATAATTGTGCCCGCATGGCGGTTAAGGAGGTTATAGATTATCTGGAGAACGGTAATATTCACAATTCTGTGAATTATCCGACTTGTGATATGGGAATCTGCAGCAGTGTTTGTCGTCTGGCTATTAACCACAGAAATATAAAAAATATGATCGGTCAGTTTGCCTCGGTGCTTGGAACATCGGATATGAACATCGCGCATATGGCTAATCAGAGCAAAGGTGAGTATGCGTATTCGCTGTTTGATTTGGATACCCAGGTAACAGAAACGGTGCTGGAAAAAATTCGAAACATTGACGGCGTATTAAAGGTTCGTGTTTTGAAATAATTTCGGTTACAGACAAAAGAGGATTCGTAATGTAAAAATAGACAGCGAATTCTCTTTTTTTTCGGAAAAAATTATGATATAATTACAAAAATAAGTAAATTTAAAAGAATGGGAGGAAGAAAAATGGCAGAAATCAGACCATTTCGCGGTATTTGTCCACGAGCAGATCTGACAGAACGCATCGCAGCGCTCCCTTATGATGTATACAGCCGTCAGGAAGCAAAGGCAGAGGTTCTGAGAGAGCCGCTCAGTTTTCTGCGGATTGATCGTGCGGAAACACAGTTTGATGATAGTGTTGACGCTTATGCACCGCAGGTTTATCAGAAAGCGCATGACCTGCTGTGGGAGATGATTACAGACGGCAGTTACGTACAGGATGAGAGTGCATACTATTATGTATATGAATTGACGATGGATGGACACAGTCAGACCGGACTGGTTGCTGTCTCTTCTGTGGATGATTATTTAAATGATGTAATCGCAAAGCATGAAAACACCAGAACGGAAAAAGAAACAGACCGGATTCGTCATGTAGATATCTGTGATGTTCAGACCGGACCGATTCTTTTGGCATATCGGAGAAATGAAACTGTGCATGCCTGTATAGAAAAGGTAAAAGAGACAGCAGCTTTTTTTGATTTTATTGCGCCGGACGGTGTACGTCACCGTGGTTGGAAAATCATGTCACAGGAGTATATTGAGACAATCACGGAAATCTTTGCATCGGAGGTTTCGAAAACCTATATTGCGGATGGTCATCATCGGGCGGCTTCGGCAGTGCGTGTCGCACAAAGAAGAAGAGAAGCAGCTGTACAGCACGGGGAACTTACCGGGAAAAAAGAATATGACTACTTTCTTTCAGTACTTTTTGAAGACGAAGAATTGCGTATCATGGCATATGACCGTGTGATAGAGGATCTGAATGGACTGACACCACAGGAGCTTCTGATACGTATGGATGAAAAATGTGAAATACGTGAAAATACTGTGCCGGATCATATTTGTGAAGACGGTATCTGTCACATGGTAATGGCTAACAAACCGTTTCATCCGAAGCAAAAAGGGCAGATTGGAATGTATCTGGATAAAAAATGGTATCGTTTGAGTTTTAAAAAGACGGCGGTCGGAGATCCTCCGGCAGACAGTCTTGATGTGGCGGTACTGCAGAGGGAGATTCTTGAACCGTTTCTGGGGATTGATGATCCGAAAAAAAATGAGAGAATTTTCTATGTTGGTGGACACAGCGATGAGGAATTAAAAAAAATGGCAGATCGGACAGGCGGTGTTGCTTTTGTAATGTATCCAACCTCCATGGAGGAATTGTTTGCAGTGGCTGACGAGCATCTTCTGATGCCTCCAAAGTCTACTCGCTTTGAACCGAAACTCTGCAGCGGATTGTTTCTTCATGCATTGAGTTAGAAGCATTACTTTAGGGGGTTATGAAAATACGATGATTGTGGAGGTGTATTATGGCAGAAGACAAATTGTATGATTTAATGGATTGGGCACAAATTGAAGCGTTAGTATATTCGGAGGAGGATCAGCCTCACGATATTCTCGGACCGCATGTAACAGATGACGGTATTCTGATTCAGACATTCATTCCGACAGCAAATCGGATCAAGGTGAGGATTACCGGTAAAAAAGAAACGTATGAGATGAAGCTGGAAGATGAAGCAGGTTTTTATGCAGTGTTGATTCCGGGAAAAAAGATACCGAAGTATACGCTGGATGTGGTTTTTGATGACGGCACATCTTTGGAATATTTGGATCCTTACGCATTTGCGCCAATTTTGACACCGCAGGAAACGGCAAAGTTTAATGCGGGTATCTGTTATGATATTTATGAAAAACTTGGTGCGCATCCGATGACAGTAAACGGTGTGGATGGTGTACATTTTGCAGTTTGGGCACCGAATGCGATGCGTGTCAGCGTAGTTGGAAACTTTAATCTCTGGGATGGCAGACGTCTACCGATGCGCCGACTTTGGGACAGTGGTATTTTCGAATTGTTTGTTCCTGGTCTAGGTGCGGGTGAGATCTATAAATATGAGATCAAAGCCAAAGGAGGACTTACGTTCTTAAAAGCAGATCCGTATGCAAATGCGGCAGAACTGCGTCCGAACAATGCTTCTGTCATTGCAGATTTGCGCAGTTTCAAGTGGACAGATGCGGCATGGATGAAGGAAAGAAAAGCAAAGGATTTCAAAAAAAATCCAATGGCGGTTTATGAAATGCATCTCGGCTCCTGGAGAAAACAGGAGGAAAAAGAGTTTTATAATTATCGGGAACTTGCTCCGATACTGGCGGATTATATAGAGGAGATGGGATACACGCATGTGGAACTCCTTCCGGTGATGGAGCATCCGTTTGATGGTTCCTGGGGGTATCAGGTGACTGGTTATTATGCGCCAACTGCACGTTACGGTACGCCGGAAGATTTTATGTATTTTATGGATTATATGCATGGAAGAGGGATTGGTGTGATTCTTGACTGGGTACCGGCTCACTTCCCGCGTGATACCTTTGGGCTTTCCGGCTTTGATGGGACATGCCTTTATGAACATCAGGACCCGCGGCAGGGCAGTCATCCGCATTGGGGAACCCTGATTTATAATTACGGCAGGCCGGAAGTTAGTAATTTTTTGATCGCGAATGCGCTGTTTTGGGCTGAGAAATACCATGTGGACGGTATCCGCATGGATGCGGTTGCATCAATGCTGTATTTGGATTATGGCAAAAATGACGGTGAGTGGGTAGCAAACATTTACGGAGGAAATGAGAATCTGGAGGCATTGGAGATGCTCAAACATCTGAATTCGGTTTTTAAGAAACGCGGTGATGGCGCGCTTCTGATTGCTGAAGAGTCTACTGCATGGCCAAAGATCACCGGTGCACTGGATGATGGAGGTATCGGCTTTGATTTGAAATGGAATATGGGCTGGATGAATGATTTTATCGGTTATATGTCACTGGATCCGCTGTTTCGCGGCGCGAACCATGGCGGATTGACTTTCAGTATGATCTATGCGTACAGTGAGAATTTTATCCTGACGCTTTCTCATGATGAGGTAGTGCACGGAAAGTGCTCGCTGATCAACAAGATGCCAGGTGATCTTGCTCAGAAATTTGCTAATCTGCGTGCAGCGTATGGTTATATGATGACGCATCCGGGTAAGAAGCTGCTCTTTATGGGACAGGAATTTGCACAGTATAAAGAGTGGAATGAGGCAGAAGGACTTGCGTGGAGTGATCTTGATAATGAACCAAATCAGCAGATGCAAAAATATTATAAGGCGCTGCTGGCTTTTTACAGAGCACATCCGGCGTTGTATGAAAAAGATTATGATCCAGAGGGATTCGAGTGGATCAATGCGATTTCTTCCAATGAAAATATGTTGGTGTTTTTGAGAAAAGCAAAGAAAAAAGAAGATACTTTATTGGTAGTATGTAATTTTTCGCCGCTTGTTTATGAGAATCATAAGATTGGTGTTCCGTACCCGGGTAAATATAAAGAAATTTTCAACAGCGACCGAATAGAATTCGGAGGTACGGGAAATGTAAATCCGCGGGTAAAACAGTCAAAGAAAGAGGAATGGGACGATAGAGAGAATTCTATTGCAATTAAAGTACCGCCGATGGGAATTTCCATATTCTCCTATGCAAAAACAGAACCAAAAGCGGTTAGCAACAGGGCTGCGAAAAAGACAAAAGCCGAGAAGGAACCGGAAAAAATGGTGAGAACAGAAAAGACGGTGAGAACAGCCGCAAAATCAAAAAAGAAATCGTCTCTGAAAGAACAATTAATGAAAAAGATGGAGACGGAAGAGGATAAATAAAATTATGAGCATAAAATCCGAACAGACAGCTGAAGTACACAGTCATATTCTTGCAGATGGAACCGTGATCGAACATACCCATGAACATACTCATGAGCATATACATCAGGATGATCATGCGCACAGCCATGGGCACAGTCATACACATACGCATGATCCGAAGCATGTGAAAGCTGTCATAAATCGGCTGTCACGGGCAATCGGTCATTTGGAATCTATTAAACGGATGGTTGAGGAAGGAAGAGACTGCAGTGAGGTATTGATCCAGCTGTCAGCAGTCAAAGCGGCCTTAAATAATACCGGAAAAGTGATTTTGCAGGATCATATTCAGCATTGTCTGGTGGATGCGGTAGAGACTGGGGATCTAGAAGCAATTGCTGAACTTAATAAAGCGATTGATCGATTTGTGAAATAGACTTGCAGGTACATAATATTAAATCAAAAATGTGTAAAATCCGCTGCCGTATGTTTATAAGCAGACGGCGGCGGATCTCTGAATAATTCTTTTAGAATATAATTTTACATAACAAAAAAGCTCCTGGCCGGATTCGAACCGGCGACCTACGCATTACGAATGCGGCGCTCTACCAGCTGAGCTACAGAAGCTTATGTGTCTTTCACACAATCGATATTATACACAATCTTTTTCTAAAATGCAAGCATTATTTTTTTATTTGATAAGAAGAGATAAGATACTTGATTATCCTGGCATTTTCGATTAAGATAGAGAAAGATTTTGACAGATATCCTCAAGGGATATCTGCGGAAACATAGAAGAGGAGAAATGAAGAAATGAGTAAAGTAAGAACACGTTTTGCGCCGAGTCCGACCGGCAGAATGCATGTTGGTAATCTGCGCACCGCTTTATATGCGTATCTGATTTCTAAACATGAGGGCGGAGATTTTCTGCTTCGTATTGAGGATACTGATCAGGAGCGCTTCGTGGAGGGCGCGCTGGAAATTATTTACCGTACGTTGGAGCATGCGGGTCTGCAGCATGATGAAGGTCCGGACAAAGATAAAGGATATGGTCCATATGTGCAGAGCGAGCGTCAGGCACAGGGAATTTATCTGGAATATGCGAAAAAGCTGATTGAAAAAGGAGAGGCATATTACTGTTTCTGCGATAAGGAACGTCTGGAATCCTTAAAGCAGGAAATTGCCGGAAAAGAGATCGTTGTTTATGATAAACACTGTCTGTCTCTTTCCAAAGAAGAGATTCAGGAAAAATTGGATGCAGGTGTACCATACGTTATCCGTCAGAATGTTCCGAAAGAGGGAACGACAAAATTTGAGGATGATATTTATGGAACGATCGAAGTGCCGAACGCTGAACTGGACGATATGATCCTGATAAAATCTGACGGCTATCCGACTTATAATTTTGCAAACGTGGTAGATGATCATCTGATGGAAATCTCACATGTGGTTCGCGGAAACGAATATCTTTCTTCTGCGCCGAAATATAACCGTCTTTATCATGCATTCGGTTGGGAAGTGCCTGTATATGTGCACTGTCCGCTGATTACAGATGAAAATCATAAAAAACTGAGTAAGCGGAGCGGCCATTCCTCTTATGAGGATTTGTTGGAACAAGGCTTTTTGTCTGAAGCAATTGTAAACTATGTGGCACTTTTGGGCTGGTGTCCGTCTGACAACCGCGAGATTTTCTCACTGGAAGAACTGGTGGAAGCGTTTGATTACCATCATATGAGCAAATCACCGGCAGTCTTTGATATTGGCAAGCTCAAATGGATGAACGGCGAGTATATGAAAGCAATGGAATTTGATCGTTTCTATGAGATGGCGGAGCCGTACATTAAAGAAGTGATTAAAAAGGATCTTGATTTGAGAAAGATCGCTGAGATGGTTAAGACAAGGATCGAGGTATTCCCGGACATCGCCGGGCTGATCGATTTCTTTGAGAAAGTACCGGAATATGAGACTTCCATGTACACACATAAGAAGATGAAGACAACGGAGGAGTCCGCACTGACAGTATTAAAAGAAATACTTCCGGTGCTGGAGGCACAGCAGGATTTTAGTAATGATGCACTTTATCAGCTGCTGGTTGATTTCGCAAAAGAGCATGAATATAAAAATGGCTATGTGATGTGGCCGATCCGTACTGCAGTTTCCGGAAAACAGATGACTCCGGCCGGGGCAACGGAGATTATGGAAGTGCTTGGACATGATGAAACACTCATTCGTTTGAAAGCAGCAATCGAAAAGCTTGAGGCAGCAAAATAAAGATGGCTTTATCAGACGCACAGAAAAAAGCAGTGATGCATAAGGAAGGACCCGCTATTGTACTTGCGGGTCCCGGTTCCGGGAAGACAACTGTGATCACGGAGCGTGCAAATTACCTGATAAAAAGCTGCCATATTCAGCCGATCCATATTCTGGTTGTCACTTTTTCCAAAGCAGCAGCTCAGCAGATGAAACAGCGTTTCCTTTGTCTTAGCGGTTGTACATCTACTCCTGTCCGATTCGGAACATTTCATTCTGTTTTCTATGAGATTTTAAAGCATGCCTATCATATTACTGCAGATAATATTGCAGGAGAGGAAACGGTATACCGTTTTTTGAGAGAAATCGTATCTTCTATGGAGCTGGATATTGAAGATGAGGCAGATTTTCTGCACGATCTGGTGCAGGAAATCAGTCAGGTAAAAATTGAACAGATCCCGCTTGAGCATTATTACGCAAAATCAGTGCCGGAAGAAGCGTTTCGCAAAATTTATCAGGCTTTTGTTTGTAGAATGGAGAAAGAACGTCTGCTTGATTATGACGACTTGATGGTCTGGACTTGGCAGTTGTTCAAAGAACGTAAGGATATTTTAAATGGATGGCGTTCCCGTTGGCAATATATTCTGGTGGATGAGTTTCAAGATATTAACACTTTGCAGTATGAAGTAATTAAAATGTTGGCAGCACCGAAAAACAATCTTTTTATTGTCGGGGATGATGATCAGTCGATCTATCGGTTCCGCGGGGCGAAACCGGAGATTATGCTGAACTTTCCGAAGGAATATCCGGGATGCACGCAGATCCTGCTCGATAAGAATTTTCGCTGTCCTGGAAATGTAATGGATTATGCGGCAAAGGTAATTGCCAGAAACACTGTACGATTTCAAAAAGAAATTAAAAAAGTAAAAGAGGATGGAGCGGCGGTGGAAATGCTCCTGTTTGCGAATCCGCAGCAGGAAAGTCTCGGTATTATCAAACGAATTCAGGATTACGTACAGAACGGTTATCATTATCAGGAGATGGCAGTATTATACCGCAATAATACAGATGCCGGAGCACTTTCACAAAAATTGCTTGAATATAACATTCCGTTTGCAATGAAAGATACCCTGCCGAATCTATTTGAACACTGGATTGCCAGACACATCCGGGCTTATCTGAAATGCGCGATTGGGAGTCGAAACCGTCAGGATTTCCTGCAGATCATTAATCGACCGAAACGCTATATTGGACGGGAATGCTTGGATACATCAACCGTCGATTTGGAACGTCTGCGCTGTTATTATGATGAAAAATACTGGGTTGTGCAGCGTATTGATAAGCTGGAGAATGACCTTCGTACAATTGGTCGTATGGATCCTTATACGGCAGTCAATTATATCAGACATGGCATCGGTTATGAAGCTTACTTGGAAGAGTATGCTGATTACCGTAATATCCGTTGTGAGGATTTATTTGAGGTGTTGGACAGACTGGCGGAGAGTGCAAAAAATTATCAGACGCACGGGCAGTGGTTGGAGTATATGGATAAATATACAGAAATGCTGAAAACGCAGGCAGGAGTTGTAAAAAAGGAAGGGGATATGCTGACACTTATGACCATGCACAGTGCGAAAGGACTGGAATTTAAGATTGTATTTCTCATTGATGTGAATGACGGTATCATCCCTTATAAAAAAGCATTGATGCAAAGTGATGTAGAGGAGGAACGTCGCATGTTTTACGTTGGACTGACGCGTGCCTCAGAGAGGCTTCATATCTGTTCCTTAAAAGAAAAATACGGCAAGAGCCTGAAGCCCTCGCCGTTTCTGGTGCATGATAATGGGAAGAAACATTAGTCTTCCATTTCCTCAAATTCCTGCTCGTCCAGCAGTTCGTCAAATGCGTCTGCTGCAAGTTCATACTCATCATCATCCTCGATGTTTTCCAGATTTGGATTGCCATCCACTTCTTTGTAGCGGTACAGGAATACTTCACCGTCCTCATTCTCCCCGTTTTCATCAAGCGGAAGAAGGGCGATGTACTGATTTTCGCCTGCAGGGAAAATGGTCAGGATCGCACATTCGATCACTTCATCATTATCAAGTGTCAGTGTAACGGTAGCCTGATCACAGTCGCTTGCGCAGGAGGAGCAGTCACCGCTGCATTTTGCATCAAAATTTTCACTCATTTAAAATTACCTCGCTTTTCATTTTTGCTTGATTATCAACACTGTATCAAAAACGGCTGATAATTGCAAGCAGTTTTGAAAAACTTAATAGAATTGTCCGAAAAGGCAGATGCCTTTGGGAAAGGAGCGTAATGGCACAGAACATAACAGATTTTTTTGAGATAACTACGGAAGCGCCGCAGGGAATTTGGTGTGGCGTTCAAAAAGAAAAAGACGGCATTCGATTTACGATTTCCCGAAAGGAAGAAGAGAGAGTTTCTCTTATACTTTATGAAAAGGATGGCGGGGAGAAGATTCTGGAAGCACAGTTTCCGGAACAACCGGTTCTTGGCAGCTTGTATTCGATGAAGATAAAGGCACTACCGTGGAGAAAATACGAATATAATATAAAAGTGAATGAAAAGATCTGTCCGGATGTATATGCACGTCAGATCCGCCGTGTTTCTGAAAAAGAGATTCGCTGTTGTTTTTCTTTTGATGCGTATAATTGGGATGGTGATGCCTGTCCGAATATATTATATGAGGATGCAGTAATGTATCATGCACATGTGCGTAATTTCACCAAAGATCCGAAATCCGGCGTGCGTTATAAGGGAACCTTTAAGGGACTTCAGGAAAAGATCGGTTATTTAAAAGAACTCGGTATTAATCAGATCAAGTTAATGCCTGTTTATGAATATGACGAATTTCTGGAAAAGGAAGAGGAATACAGAGGGGAACCAAAACAGTTGCCGATACAGGTAAAAGAGACGGAAACGACGAAAAAAGCACAGAGACGTAAAAACTGCTGGGGCTATGCGGATGCTGTTTATTATGCGCCGAAGGCATCTTATGCAGCTACAGAAAATCCGGTCAGAGAATGTAAGGATATGGTGCGTGCCTTTCATGCAAATGGGATGGAAGTAATTCTGGAAATGTTTTTTACGGAGAAATTGACGATCAGGGAGATTTTGAATATTCTTACTTACTGGGCAAAAGAGTATCATATCGATGGGTTCTCCTTTGTCGGACGCAGTGATTTTGTAAAGTTTTTGTTGCATGATCCATTTCTGGCGGGACGCAAGTTTTTGTGTGCCGGATATCCGGGAGAGAAACAGGAAATTGTCAGAAAACGCGTTTTTGCGGAATGTAATGACGGATTTAAGATGGATATGCGCCGTCTTTTAAAAGGCGATGAGGGAATGCTGGAGTCGTTTGTCTATCATACCAAGAGAAATCCTGAGGGGTTTGGATGCATTAATTATATTACAAATCATGATGGTTTTACTCTGCAGGATTTGATTAGTTATGACCAGAAGCATAATGAAGAAAACGGAGAGGGAAATGAGGATGGGGCGGTCTGGAATTTTAGCTGGAATTGTGGTGTAGAAGGCCCTACAAAGAAAAAGAGCATTCTCGCGTTGCGCAAACGGATGGTAAAAAATGCATTTTTGATGATGCTTCTTTCACAGGGAACACCGATGCTTTTGGCTGGTGATGAATTTGGCAATTCACAGAACGGTAATAATAATCCGTATTGCCTTGACAATGAAACAGCATGGGTGAACTGGAGGGAGAAAAATCGCAACCGTGAACTGTTGGAGTTTGTAAAGCGGGCGATTGCATTTCGAAGGGAACATAAGGTGCTGCATCAGAAAAAAGAACTGCAGCAGACGGATTATTTATCGGCTGGTATACCGGATTTGTCTTGTCACAGTAAACGCGCCTGGTACGGTGGATTTGAATACGAGAGCCGTCAGATTGGTTTGTTGTATAACGGCTTTTACTGCGGCGAAGATGGTGTGCTTTATGTTGCATATAATTTTCATCCGCTTGCTCAGGAACTGGCGCTGCCGAAATTAAGCGCAGATATGCAGTGGCATCTGTTGATTGATACGTCAAAGGAACAGAGTTTTTTGAAAGAAGGAGAACAAACGTTTTCCGGTCAGGAACGGAGCTGTGTGGTGCCGGAGCGAACAATACAGGTATTTTTGGGAAAGAAGGACTAGAAAATGCATGTACTTGGTCATTTAAAAACGATTACCGAACATAAAGTGCTGGTGTTTGAACACTGCCGCAGGATTGGGATCTGGAAGCAGGGGCTGTTACATGATTTGTCAAAATATGCACCATCGGAATTCTGGATCGGAGCAAAGTATTATCAAGGCGATCGCAGCCCGAATAATGCGGAACGAGAGGCAAAGGGCTATTCATCGGCATGGTTGCATCACAAGGGCAGAAATAAGCATCATTTTGAATATTGGATTGACTATAGCCAAGATAAGGACCATGCGATGTCCGGAATGCGGATGCCGCGGAAATATGTGGCCGAGATGCTGGCGGATCGGATTGCTGCTTCCAAAGTCTATAATAAAGAGGCTTATACTGATCATCATCCGTTGGAATATTATCTGAAAGGAAAGGATCATTACATGATCCACCCGCAGACGCAGAAAGAGTTGGAGTTTTTGCTGCGTTATCTGGATAAGTATGGGGAGGATGCCTGTTTCCGTTATGTGCGGCACACATATTTGAAGAATCCGTATGGATTTGGAAAACAAAAAAGCATACGAAAAAGAAGACATAAAGAAATGCGCCGGGCAAAAGCCTGACGCATTTCTTTATGTGAAATAGAAAATTGTTATTCCGGATAAATCAGTCTGTCTGGTGTAATGTTTTCCAGCACCTCATCAAGATATTTTTTTGCAAGATAATTTGCCATCGGAAGGTTTATGTCGAAATAATTTCCGCAATCTCTGGCACAGGCACCCGGTACTTCATCTTGGAAGTCACGGATAAACGTATACATTTCTTTTACCAGTGGTACGATATCGGCAGATTCATAATCACCCGCGAGCAGAAGATAAAAACCGGTGCGGCAGCCCATCGGGCCAAAATAGACAGTTTTCGATCCGTATTTACTATGATTGCGCAGGAAAGTCGCGCCCAGATGTTCGATAGTATGTACTTCGGCTGTGTTCATGACGGGTTCATCGTTTGGTGAGGTCATACGAAGATCAAAGGTAGTGATAGTTTCGCTGCCGATGTGATCTTTGCGTGACACATAAATGCCCGGTTTCAGGGTGAGATGATTGACAGTAAAGCTTGCTATTTTTTTCATGAGAGTTCCTCCTTAATTCCATAAAATTAGTATTAGTATCGTATATTGACACGGAAATGTCAATTGACTTTCCAAACTTGTGGTGCTAAACTAAATTAGGAAATTTTCTGTGCATTTGACAAAACAGACGTACAGGGAAGAAAGGCGGCATAGAATTATGATAAACGATAAAAAAGTACTTTTCAGCGGAATGCAGGCAACCGGAAATCTAACACTGGGAAATTATCTGGGCGCGTTAAAAAACTGGGTGACCTTAAGTGATGAATATGAGTGCTTTTACTGTGTGGTAGATGAACACTCGATTACGGTTCGACAGGATCCGGCGACACTTCGTAAACGTGCGCGCGCACTGTTGACGCTTTATATTGCAGCCGGACTTGATCCGGAGAAAAATTGTATTTATTATCAGTCACATGTATCGGGGCATGCAGAACTGGCATGGATTTTAAATTGTTATACTTATATGGGTGAACTGAGTCGTATGACGCAGTTTAAGGATAAATCAGCAAAGCATGCAGACAATATCAATGCGGGATTGTTTACGTATCCGGTATTGATGGCAGCGGATATTCTGCTGTTTCAGGCAGATGTGGTTCCGGTCGGGATTGATCAGAAGCAGCATTTGGAACTGACAAGAGATATCGCGCAGCGTTTTAACAGTATTTATGGTGATGTCTTCACGATTCCGGAGCCGTATATTGGCAAGGCTGGAGCAAAGATTATGAGTCTTCAGGATCCTTTGAAAAAGATGTCTAAATCGGATGAGAACCCGAACGGCAGTATTTATCTGATGGATGATGTAGATACGATTATGCGTAAATGTAAACGTGCAGTGACAGATTCTGAGGCACAGGTGCGTTACCGAGAGGAACAGCCGGGTGTGAAGAATTTGATTGATATCTACAGCGCCTGCACAGGAAACACGCCGGAGCAGGTGGAAAAAGAGTTTGATGGTAAGGGATACGGAGATTTTAAGTTTGCGGTCGGCGAGGCTGTAGCAGCACAGTTGAAACCACTGCAGGATGAGGTTGCGCGTCTGGAAAAAGATAAAGCCTTTATCGACAGTGTAATCAAAAACAATGCGGAAAAGGCTTCTTATTACGCGAATAAGACACTGCGCAAGGTACAGAAAAAGGTTGGGTTCCCGGAAAGGATCCGCTAATTAAGAAAAATGTGGCATTAATTGTAAATATATCGTATACGAAACAAGAATAGGAGAGGCAGGTGAGCGCGATGGATTCCGGAGAAAGTTACCCTTCTGACGGGCGAAGAAAGAATCAAGCAGAGAGAGAAGAGGGATATTATGGACAGAGAGATTTTCGAAGAGCTTCTGACAGCAAGAGAGTTCAAGGCTGTCCGGAGCATACTCAATGTGATGAATGCGGTGGACATTGCGGTTCTCCTTTCCGAACTAGAGGATAAAGAATTGGTTCTGGCGTTTCGGCTGATTCCAAAGGACAAGGCGGCAGATGTGTTTGCCAACATGGACGGTGAACTTCAGTCTAAGTTGGTGGAGATGTTTACAGAACGTGAACTGAAGGATATTCTGGACGAATTGTTTCTGGACGATACGGTTGATCTTTTGGAAGATGTTCCGGCCAATCTGGTGACGCGTATTCTGGAGAACGTTCCTCCAGATAAACGCCGGAAGATCAATGTTCTTTTAAATTATCCGGATGACAGCGCCGGAAGTATCATGACGACAGAATATGTGGATTTGCGCAGGCATACAACAGTGGCACAGGCAATGACACATATTAAGCGTGTCGGTATTCATAAAGAAACGATTTATACCTGCTATATTCTGGAACACCGCAGGCTGATTGGTATTGTTACAGCGAAAGATCTGATGACGATGGATGATACCGTTACCATGGAAGAAATTATGGAGACGGATATTAAATTTGTGAATACGCACAGCGATCAGGAGGAGGTTGTACGTCTTTTTCAGAAATACGACTTGCTGGCATTACCGGTTTTGGATGCAGACGGCTTGATGGTCGGTATTGTTACGGTCGATGACGCGATGGATGTTATGGAAGACGAGGCGACTGAGGATATTGCCAAAATGGCGGCAATCAGTCCGAGTGAGAAGTCCTATTTTGATACTTCTGTTTTTCAGCATGCCAGAAACCGCATCGGCTGGCTGTTGATCCTGATGCTTTCCTCGACGGTCACCGGTCTGATTATTACGCATTATGAGCAGGCGTTTGATGCGGTGCCGCTTCTGGTATCATTTATTCCGATGCTGATGGGTACGGGAGGAAACTGCGGTTCACAGAGCTCGACACTCATCATTCGCGGTATTGCGATTGACGAGGTGCATTTTAAGGATACATTTAAAGCGATGTTCAAGGAATTCCGGATCGGTATTTTAGTTGGTATCGCGCTTGCAATTGCAAACGGTATCCGTATACTGATTATGTACAATGATATTCTTCTGGCGATCATTGTCGGCTGTTCTTTAATGGTGACGATCGTGATCTCAAAGCTGATCGGCTGTTGTCTGCCGCTCTTAGCAAAACGAGTGGGACTTGATCCGGCGATTATGGCGGCACCGCTTATTACGACAATTGTGGATACTTGTTCAATCCTGGTATTCTTTGCGATTGCAACTGTAATGCTGCCTCAGCTGTAATACATTTGCTGAAGGCGATAAGTAAGAAGGAAAAGTGAGTTTGTTATGGAAAATATTTATACAAGTGCAATGGAATTGATTGGTAATACACCGCTTGCAGAAGCGGTGAAGCTGGAAGAAAAATTGCAGATTCCGGCAAAGCTTCTTTTAAAACTGGAGTATTTAAATCCGGCAGGCAGTGTGAAAGACCGAGCGGCAAAATATATGATAGAGGAAGCAGAAGCGTGTGGCAAACTCAAAGAAGGCGCGACGATCATTGAACCAACGTCTGGAAATACAGGCATTGGTCTGGCGATGATTGCGGCGATTCGGGGGTATCGCATTATTCTGACGATGCCGGAAACGATGAGCGTGGAGCGTCGGAATATTTTAAAGGCGTATGGTGCGGAAATTGTATTAACAGACGGTGCACGCGGTATGGCGGGAGCAATTGAAAAGGCTGAAGAGCTTGCAAAAGAGATACCAGGCAGTTTTGTTCCGGGACAGTTTGAAAATCCAGACAACGCAAAGGCACACCGGAAGACCACAGGACCGGAAATCTGGCGAGATACGGACGGCAAGGTGGATGTGTTTGTATCAGCAGTAGGCACTGGCGGTACAATCACCGGTACCGGAGAATATTTAAAAAGTAGAAATCCGCAGATAAAAATCGTTGCGGTTGAGCCTGACAGTTCAGCGGTGCTGTCGGGGAAAGAAAAAGGCGCACATAAGATTCAGGGGATTGGCGCTGGGTTTATACCGCAGGTATTAAATACAGAGATTTATGATGAAATTATTCGTGTGAAGGATGAAGACGCATTTGCGGCAGCGAAAATGCTTGGCAGGACCGAAGGATTTCTGACAGGTATATCTTCCGGTGCTGCGCTTCATGCGGCGATTACGGTCGCAAAACGTCCGGAAAATAAAGGAAAGACGGTGGTCGTTCTTTTGCCGGATAGTGGAGACCGATATTATTCGACGCCGCTTTATATGGAACAGTCATAATCAAATACTCCCTTACATATACTGGAATAGTACAGGTAAGGGGGTATTTTTTTGAATCTGTCGAGATTGGAATTGTACATACCCAAATGGGTGGAAATGCTTCCACCGGAGCATCCGGTGAAGGAAGGGCTGATAAGCACTGCAAAAGAACTAATGGAAAATTACAATACTGCAGAAGATCTGGGAGAAAACGGATTGGATCAGATCCGATCCCTGGAGTTTGTAAATAAGGTTATGTTGTTGCCGGGCAATGAGAGCGAGGATGCTGCAGTCGTTCGTGTAGAAGTGGATGATGCATGGTATTATCGGATGCTGAGTGATCTGGCAGGGGTGGAGATTGATGGAGAATATCAGTTGATTGCCATGATTAAAGAACTATCTGCCTTGAAAACAGAGTATGAGAAAGCACAGAGTGCGCTGATTTCTGTCAGAAATACCGGATACGGGGTGATCACTCCGAAACAGGAAGAGATTCGTATGGAAGAACCGGTGGTCATTCGGCAGGGAGGAAAATTTGGCGTGCGGTTAAAAGCAGTCAGTCCGTCGATTCATTTGATTAAGGCGGATATTGAAACAGAAATTTCTCCGATTGTCGGCAGTGAACAGCAGGCAAATGATCTGATAGAATATATCAGAGATTCTTCGAAATCGGATGAGGGTATCTGGGAGACGAATATTTTTGGGAAATCTATCGAACAGATGACGGAGGATGGTATTCATACGAGATTGTCTCAGATCACAGAGGAAAGTCAGAATAAATTACAGATGATATTAAAACGGATTGTGAATGAAGGAAACGGCAGTTTTATCTGCATTATTATCTAATCCAATGCTTCCGGGCAGAAGTATTTCTGCCCGGTTTGAGAGCTGGATTGTTGCAAAGTGTTTCAGAAAGTTGACAAAAAAGTTTTTTGGTACTATAATAATAAACGAAATTTAATAATTTCGTAACAAAAATGAGGGAAAAAGTTATGAAGAAAAAACGCATATTGTTGATTGTTCTGATGACCTTGATTTGTGTAGGAGCGATGTCAACGACAGGAAGTGCCAGTTGGAAGACGAGCGGAGGAAAAACAAGGTATTATACCGGCACGAAAAAATATGTAAAAAGCAGCTGGAAGAAGGTTAAGGGCAAGTGGTATTATTTTGACTCCAAAGGATATCTGAAGACCGGGCGCTTCAAGGTGGGGAAAGATTATTATTATGTAAAGAAATCTACCGGGAAAGTGTGTAACAAAAAGGTCGGCAGTTATTATTATGGTCCGGATGGTAAAATGGTGAAAAGAGCCTGGAAGAAATGCGGAAAGTATACGTGGTACTTCGGCTATAACGGGAAGATGAAAACCGGACGATTTAAATTAGGGAAAAATTATTACTACTGCAGTAAATCAACCGGTCTTGTGACAAAGAAAAAGATCGGCAGATATTATTATCGCAGTAAAGATGGCATCGGAGTCACTAATTGCTGGGTTGGCAATTATTATTACGGCAGTGACGGTAAAAGTAAAATCGGCAAGTTTACGATAGAAGACAAAACCTATTGTTGTAAAGAAAAGGGCGGCAAGGTCAAAAACTGCTGGTATAATAAGAACTACTATGATGAAAATGGTGTGATGGCTAAAAATAGATGGATCAATGGTTCATATGTAAATTCCGAGGGGAAGATCACCAAAGGAAATAAAAATCCATTAAATCCACCGACCGCCTATGAGATAAAACTTCTGGCGGCGATTACATATCTGGAGGCTGGCAATCAGTCTTATCGGGGAAAGGTTGCGGTGGCAAGCGTTGTGGTTAATCGTCTGCAGAGTTCTCGATTTCCAAACACACTTCACGGTGTTATTTATCAGAGCGGGCAGTTCGTTCCAGCAATGACCGGTGCTCTGGACATGTTAATGAACAGCGGCAGGAGTATTCAGAAAGAATGTGTGAGGGCGGCAAAAGAGGTGCTGACGGAAGGGTCAAAGCTCAAAGGGTATTATTTTTTTGATCAGGGTGGTATTGGTCTGCAGATTGGAGCACATTTTTTTCATTAGGAGAGAGAAGGGAGTATATGTATGAAGAACAAACGATTTTTTGTGAGCATTTTGATGCTGATGTTTGTGTTGTGCGTCACGATGCCGATCAGTGCAAATGCAGCAACTTATAAGTGGAAATCTATCGGCAATGGGGACAAGCAGTGCTATCGAAACGGAAAGCTTGTCAAAAACAAATGGGTGGATAACAGACATCTAAATTCTCAAGGGATTATGGATCGCAACAAATGGGTGAAGAGAAAAATTGACGGTCGTGTCAAAACTGTGTTTGTACGTGACGATGGAAAATATGTGCCGAATTTCAGAGGCGGCTGGCAGAAGATCGGTTCCAAATATTATTACTATTCAAGTTCAGGTAAATTGTATCGCTCACAATGGATTCGTCTGGTGGGTAAACGCTACTATGTCAATAAGAGTGGTTATCGTTTGACCGGTCTTGTGAAAATGTCGGATGGTCTGCGATATTTCACCAAAGACGGTGTTAGTAAAACAGGTTGGCAGACAATTGATGGAAAGAAATATTATTTTCATTCCAAAACGAGAACAGCGGTTAGAAACGGTATTTTCAAATTTAAGAATGGCGATGCCTATTATTTTGATTCCAGAGGTGTGATGAAAACCGGATGGATAGAAATAAACGGAAAATACTATTATTTTGGGGATAAGATGCTGAAAGGTTGGCAGACAATCGACAATAATCGGTATTATTTTCATCCAACGACGGGACAGCGAATGCATGGTATATGCAGCATTAATGGAAAACTGTACTGTTTCCATGCAAAGACCGGCATACAGATTAAAAACAAGACGGTCAGCTTTAAAGGCAGAAAGTATATTGTGGATAAAAACGGACTCTGTACATTGATTCCGGATGTAAATGGACCATCTTCTAAGATGCTGTTTTTCCTGGCGTTTGAATCAGGTTCTCAGGCATACAATCAGACGGGGGGAGATAACGGAAGTGCCTGCGGAGCCTATCAGTTTGATTATCGTTATTCATTGTTAAATTTTGTAAAATATGCATATTCGCAGAATGCGTCGCTTTGCAGAGAATTTAAACCGTATGTGGGACTTTCCAGTGGAGCATCCCTAAAGAATAATCGGAAATTCTATACAGCCTGGCATAAAATTTATAACCGTGATCGAGAGGCATTTTCCACTTTGCAGGATGTATTTGCGAAACAGAATTATTATGATCCGGTAGAATATACATTGGCACGGGCAGGTATTAATCTGGCCGGACGTCCGGATGCTGTAAAGGGAGCGGTATATAGCTATTCTATTCAGCATGGAGCAACTACAGCAGTGAATGCGGTTAAGGCGGTTAAGCTGAATGCCGATATGTCCAATAAGGTATTTTTAAAGAAATTATATTCATATAGAATTAAGAAATTTCCGGCATATGAGAATCGTTATATTGCGGAATACAATCTTGCACTGAGAAATCTTTCATGATAGGATACATAGAATATTACTTTAGACAGCCGTCGGATTCTCCGGCGGCTGTTCTTGACACATGGGGATAGTTTTTCTATAATAGGCATGGACAGCCGGGTGAAGAATACCTGGCTTGAAAACAGAACACCAGAAATGAGGAAATGATGATTGCATTTATCAAAGGAACTATGATACGTGCGGAGGAGAATTCCGTGATTATTGAGAATAACGGTATTGGATACCGTGTTTTTGCTTGCGGCAGGGATATTTCGCGTATTGTCAACGGTAGTGAAGTGCTTTTGCATACGTATATGAATGTGCGTGAAGATGCAATGCAGTTATTTGGATTTTTATCGGCGGAGGATCTGGAAGTGTTTCGTCTGCTTTTGGGAGTAAACGGTATTGGACCGAAAGCGGCACTTGGTGTACTTTCTGGTATGACCGCGAATGATTTGCGTTTTGCAGTGCTTTCAGACGATATTAAAACGCTCTCCACTGCGCCAGGGATCGGCAAGAAAACTGCACAGAAACTGATTTTGGAATTAAAAGATAAGTTTAGTCTGCAGGATGCCTTTGAGGAAAAACTGGCATTAACGGAAGCGGCAGGTACAGCAGCAGACAGTAATCAGGAAGAGGCAATTCAGGCGCTGATGGCACTTGGCTATTCAGGAAGCGATGCCTTAAAAGCAGTACGTGCAGCTGCAGCTGATAATATGAGTACCGAGGATATCTTAAAAGCAGCCTTGAAACGGATGTCGTTTTAAGGGGGTGGAGGAAGCATGAAAAAAAGAATTATCGAGACTGAGATAACACAGGAGGATGTGCGGATAGAGCCGTCCCTGCGTCCGCAGTCTTTGGATGAATATATCGGTCAGGAGAAGGCGAAGCAAAATCTGAAAATTTATATTGAAGCGGCAAAATCGCGTGGTGATTCATTGGATCATGTCCTGTTTTACGGACCACCAGGATTGGGAAAAACAACGCTTGCGGGCATTATCGCAAATGAAATGGGCGTCAATTTGAAGGTGACGAGCGGACCGGCAATTGAAAAACCGGGAGAGATGGCAGCAATTTTAAATAATCTTCAAGAGGGTGATATACTGTTCGTTGATGAGATTCATCGTTTGAATCGTCAGGTGGAAGAGGTACTTTATCCGGCTATGGAAGATTATGCGATTGACATTATGATTGGAAAAGGTGCGGCTGCTCGTTCGATTCGTCTGGATCTACCGCGTTTCACAATGGTGGGTGCAACAACGAGAGCTGGACTTTTAACAGCGCCGCTGCGTGATCGTTTCGGTATTATTCATCATCTGGAATTTTATACAGTAGAGGAACTTGCGACTATTATTGAGCATTCGGCATGCGTACTCGGCGTAGAAATCGATGATGAGGGTGCCATTGAATTGGCAAAGCGCTCTCGCGGGACACCTCGTCTGGCAAATCGTCTGTTAAAGCGTGTCCGTGATTTTGCGCAGGTAAAATATGACGGGAAAATTACCAGTGAGATCGCATCGTTTGCACTCGATTTGTTGGAAGTGGATCGTTATGGCCTTGATATGACAGACCGGAATCTTCTCAGAACTTTGATTGAAAAATTTTCCGGCGGTCCGGTCGGTCTGGATACACTGGCAGCGACGATTGGGGAGGATGCCGGAACGATCGAGGATGTGTATGAACCGTATCTGCTAAAGAACGGTTTCCTGACCCGTACGCCGCGTGGACGTGTGGCATCGGAGAAGGCCTATCACCATCTGGGCTTGCAATTCCCGTAAAAGTCCGATATACTATATACAAATTTATACGATTTTACAGATAGCGAAAATAAGGGAGAACAATACATGTCAGCAAAAAATCAGACGCAGGTAATGATCGATGGAAAGCTTCTGACAGTCAGCGGTTATGAGAGCGAGGAATATATTCAGCGGGTTTCTATGTATGTCAACGGTAAACTATCAGAGTTCAAAAAGATTGACGGATATCGCAGGCAGTCAGAGGATTTGAAAAATATCCTGATGCAGCTCAACATTGCCGATGATTATTTTAAAGCAAAAAAACAGGTGGAGATTCTGGAAGATCATATTGCGGCAAGAGACAAGGAAATTTTTGACTTGAAACATAATCTGATGGATATGCAGAGAAGATTGGATGAATTAAAAAAGAAATAATATACAGGCTGCTAAGACAAGAGCAGCCTGTTTTTGTCATAGAGATGGGAATGTGTGAAATCACATTTTCTATTTTATATTATCGGAGTATGAGGAATTTATCTATGAAAGTGGAATTGCTGGCCCCAGCGGGGAATGTGGAAAGTATGAAGGCAGCTTACGCGGCGGGTGCGGATGCGGTTTATATTGGTGGCAGCCGTTTTGGTGCACGCGCGTTTGCGGATAATCCGGAAGCTGATGCGTTGATTGATGCGATTGAATATGCACATATAAAAGGGAAAAAACTCTATTTAACGGTTAATACCCTGTTAAAAGACTGTGAGATGGATGATCTTTATGGGTATCTGCTGCCGTATTACCGACATGGATTGGATGCGGCGATCGTACAGGACATGGGGGTATTCTGTAGATTGCGTGAGTGGTTTCCGGATCTGGAACTTCACGCCAGCACACAGATGACAATTACCGGAGCAGATGGTGCAAAGCTTTTAAAGAAAATGGGTGCATCGCGTATTGTGACGGCAAGAGAGTTGTCGTTGGCGGAGATAAAAGAAATTCGTGATAAAGTAGACATTGAAATCGAGAGCTTTGTACATGGAGCACTTTGTTATTGTTATTCCGGACAGTGCCTTTTTAGCAGCATGATTGGAGGAAGAAGTGGAAATCGCGGACGCTGTGCGCAGCCATGTCGCCTGCCCTATAGCTGGGACTGCGACAAAAGAAAGACAAAAGAGAATTACCTGTTAAGTCCCAAGGATCTGTGCACATTGGATTTGATTCCGGAATTGATAGATAATGGCATATATTCTTTTAAAATTGAGGGACGAATGAAACGGCCGGAGTATACAGCGGGGGTAACGCGCATCTATCGTAAATATATTGATCGGTATTTAAAAAATCCACAGACAGCATGGCAGGTGGATGAGACAGATCGGATTGAGCTGATGGATTTGTATAATCGCGGTGGTTTTACCGATGGCTATTACAGACAGCAAAATGGACCGTTGATGATGTCGGCGGCACGTCCGAATCATCAGGGGATCGCGGCGGCAAAGGTACTCGGCAGTAAAAACGGCCGTATCCAAATGCGTGCGCTTGTTCCGATGCAGGAAGGGGATATCCTAGAGGCTGACCAGAACAGAATGCAGGAATTTATTTTAAAAGAGGCGGTGAAGGCGAAACATACGTTTTCAGTGACTGCAAAAGTAAAACAGCTGTCTCCTGGAACAATCGTTTTCCGTACACATAATACGCATTTGCTTCAGGAACTGAAAAAAATGTATCTGGATATGCAGAGACCGGAAAAAATTAATGGGAAATTAATACTTTCCAAAGGAAAACCTGCTATACTGTCAGTGACGTATGGTGTACATCAAGTGTGTGTACAGGGGAACACGCCGTCTGCTGCTGTAAGTCGTCCGCTTGTTTTAGCGGATGTGGAAAAACAGCTGAAAAAGACCGGTGGCAGCGGCTTCGTTTTTGAATGTTTAGAAATTGTAATGGAAGAAGAGCTTTTTCTGCCGATGCAGGCTTTGAATGAATTGCGCAGAACTGCGCTTGATACGCTCAAAAGACAGATAATCGGGCAATATTATCGAACAGAGAAAAAAATAATGTTAGATAATGAAAAAATAACCGGTGAAGAAACAGTAACAGAGCTTCCGATACTTACGGTATCATTGGAAAGTTTGGATGGATTTGAAGTTGCATGCAGTGCGTCAAATGTGGAGAGAATCTATATTGATTGTACGGCATTTGGGTCACGTGAAGAATTTCTTTCCGTTTCGGCAAAGCTTATAGAAGCTTGTCATGCTAAAAAGAAACAGTGTTTTTATATTTTGCCGTGGATCTTTCGTGCAAAAGCCAAACAGTATTATCAGGCAGAGGCGTTTGTGGTACTGGAAAAGTATGATGGTATACTGCTGCGAAGCCTTGATGAACTGCAGTTTTTGAAGGAACGGAAATATACAAAAATAATGGCGGCAGATTGGAATCTTTATACTTTCAATCGGGCAGCCGAAGAATTTTTCAGAAAAGAAGGACTGAGTTTTGATACGGCACCACCGGAACTTAATAAATGGGAATTGGCAGAGCGTACCCTGACAGGAAGTGAACTGATCGTTTATGGTTATCAGTCGCTTATGGTTTCCGCACAGTGCCAGGTGAAAAATCGACAAGGCTGCACGAAAAAACCATCTGTTCATTATCTGACAGACCGCAAAAACATGAAATTTGCAGTAAAAAATCAATGTGCATTCTGCTATAATATAATTTATAACAGTGCGGTGCTTGATCTGGCGGATAGAAGAGATGAAATCATAAAATTGACTCCGAAGAGTATCCGTTTGCAGTTTACTATGGAAAATACAGGAGAGATGGCGCAGGTTCTGCGCAGATATGATGCGGCTTTTTACATGGGAGAGTATGTAAGCCAGCCGCAGGGAGCATATACAAGGGGGCACTTCACACGTAAGGTGGAATAGGTGAAAGCATGTATAACTTGATTATTCAATTTTCAAAATATGCCATACTGCTGCTGATGGCAATTTATACGCTGCAGAGTTATGTGGTATTCAGTAAGCGAAATGAAGAGGATAAGGAATTTCTGTTTCTGCGTCAGAATCTGATGATGTTTCTGATCCATTTTGTTGCTTTTGTGATGATGTATATGGAGACGGAAGAGATGCAGCTGTTTTTTTTGTACGGCGCGCAGTTTATTTATTTGGCGGCAACGCTGGTCTTTTTCCGCAATCTTTATTCGAGAGCATCAAAGCTGGTCGTTAACCATATGTGTATGTTGATTATGATTGGCTTTGTGATGATCACGCGGCTTGGTTATGACCGCACTTCAATGCAATTTGATTTCGGGCAGATCATCCGTCAGTTTGAGGTCGCCGCTGCTGCAACGGCGATCGCGCTTTTGGTGCCGGTGATTATTCGGAAGGTCAAGGTGCTGACTAGATGGACTTGGCTTTATGCACTGGGAGGTATTGCCATACTTGCGGTTGTTATGGTGGTCGCACAGGAAACATACGGTGCGAAGCTTGGATTTTCTATCGCGGGCATCAGTGTACAGCCGTCTGAGTTTGTGAAAATTATATTTGTGTTTGGGATTGCCGGAATGCTCGGCAAAGCCAGAAATTTTCTGGATCTTGTGATTGCGACCGCGGTAGCGGCGGCACACGTATTGATTCTGGTGCTTTCAAAAGATCTTGGAAGTGCACTGATCTTTTTTGCAACATATCTGGTGATGCTTTATGTATCAACCAGAAATAGTCTGTATTTGTTTGCCGGTCTGGGAGCAGGTTCTCTGGCTTCTGTGGTAGCTTACTATTTGTTTGGGCATGTCCGTCAAAGAGTGCAGATCTGGCTGGATCCATTTGCGGATTATGCATCGACCGGTTATCAGATTGCGCAGTCTTTGTTTGCGATTGCTGCCGGAGGCTGGTTTGGTACTGGATTGATGCAGGGGACACCGGATAATATTCCGATTGTGGAACAGGATTTTATGTTCGCGGCAATCTGTGAGGAACTCGGCGGTGCATTTGGCATCTGTTTAATTCTTGTCTGCATGAGCTGTTATATTATGTTTGTCAATATTGCCATGCGTCTTTCCAATCGTTTTTATCGTCTGGTTGCTTTGGGGCTTGGGACGATGTATGCGGTACAGGTATTTTTGACGGTTGGGGGAGCAATGAAATTCATCCCGCTTACCGGAGTAACGCTGCCGCTTGTCAGCTATGGAGGAAGTTCCATATTAAGTACTATATTGATGTTTGCGATCATTCAGGGATTATATATTATGCGGGAGGACGAGGAGGATGCGCTTGAAAAAATCAGAGAGAGGGAATTGGTCCGCAGAAGACCTTTCTGAGAAGGACATTCAGATCCCCGATTTTATTTCCGAAAATAATTATTATATGGGTCAGGAATCACAGGAATCGCAAGGTCAGGAACAAATGCAGCCGAAACCGCCATCTGTTTCGAAAAAACAGCGAAATCGTACTTACGGACGGGTGGCATATATGTTTGCTGCCATGTTTCTGGCGCTTGCCGGATACATGATCTATTTTAATACAATGAAAATAGAAGAAATTCGCTCAAATCCGAACAATGCCAAGATGGAGGAGCAGAAACAGTATGTTGTGCGCGGCACCATTTATTCTGCGGATGGAGAGATTCTTGCAGGAACCAATGTCAACGATGATGGCAGTGAGACGCGTGTATATCCATATGGAAATATGTTTGCACATGTGGTTGGCTATACGACGAATGGCAAGTCTGGACTGGAAGCAATTTATAATAATGATCTTCTGTCATCCAATTCTTCGATCATGGATCAGGTGGGAAAAGAAAATAAAAATGAAAAGCTGCGCGGTGACAGCCTGATACTGACGCTCGATACCAAGCTGCAGAGAGCAGCATTTGATGCGTTAGGGGCTTATCGAGGAGCAGTGGTTGTAATGGAACCGGATACCGGACGGGTGCTGGCGATGGTTTCCAAACCGGATTTTGATCCAAATCAGATGGAAGAACGCTGGGAATATTTGATTGCGGAGGATTCGGGTAGTCCTCTTTTGAATCGTGCGACACAGGGACTGTATCCGCCTGGCTCTACTTTTAAGATTCTTACGACGCTGGAGTATATGCGTGAACATCCGACAGATTATATGAATTATACTTATAATTGTGAGGGAGTGATTACAAGTGATGATGTGAGTATTCCGTGCTTTGGCGGAGCAGCGCATGGATTTGAGGATTTGAAGACATCATTCCAGTTGTCTTGCAATACTTCGTTTTCGAACATTGGTCTCGAATTGGATAATGAAAAATTTGCAGATTTGTGCGAGGACTTTTTGTTTAATTCAGAATTGCCGACAGTGATGCCGTATAGCAGCAGTCAGTTTTCTTTAAATAAGAATTCCAGTTATGGTGAGATGATGCAGACTGCGATTGGGCAGGGAAATACGCTGGTGTCACCGTTTCATATGGCATTGATCACATGTGCGGTTGCTAATGACGGGCAGCTAATGTATCCGTATCTCGTGGAACGTACGGAAAACGCAAAGGGTGTTAAGGTTAACAGCACTGAGCCGATTCGTTATAAACGTCTGCTTTCAGTACAGGAAGCCAAAGTGTTACAGGAGTATATGCAGAGTGTAGTGGAAGGCGGAACGGCGTCTTCACTGTGGGGAAATGGTTATACTGCGGCGGCCAAAACTGGGTCTGCTGAATATCAGGTAAATGGAAATACCGGAGAGGAAGAGGTAATTTCCACGCATTCCTGGTTTGTCGGTTATTCTAATGTAGAAGATCCGGATATTGTAGTCAGTGTGATTGCCGAGGATGGCGGAACTGGAAGTTCAGCGGCAGTACCGATCGCGCAGGCAATTTTTGACACATATTATTATGGCTGATGAAAACACTGTTGTCAAAGCGAGTCAAAACAGAATAAGATTCAGAATTATTGGTTGCAGATTTATAAAAAAAGCGGTATACTAATTGCAGTGTGAGTCACAACGCAAACAGGAGGAATTGCAATGATTGAGGCAACGAGCTGTGGCGGTGTGGTAATATTTCGAGGCAAAATACTGCTTTTGTTTAAGAGCTATAAAAACAAATATGAGGGCTGGGTATTGCCGAAGGGCACGGTAGAAGCGGGGGAGGCGTATAAGGATACGGCTATCCGCGAGGTGCTGGAGGAGACTGGTGTAAAGGCCAGTATTGTCAAATATATCGGGAAAAGTCAATATTCCTTCAACGTACCGGAAGATGTCGTGGAAAAGGACGTACACTGGTATCTGATGCGTTCGGAAAGTTATTACAGTAAGCCACAACGCGAGGAACACTTTATAGACTCAGGATATTATAAGTATCATGAAGCCTATCACCTTTTGAAATTTGCTAATGAGCGTATGATGCTTGAGCGTGCATATGAAGAATATCTGGCGCTTAAAAAAGCAAATTTATGGGGAAAGAAGAATCACTTTTAACCGGAAAGGCCGATGATGGTTCATCGGTCTTTTCGTGCATTAGCCGAAATGATTTGCAAATCGGCTGTATGAAATTAAAAAATCAGGCAAGGATAAATATATGGAATGGTATCGGGATCTATATGTTACAGAAGGTGTACATCAAAAAAAACAGACGCTGATTGAAAAGATTGAAAAAAAAGCTGGACTTCCAGATATCTGTATTGTAACGCTTGCAGCGAACGGACGAGATTTATTTGATATTTTTTCGTCAGATCTGCTTTTTCAGACACCCTTGCACGGACATTGTCCGATGATTGTCGGCATTGCAAAAGGAAAAGAGGAAGCTGTGGATCTTGCGGTGAAGTTAGTGCTTGCAGCTTATCGACAAAATGGGGATTTTGATATCCGTAAATATCTGCGTAATCAGTGGCAAGGAGTGTCTGATGAAAAAAAAGAAGAACAGCTGCGAATGGAAAAATCTATGCATGCTCATGCGGGCATAGAAAAGGACAGTGATTTTTATTTTGTATATCCGATGGAGCGTTTGAAGAAACGCAGACGTTTTTGGTGATATCGATAACAAACTGTTCTACAGGATAAAAAAGAAACAGCGGGTGAAAATATGCTACATATTTTGTTTGTATTATTGAAAATATTACTTTTTCTGCTGTTGTCAATGTTTTTGTTGGCTTTGCTGGTTGTTGTTTTGCTTTTGTTTGTTCCGGTTCGTTATCGGGCGCATATGCAAAAAGAAGGCAATGAGGCAAAAAAACAGAATGATCTGTTCGGTTCAATTCGGATGCAGATAAACGTACATTGGCTGCTGCATTTGATACATGCGGTGATAAATATTCGGGGAAAAGATGTAAAAGTTCGGGTAATGCTGTTCGGATATCCGGTCATCGGACGAGAAAGAAGACACGTTTCCAGAAAAAGAAAGAAGCATCAGGTGAAGGAGGACCAGAACGAAACGGAATTTGACGAGAAAGAAGAGGAACTTCATTTGGAAGTAGAGAAATTTCCGGAAGAAGTTTCGGAAAATAAAGATCGGACGGCAGTGTTGAAAGAGGAAGAAACGATTCCAATAAATCAGGCGAAGGAAAAAGTTGTGCTGGATGATCTACCGGAGCATTCCGTTTTTCCAGAAAAAGAAGAAGCTTCTAAACAACCGTTCTGGTCTGCTGCAGCTGAGTTTATCAGGTCGATATTTACAGCAGCAAAGGACTTTTGGATACACATTGAGAATAGATTTCGGCAAATACGAGACAAACTAAGAAATAGTCGGGAATTATATCAAAGTGTAAAGAGATCCTTTGCTTATTACCAGAGAATATGGTACGATGAACATACGGTAAAAGCAAAAAAACGCTGTATAAAAGAAATCCGTTATATTCTCCGCCATTATCTGCCGAAAATGCAGAAAGGGGAGTTGATCTTCGGACTGGATGATCCGGCGCTGACCGGTCAGGTTCTTGGAGGAATCTGTGTTTTACAGGGGCTGACGGGAAACCAGATGCAGATAGACGCAGATTTTGAACGGGTTCGGCTGGAAGGGGATATTGTTTTGAAAGGGCATATCCGATTTTTTCACCTTGTTAAAACCGCACTTTTGTTATTTTTTGATAAGGATATTAGGGTGACAGTGAAAAGAATACGTAAAATACAGGAAAAACCTGAGAAATAGGAGGAATGGGCATGGCAACAGAAAATAGTTTTCAGTCAAAGGTAGAATCATTGTTTAAGGGAATGGACGGCTATATTCATTCTAAGACTGTTGTCGGAGATGCGATTACGGTTGGTGATACGATTATCCTGCCACTGATCGACGTGTCTTTCGGCGTGGGGGCAGGCGCATTTGAGGGACAGGACAACGGACGCCGGAAAAATAATGGCGGAGGCGGTATGGGATGCAAGATGACTCCAAGTGCTGTGCTTGTCATTCAGAATGGAACTTCAAAACTGGTTAATGTTAGAAATCAGGATGGTTTGACGAAGGTGCTTGATATGGTACCGGATTTTGTAAATCGTTTCACATCCGGTAATGGTTTTAACGCAGATGGACAGACAAAAAAGGAAAGTCCGAAAGAAGAATAGTACAGAAAAGGAAAAGAAACCGTTTTGCAGTGGCAGAGCGGTTTCTTTTGCATATCCTAAATATAAGAAATATCAAAATGGAGAACGTTCGTGAAAAAAGTAGTCGGTTACACTTTGTTTTGGATAGCGGTGGGGATGCTGATTGCCCTGCTTATCTCGAATATTTTCTGGAGCGTGCTCTTGATTTCCATCCTTCTGCTGCTGGGATATAATCTGTTTATCTGCTGAAATGGTGCAAGATTTTTATATGCTCTGAACATGAAAAAGGCCGGTGCATTAGCACCAGCCCAGAATCAACATCTGCACAAAAGAAAATTAAGCTCTTTCTACTTTGCCGGATTTCAGACAAGAAGTACATACGTACATTCTCTTTGCTGCTCCGTTTACTTTAACTTTTACAGATTTGATATTGGATTTCCACATTTTGTTTGTCTTTCTATGAGAGTGGCTCACATTGCATCCGAAATGAGCTCCCTTACCACAAATTGCACATTTAGCCATGACTGCACCTCCTTATTACTTATTCGTCTATACCGTATGTACAGACTGGCAACAATCGTATTTTAACAGAATCTTTTTTATTTTGCAAGTATAAAATAAAAAAAGATGTTTCCTTTTTGGAGAAAACTTGGTATACTGTCTATAAGTATGAAATTTGGAGGTATTTTATATGAAAGGTCATATGAATAGTGCACTCGGAACGATCTCCATTGATATGGATGTCATAGCTATGTATGCGGGAAGCGTTGCGGTAGAATGTTTCGGTATTGTAGGCATGGCGGCCGTCAGCATGAAAGACGGTCTGGTCAAGCTTTTAAAGCGCGACAGTCTGAAGCATGGTATAAACGTTACAATCGGAGCGGACAACCGTATTTCACTGGATTTTCATGTGATTGTGTCTTACGGTGTCAGTATTTCCGCTGTGACGGAAAATCTGATCAGTAATGTACAATACCGTGTGGAGGAATTCACCGGCATGGAAATTGATAAAATCAATATATTTATAGAAGGTGTAAGAACCATCGATTAAGGAGGAACTCGCAAAGTGGGTAGAAATACAATAAATGCCAAATTATGCGCAAAAATGTTTTTGGCAGGTGCAAGCAACCTGGAGGCAAACAAAGAATGGATCAATGAGCTGAATGTGTTTCCGGTACCGGACGGCGATACAGGTACGAATATGACGCTTACCATTTTGTCAGCGGCAAACGAGGTTGCGGCGCTTACAGATTTTGATATGGAGACGCTGGCAAGAGCGATTTCATCCGGTTCTCTGCGAGGTGCCAGAGGTAACTCCGGCGTTATTCTTTCACAGCTTTTGAGAGGCTTTACAAAGGGAATCAAATACGAAGAAGAAGTGGATACGCTGACGATTGCGGAAGCATTCCAAAAAGCGGTTGCGACAGCTTACAAAGCAGTCATGAAACCGAAGGAAGGTACGATCCTTACAGTTGCAAAAGGATTTGCAGACAAGGCAAGTGAGCTTGCAGCCGAGGGCATTGAAATGGAAGAACTTCTTGGACAGGCGCTTGCACATGCGGAAAAGGTACTTGCGAAAACACCGGAGATGCTGCCGGTACTGAAAGAAGCGGGCGTGGTTGATTCCGGTGGACAGGGACTTGTTCAAGTATTAAAAGGCGCGTATGATGCATATCTGGGAAAGGAAGTTGACTATAAGATTGTCAGTGGAGGGCCGGCCATTCATGTGACAAGGATTTCCCCGGAAGCAGAAGCGGAGATTAAATTTGGCTACTGTACTGAATTTATTATTATGACGAACGAGCCAATGAGTGAAGAAGAGGAGAGAAACTTCAAGGCATTTCTTGAGGAAATTGGTGATTCTATCGTTGTTGTTGCAGACGAGGATATCGTAAAAGTACATGTGCACACGAATGACCCGGGTGTTGCGATCACGAAAGCGTTGACTTATGGTGCACTGTCTCGTATGAAGATTGACAATATGCGCGAGGAGCATCAGGAAAAATTGATTAAAGATGCCTCAAAACTGGCTGCTCAGGAAGCAACAAAGAAACAGGAAAAACCGCAGATGCCACATAAAGAGGTTGGTTTTATTTCTGTATCTATCGGTGACGGCATCGGCGAAATCTTTAAAGGTCTTGGCGTGGATTATCTGATTGAAGGTGGTCAGACGATGAATCCGAGTACCGAAGATATGTTAAATGCGATCGAGCAGGTAAATGCTGATACAATCTATATTTTACCGAACAATAAAAATATCATTCTTGCCGCAAATCAGGCGGAAGCTCTGACCGAGGACAAGAAGATTATTGTAATACCAACAAAAACAGTGCCGCAGGGAATTGCCGCAGTGATTAATTATGCACCGGATAAAACGCCGGAAGAAAATAAGGAGTTGATGATTGAAGGCATCGGAAGCGTCCGTACCGGTCAGATCACGTATGCGGTGCGCGATACGCATATTGATGATAAAGAAATTCATGAGGGCGATATCATGGGTATCGGTGATCAGTCCATCCTTGCAGTTGGTAAAGAAATTGCAGAGACTACGAAAGAGACGATTCGTCTGATGGTGGATGAGGATTCTGAATTGATTAGTATTTATTACGGTGAGGACATGTCTGAGGAAGAAGCGCAGGCGCTTGGCGAGGATCTCGAAGAGGAATATCCGGACTGTGAGGTTGAAGTATATCCGGGCGGACAGCCAATTTATTATTACGTCGTATCAGTAGAATAAGAGAGGAATTTGTATGAACCGTGAATCGTCCCTGACTCTTTTAAAAGGGATTGGAGAGAAAACGAGGAGCGCATATGAGAAGGCAGGCATCCGAAATGTCGGAGACCTGCTTTCTTATTATCCGCGTACCTATCAAAAATATCAGCCGCTGACGGAGATTGCCCGCGCAAGAGAAGGTGAGTCGATCGCCGTATATGGATATCTGGAAAGGGAACTGACCGTGCAGTATATCAAACGTCTGCAAATGGTCTCTGGTGTGATTGCAGATCAATCTGGAAGGATCACCGTGCGCTGGTTCAATATGCCATATTTGCGAAAGACCATTGCAAAAGGTGTGCTGTATGTTTTTTGTGGTAAGGTGGTAAAAAAAGGAAATCGTTTTTTTATGGAGCAGCCATCCGTATATAGTTTGGAAAAGTATCAGACGATGCTGACACAGCTTCAGCCTGTTTATACGTTGACCAAAGGATTGACAAATCAGATGCTCACCAAAAGTGTACGTCAGGCTCTGGATATGATGGATTTGTCAAGAGATTATTTAAGCGAGAAAATTCGCAGGACATATCAACTGGCGGAATATGGATATGCCCTGGAAGAAATACATTTTCCGAAAGACGAGCACCATATGCAGTTGGCCAGAAAACGTCTTGTATTTGACGAGTTTTTCTTTTTTATTCTGACCTTGCGTCGGTATAAAGAACATACGGGGACAATAGTAGATCATTTCGGAATACAGCCGAAGAAACTGACGGATCAGGTGATTAAACACCTGCCGTATCAGCTGACCGGTGCACAGCAGCGTGTCTGGCAGGAAATCGTGCGGGATATGACTGGAGGCCGCGTGATGGCACGCCTGGTGCAGGGAGATGTCGGCAGTGGAAAGACGATCCTGGCGTTTTTGGCAATGCTGCTTGCCGGTGCAAATGGTTTTCAAAGTTCTATTATGGTGCCGACGGAGGTACTGGCACATCAGCATTATGAGGCGCTGAAGGAACTGATTGAACAGCAGGAACTTCCTTTTATGCCGGTGCTACTGACCGGTTCGATGACTGCAAAGGAAAAGCGCGAGACATATGCCAAGATTGCATCAGGAGAGGCGCATATGATTATCGGAACGCACGCACTGATACAAGAAAAAGTGGAATATCGGAATCTGGCACTGGTAATTACAGACGAACAGCACCGGTTCGGTGTGCGTCAACGCGAAATGTTTGGCGAAAAAGGCCTGGAGCCGCATGTACTCGTTATGAGCGCCACGCCGATTCCACGTACACTTGCAGTTATTTTATATGGTGATCTTGAGATTTCTGTGGTGGACGAGCTTCCGGCGAGCCGTTTGCCAATTAAAAATTGTGTAGTAAATACAGGCTATCGTTCCAAGGCATATCAATTTATTGAAAAAGAGGTTTGTGCCGGCCATCAGGCCTATATTATCTGCCCAATGGTGGAAGAGAGTGAGGCAATCGAGGCGGAGGATGTGCTTTCCTATACGGAAAAGCTAAGAGAGATTTTTCCATCGGATATCCGTATCGAATATCTTCATGGAAAAATGAAATCAAAAGAAAAAAATGAAGTGATGGAACGATTTCTCAGAAATGAGATTCAGATTCTTGTCTCTACAACTGTTGTGGAAGTTGGCGTCAATGTACCGAATGCCACGGTAATGATGATTGAGAATGCCCAGCGTTTCGGATTGGCACAACTGCATCAGCTTCGGGGACGTGTCGGGAGAGGAAAACATCAGTCTTACTGTATTATGATTTCGACCTCTGAAGGAGAAAAAATTCCAAAACGACTGCAGATTTTAAATAAATCAAACGACGGATTTTACATTGCCTCTGAAGATTTAAAGCTGCGGGGACCGGGAGATATTCTTGGTGTGCGTCAGAGTGGAATGATGGAATTTAAGATTGGAGATGTTTTTACAGATGCTGCAATTTTGCAACAGGCCTGCGATGCGGTAAATGAATTACAGAAAACAGATCCGGATATGTCGGCTTCGGAACATCGGCTGTTGTATGAAAAATTTGAATATTATCGGTTAAATGTGCTAAAAAAACTGAATTTATAAAGAAAATTACTTGAAAGATTCACAAACTTTTTGCAACCTTTCTAAAAAGCATTGCGCTTTTGAATAGATGGGTGTATAGTCTTGAATGTCATAAACAACTAAAAAGTGAGTTCTACTAGTTTGACAACCAAACTAACGGGAGGATTTAAGATGGCAGCAAAAAGAACAGCTGTTGCAAAAGAAACAACGGCAAAAACAACACCGAAAAAAGAGACATCAACGATAGAGACAGAAGTAAAGAAGACTCCGGCAAAGAAAGCACCGGCGAAAAAGACCGCAGTAAAAGAAACAGTTATGGTTCAGTATATGGGCAAGGAAGTTTGCACAGATGAGCTTATGAAAAAAGTAAAAGAATACTGGACGAAAGAGTTAAAAAACAAAGCAGGTGATCTGAAATCTGTAACACTATATGTGAAACCGGAAGAAGGAAAAACATACTTTGTCATTAACGAAGACGTTACCGGATCTGTGGAAATTTAGGACATGAAAAACCCGACGCAAGGCGCGCCGGGCTTTTTATTTTGTTTTTGAATTGTAAAAAAGTCTACATCATAGTTCCGGTCTGGCCACTCATACCGGACATCTGTCTTTCCTGTGCTTCAATCATTTTTTTCACCATATAGCCGCCCACAGAGCCGTTCTGTTTAGAAGTTAGATTTCCGTTATAACCGTCAGATAACGGCACACCGAGTTCGCTTGCTACTTCAAATTTAAAACGATCCATTGCGCCTTTTGCTTCCGGTACTGCCATAGTGTTAGAAGATTTGTTTGACATAGTATTACGCCTCCTTTGTTTTTTGTGAATTCTTTTTCTTTTCGGAATTCTGATTTTCACTTTGTGTGCAATCTCTGTTTGTTGATTGCAGAAATAGTATATGAGTTTCGTCCGATAATAAACTGGCAGTTCTTTCTAAAAAATAAACTATTTGCTATTTTGGGAAAATATGATATAATATAGAATGAATTATGGGGCTTTTTTGAGAGATATGTAAAAATAAAATCATTTATAGTTCATTTTTGAAAAAATCAGAAAGGAGAAAACAATGAATATTGGGGTTATCGCACATAACAGTAAAAAGAGCCTGATGGAAAATTTCTGTCTTGCGTATAAGCGTATTTTAAGCAGACATGAATTGTATGCAACCGGTATTACCGGCAGACGCATTGAAGAAGTGACCAAATTAAAGGTGCATAAGTTCCTTCCGGGCAGTATGGGAGGAGACAAGCAGTTTACAGAGATGATACAAAGAAACAGCATGGATATGGTGATTTTCTTTTACAATCCTTTAATCGAGGATCCGCGACAGGCGGATATCGATCGGATTACCAGATGTTGTGATGCCTATAACATTCCGATTGCGACCAACATTGCCACTGCCGAGTCCCTGATTCTCGGCCTTGATCACGGCGATCTGGAATGGCGAAATATTATATAAAAACAGAGACGGGTTGGGGAGAGTATATGAGAGTGATTTCCGGCAGGGCAAAGCATATGCCGCTGAAGACAATCGAAGGTGATGCGACGAGACCGACAACGGACCGCATCAAAGAGACGCTTTTTAATATGCTGCAGCATGAGATTTATGGCTGCCGTTTTCTAGATCTGTTTGCCGGAAGTGGCGGCATTGGTATTGAGGCTCTCAGCAGAGGTGCCAAAGCGGTGTTTTTTGTGGAACACAATCCAAAAGCGGTTGCCTGTATCCGTGAAAATCTGGCTTTTACACATCTGGAGGATGGAGCGCGCGTGATCACTGGAGATGTGTTTGCTGTGCTTGCAAAGTTGGAAGGGGAAGAGGCTTTTGACATTATTTTTATGGATCCTCCGTATCATCTTCTGGCAGAACGGAAAGTACTGGAAAAGCTAGCTGAATCTTCCTGTATATCGGAGGACACTCTGATTGTGACAGAAGCTTCGATAAAGACAAAATTTGACTATTTGCAGGAGCTTGGATTTGAAATAATAAAATACAAAAAGTACAAGACAAATGCACATGTTTTTATAAAAAAAGTGGGGGCAGAAAACGTATGAAAAGAGCTGTATATCCGGGAAGTTTTGATCCGGTTACTTATGGACATCTCGATGTGATCCGGCGCTCGGCAGCTCTTGTGGATGAGCTGATTGTCGGCGTTTTGCAGAATAATAACAAAAATCCGTTGTTTTCTTCAGACGAACGTGTTAGAATATTACATGAAGTGACAAAAGATATGAAGAATGTCCGTGTTGAGGCATTCAGTGGATTGTCTATTGATTTTGTGAAAGAAAAAAATGCACAGTTTTTGGTGAGAGGTCTTCGTGCAATCACAGATTTTGATTATGAACTGCAGATGGCACAGACCAACCGGATTATGGCTCCGGATATTGATACGATTTTTTTGACTACCAGTCTGGAGTATGCGTATTTGAGTTCATCGACATTGAAGGAAGTAGCGTTTTATGGCGGAGATATTTCCAAATTTGCACCGGAAATTGTGCGGGAAGCCGTGAGGGAGAGAATGGCGGTCATGCGGACGCAAAATAAAAAGCAGTAATTTTATAGATTGATAAGGAGAGTCTAAGATGAGTAGCAGAATTGAACAGATTATTGAAGAAATTGAAGAATATGTAGACAGCTGTAAATTTCAGCCACTTTCTTCTACAAAGATCGTTGTAAATAAAGAGGAATTGGAAGAACTTTTAAGAGAACTTCGAATGAAGACTCCGGATGAGATTAAACGCTATCAGAAAATTATCAGCAACAAGGATGCTATTCTGGCAGATGCGCAGACAAAGGCAGACGCAATGCTTGAGGATGCGAAAGCAAGACAGCAGCAGATGGTAGAGGAAAACCAGATTATGCAGGAGGCGATGGCACAGGCAAATGCACTTTTGGAACAGACCAATAAACAGGCGCAGGAGATTCTTGACAGTGCGACACAGGATGCAAACAGCATTCGTATGAGCGCGATCAGTTATACTGATGATATGCTTGCAAATCTGGAGCAGATCATGACACATGCGACAGATACTGTCGGTGCAAAATATAATACGTTTGTAAGCTCTCTGCAGTCTTGTTATGAGATTGTAAGCAAAAACCGTCAGGAGCTTTCACCGCAGACTTCTGCAGCATCCAATTATGCGGCAGCGACTGCGGAAGAAACGTTTGATGATGAGGAAGAATATACCGAAGAATAATCAGTATACAAAGATTGCGGCAAGAAGTACTGCAATCAGAGTGATACACAGTTTATCGCGCAGGTAGATATGTACAGGTACACCGGCATTTTTTAAAAATTGTGCTGACTGTGCTGCACAGCAGAGACCGCCAAAGGCGGAAACTGTAATAAAAAGTAAATATTTAACAGAAAATGTGAGCGGAAGGGCAGCAACGGCATGAATGCCGACACTGACTTCCGTTATACCAAGAAGCAGAGCTTTCGGGAGAGGGGCTTGTATTGGTAAATGTTCGATCATAGATGCCAGTATAGAGAAGAGCACAATGTACCCTCCCAGTTTTGTGATATTACTGACACCATCAGAAATACAGACATCCACCACAGAGAATTGCAGACCAGTGGGAGATGTCTTGTTTTTTGTCTGGCTATAGCTGATGTTTTTTTTCAGTTTTTCTGTTTGTACTTTTTTTAGGGAAATTGGCAGAGAAAAAAAGGCATAAATTACCGGTGCACCGTATAGAATAAGTAAGGTAGGCCTTTGCAGTGCAGTATCTCCCATATGCTGGGCGACAAGATAATTACTCAGAAATGCGGGACTGATGTTATTGATCACCGCAGCCAGAAATAGCCGTTCGTTTTGAGAGACGTTATTAGAATTCGAAAGATCAGACAATGTTTTAGCGCCCATCGGACAGCCGCAGAGAAAACCGATAAATATAGCGTAGAAGCTGTCTGCGGAAAGCGGTATAAATTTCTGGAGAGATCTTGACAGCACTATTGATATTTTTCTGGTTACATTTGTTTTTAAAAGAAGACTGGAAAGAATCATCATCGGAAATAGTGTCGGGACAAGGGAACGGTACCAGAGAAGGAGACCTTCTGCGGCAGCGGCAAAGCCTTCTGCGGGGAAACATATAAAATAGAGAAAAAGTCCACCGCTGAAAGCGGATAAGAAGAATACAAACATAAATCCTCACATATAATTTGAAACGTTGAATAGTTTTCCGGTATGTGATATACTTTATTAAATGAAAACGGACTTTAGAACTGACTCGCAGATATTTGCAGACAAGGAATTTTGGCAACAGAAAGCAGGTGTTATTTTATGGAAATCTTACTGTGGAGAGACATTCTGGATCCATATGATCTGGCAGTGAAAGAACTGACGGCAAAATTTGAACATTTGAGATACGAATATAAGGCGAGAGGGTTGTATAGTCCGATTGAGCAGGTGACCGGGCGGGTAAAGACAATTTCTAGTATCCTTGATAAGATGCAAAAGAAAAATATTGAGATTACCGAATTAGAAAAACAGATCGATGATATTGCCGGTGTACGTATTATCTGTCAATTCGTGGAGGATATTCCGCGTGTGGCACAGTTGATCCGTGAGCGTACGGATATGAAGGTACTTCATGAAAAAGACTATGTGGATCATATGAAAACGAGTGGTTACCGAAGCTATCATATGATTGTTCGGTATAAGGTACAGACGATTGACGGTCCCAAGGACTTGCAGGCAGAAATACAGATCCGCACACTTGGGATGAATTTTTGGTCAACAATTGAGCATTCTTTGCAGTATAAATACAAACAGAATATACCGGATCATATTAAGGATAAGCTGCTGAATGCAGCTGATGCGATTGTGGTTTTGGATCGTGAAATGTCATCAGTACGTGATGAGATCATGGATGCGCAGAACTCGATGCAGCATCAGGCGAATATGGTTGTTGATATTTTAAATACGATCCAGAATCTCTATCGTTTGGCTAACAAACGTGAGATTCAGAAGATTCAGGAAGAATTTTATCAGATTTATACGGAAAAGGACTTGGATAAACTGGAGCATTTCCATAAACAGTTGGATATTATTGCAGAAGGTTATCGCGCACAAGGCATTCAATTTACATGTGAGGATATGAATTAATATGCAGTTGCCTGAAATATTTTTAGAGGAAATGCGGGAATTGTTAAAAGATGAGTTTCCAGCCTACATAAAGAGCTTTGAAGAGGAAAGTGTGCAGGGGATTCGCGTTAATACAGCAAAGATTTCTGTGGAAGAATTTCGGCGGCTTGCGCCGTTTGACCTGGAGCCGGTGCCATGGACGGATAATGGTTTTTATGTGCAGTCCAAAGAGCAGGTAAGCAAACATCCCTATTATTTTGCGGGACTTTATTACGTGCAAGAACCAAGCGCGATGCTTCCGGCAGCAACTCTGAAGGCACAACCGGGGGATATTGTGCTCGATCTATGCGCCGCACCGGGAGGAAAAGCAACAGAACTTGGAAGTCGGCTGGGTCGAGAAGGGATGTTGCTGGCGAACGACATCAGCCATTCTAGAGCGAAAGCGCTTTTAAAAAATCTTGAGCTGGCCGGGGTGGGGAATCTGTTGGTCAGCAGTGCACAGCCGGAAAATCTTGCGGTGGAATATGAGGGCTTTTTTGATAAGATTCTGATTGATGCGCCTTGTTCCGGAGAGGGAATGTTCCGTAGGGATCCGGCAATGATAAAATCTTATGCGGAGCACGGACCGCAGTATTATGCTGAAATTCAGAGAGAGATTTTAAAAAGTGCTGTGCTGATGTTAAAGCCGGGTGGGAAAATGGTATATTCTACCTGTACCTTTTCACGTATGGAAAATGAAGAAACGATCCGCTGGGTTTTGGAAAACTATCCGGAAATGCATTTAGTTCCGCTGGGAAAAGATGGTGTTCTGCGCCTGTTTCCACACCGTATAAAAGGTGAAGGGCACTTTACCGCTATGATGGAAAAGACAGGAGAGCCCGTGCAGGTAAAAGAAAAGGCGGTATTAAAAAAGCAGATGATTCCGAAGAAATATGAAGAATTTGCTGAAAAATATCTGAACCTGCCGCAAAAGGACTGGCAGTATTGGATGATCGAAGATCGTCTGTATGCATTGCCGTGCGGTGTACGTATTCAGGGAAAGATCCGTTATTTGCGTACCGGTCTTCTGTTGGGTGAGAATAAGAAAAAACGTTTTGAACCATCGCAGGCTCTGGCAATGTTTCTAAAACAGTCTGAGGTAAAAAGCAGCATTTCTCTTTCAGCAGATGACGAGCGGGTGATCCGCTATTTAAAAGGAGAAACGATTACTTTGACAGAAGCGGAAGAGAAAGGGTTGCTGGCATGGACACTCGTCTGTGTGGATGGTTTTTCTCTTGGATGGGGCAAATTCGTAAACGGAAGTCTGCGCAACAAATATTATGCAGGATGGCGTATGAATTAAATGGAAAAGATGAGACTGGATAAGCTGCTCGCAACGGCAGGGACTGGTACACGCAGTGAGGTAAAAGGTCTGATCCGTAAAGGTCAGGTGACAGTAAATGGTGAAATCTGCAAAAAGGCAGACGAAAAAGTAGATGTGGATACAGATCGGGTGACGGTAAATGGTAAAGAGGTTTCTTATTCCAAATACGAATATCACCTGTTGTACAAACCTGCAGGTTGTGTTTCAGCAACAAAAGATAATGTTCATCAGACTGTGCTGGATTATATCAGTTCTGATCGCAAGGGGGAGCTTTTTCCGGTTGGCAGACTGGATCTTGACACGGAAGGTTTGCTGCTGATTACAAATGACGGAGAGCTGGCACATCAACTACTTTCTCCCGGCAGACATGTACCGAAGACTTATTATGCAAAGATAAACGGGAAAGTGACACAGGAAGATGCGGAAGTTTTCACACGGGGAATAGACATTGGAGAGGAAAAGCCGACACTTCCGGCTGTTTTGCGGATTCTGACAGCAGGAGAAGTTTCCGAGATCGAATTGACAATCTGCGAGGGAAAATTTCATCAGGTGAAACGGATGTTCCATGCGATCGGAAAAGAGGTAACTTATTTAAAACGCATTTCGATGGGAAGCCTGGTGCTTGACAAAACATTACCTGTCGGCGGCAGCCGCAGACTTACAAAGACAGAGATTGAGGAACTGAAAAAAAGGAGTACTTGATGACAAATGGTTTTTTGCCGGTATCCCGAGAGGATATGGAACGGCAGAATATAGAACAACTGGATTTTATTTTAGTGACGGGGGATGCCTATGTGGATCATTCCTCGTTTGCGCATGCGATCATCAGTCGCGTGCTGGATGCAAATGGCTATAGGGTCGGTATTATTGCGCAGCCGGACTGGAAAGATGAAAAGAGTATCCAGATTTTGGGAGAGCCGCGTCTGGGATTTCTGGTTTCAGCCGGTAACATGGATTCGATGGTTAATCACTATTCGGTATCAAAAAAACGTCGAAAAACAGATGCATTTACGCCGGGTGGTGAAATGGGAAAACGTCCGGATCATGCAACGGTGGTTTACTGTAATCTGATTCGCAGAACCTACCGCAAAACACCGATTATCATCGGTGGCATCGAAGCGAGCCTTCGCAGGCTGGCGCATTATGATTACTGGTCGGATTCCCTGAAACGTTCGATTCTGCTTGATTCGGGCGCAGATCTTTTATCTTACGGCATGGGAGAACGGTGTATTGTAGAAATTGCAGATGCTTTGAACGCTGGAATTGCGATAAAGGATATTACATTCATTGATGGAACAGTTTATAAAACAAAAGATATTTCGAACTTGTATGAACCGGAGATTCTCAGTTCTTTTGATGACTTAAAAGCCAACCGCAGAAATTACGCGAAAAGTTTTTATATACAGTATCAAAATACTGATCCGTTTAATGCAAAGACACTTGTTGAGCCGTATCCAAACGGTCTTTATGTGGTACAAAATCCGCCGCAGAAGCCACTATCTCAGTCAGAAATGGATCAGATTTATTCTTTGCCATATCAGAGAAAGTGGCATCCGATGTACGACGAAGCAGGAGGAGTTCCGGCGATAGAGGAAGTAAAATATTCCCTGATCAGCAATCGCGGATGCTTTGGTGCCTGCAGTTTCTGTGCACTGACGTTTCATCAGGGTCGTATTATTCAGACCAGAAGTCATGAATCGCTGATCTCAGAAGCGTCAAAGTTTGTCTGGGAAAAAGATTTTAAAGGTTATATTCATGATGTTGGCGGTCCGACGGCCAATTTCCGTCATCCGGCCTGTGAAAAGCAATTGGAAAAAGGTGCCTGCAAAAACCGTCAGTGTCTGTTCCCGAGCCCCTGTAAGAATATGAATGCTGACCACAGCGATTATCTGAAATTACTGAGAAAGCTTCGGGAACTGCCGAATGTGAAAAAGGTATTTATCCGATCGGGAATTCGTTTTGATTATCTGCTGGCAGACAAAAACGATACATTTTTCAGAGAATTGGTCGAGCATCATGTTAGCGGGCAGTTGAAAGTAGCGCCGGAGCATGTGTCTGCTGCTGTGCTTTCCAAGATGGGCAAACCGGCGAATGAGGTATATCAGCGGTTCGTAAAAAAATATAGACAGTTAAATGAAACGTGTGGGAAAAATCAGTTTCTGGTACCTTACCTGATGTCATCTCATCCGGGATCAACGTTAAAAGAAGCAGTTGAGCTTGCCGAATATTTGCGTGATCTCGGTTATATGCCAGAGCAGGTACAGGATTTTTATCCGACACCGTCCACACTTTCTACCTGCATGTATTATACAGGAGTGGATCCGCGTACGATGGAGCCGGTCTATGTTCCGGTCAATCCGCATGAGAAGGCGATGCAGAGAGCATTGATCCAGTACCGTAATCCGAAAAATTATGATCTGGTCAGGGAAGCGCTGATAAAAGCGGGACGTACAGATTTGATCGGATTTGATAAAAAATGCCTGATTCGGCCAAGAAAGGGCGAATGGATGGGGGTATCTCCGAGTAATAACAAAGCCATGAAAAAGATCACTTCCACGGAGAAGGACAAAAATGCTTCCGGGATCCGGAATACATCAAAATCTGCGAAACGTAAAAAGACGATTCGAAATGTGCATAAGAAGAAATAGAGGAGAAAGACCATGAAAAAAGTAAAAAAGGGAGAATACGGCTATATTTCCTATCAGAAAAAAGTGCGTGTCCTGATGACGCTGGTGCTGTTTGCTATTCCGATTATGATCTTTATCACCGGTTATGTACAAACCGGCACGCGTAAAAATCTTTTTACCTTTGTGGCGATTATGGAATGCCTTCCGGCCAGCAAATGTGCGGTCGGCATGATTATGATGCTATTGCAAAAACCGATGAAATCAGAGTTGTATGAAAAGATGAAAGAGCATGTCCGCGATATGACTGTCATCTACGATGCAACTGTCAGCGCTTATGAGAAAAACACGCAGTTGCCGTGTATTGTTATAAGCGGTTTGAATATTGCTTGCTATTGTGAAAACACAAAGGCAGATACTGCTTTTGTGGAGCAGCATATAAAAAAAATACTGCAGGGCAACGGTTATAAGTCAAACGTAAAAGTATTTACGGATTTAAAAGCTTATTTGCGCCGCTTAGATGAATTATATGCACATCGTGAGGAGCAGGAGGCATCTGTGCCATTTACGCCGGATGAACGTTATCCGGATGCAACAAGAAATGAACTGGTAAAATATGTAATCATGGCGATTTCCCTGTAGTGGAGAAGACGGGCAGTTTCGGATACTTGATATCTTATACGGAGACGATAAAATATACAGTGGAAGAAAGAATTGAAAACAGGATTTCATAGATGAAAGAAATAATTATTAATAAAAATGAGGCCGGACAGCGTCTTGACAAGCTGCTGGCAAAACACTTAAAGGAAGCGCCAAAGAGCTTCCTTTATAAAATGATGAGAAAGAAAAACATTACCTTAAACGGCAGAAAGGCAACTGGAAATGAGCTGACGGTTCAGGGAGATGTTGTGCGCCTGTTTTTCTCAGACGAAACATATGAAAAATTTTCCGGAACAGCGAAAGCTACGGCGCGGCAAAAGGTGGATGTCCGTGTAGATCCACTTCCAAAGGAATGGATCATTTACGAGGATGATCATATTCTTGTAATAAATAAACCTTCCGGGATCTTATCACAGAAGAGCCGTCTGGAGGATATCTCTGTCAATGAGCAAATGATCGCTTATCTGCTTCAAAAAGGGGATATTACAAAAAAGGAGCTGCAAACCTTTCATCCTTCCGTCTGTAACCGACTGGATCGCAATACCAGCGGTCTTCTGATTGCCGGAAAATCGCTGGTGGGTCTTCAGACAATGGCCCAAATTCTGCAGAACCGCAGTCTGCATAAGTATTATCTGGCGGTTGTACACGGTGTTTTAAAAGAAAAACAGCATTTGGAAGGTTATTTGAGTAAAGATCCGATGAAAAACTGTGTACAGATTTATGCGGATGAACAGAGCGCGAAAAAAGCTGACTCACAGGCGAAAGCGATCTCAACAGAATATACGCCTCTGCAAAACGGAAAAAGAACGACGCTTCTGGAAATCCTGCTGCTGACCGGACGTTCGCATCAGATTCGTGCGCATCTTGCCAGCACTGGACATAGCATTGTTGGCGATGTGAAATATGGAGGGACAAAGAAAAACGGATATTATCGGAAAGAATATGATGCAGAGCATCAGTTGCTGCATGCTTTTCGGATGGAGTTCCCGCAGATTGTGGGCGAGCTTTCTTATCTTTCCGGAAAATGTCTGACGGCTCCGGTTCCGGAGTTGTTTGAAAAAATTATCAGGGAAAATTGAGGAATAGAGTATGGCAACCTGGAATTCAAGAGGACTGCGCGGTTCGCTTTTGGAGGATATGATCAACCGTTCCAATGAGATTTATCGTGAGAAAAAACTGGCTTTAATCCAGAAGATTCCAACGCCGATCACACCGGTCAGGATGGATAAGGAGACACGTCACATCACACTGGCATATTTTGATCAGAAAAGTACGGTCGATTATATCGGAAGCGTACAGGGGGTGCCGGTTTGCTTTGACGCGAAAGAATGTACGTCAGATACCTTTTCCCTGCAGAATATTCATGCGCATCAGATTGAGTTTATGGAGGAATTTGAGCAGCAGGGAGGAATTTCGTTTCTAATTATTTTTTTTACCAGCAGAGATGAAGTATTTTATGTACCGTTTGCGGAGATCAGGCGCTTCTGGAAGCGTAAAGAGGGTGGCGGAAGAAAGAGTTTTCGTTTTGAGGAGATGGAAAGTTCCATTCAGCTTCGTCAGGGACGGGGGGTATTAATTCCGTATCTGGATGGTTTGAAAGAGGATCTGCTGCGCAGAGAAGAAGAAAATATTTGACATTTTATGAACAGATACCTATAATAGAACGTAGTTTCACAAATTAGAACTCTACCATGATAAAGCGACAGGAGATGAACCGTTATGCAAACAAGATTGCTTCACACACCAGAAGGGGTACGTGATATTTATAATGAGGAATGTGAGCGCAAGCTCAATCTGCAAAAGGATCTGCATGAAGTTTTGAAGTCCTACGGTTATCGGGATATTGAAACACCGACTTTTGAATTTTTCGATGTGTTTAATCATGATGTTGGTACGATTCCTTCACGTGAGTTGTACAAATTTTTTGATCGTGAGGGAAATACGCTGGTGCTGCGACCGGATATTACACCGTCAATTGCCAGGGCTGTTTCCAAATATTTTAAAGATGAGGAAAAAGAAATCCGTCTTTGCTATGAAGGAAAAACCTTTATTAACAATTCCAGTTATCAGGGACGTTTAAAAGAAAATACTCAGCTCGGAGCGGAATTGATCGGAGCAGATAACGCGCAGGCGGATGCGGAAATCATCGCCATGGTGGTAGATTGTCTGAAAAAATCCGGTTTGGAGGAGTTTCAGATCAGTATCGGCCAGGTACAGTATTTTAAGAGTATTATCCAGAATGCTTGTATGGATGAGGAGACAGAGGCAATCTTAAAAGATTTTATTTCTAACCGGAATATTTTCGGCGCGGAGAATCTGCTTGCGAATCTGCAGATGGACGAACAAAGCCGTGCGGCGCTGACACAGCTTCCTTCTCTGTATGGATCGGTGGAAATCCTGAAAAAGGCAATGCAGCTTGCCTGCAATGAAGGAGCCAGGACGGCAGTGCAGCGTTTGCAGGAAATTTATGAAATTTTAGAGTGTTACGGGATTGCCAAATATATCAGTTTTGATTTCAGTATGCTTAGTCGTTATAATTACTACACCGGCATTTTCTTCCGTGGCTATACCTTTGGCAGCGGAGATGCGGTTGTAAAAGGCGGCAGATATGATAATCTGCTCGGACATTTCGGAAAGAATGCACCGTCAATCGGTTTTGTCGCTGTGATTGATCAATTGTTGGCAGCACTTTCCAGACAAAATATCAGTCGTGTTTTGCCGCCGCGTGCACAGGAAATCTGCTATACGAAATCACAGCAAAAGACAGCGATCCGTTTGGCAAAAACAATCCGGGAGAGGGGAGGAGCAGCCGTGCTCTATTTGGAGCCAGACGAAAGGGAAGCTGATTTACAAAAAAAACTGGAATCACTCTGCAAAACGTATCAAGTGACTGACAAGGAGGCGGAGGTATGAGATATTTAACATTTGCACTTACCAAGGGACGTCTTGCCAAGAAAACGATGGAACTTCTGGAAAAAAGCGGTATACGCTGTGAGGAGATGCAAGATCCGGATACCAGAAAGTTGATTTTTGTAAATGAAGAACATAAACTGAAATTCTTCTTGGCCAAAGGACCGGATGTGCCGACCTATGTGGAATACGGAGCGGCAGATATTGGTGTTGTCGGAAAAGATACGATTGATGAAGAGGGAAGAAAGCTGTATGAGGTACTTGATCTTGGATTCGGTAAATGCCGGATGTGTGTCTGTGGTCCGCATAAGGCAAAAGAACTTTTGCAGCATCAGGAACAGATTCGTGTGGCAACGAAATATCCGCATATTGCCAAGGATTATTTTTATAATAAAAAACATCAGACAGTAGAGATTATCAAGCTGAATGGTTCTATTGAACTTGCACCGATCGTTGGTCTGTCAGAAGTGATCGTTGATATTGTGGAAACCGGATCGACCTTGCGCGAAAACGGCCTGGAAGTTCTGGAAGAGATTTGTCCGTTGTCGGCGCGTGTGGTAGTAAACCGTGTGAGCATGCAGATGGAGAGCAGACGTATTACAAAAATATTGACGGCAATGAAGGAAGCCTTACAGGAAAAATAGAGGAGAAGTTGCTTATGAGAATCGTGACATTGACAGAAGAGACGAAACAAAATCTTTTGGAGGATCTGTTAAAGAGAAGTCCGCAGAGTTATGGGGAATATGAGAATCGCGTTGCGGAGATTGTTGAAGATGTACGCAGACGCCGGGATGCTGCCGTTTTTGAATATACAGAAAGGTTTGATCATGTTTTCCTGACATCAGACAGCATCCGTGTGACAAAAAAAGAAATTGAGGAAGCTTATGCACAGACGGATGTAAAACTGATCGAAGTGATCAGAAAGGCGCTTGTTAATATCCGTGCCTATCATGAAAAACAGAGGCAGTACAGCTGGTTCGACAGTCGCACAGATGGTGTGATGCTGGGACAGAAAGTAACTCCGCTTTCCTGCATCGGCGTTTATGTACCGGGCGGCAAGGCTGTGTATCCGTCTTCGGTATTGATGAATGTTCTGCCGGCGAAAGTGGCAGGAGTGGGAAGCATCATTATGACGACACCTTGCGGCAAAAACGGAAAAGTGAATCCGTCTACTCTGGTGGCTGCAAATGAGGCCGGTGTAGATGAAATTTATAAAGTTGGCGGCGCGCAGGCGGTGGCGGCGATGGCTTTTGGTACACAGACGATTCCAAAGGTAGATAAAATTGTCGGACCGGGCAATATCTATGTGGCATTGGCGAAAAAAGCAGTGTACGGTTTTGTCAATATCGATTCAATTGCCGGGCCGAGTGAGATTTTGGTACTGGCAGACGAAACTGCGAATCCACGTTTTGTGGCAGCTGATCTTTTATCGCAGGCGGAACATGATGAGCTAGCCAGCGCGATTTTGATCACCACCAGCCGCAAACTTGCTGAAGCTGTAACAGAGGAAATTGAAAAGTTCACACAGGAACTGTCAAGACGAGAAATTATTCAGAAATCGCTTGCTAATTTTGGTTATATTTTGGTAGCAGATTCCATGAATACTGCTATTGCTGCAGCGAACGACATTGCCTCTGAGCATCTTGAGATTGTCACGGCAAATCCATTCGAGGTGATGACGAAGATTAAAAATACCGGAGCGATTTTTATTGGGGAATACAGCAGCGAACCGTTGGGGGATTATTTTGCAGGTCCGAATCATGTGCTGCCGACAAATGGCACAGCCAGATTTTTCTCCCCACTCGGAGTGGATGACTTCATTAAAAAATCCAGTATCGTATATTATTCAAAAGAGGCACTGGAAGAGATTCATGAAGACATCGAAACTTTTGCAAAGGCGGAGCAGCTTACTGCACATGCAAATTCAATTCATGTAAGATTTGAATGATAGAAAATGTAAGAGGACTGGTCAAAGACCAGTCCTCTTACAGAAAACATCTTCTTTTGATTATTCAACGGCTTCCTCTGCCATTTCTTCCAATTCTTCTACATCAACAACCTCGGCAGTCAATGCGTCAGCCGGGATTTCGATTTCTGTTACAGTATCATAAGAGTAGGTACCGTCTATCGAAAAATCATTTAATACAAGGTTAATAGAAGGCATAGACATTTCTGTTTCCTCTGCGGATGCCATGGATTCGCCCATAATCTCGTTAATCATGTCACTGATCAGAGAAAGGTCAGAATCGTTAAAATCTGCATGGAATTTTTCTGTTGCATAGGTTTCTTTATCAAGTGTGTAGCTCATGTTCATAACAAAACCGTTTAAAATTGTTTCTGCAGCAATAATATCTTCATCAGTCATGTCTTCACCCTGAGATTTTAAGGTTGTCTCAATTAGATCCATCAAATCTGAGAATGCAACAGAAGCAGAGAGTTCATAGGTATCATCAGTTTCTTCAACGGCCCAGTCAATTTCCATACCTTCCGGCAGCATCTGATCAAAGGATTTGCCCTGTAATTCCTGAATGCTGGATACGCCGAACTGTTCAAACATTTCAGACATATCGATCTGTGTACGCATCCACTGACCTGTACCCGTGCCGTCATCTGCTTTCTGATAAGTATCAAACTTTGTACCGTTTTCCACCATATACATTTCCATAGCAATATCCTGGCTTGCACCCATCAGAGAAAGATTCATGGACATATTCATACCGACCTGCATTGGATCCAAAAGAATATCAGCAGAAATATCGCCGCTTAATACCATCCCTAAGGAAGAAGAGCTGGTTCCATCGGAGGTTTCCAATGCTCCGTCAAGGTTTATGGTCATGTCCATCGAAGAGGAACCGGCATTCTGCATATATTCTGCCTGTTTTGCGAGAAGCTCTTCTGCAGTCAATGTACTTTCCGCAAAAACACTGATAGAAGACATGCACATAGTCAGTGCAAGAGCGGTTGTAAAAATTCGTTTTTTCATAGTAGTTCTCCTTTCGGGTTTTATGATATTTGCAGTATAACATACTCTGTTTCCTCTGTATAGCAAAAAATATTTCTTAAGAAAATCTTTTGCAAATAAAAGCACAATGGGTTATAATGTAGTAACGTATTAAATTATATAGCATCCATTATGGGAGGAATTTATTATGGCCGGAAGAATTGCAACCGTGCAGAGAGACACCAAGGAAACAAATATCCGTTTGTCGTTTAATGTGGACGGCAGCGGCAGTTGTAACGTAGATACCGGGATTCCATTTTTTGATCATATGCTGAACGGATTTACTCGGCATGGCTTGTTTGACCTTGACGCAAAGATTCGCGGAGATGTGGAAGTGGATTCACATCATACCATTGAGGATACTGGAATTGTACTCGGAGAGGCAATTAAAAAAGCAATTGGAGACAAAGCGGGAATCTGCAGGTTCGGTCATGCTGTTCTTCCGATGGATGATGTGCTTATTCTCTGCGCAATTGACCTGTCCGGGCGTCCGTATCTGGAATCTGACATTATGTTCACTTGTGAAAAAATCGGTGATATGGACACGGAAATGGTCCGGGAATTTTTCTATGCCGTATCTTATGCGGCGGGAATGAATCTGCATTTTAAACAATTTTCAGGAAGAAATAATCATCATCTTGCTGAGTGTGCTTTTAAAGCATTTGCACGTGCGCTTGATATGGCAACAATGACGGATGATCGTATAAGCGGTGTACTTTCCACAAAAGGAACCCTGTAGAACATGTCTGATTTTTAAAAGAAACAGAGGAAACGACCTATGAAAAATAAAAAATTAATTGCACAGATTGTTTTAAGAAAAGGAAAAGCGATACAGGATTTAGAGACGAAACGGACCATCTATGATGGAGATGCAGTAAAGCTGGCGCAGCATTATGAAAAAAGAGGAGCGGACTCACTGATCATTTATAATATATCGAAAGAAAAGGCAGAGAAAGAACAGGCAGTACGTATGGTCCGGGAAATTTGTATAAATGTTGACATTCCAGTTATTGCCGGAGAAATTGATACATTGGAAGATGCGAAAAGGCTTCTGCTGGCCGGATGTACAAAAGTCTTTTTAAATGTAGAAAATAAAGCGGATATGCAGATACTACAAGCAATTTCCGGACAGTTTGGTAAAGAGAAGATTGCGGCATGCATTATGGATTTTCAAAGTGTCAGCGCCATAGAAGGTTATCTGTCACTTTTGCAGGAATGTGTGTCTTTGGTATTGGTATTCGGGGATAATTTTCATTTGTATGATGTTGTGAGCCGGCTGCCATTGAATACAATTCCTGTGTTATCTGTTTTCTATTTAGAACATGTGCTGGCACTTTTGCGTCTGAAAAATGTTGTAGGTATTTCAGGAAAAGCGCTCTCGGACCCGAACGGAGATTTGTTTGAATTTCGTAAATTGTTTTCACAGCACGGCGTTTGTTTACAGAGCTGTGAAAGTGACTTTCAGTGGGAAGATCTAAAAACAAACGGAGATGGTCTGGTACCGGTGATTGTGCAGGATTATAAAAATGAGCAGGTACTGATGATGGCTTATATGAATCGTGAGGCCTATGAAATGACACTGATGACCGGACGGATGACATATTTCAGCAGAAGTCGTCAAAAACTTTGGCTCAAAGGAGAGACCTCTGGACATTTTCAGTATGTCAAACAGATTTTGATCGACTGTGATAATGATACATTACTGGCAAAGGTAGCGCAGAAAGGAGCTGCCTGTCACACCGGAAATCGTACCTGTTTTTATCGTGAACTTGTGGAAAAACGCTATGAAGATTATAATCCATTTACTGTGTTTGAATCGATTATGACGGATATTCGTGGGCAAAAGAAAAATATATCTGAAGGAACTTATATAGATGGCGCATTTGATCAGGAGATGGATCAGATTTTGCAAAAGACTGGAGAAAGCTTTACGGGGCTTATGCTGGCGGCTAAAAACCGTGATAAGGAGAAAGCGCGTCAACAACTTTCTGATCATTTGTTCCGGCTAATGTCGATCATGGATCAGCTTGGTATTTCCTGGAAGGATATTGTGCGTGAATACAAGAAATTTTAAATATTATAGATTGTAACCTCCTTTCCGATAAATGAATAGATTATGAAAAAAGGTATTTTTATGGACTATTCAAATTTTGTACCGGTGATTGGTACCGTGATAAACATAAATCGCGGGACGGAGTGCTGTAATCAGAGGATGTCTGTGCGCACCGAAAATGGGACTGTGAATTTTATTGTTGTGCCGGAAACGCTGGTTATTGACAGCAGACAGATCCGTCCTGGCATGCGGGTAGCTGCTTTTTATGACGCAGATCTTCCGGTACCATTGATTTTTCCACCACAGTATCGGGCTCAGATTGTTACCACACTTGGACGGGATGAGCAGATTATGCTCAATTATTTTGATCGGAATCTGACCGCGGCAGATAATTCATTGCGGTTAAACGTAAATCGAAGTACACGGGTAGAAACGGTGAATGGGCAGAATTTTCCGTGTAATCCAGCAAACCAGGCGCTTTTGGTTTATTATTCTGCGACAACCAGAAGCATCCCGCCTCAGACTGCGCCACGCAGGCTGGTCGTATTATGTCAGAGCGGGCATTAACAGGCAAGTATGATAGAATCTGGTAACAGAATAGGTGAAAAATTACTAACCAGCATCCGAAGATGCTGGTTTTTTTGAGCGTTTTGTCAAGTGTTTTTAAGCATTTTTTACTTTTTGATATATCTTAAGTTGACGACATTGCCCGCTTTACGGGTGGCGGCGACTGCTTTTTCCATGGAAATAAAAAACTTCCTCAAAAAACAATCAAATTGCTGTAAAAATATTCAAAAAATGAAATTTGATTGTAAATGTTGATGTTTTTTCATATAGTCAAATTGAATAACAAATGTTAAAATTCGAGTATGAAGTTTGGTGAATCTGCAGAGTAAACGAACAGATTATAATGCAAAAATAATTAAATGTATGAAAGCAATTTATGCAGGGAGGAAATGATAGTATGATGAAGAAAACAGTATGTGCACTCTTTGGTGCAGCACTGCTGGCAGTGACAGTCGTGCCTGCAAGCGCAGAAGATGTTCAGAAAATCACAATGTGGTCTAATGACCAGCACGATCAGAAGATTTATGAAGAAAAAATTCAGAAATTTAACGAGACAATTGGTAAAGAGCAGGGAATCGAGGTGGAATATACTGTATACGGAAGTGACTATTACAGTACTCTGGATGTTGCAGTATCTGCCGGTGAGGCTCCGGATATATTCAAATGTAATAGAATCGGTGATTATGCAGAAGCTGGTTATATCATGCCGTGGGAAAATGAACCCGGGTTGCAGCCGTTGATTGATCGTTTTGCAGAATATAATGCACCAGGTTATGGCATCTTTATGGATGGACAGACTTACTCGGTACCGATTCGTGTTACTACCTATGGTCTTGCCTGCAACAAAGAAATCTTTGAAGAAAACGGTCTGGAGCTTCCGAACAGCTGGGACGAGATGGAAGCAGCGGCAAAAACGATTACTGACAACGGTGAGGGCAGAATTTACGGATATGCGCTTGCAATGGGTTATGGTTCCTACAATTATTTTTATCTGAATAGTCCAAATGGAGCAAGTGTTGGAGATGAATATTTTAACCATACAGAAGGGAAGTATGATTTTGCAAGTGTAAGACCATTTTTCGATCATCTACAGACCTTTATTGATGATGGAAGTATGTTTCCTGGATTTGAAACCATGGACGGTGATACAGCAAGAGCACAGTTTTCAGCAGGCAATGTTGCTATGATCGGTGCGATGTCTTCTGATGTAACGACATTTAAAAATCAGTTTCCGTGCGAATTTGAGTGGGAAGTCATCCCGTATCCGGTACAGGATCCGGCAAACAGATACAAACAACCGATCAGTGTATCAATGTCTTATGTTGTAAATTCTAAATCTGCTGAGTATTCTGATAAGATAGCTGCTTTTCTGAATTATCTGTATTCTGACGAACTGTTTGTGGCGACAAATGAGGCGCAGGTTGACATTTCAATTCTTGGTGAAGAGATTTCTTCTCAGTCATCTACAGAAGCTATGGATCCGAACTGGCTGAAATTCTCTGATATGGATTTATTTTGTATCAAATATCCGACACCGGATAGCGAACTTAAGATCGAGGGAACTACTTATCAGGAAGTTTATGATCAGATTTTAACAGGTGTTGTAACGGATGTGGACGCGGCTCTGGCAGATCTGGATGAGCGTTATAATGCAGCATTAGATCAGGCAGTTACTGATGGTAAAGTAAATCTGGAAGATTACATCGACCCGAACGTTGCTGAAAAAATGGCTTGGGTAAAATAGTCTGAATGATTTAAGGCAGTGCTTGAAAAGACGTGTTGCGTTCGAAAGCACTGCCTGTTTCATCAGGAAAGGATGAAGGTGAGTGTGTGAAAGTAAAAAAGAAAAAATTATTTCGCATAGGAGATCGGGTACAGGAAGTTCTCATGATAACGCCTATGACCATCGGATTTTTACTGTTCTCTGTCTATCCTATTTTCTGGGTGCTCAGATGGTCTTTTTTTGAATACAATGGCTTTAGTACCCCGGTATTCATCGGACTTGAGAATTTTGGCCGTGCAATTACTAGAGACCCTGCTTATTGGGCATCTTTGAAAAATATATTTATTATTGCCGGGCTGAAAATGATAATTGAGATCCCTTTGGCTCTGTTTCTGGCAGTGATACTGAATAATAAAATCAAAGGGAGTTCATTCTTTCGGGTAATCTTTTTCCTGCCATCTGTATTCAGTATTGCAGTAGTAGGCTTGATATTCTCTATTTTGTTCAGCTCTTATAACGGCATTGTAAATGCGTTGTTAAAGGCGGCTGGTTTAATTGAAAAAAATATTGGGTGGTTCAGCAGTAAAAATACAGCGATGTTTGTAATTATTTTAGTATCGTTGTGGACGACTTTTGGTTTGAATATGATTTATTTCCTCATGGGGTTGCAGAATATTCCGCGTTCACTGTATGAGTGTGCGGATATTGACGGGGCAAGTCCGGTACAGAAATTTTTCTATATTACATTGCCGATGGTAGCTCCGATCCTTCAGCTGGTTCTGATGCTCAGTGTGCTTGGCACTATGAAGATGACAGACTTGGTCTTGGTATTAACGAACGGTGCTCCAGGAGGAACGACGGAAGTAGTTATGACCTATATCTTTAAATATTTCTTCTCCTATGGTGATAACGCAGCAAGAGATGTACAGTTTGGTTATGCATCTGCAATGGCGGTTATTACAGCATTTATTTTAGGGATTGTGACCCTGATCTATCTGAGAGTATCTAAAAAGATGCAGGAACTGGAAGGATAGGAGGGACGTGATGAAAAAGAAAAAAATTTTAACGGCCTATATGATAATTTACATATTTTTGTTTGCGCTTGCAATTGTGGTAGTATTTCCGATTATTTACATATTATTGAGTTCTTTTAAATCAAATCAGGAAATTTTGGTTGGTGGAGTGGATCTGCTGCCAAAAGAGTGGAAGCTGGATAATTATTCACAGGCGTGGACTATGGCGAATTTTGGAACGCTGACCTTTAACAGTATCTTTTACGCGTTCTTCTGTGTTATCGGAGGTGTGATTTCAGCAGTAACAGCCGGTTATGTATTTGCCAGAGGAAAAACTAAAATTACAAAATTTATCAACGGTATGGTGCTCTGCTCGATGTTTATTTCTATCGGTACCCTGTCTCTGTATCCCCAGCTGAATCTGGCAAAGAGTATGGGATTAAGCGGAACGCTTTGGGGACCAATTATCATCCATGTGTTTGGAATGAGTGCAACGCAGGTATTTATTGCGACGGGATTTATACGGCAGATTTCTCCGGAAATTGATGAAGCGGCGCGAATTGATGGATGTGGTTTCTTCAAAATTTTTGTGAAGATTATTTTTCCGCTTTGCAAACCGCTGATTGCAACTTCCGGTCTGATGGCATTCCGTACTGCGTGGAGTGATTACCTGCTGCCATATGTATTTACTATTTCTGAGAAATCAAAATGGCCGCTGGTTGTTGGAGTTGTAAGCTTAAAATCCAACGGCGAGGCTGTTTCTTCCTGGAACCTGATGTTAGCCGGAATCAGTATTTCCATTTTACCGATGCTTATAGTATACTTGTTCCTAAACAGATATTTTATTGATGGTCTGACGGAAGGTGCAGTAAAAGGATAAGAATTGGAAAGAAGGGCGATCATGTTTTACACAATTGGACTTTTATTGATATTTTCAATTATTTTGTTGGTTTTTGATCATAAGAACAGATATTCTTGTCTGTTTGTCATGATGTCCGTAGGAGCTATGATTGCCTTCTTTTTTATCATTCTGCATATTAAAATGTTTGCGAGCTATGGTTCAGTTTATAATCGGAATATTTTTTACAGACTGGATTCCAAAATTTTTAATCTGATTACAGAGGATATGACAATACCTCTTGTGACAAATATCCGGATGATGAATTTGGGAATTTCCATCTATCTGCTGGCGATTACGATTCTGAACTTTGATTTTAACAAGGATTTGTTGCGTGAACGCCAATTGCAAAAGGAAAACGGTTACAAAAGAACTGGAGTGCTGCTGTTTCTGGTACCGGTTTTGGCTATACTTCTTCCGGATCCGAGTGTGTCGCTTCAGATGTACATTAACTATCATACCAGTGCAACACCGCATATAAACAAGTGTATTTATACGATGCTTGAAATTGGGTATAAATTATTTGTTCTGTTCCTTTTGATTCGGCCGCTGTTTGCATTGGGAAAATATATTTTAAAAACGGAAAATGTTTTTTTGCGCAGGCGGGTCTTTTTGTTTGCAGCAGGGCTTCTAGTGACAAATGGAATCTTTTATTTTTTCTTCTATCTTGGATCTTTTAGTATTTCCGTAGAAAAAGTGATTCGCAGCGGGTTTTGGGTGTTCCGTAATGTTGAGGCAACCATTCCGCGCGGATACCTGTTTGGTTCGACTCTGATCTTTGTGGTAATCACGTTTTGTATGTTTATCTTGTTATCTTTTACAATGGATAATTCTGCAATATTATTTGCTCAGAAGAAGATACAAAAAAATGTGGCGATCATGAATGAAGTTCTGGGAGAAAATTTGCATTCACAGAAAAATTTGTTTTTTTCCATGCAAATCCTGATGAGTAAAATCAGCAAGAAAACGGAGGGACAGGAAATACCGGAAATTTCCCATATGGAAAAATTAGTTTCTAAATCTTTGAGTAGAACGGCAGAAATGTTAGATGAACTTCGAGAAGTGAAATATCATTATTTGAACAATAATATTCTTGACATTATTGATGCAGCGATAAATGAGATTCCTGTTCCTGAGGGAATAACGCTGATTTGGAACCGAGCACTTTATCCAGATGATAAAATCTTTTACGGAATGTATGATAGATACCATCTGCAGGCAGCACTCGTAAATGTAATTCAGAACGGGATAGAGGCGATAGAGCTTTCCGGAAAGAGTGATGGAAAGATTACAATATCTGTTTCTTTTCTTCTTCGCTGGCTGATTATTGTAATTGAAGATAATGGTACCGGGATTCGTTCCCGTGAGAAAAAACATATTTTTTCACCGCATTATTCAGGAAAAACCGGAAAAATGAACTGGGGACTTGGGCTTCCTTATGTATATAAGGTGATGAAAGCTCATCTTGGACAACTAAAGATTGACAGCAGATACGGAAGATATACATCTGTTTTAATTATGCTTCCGACTGGAAAGCAAAAACGAAAGCGTATCTATATCGGAGGAAAAAAGCAATGGATAGAATAAGAGTAATCATTGCAGATGATGTGGAAGAAATCAGACAGCATCTTTCTGATGAGATTTCTAAAGAGGAGCATAAAATAGAAGTTGTTGCTTTGGCGAAGAATGGCCAGGAAGCATTTGAATTGACTAGGGAATATCTGCCGGATATTGTTCTGATGGATATTCAGATGGAAACAAGAACAGCGGGCATTAATGCTATTGCACAAATCCACAATATATTTCCGATGATCAAATGCATTGCACTGACTATTCACGAGAATGAGGAATTCATTTTCCGCGCATATATGGCTGGCGCCTGTGATTATATTATTAAGACAAATCCGACAGAAAAAATTGTAAAATCGATTCAGGCTGTAATGGAAAATAAACTTTTGCTGCGGCCTGAAGTCGGACAAAAATTGATAGAAGAGTATAAATATACGCAGGAAAATCAGGTTCGTTTAAAGGAAACCTTACAGATCATGCTGATGATCAATACAACAGAATATGAAATTCTGAAAATGGTTTATGCAGGATATAATTACCGTGAGATTGCTGAACTGCGTTATGTACAGGAAACAACTATTCGCTCGCAGATAAACCATATTTTGAAAAAGTTTAATAAGAATAAAATGAAAGATGTCATTAAGCTGTTAAGAGAATTGAAAATTTTTGATGACTGAAAGGAAAATAAAGTTATGGAATACAGAAAATTTGGAAAAACAGATTTAAAAGTATCAGAGATCGGGTTTGGAGCCTGGGCGATCGGCGGAAAAAGCTGGGGAAATACACGAAACGATGATGATGCGGTAAAGGCGTTGGGAAAAGCATGGGAATCCGGAATCAATCTGTATGATACCTGCGATGCTTACGGCGACGGACACAGTGAGAGCCTGATAGGAGAATTTTTAAAGGGACGCAGACAAGAGGCGGTTATTGTAACAAAGGGCGGTACGAATTTCCGTTTGCCGGAGAGAAGTAAAAATTTTACCAGAGAGTATTTAATGATGTGTCTGGACGAAAGTTTACAGAGAATGCAGACGGACTATGCGGATGTATATCTGTTGCATGTTCCGAACGCAGACTGGCAGGACAAAGAACAGGTGTTTGATACGCTGGCAGAAATGAAAAAATCGGGTAAGGTGCGTTATACAGGTCTGGCTATGTGGGGTGCAGCCGATACCATGCATGCGTTAGAGACAGATACAAAGGATACATTCGATGTATTGGAATGTCCGTTTAATATCCTGAATAAGTCAAATCTCGATGTTGTAAAGATTGCAAAACAAAGGAAAATCGCAGTACTCACCAGTCAGCCCCTGGCAAGTGGTATCCTGACAGGAAAATATAAAGCAGGAACTGTATTTGAGGACGGAGACAATCGGAAAGGATTCTGGACAAAAGAAAGATGGGATTTTTTATCTGTTGATCTTGCTTTAATCGAAGCCTGTGCAAGGGAAAACGGACTTTCTATGGCAGAACTGGCATTGGCGTATAATCTTTCTTATGAAGGAATTGACTGCGTCATTCCTGGTGGAAGAAATGCGGCGCAGGTAGAAGGAAATGTTCTTGCTGCAGGTAAACGTCTTAGCAAAGAGACGATGGATAAACTGACAAACACGAAAGGTTTCGTTTACTAGGAGTATCGTATGAAACACTATAAACTGGTATCCGGATGGATGCTTCGGCGTTTCCTTCCGGAACATTCGCTTACTTATTCGGAAATCGAACGGGCATTCCGGGCAGGAGGAACTGGAAAAGAACAGAATTTTGCAGTAAATTCTTTTCCAGCCCAGGTACACGATGTACTGCTGGCGCACGGTATGATTGAAAATCCTAATATAAAAGGTCATAATCATGATCTGTGGATTCATGATTGTGACTGGGCATACCGATGTGAATTTATGGCAGAGCCGGATAAAGAAGCTATGCTGGAAATACAGGGGTTGGATACCTTTGCGGATGTATATATAAATGGAACGCTTGTAAAACAGACAGATAACGCTTTTTTATATTATGAGATTCCCGTTGCGAATCAGATAAATGAAAATAATGTTCTTCTGATATATTTTCATTCAGCCAGAAAGATTACTGACGCAATAAATTTGCCGGAAAAATATCAGGGATTGGTCAGTAATATTTCAGCAGCACGAGTATTTCGTTCCGGTTATCATGATTATTGTGGTCCGAAACCGGCGCTGATACGCTGCGGTATCTATGGAGAGGTACTGTTAAAGCAACCGGAACAGTTTACATATGAGATTCGAAAAACAGATACTTCTCTGAGTGAGGATTTTTCCGTGGGAACAGTGACAGTAGAAGCGCGGTTTTTCGGGAATTATTTTAAACAAATGTGGAAGATATTACTGTACGATCAAAGTGGCCGGATGATTTCTTACGCACAGAGTGAGATTACAGGAGAGCGGGAAAGCTTGCAGCTAGAAATTGATGCGCCTGAATTATGGTATCCGCGCAATTATGGAGAAAGTCCGGTTTATAAATTAGTAATCGAAGCTGACGGCATTATGCAGGAACGCTACATCGGTTTTCGGAAAGTAATTGTGACACCAAATTTTAAAATATTGGTAAATGATAAAAAGGTAAGATTGTGGGGGGCAAATCTGACACATCCGGATACCATGACAAATGTCTATGATCGTAAGCGTATGAGGCATTTGCTCAATATGGCAGAGCTTTGTCATTGTAACACCATGCGTGTGTGGGGCGAAAGCGAACGATATCCGGACGAATTTTATGAGGAATGTGATAAGCGCGGCATCTTTATCTGGCAGGATTTTTATTTATGCTGCGCGATGTATTCTGAGGAATCGGAATTTATGGAAAACTGCCGGACAGAGGCGCAGCAGCTGGTGAAATCTCTTCGTCATCATCCCTGTATTCTGCTTTGGTGCGGTGGAAATGAACTATATCTGGCCAGAGACTACAATGTGCCTGACAGTTATTGTTTTGGTGAAAAAATTGTCAGAGAAGTATTTGCGGAAGTCTGCCGGCAACTGGATCCAGAGCGGATGTATCATATTTCTTCTCCGTACGGCGGTACTTGGGCAAACGATCCATCAATTGGGGATACACATGGCTATACACATTTGTGGTTTGTACCTGGCAGAGAATTTCCGGTATTTTTAAGCGAAAACAACCGTGTAGCAGTTCCGCCTCTTCGGACATTAAAACGTATGATGGAACCGCAGGAACTGTGGCCTGCGGATTATGATGGGAAGGTAACAAAACGTCATCCGTTAAAATGGCCCGAGCCATGGTGTGATTACAATACGAATGACGGCCATTTGAAACTGGGGCCAGTAGAACATTACTTTGACCCGGAAAATCTGCAGGAACTGATTTATCGGATCAATCAGGCATACGCAGAATATCTGCATAAAGAAGTCGGAAGATTCCGCAGGGGATATGCAGGCAACGACGATTTTCGTGAAAGAAAGACACAGGGACATTTAATTTGGAAGTGGAATAATAACAGCAACATTATTTCTTACGGTGTCCTAGATTACTTTGGAGAACCGAACCACGCATGGTACGAATTAAAACGCTGTTATCAGCCCTTTTATTTGTCATGTGAGCTGTCAGACCACGGATATATCTGGCTTACAAATGATACCGGTCAGGAAGAAGAAGGAATTGTAAAAATACAGTTGTTTGATTTGCAGAAGAATTGTTTTATAAAAGAAATGCAAACAGCATTTTATATCGGACCGGACGAGTCTTTTCCGATTTGTACGTTAGATGAATGGGGACAGTTTTATAAGCATCATCTGATCTGTACTAAGGCATATGCAAAAGATGGAAGTCTTCTGGCGAGTAGTATTGATTGCGCCGAAATGGAACGTAATCTGAAGTATCCGGAGCATGTTGGCCTGACAATTCATCAGGAGGGAAATGAACTGGTTCTGGAAAGTACTGCTTACGCAAGATGCATAGAGCTGACAGGAAACTGTAACAGTGAGGAATTTGGCTGGATTTTTGAAGATAATTATTTTGATCTGCTTCCGAGGGAGCAAAAACGAATTAAAATAAAAGGCCGTCATAAATACGGCAATATTACAGCAAAAGCATTTTATGATGAGAAAACGGTCAGCTGCAGTTTTCTTAAAAGAGATGAGGAGTAATGAGTATGGAACAGATGTTTATTGCAGAAGATCTGCAGACACCGGTCACATACCAATGCGATGTACTGGTATGCGGAGGCGGAACTGCAGGAGTAGTGGCCGCGATTGCGGCGGCACGGAATCATGCAGACACGATTCTGATTGAAAGTAAAGGATATGTCGGAGGAACACTCGTAGACGGTGCCGGACCTTTGCACAGCTTTTTTAATCTGCATAAGGCATTTGAGAATGCGGAGAAGAAACAGGTAGTAAAAGGCATTGCACAGGAGCTGATCGAACGACTGATGGAAGAAAACGGTTCCTATGGACATCTGGAACAGGAGAAAGGCGGCAATTACGATTCTGCCATTACGCTGATTGACTGGGAAATTTATAAAGATCTCGCTTTGACAATGCTGGAAGAAGCAGGGGTAAAAATTCTTCTGCATACAAATGCTGTTTTAGCAGTGAAGGACGCAGATACACTGACTGGTGTAGTAATTGAAGGAAAGTCAGGACGAGAGGCAATTATGGCGAAAACAGTCATTGATACAACCGGAGATGCCGATATCGCGGCGCTTGCAGGGGCATGCTTTGTGAAACGACAGGATACAACATCTGCCGGTATGCCATTTGGAATGGCAGATGTCAATATGAAACGGCTCGTTGCATGGCTCAAAGAAAAGGATCTGATTTATCAGTTTATTGAAGGTGACAAAGGATGCGAAGATGATACTGTAATTCGTCTTGGCTTTCATTTAAAAGAGGTTCCGGAATTCACAGAATTTATGGAAAAAAACGGGATGTGGGGGCCACTTGGCTTTTCTTATCACAGAAATAATTTTACGTATATTAATGCGGCAAATCTGAAAAATGTAGATGCGACAGATACCGAAGCGCTATCCAAAGCAGAAATTACCTTGCGTCATCAGATTATGAAACTGGCAAAAATGCTAAAACAATATATTCCGGGATTTGAAAATGCCTATGTAAACTGGACGCCTGCTAAAATTGGCATTCGCCTGACAAGGATTGTCGATTGTGAGTATGATCTGACAGTAGATGAGATTGTAAACGGCACGCGTTTTGATGATGAAGTATTTCTTTATGGCTTCCATGACTGTGCTCCACGCATCGTAATTAAAGATGCAAAATATTATGGTTTTCCATATCGTGCGCTGCTTCCGAAAAAAATAGAATCCCTTCTTGTGGCAGGAAGGTGTGTAACAAGTACCTGGGAGGCGCATATGTCTACTAGAAATACGGTTTCCTGTATGGCCCAGGGGCAGGCAGCCGGAACTGCGGCAGCATTGGCGATAAAAAAGAGCTGTTCCGTAAGAGAACTGGATGTAAAACTTTTGCAGAAAACTTTAAAACAGCAGGGTGTTGTGTTAGAGTGATTTATAAGTAAATACATAAAATTTCAGGAGGAAATAGAAATGAGGATTGTACTGGCAGAGCCGATTGGAGTATCAGAAGAGCTAATTAAAGAATATGGGGAAAAACTGGAAGCACTTGGACATGAATTCTGTTTTTATGATACACTATGGGCAGATACAGAAGAATTAAAAACAAGAACAGCGAATTGTGATATTGTTATGATTGCAAATCATCCGTATCCGCAGGAAGTAATTGCGTCAAATCCAGTACTGAAAATGATTTCTGTAGCTTTTACAGGAATCGATCATATAGGAACCGCAGCTTGCAAGGAAAAAGATATTATGGTTTGTAATGCAGCCGGATATTCTAATCAGACAGTTGCAGAACTAATCATTGGTATGGCAGTTGATGCACTTCGTAATGTTGTGAAAGCAGATGGTGTAGTGAGAAACGGCGGAACCAGCGCAGGCATTGGCGGAAGAGAAATTTGTGGCAGGACAGTTGGTATTATCGGTCTTGGACAGATTGGAATGATGACAGCAAAATTATTTCAGGCATTTGGGGCTAATGTAATTGCTTACAATAGAAGCGAATCTGATGAGGCAAAGAAAATGGGAATTAAATATTGTACATTAGATGAAGTTTTGGAACAAAGCGACATTGTATCTTTGAATCTTCCGTTAAACGCAGAGACAAAAGGGTTTATCAGTAAGGAAAAAATCGCGAAGATGGGACCAAATACAGTATTTATCAACTGTGCGAGAGGTCCGATTGTAGATAATGCAGCACTTGCAGAGGCACTGAATGAAGGACGGCTTGGATTTGCATGTGTGGATGTGTTTGATTGTGAGCCGCCCATTCCGGCAGATTATCCGTTGCTGCATGCGAAAAATACTGTGCTGACGCCGCACCAGGCTTTTATTTCAGAAGAATCTATGGAGAGAAGGGCAGCTATTGTGTTCCAAAATGTATTTTCTTATCTGGAAGGCGAACCACAAAATGTATGTAAACTCTAGAAATCTGTGATAAAATTTGAAATTGATTTGAGATGCCCCCGTACAAAAATTATTTTGTACGAGGGTAATTTTTAAAGAAGAACTATTAAATTTTATGAACAGTAGTTTTGCTTTTATTAAATGAAAATGGAATATCTTATAATACAGGAGTATGGATATGAAATATTATGAAAAATATGAGTCACCGCTTGGAACGATTACGTTTGCCGGAATTGGAGACACACTGACCGGATTGTGGTTTGACGGACAGAAGTATTTCGGTGCAGATCAGTTAAAGGAATGCAGAAAAAAGGAACTTCCTATATTTGGGATAGTAAGAAAATGGTTGGATATTTATTTTTGCGGAAAAGATCCTGGATTTATGCCTGCAATTTTTATGGATACAACGCCATTTCGGAGAGAAGTATGGGAAGTACTGCTAAAGATTCCCTATGGAGAAACCATGACATATGGAGAAATTGCCCATGTGATTGCAAAACAAAAAGGAATAAAAACTATGTCTGCACAGGCTGTCGGAGGAGCAGTCGGACATAATGCCATTTCTTTAATCATTCCCTGCCATCGTGTGATCGGGAAAAATGGCAGTCTGATCGGTTATGCCGGAGGTGTTAATCGAAAGGCAGAATTATTGAAATTGGAGAACGCAAAGAAGATGCAAGGGGTAACTATTGATCATATTTGATTGAGAGGTACTGTATCTATGGAACTGTATTTTATAAATGTCATCAGTATCATCATTGTGCTGGCAGATGTTCTGAATTGTATAATTTTGAGTGGCTGACTGAAAAAGATCTTGGAAAAATAGAATTCACATATTTAACACAGTATACTTTTGTAGATAAGATGGATAAGGAACTTACCTATAATAAAGGTGCTGCCATCCATTTCTATACATTTTCGATATTCGCATCTGCCAAAAAGATTTGCTTGAACTCTTTCCACAATAAGGATATAATATTTTGGGTTTATATGCTATTTAAGAGTCTATACGTCTATTTCATAATAAAGTGGTTTTTGTAAGGATTACATAAAAACTGAAAGGAGATATATGAGAAAACTAGCCCTAAATGATGAAATATTACTAAAAATCGAGAAGCCTGCCCGCTATATTGGCAATGAGGTAAACTCGGTGATGAAAGATAAGGATCAGGTGGATATCCGCTTCGCTATGTGCTTTCCGGACGTATATGAAATAGGTATGTCTCACCTCGGCATTCAAATCCTCTATGATATGTTTAATCAGCGAGAAGATGTCTGGTGTGAGCGTGTTTATTCGCCATGGACAGATCTGGATGCAATCATGCGCAGAGAGAATATTCCATTATTTGCTTTGGAGTCTCAGGATCCGATTAAAGAATTTGATTTCCTGGGTATTACTTTACAATATGAGATGTGTTATACAAATATTCTGCAGATATTAGAGTTGGCACAGATACCGCTTCTGGCAAAAGATCGAGACTGGAGGTATCCAATCGTGGTCGGGGGCGGACCATGTGCTTACAATCCGGAGCCAATTGCAGACTTTTTCGATCTGTTTTATATCGGTGAGGGTGAGACTGTGTATTTCAATCTTCTGGATGTCTATCAGAAATGCAGAAAAGAGGGCAGATCTCGCCATGAATTTTTGATTGCTGCAGCGAAGCTTCCGGGTATCTATGTGCCGATGCTCTATGATGTGACATATAAGGAGGACGGCACAATTGCATCATTCATGCCAAATGTGCCGGATATTCCGGAAAAAATTGAAAAACAGATTGTGATGGATTTGACAGAATCTTATTATCCGAAAGCGCCGGTTATACCGTTTATTAAGGCAACACAGGATCGCGTGGTATTGGAAATCATGCGCGGCTGTATTCGCGGTTGCCGTTTTTGTCAGGCAGGTATGTTGTACCGTCCGACGCGTGAGCGTGGTCTGGAAATGCTTAAACAGACAGCATTGGAAATGCTTAAAAATACCGGACATGAAGAAATTTCGCTGAGTTCTTTAAGTTCCAGCGACTATCGCAGCCTGAACGAACTGGTGACATTTTTGATCGAGGAATGCAGTAGACGAGGAGTGAATATTTCGTTGCCTTCCCTGCGTGTTGACGCTTTCTCTCTGGATGTGATGAGCAAGGTTCAGGATGTGAAAAAAAGCAGTCTGACCTTTGCACCGGAGGCTGGTTCACAGCGTTTGCGTGACGTAATTAATAAAGGACTCACAGAAGAGGTTATTTTAAAAGGTGCTGGTGAAGCGTTTGAGGGAGGCTGGAATAAAGTAAAACTCTATTTCATGCTTGGTCTGCCGACAGAAACTGAGGAGGATCAGAAAGAGATCGCGCATCTGGCGGAAAAAATTGCTGAGAGGTATTATGAGATCCCTAAGGAACAGCGAAACGGAAAGTGTCAGATCACGGTCAGTACATCGTTCTTTATTCCGAAACCGTTTACACCGTTTCAATGGGCGCGTATGTGTACGAAAGAAGAGTTTCTCGGTCATGCAAAGACGGTTAATCATGAGATCAAAGAACAGCTTAATAAAAAGAGTATTCGCTATAATTGGCATGAAGCGGACGTTTCTGTACTGGAGGGCTTATTGGCGCGCGGCGATCGTAAAGTAGCCGGTGTCATTTTGGATGCTTATAAAAACGGCGCTCTTTTTGATGCCTGGTCAGAAAATTTTGACAATGAGATTTGGATGAATGCCATAGAACACTGTGGTCTGTCACTGGAGTTCTATACAACAAGAGAACGTGCTGCAGATGAAATTTTCCCGTGGGATTTTATCAATATTGGTGTGGCAAAGAAGCATTTGCTAAAAGAGTGGGAACGTGCTCACATGGAACAGGTAACAGAAAATTGCCGACAGCAGTGTTCCGGCTGCGGGGCAGCATGTTATAAAGGGGGTGTCTGCTTTGAAGGTCAGAATTAAGTTTTCAAAACACGGCGCCATGAAATTTATCGGTCATTTAGATATGATGCGTTATTTTCAAAAAGCGATGCGTCGTGCTGAGATTGATATTGCATTTTCGGAGGGTTTCAGTCCGCATATGATTATGTCATTTGCCTTGCCGCTTGGCGTAGGTGTGACAAGTGACGGAGAATATGTGGATATCGAATTACGTACGCCGATTTCTTCCGCACAGGCAGTAAAGCGGTTAAATGCGGTCATGGCAGAAGGTGTGACAGTTACAAGTTTTCGTCAGATAGAAGAAGGGAAGGCCGGGAAAGCGATGTCATTGGTAGCGGCTGCCGATTATACTGTGCGTTTCCGGGAAGGAAAAATGCCGGAAGAGGGCTGGCAGGAAAAATTTATTGCTTTTTTGGCGCAGGAACAGATCCTGATTACGAAAAAAACGAAAAAGACGGAAAAAGAAATCGATATTCGTCCGTATATTTATGCAGCTTCCGTACAGGATGACGCTATTCACCTAACGGTAGCGGCGGGAAGCGCAACAAATATCAAACCAGATCTGGTACTGGAAGCGTTTGCTTCTTATCTGAATTGGAAGATGTCGGATTTTGCATTGCTGATAAATCGGGATGAGTTGTATACAAATGTTGGAGCTGAAACGGAACGTAAACTTGTATCCTTGGAAGATTTAGGTGAAGAAATTGAACTGTAAGCTGATCATTACAAAATTTCAAAATGGGATTGCAACGATGCTTACCGATGGCAAGCGTGCGGTGGAGCTTTCTTTTGATACAGAGGAAAATTCTTCTCTGCTCGGAAATGTCTATGTCGGTAAGGTGGTGTCAATTGTAAAAAATATTGGTGCCGCGTTCATCGAGATCGCAGATGGTCTTCCGTGCTATTTTTCGCTTGCCGATAATACGGAAATATTATATACAAAGAAGTCCAATTCTCCTCGGCTTGTCATTGGTGATGAATTGCTGGTACAGGTAGCGCGAGAAGCGCAGAAGACGAAAGCGCCGACGGTAACGGCAAATATTAATCTTGTTGGGAAATATCTGGTGTTAACTTCTGCAAAAAAGCAGATTGGTATTTCTTCAAAGCTGGATAAAATGAAAAAACAGCTTTTAACAGAGCAGATGAAAAAAATAAAAGATGAGCGTTTTGGCTGGATCGTCCGCACAAATGCTGCGGAGGTACCGTTTTCGGCCATTGAGGAGGAGGCAGCGCAGCTACGTACACAGTTTGAAGAACTTCTTCAGAAAGGAATGCACCGACCTGCAAGGAGTTGTCTTTTTACAAATCTTCCATCCTGGCTTTTGCAGCTGAAGGATTTGTATAGTGATCAGTATACGGAAATTATCACAGACTGTGAAGATCTTTATATTCAACTGAAAGAGTATTTGGAAATAAATCAGCCGGAGGATGCGGATAAACTCACCTTTTATCAGGATCGTCTGTTACCGCTTTATAAGCTGTATTGTTTTGAGACAGAGTTTGCCAATGCCTTAAAAGAGCGTGTATGGCTGAAATCCGGAGCATATCTTGTGATTCAGCCAACAGAAGCTATGACTGTGATCGATGTCAATACAGGAAAATATGAACATGGAAAAAATGTGCAAGAGACCTATTACAAAATCAACTGCGAGGCAGCTGCTGAGATTGCCCGTCAATTGCGCTTACGTTCTATTTCAGGTATTGTATTGATTGATTTTATTAATATGGATATCGAAGAATATAAAGAATCACTGATGGAAGAATTACGACGTTTGCTAAAGAAGGATCCGCTGAAAGCCTGCGCAGTAGATATGACTGCGCTTGGATTGGTGGAAGTGACACGTAAGCGGAAGCAAAAACCGTTGGCAGAAAAGATGCGAAATGAAAAAAATGTTTGCGAAAATATGTAAAAAAATAGCGAGCAGGGGTTGACGTAACAACTCATATATGCTAACATACAGAAGTATGCCGCGTAAAGAGGTTTAAGTGTTGTATAAACAACCACCGGATTTAGCGAGTAATTAATAGGAGGTGCCATATGTACGCAATTATTGCAACAGGTGGTAAACAGTACAAAGTAGCCGAAGGCGATATCATTAACGTAGAAAAGCTTGGTGTGGAAGCCGGCGAAACTGTTACATTTGATCAGGTACTTGCAGTGAGCAACGATGGACTGAAAGTCGGTGCTGATGTTGCAGCAGCTACAGTTACAGCAAGCGTTGTGAAGAACGACAAAGCTAGAAAAGTAGTTGTTTACAAGTATAAGAGAAAAACCGGATACCACAAGAAAAACGGACACAGACAGCAGTACACACAGGTTAAGATTGAAAAAATCAACGCTTAATTTTTATGATTACAGTGACTGTGTATCAGCATTCAGGACAGTATAAAGGATTTTGCTGTGAAGGTCATGCCGGATATGCCGATGCGGGATATGATATTATCTGTGCAGCAGTTTCGGTATTGACGATTAATGCGATAAATTCGATTGAAGAGTTTACGGAAGACCATTTGACAGCAGATGGTGGGGCGGACGGTTACATAAAACTGACGCTGGACAGTGAGGTTTCGGATTATACGAAACTTTTGCTCGATTCGATGATACTTGGACTGAAGCAAATTCAACAAAGCTACGGAAACGAATACATTGATATTACTTTCAAGGAGGTGTAAGACATGCTGAATATGAACCTTCAAATCTTCGCTCATAAAAAGGGTGTTGGTTCCACGAAAAATGGTCGTGATTCCGAATCCAAGAGATTAGGTGCGAAAAGAGCTGACGGACAGTTTGTAAAGGCTGGAAATATTCTTTACAGACAGCGTGGTACAAAGATCCATCCGGGTCTGAACGTAGGCCGCGGTGGTGATGACACATTATTTGCAACAGCAGATGGTGTTGTAAGATTCCAGAGAAAGGGACGTGACAAGAAAATGGTTTCTGTCATCCCGGTATCAGCAGAATAATTCTATGGGCTTCAAATCTCAGGGTTTGAAGCCTCTTTTAAATTAATGAGGTAAATATAATATGTTTGCAGACAGAGCAAAAATTATTATCTGTTCCGGAAAAGGCGGCGACGGTCATGTGAGCTTCCGCCGGGAGCTTTTTGTAGCAGCCGGCGGACCGGACGGCGGGGATGGCGGCAAGGGCGGCGACGTTATTTTTGAAGTAGACAAGGGATTGACAACGCTTGGTGATTATCGCCATAAGCGTAAATTTGCTGCGCAGCCGGGCGGAGATGGCAGTAAGCAGAGACGTCACGGAGCGGATGGTGAGAGTATTGTGCTGAAGGTTCCGGAAGGAACGGTGATTAAAGATGCCGAGAGCGGTAAAGTAATTGCCGATATGTCTGGAGATAATCAGCGACAGGTAATTTTAAAGGGCGGTAAAGGCGGTCTTGGAAATATGAACTTTGCAACCGCGACTATGCAGGTGCCGAAATATGCGCAGCCGGGCAAACCGGCGCGTGAACTGGAAGTGACACTGGAACTCAAAGTGATTGCAGATGTTGGTCTGATCGGTTTCCCAAATGTCGGAAAATCGACGTTGTTATCCAGAGTGACGAACGCAAAACCCAAGGTAGCGAATTATCATTTTACAACACTCAGCCCAAATCTTGGTGTGGTTGATCTGGATGGCAGCAAGGGCTTTATCATTGCGGATATTCCAGGTTTAATTGAGGGGGCTTCTGAGGGAGTCGGACTCGGACATGAGTTTTTACGTCATATTGAACGTACGAAAGTGATGATCCATCTGGTGGATGCTGCTTCTACTGAAGGGCGTGATCCGGTGGATGATATTTATAAAATCAATCGTGAACTGGCTGCTTACAATGAGGATCTTGCCAAACGCCCGCAGGTGATCGCAGCCAATAAAACAGATGTAATCTACACGGAAGAAGGGATGGAAGATCCTATTACACGCATTAAAAATGAATTTGAACCGCAGGGTATGCGTGTATTTCCAATTTCCGCTGTCAGCGGCAAAGGCTTGAAAGAGCTTCTCTATTATGTGAAAGAATTGTTGGATTCTCTTCCGCAGGAAAAGATTGTCTTTGAACAGGAATTTTTTCCGGATGAGGTTTATGTGGATGAAAATCTTCCATACACAGTAGAAAAATCAACTGAAGAAGAGCATACGTTTATTGTTGAGGGGCCGCGTATTGAAAAAATGCTCGGTTATACGAATCTGGAATCAGAAAAAGGATTTATGTTCTTCCAGAAATTCTTAAAGGATACCGGTATTCTGGATGAGCTGGAAACTGCCGGCATCGAGGAAGGCGATACAGTTCGTATGTATGGACTTGCCTTTGATTACTATAAATAAGATATGTTTTCATGAAAGGAAAAAATGAAAATGACAAGTAAGCAGAGAGCTTATTTAAAGAGTCTGGCGATGGTAATGGATCCGATTTTCCAGATCGGTAAATCGAGCCTTACGCCGGAAAATACAAAAGCTATTCAGGCTGCATTGGACGCTAGAGAACTAATTAAAGTCAGTGTGCTGCAGAACTGCATGGACGATCCGAAGGAAATTGCTCAGATTTTGGCAGAGCGTACGCATTCTCAGGTCGTACAAGTGATTGGTAAAAAAATTGTACTTTACAAAGAAGGAAAAGACGAGAAAAAGAAAATCATGCTGCCGTTATAGCAGGAGGTTTTTATGAAAAAACGTAAAGTCGGAATTATGGGAGGAACGTTTGATCCAATTCATGTCGGTCATCTGATTCTCGGGGAAAACGCGTACGAGCAGTTCGGACTTGATGAAGTATTGTTTATGCCATCTGGTAATCCTCCGCATAAAAAAAATCGTGAGGGAAGGGCGACACTGCAGGAGCGTATCGAAATGGTACGTCTTGCAGTGGAAGGAAACTGTCATTTTACGCTTTCTTTGGAAGAAGCGCACGAAAATGGATATACGTACACAAAAGAAACACTGACACGTTTGACATTCGAGCATCCGGATACAGAATATTATTTTATTATGGGAGCGGACTCGCTGTTCAGCTTTGAAAAATGGCGGGAGCCGGAAGCAATCAGTAAACTGGCTTCTCTGGTAGTTGCCACAAGAGACGGCATTGATGATACAGAGTTGGATCATGCGATTGTACAAGTTCAAGAACGTTTTGCCGCGGATATTTATAAGCTGACGACACCCAATATGGATGTTTCATCAAAAATGCTGCGTAGACGGATTGCGGACGGTCAGACAGTGCGTTATTATCTGCCGGATTCTGTACTTCAGTATATCAGTAAAAAGCGGCTTTATCAGAAAATGGAGTAGGCGTTTCCGTTAGATATATGAATTTACAGGAGATTACGAGATGTACAATATTCCGAAGATGAAAAAAACACTTAAAAAATATATGGATGAAGGCCGTTTTGAGCATACGCAGGGGGTGATGTATACTGCGTCCGCACTGGCGATGCGTTATGATGAAGATATTGAGAAAGCACTGACAGCTGGACTGCTGCATGACTGCGCCAAATGTATGCCGGATCGTAAAAAAGTGAAGATTTGTTTGAAAAACGGTATTTTGATGTCGGAGATGGAACAGGAGCATCCTTTTTTACTGCATGGAAAGGTAGGGGCATATATCGCCCGGGAAAAGTATCAAGTGCAGGATGAGGAGATTTTGTCGGCGATCACTTGGCATACGACCGGAAAACCGGATATGACGCTTCTGGAAAAGATTGTATATATTTCTGACTATATTGAACCGCTGCGGATGAAAGCGCCAAATCTTGCGGATGTGCGCAAACTTGCGTTTGAGGATATTGATCTGGCGCTGTTTAAAATCCTTTCGGATTCTCTTGCTTATCTGCGCACATCGAAAAAGTCAATGGATACAATGACTCTGCAGGCGTATGAATTTTATAAAAGTGCGCTGGATTGAAAGGAGATATTATGGATTTAACAAAGTCAAAGACAATGGTAAAGCTTGCCATGGAAGCATTGGAAGATAAAAAAGCAGAAGATATCAAAGTAATCGATATTACGGAGGTTTCTGTACTGGCTGATTATTTTGTTATTGCCAGCGGTATGAATCGCAATCAGGTGCAGGCTATGGTTGACAATGTAGAGGAAACACTTGGTCGCGCCGGTTATGAAAGTCGCCAGGTTGAGGGGTATCAGACGGCAAACTGGGTTCTTTTGGATTACGGTGATATTATCGTGCATATTTTTGATTCGGAGAATCGTATTTTCTATGATCTGGAGAGAATCTGGAGAGATGGAAAGATTGTTGATGCGGATGCATTCGTGTGAGAGATAAATGTGATATATATGACAAATCGCCGCATAGTTCAACGGCATATATGTTGAACTATGCGGCGATTTTGGTATTTAAAAATAAATGTCAGTGCATATTCGCTTTAAGATAAGAACCGGAATACACCAATTACTTTACCAAGAATCTGTAAATCACCCTCCACAATAATCGGATTCATGAAATCATTTTCCGGTTGGAGACGAAAATGCCCATTTTCTTTGTAATAGGTTTTGACAGTTGCGGAATCGTTTACCATAGCAACGACCATTTCACCGTTTTTAGCAGTACTTTGCTGCTGAACAAGAATCTGATCACCGTCAAAAATACCGGCATTGATCATGCTTTCTCCTTTGACCGTCAGCATAAAGGTCTGTACATTTGGCATAAATTCAGCCGGGATAGGAAAATAGCTTTCAATATTTTGCACTGCTAGAATCGGTTCGCCTGCTGCTACACGTCCGACAATCGGAACATTGACCATTTCGCGTCGCACCAGATTGAAGTTGTCATCGATAATCTCAATCGCACGCGGTTTGGTCGGGTCACGGCGAATATAGCCGTTTTTTTCCAGTGTCTCCAAGTGGGAGTGTACAGAAGAAGTCGATTTTAAATTGACTGCTTCACAGATTTCACGTACTGCTGGCGGAAAACCCCTGTTTAAGATTTCGTTTTTAATATATTCTAAAATTTCTGCTTGTTTTTTTGTGATTTTACCGTACGACATAAAATCCCTCCGTTTTGTTTTATTTATCTGTCATATATTAAATATTTTCGTTAAGAAAGTAAATTTATTTATATTTAGTATAAAGGAAAAGTCTGTAAAATGCAAACAGAAGTTCTGAAAATGTGTTCGGTTAATAGATGGATACTTATGAGAAAAAGTATTTGTATAGAATGACGGATATAATAAAAATTTAAAATATAATATATAAAAAATAATGTCTAAAAATGAATAATACAGATCGATATAAACAAAGAATATTGTAGATTGTTTCCAAAAGTGCTATAAATGTCACAATTGTTACATGGACATAATATGAATAAAAAATTATAATCAAGAAAAAGGAGGGAGATACAGATGAATGATAAGATGCACTATAAAAAAAATACTTTCAGAGTGAGATTAAAAAAAAGATTAAAAAAAGAATTGCCGTTTCATATAATGCTTTTTCCGGCAGTAGTTATGGTACTGCTTTTTAAGTATATTCCACTTGCAGGACTTAGCATTGCATTCCAAGATTATTCTCCGCTATTGGGATTTTTTGATCAGGAGTGGTGCGGGTGGGAGAATTTTTCTTATGTTTTTTCTCTTTCAACGTTTCCTCGCGTAATTTACAATACATTGTTCATTGCCATAATGAAAATTATAGCTGGTATTGTAGTTCCCGTAACAGTGGCACTTTTACTTAATGAAGTAAGAAATATTGGATATAAAAGAACGTTGCAGACGGTTGTGTATTTACCGCATTTTATTTCATGGGTTGCGCTTGCAGGTATTTTTCTTGACGTATTAAGTATGGATGGCGTTGTAAATAAATTTCTTACTTCTATTGGAATGGAGCCTATTTACTTTTTGGGAGATGAAAAAATTTTTCCATTTACAATGGTAGTAACTGACACATGGAAAACATTTGGCTGGAACACGATTGTCTATCTGGCTGCAATTACAGGTATTTCCCCTGGTCTTTATGAGGCAGCGGCATTAGATGGTGCGGGGCGTTTTAAGCAGATTATACATGTTGCAATTCCAAGTATTTTGCCAATTGTTCTTTTGATGACGGTACTTTCTATTGGTAATGTACTTCGAGCCGGATTCGATCAGATTTTTAACTTGTATTCTCCGTTAGTATACTCTACTGGTGACATTATTGATACATATGTTTATCGAATGGGTATTTTGAGTGCCCAATTTGGTCCTGCGACAGCAGTTGGATTGTTCCAATCTGTAGTATCTTTCATTTTAATCGTAGCAGGATATTGGGCAGCGGATAAGATTGCCGGATATCGGGTTTTTTAGGAAAGGAGGCTGCTGACAATGAAACCAACCAAGGGACAAAAAGTATTTGCTATTTTTAATTATATTTTTCTATCTGCTCTTGCACTGTTGTGCCTTCTTCCGATGCTAAATATCCTGGCGCTTTCTCTTTCGTCGAGAAATATGGTAAATGCCGGAGCAGTTACCTTATGGCCGAAAGAATTTACGCTGAGTGCATATACCTATATGCTTCAGAAAAGTGGTTTGGTTCCGGCATTGCTTGTTACACTGAAACGTCTGGTTCTAGGACTTGCACTGAATCTTAGTATGACGATTCTAGTTGCTTATCCGCTTTCAAAAAGTGAGAAGTATTTTAAAAGTCGTAAATTTTATGTAGTTTTTTTCTTAATTACAATGGTTTTTAATGGCGGAATTATACCAACATACCTTGTGATCAAAGAACTTAAAATGCTAGATACGCTCTGGGCATTGATTCTTCCAAATTCAGTTACGATGTTTTATGTGCTTTTGATGCTGAATTTTTTCAGGGGAATTCCAGAGGAGATAGAAGAAGCTGCAATTGTGGACGGTGCAGGTTGGCTGACCGTGTTGCTGAAAATTTATTTGCCATTATCTCTTCCTTCTCTTGCGACAATTACATTATTTATTATTGTCGGACACTGGAATGAGTGGTTTGATGGAATGATTTACAATAATCATGCGGAAAATTATCCGTTGATGACATTTCTTCAATATCATGTATTGAATTTTAAGACTTCAGATTTAAGACCGGAACAAATTGCAGCAAATCCTGCACTTGCAGATCTGGAAGGAAGAGCCATTAAATCGGCTGGAATCATGCTCTGTACCTTGCCGGTGTTGATATTTTATCCATTTCTTCAAAAATATTTTGTTACCGGAATTACAGTCGGAAGCGTAAAGAGTTGACGTGTACTTTGGCGTGATAATTTTGAAACTAATGTGTGGAAATGCACATTATAAATAAAAAGGAGGATTTTACTATGAAAAAAACAAGATGCATGATGTTTGCCGGTATTATGGCAGCAAGTCTGATTCCTGCAACAGTGTTTGCAGAAGAAGACACCAGTATCTACACACAATGGGCAATGGAGGAGCCGGTTTCTTTGACTGTATTGAAAAACCAGAATCCCGCAACGGTGAATTATGCAGACGGTGAAGATCAGTACAATAACATTTACTTTAATGCATACCGTGATTATCTGGGAATTACACTTGATTTTCAAATTTGCGCGAGCGGAGATGAATACAGTCAGAAAGTGACCTTAGCAATGGCTTCGGATGATCTTCCAGATTTACTTTATTTGCCAGTTTCTGAGTATTCGCAGTTAGCAGAGGCTGGAAAATTAGCACCTCTGGATGAGGTTCTGGAGCAGTATGCGTCTGATTTGACCAAGAAAAATCTGTATTCTGATGGAGGCGGAATCTTGGAAGCGGCAAAGAGAAACGATGTTCTTTATGGCATTCCTGTTGGAAATGCGGATCGTATTCCATCACAGTTCCTCTGGATACGTAAAGACTGGCTGAATAACCTTGGTCTTGAAGCACCGAAAACATTTGATGACGTTGTTGAAATTGCACGTGCATTTAAAAATAATGATCCAGATGGTAATGGAGCAGATGATACTTGGGGGCTTGGTGTTAGTAATGAAATGTCTGATTATGTAGGTTACGGCAGTATTGAGGGAGTTGCAAACGCATATGGTGGTTCTATTCTTCAGTATATGTGGATGCCGAATGAAGACGGTACGGTTTCTTATGCGCCGACTTCACCTGAAACACGGAATGCACTGGAAAGACTTGCAGAAATGTATGCGGAAGGTCTGATTAATGAAGAATTCGGTGTATCGGACAACGAAGCAATCGGTGAAGCCGTTGCAGCAGGAACTTGTGGCTTGTTTTATGGAACAGATGGTATCTCATGGGGATATGGTCGAGATGCAATTGCGAATAATAATGATTGTGGATGGATGGTAGTAAATGCTCCGTCCGTAGAAGGTGGAGATGCAAAAGCATTTTCTTATACAAACTTTGATTATGTTTATGCCGTAAATGCAAAATGTGAACATCCGGAAACGCTGATCAAGCTGATTAACTTCAATAATGATCGTATTAATAGTCCGGATGCTACACTGGACAGTCTTGAAGTATGGGGAGTAAATTCCGAGACAGGTATTAATCAGTGTGATTATACATATGGATTGATTGATCCATATTTGAATAAGGCAATTGGTTACAACACAACAATCGGACAGGTGTTTGCAGGAGAACTGAGTGAAGAAGAATTGATGCCAGAAGCATATCGTTACTATGTTGGTATTAAACGTTATGTTGACGAGGGGTATGGTGAAACAGGAAGTGCAAATCCGGAAGATTTGACTGCATTCCAGTATGCAATGTGCTGGGGACCGGAATTTGGTTCATGGACACGTTATGCGGAACTTCGTGATGCAGGCATGAATATGAGTGTATATACTGGAACCCCGACAGAAACTATGATAAAACGCTGGTCAACGTTACTTGCACTTCAGGAAGAAACTTTTGTAAAGATTATTTCAGGGGCAGCAGGAATTGAATCTTTTGATGAATTTGTAACGCAGTGGAATGAACAGGGCGGCGCGGATATTCTGAATGAAATTGCAGAAATGTATATGAAGTAAAAGATAACCGAACTGCTGTGAAATCCGACTGTTATGGAAAACTGGGCAGTATAAAAGAACTGCCCGGTTTTCCGCATATTCAGAACGAGCCAAAACAGACGGATATCATTTGGAAATATGAAATGGAGGAAGGGAATATTATGCAGCTTTTTTATACACCGGATCACGCACGTGTAGGAGATGTGATCCCATTTTTTGAAAATGGCCAGTTTAAACTTTTTTATTTGAAAAATTGGAATCCATACTTTGGGAGTGATAAAACATATGGATGGCATCTTTTGACAACAACTGATTTAGTACATTATGAGTCAGAAGAACCTGCCGGAATTCAGGGTGGAACTGGATGTGTGATAAAAGTAGATGGAATTTATCATCTCTATTACTGCGTATTTGAGAATAATCCACAACGCCAGTTTGTATGTCATGCAACAAGCAACGATATGAAAGAATGGACAAAACATGAAGATGAAACTTTCGGACCGGATGAGAAAATCTATTTTTTAACAGATTGGCGTGATCCCCACGTATTCTGGAACGAAGAAGAAAAGTGCTGGTGGATGATTCTCTGTGCACAAAGTCAGGGAAAAACAAAGCGTCGCGGTTGTGTTGGATTGTGTAAATCAGAAGATCTTCATCATTGGACATGCTGTGAACCTTTATATAATCCAGAATCCAGTATGTCTGCATATGAATGTCCGGATCTTTTTTATATGAATGGTTGGTGGTATCTTGTATTTTCGCAGTTTACAGATCGTTTTCAGACGTTGTACCGTATGAGTAAATCTTTAAATGGACCATGGATTCGGCCCAAAATAGATTCGTTTGATGGTCGTGCATTCTATGCAGCAAAGACTTGCAGTGATGGAGAACACAGATATATTTTCGGATGGAATCCAACGAGGACACAAAATACCTGGAGATTTGATCCGGATCCGAATCATGAAGGATACGATTATAAGACATATGACTGGGGTGGTAGTCTGATTCCTCATGAAATCTATCAAAAAGAAGACGGAACCTTGGCTGTCCGCTCTGTACCGGCGCTGAAAAAGGTTCTTACTGTCCCGAATCAAATCATCTGGCATCCATTGAATGGAGACTGGAAACTGGAGGAAAATTCTGTTTCTGTAAGCTCGCCGGTTGCTTATGCATCCATGATAAGTGAAAATGATGTTCCGTATCAGGGAAGATTGTCGCTGGATTTTACATTTAGAGAAGGGACAGAGCGTTTTGCCGTAGTTCTTCAGGTAGATGAAGAGTTTGCGCGTGGTTATTATTTTTACTTTGAACCAAAGCGTGCACGGATGGAATATAAGAGTGCACTTCGTATGTATGAGCAGGGAGGATGGACGTTCCAGTATGATGTGGAATTAGAACGTCCTATAGAATTGCTTCCGGATAAAAAATATTCTATGGAAATTTTTATAGACGAATCGATTTTAGAAGTATATGTAAACGAAGAAATTGCGCTTAGTGTCCGCGCTTATGACCTGCATAACAGGAAATTAGGACTTGCGGTGTCTGATGGGATGGTTTCTTTTGAAAATATTAAATTAATGACGGTAGGAGTGTGATGAGATGAGTCTGTATTTTCGCCCGGATAAGGGAGTTTTGGGAGATATGATCCCGTTTTATGACAATGGTGTATTTAAACCATTTTATCTTCGAAATTATCGTGGAAATAGAGATGCTGAACATCAAGATAGCTGGGTGATGTTAAGTACTACAGATCATGTGCATTTTACGGAACATGACACGAAAATTGTAGGCGGTACAGGTTCTGTAATTAAAGTAGACGGTCTGTATCATATGTTTTATTGTACATTTCAGGTTTTTCCAGAAAGAAATTATATCAATCATGCAGTCAGCACAGATCTTGATACCTGGACAGAGATTCCAGAAGATAGATTCTGTTCTGATAATCAGATTTATGCACCGGTTCACTGGAGAGATCCTTTTGTTTTCTGGACAGAAGAAGAACAATGTTGGTGGATGATTTTCGCAGCCCAGAAGAATGGACCGACGACCAGAAGAGGCTGTGTCGGATTGTGTAAATCGGATGATCTTCATCATTGGAGATACTGTGAACCGATTTATGCACCGATGAACGCACAGTGTGCATTTGAGTGTCCGGATTTGTTTAAAATGGGAGACTGGTATTATCTTGTATTTTCTTCCTATGCAGACCGTTATCAGACACTTTACAGAAAAAGCCGTTCTCTTAATGGACCGTGGATTACTCCAGAAATTGATACATTTGATACGCGTGCATTTTATGCTGCAAAAACCGGAACAGACGGCAAACATCGTTACATATATGGTTGGAATCCTACTCGTGAAAATAATGAACATCATTTTGATCCGCTTGAATACAAAGGAAAAGATTGTAATACCTGGGATTGGGGCGGCAATTTAGTTGTACATGAATTATGGCAGGATGAAGACGGATCACTTTATATAAAACCTGTGGAAAGCGTGCTGGATGCGGTTTCTGAAAAATGTAAAACAGAGATGCTGCCACTCACCGGAAAATGGTCTGTAAAAGAAAATACGGTTTCGGTCGAGTCACCATATGGATTTGCAGCTCTTATGCTGAATCCACTTGAGGAAACTAGCCGACTTTCCTTTGATGTGGAAGTAAAAGAAGGAACCGCAGGAATTGGTATTGCAGTTCATGTAGATGAAGACTTTGCGGAGGGATATTATATATATATTGATTTCTTCCGAAGACGTGTGGAATTTAAAACAGGGGTTCGTATGACAGAAAAAGGCGGACAAATGTTTCCGTATGAAGTGGAACTGGAACGTCCGATTCCATCTGTTACCGGAAATCGATTCCATGTGGAAGTAATTGTATCAGATACGATACTGGAAGCTTATGTGGACCAGCATATTGTTCTTGGAACACGTATGTTTGATATCAGCGGCGGAAACTTTGGTGTATATGTTTCGGAGGGACAGGCCGTATTTGAAAATATCCAGACATTTGTTCCATAATGAGGTTCAATTGTAAAAAATAATATGTTATACTTAAAAAGGTCATAAATATATTTCAGATGTATTCATGACCTTTTTGATTCAATGAGAAATTAGGAGAAAAACAATGTTGGATAAAAAAAGAGATGCTTTTTATACCTATATGTTTCGAAGAAGTTTTTTACCGCTTTTTTTGATTTTGCTTGTAATTAGTGGTTCATTTCTTTTTTTATATCATACCGTTGTTATTCGTGAGACAGAAAAAAATAAAGAAAACAGCATGAACAGGCTGAATCTATGTGTTTCTTCTCTTGAGCGAGAATTAAATGAGACTGAACAGTGGAGTAGGCAGCTATTAAATGAAGTGGAATTTCAACGTTTTGTATATATGTATGAAGACCTAGATATTTATACACGTTTTTCACTTCAGAAAAAACTGCACAATGCATTGTATGATCTGTATTATCGGGATAATAATATCAGCGATGTTTGTCTTTATATTCCGTTTATAAACAAAGTAATTACTGACAAGCATCCGCAGACGAGTGTGAAAGAGGGGATGAAAGAACTTCTTGCATTAAAAGACGGAACCTATCGCCTGAAAAATAAAAATCTAATTACCTGTATTCATTGGGATGAAGATGGAGTCCGTGCTGTATTGATTGTTAACTGGGATTGTGAGCAGATGATAAAACATTTGAAAACACAGTATTTAAGTGAAGAGGAGAATCTCGATATGATTTGGAATCCTTCGGAGTTTCCAGAAAAGCAATTGATTTATTCCGATTCTCAGTATTATCCATTTCGAATGGTTTGTGAACCGATTATTGCAGACGATATTGAATCTTTTATATCTCAGGTAGGTTTTTTTAGTATTTTGTTTATGATTATATGTCTTATGATAGCTGTGATCAGTATGTTGACGTGGTACCGGGAGATTTATTATCCGCTGCATAGGTTATTGATCGAAGCGTTTGATCATATGGAAAAAAACGATTTCAATTATCGTATAGAAATCAAAAAAGAAAATGCTATATTTCATTCTATTTACAATAAATATAATCATATGGTAGATGCGATGCAGCGTTATATAGAAACAAATCTGCAGCAGCAGATTCTTGTCAGCCGCTCAAATCTAAAACAGCTGCAATCCCAGATCAGTCCTCATTTTATGTATAACAGTTATTATATTCTTTATCGGATGCTTCGCAGAAAAGATCTGGAAAATAGCATGCGTCTTGCAGAATATTTAGGGAGTTTTTATCAATATATTACACGAAACGCAGATGACGAGAAACGTTTAATTGAAGAATTAAATCATGCAAAAAATTATGCGCAAATACAAAAATATCGTTTTGGAGATAATATTCGGATTTCTATTGCTGAACCGGCGGAAGAAATTGCAGATATCTATGTACCAAGGCTGATTCTGCAGCCGATTCTTGAAAATGTGTTTAAATACGGATATGAGAATGGGAATGGAGATCCAATTCAGCTTCAAATCAGCTTTGAGGTGAAAGATACGAACGATTTCAGTATTCTAATTGAAAACAGTGGTGAGCTTCTTGAGGAAACACTGGAAATGCTTTGCCAGAGACTGGAAAGTACTGATACTGAAATAGAAACAACAGCAATCATCAATATTCATCGGAGAATTCAAATTTATTTTGGAAAGGAAAGCGGATTATCTGTAGAACGTTCGGCTCTTGGAGGCTTAAAAGTGATTATGCATATTGTGCGAAAGGAGGATGAGGAATGAGCCAGCAGATGGAAAGGATTATTCATATTATTGTTGTGGATGATGAACCAATCAGTGCAGATGACATGTCTTATATTATTCGTCAAACATACTCAGAAAAATGGAATATAGATGTCAGAACTGCGTATAACGCAAAAACAGTATTAAAAATGATTGATGAAATTCCATGTGATATTCTTGTTTCCGACATACAAATGCCTGGAATGAACGGACTGGAAATGGCAAGAAGACTAAGAGAATTTCTGCCTGATTTACGGGTAATATTTCTGACTGGATACGATGATTTCTCATATGCATATGAGGCATTTCGCCAGAATGCGGTACAGTATATTCTGAAAACAGAAGGAGACGAAACTGTTTTAAATGCTGTAGAAAAAGAAATTCGTAGTCTTCGTGAAAATGATAAGATTTTTGCATGCATTAATGATGCAGAAAGCCGGTATATACAAATGCTTCCGGCATATCGAAGACAGCTTGTTATGCAGTTAATGTTGAATCAGAAAAACAGTTTGGATGAACTGGAAACAGAGATGCTTTCCGGAAATCTTTATTTAGTGTTTGCACAGCTTCAGGGAGAAAACAGCCGACATGCAAAAACAAAAATGAGAGCGGCAACGGCTGTTTCAGAAATCGTGGTGCGTACATTTGGATCAGAACTTCAGTGGACGGAATACTATGTATTTGATGATACACTGATCTGGGTGCTTTGCTATGACAGAGACGATTTGATATCGAAAACCCTGTTTCATTTAATGCGGCAGGCAAGGGAACAGCTTCAAAAACAACTGAATTTGACTATGTTTTTTGTTGTTTCCGAAAAAATAGTAGATGGTACAGATTTAAATGAAAAATATTTGGAAATTCAGACAATGCTTGCAAATGAAATTCTGCAGGGCTCTGCCGGTGTTGCCGTTCGTTATGGAGATCAGGAAACAGAAAAAAACTTCGATCATGCAAAACGGATATCAGATATGCGCAGAAGTCTTGAAAACATACAGATTTTGATTCGAAAGGGCGCTATTTCAGAAGCAAAACAGGATATGGAATGTGTTATTGACTATCTAGATCAATATTCTCAAACACAAAATCTGATGGCAACAGAGGCGGCATGGACATTAAATGCCGCGCTTCTTTCTTATATTAATCGAAACGGCATGATTACGTTAATAATTGAGGCTAAAAGGAGCGATGAAATGGGGTCACCGGAATATTTCAGAAAGTTGTTAGAACTTTTGATGCGAGAGACAGAAAAACGAATTGACACTGCAGTGAAATCCATCGCAGAATTTACGGTTAAATATATCAATAATCATCTCAATGAAGATTTAAGTACAGCAGTGTTATCTGATGTAACTGGATATAGTTCCGGATATCTTTCAAGGGTTTTTCGCCAACAAATGAATATTAGCATTCATGATTATATTTCCAGTGAGCGAATGAATTTGGCAAAAGAAATGCTATCCAATACAAATTTGAAAATATATGAGATTGCTTCAAACTGTGGTTATGAAAATACAACATATTTTATTAAAATATTTAAAATGAATACAGGAATGACCCCTCAAGATTATAAACTTAAACTTGGAAAAAGAAATAATTAAAAAATGATTACAAAACGAAAAGGAGAGAACCGTATGCATTTTTATAATACAATCAGTAATTCAAAAACATTTGCGTTTTCTGCTGAAAACCCATCGGGAAAGCGAGCAGGTAGTTCAAGAGGAGGCGATTGTACAAAACTTCAACCGACTGTTACCATTCATGCTGGAGAGACGGTAACACTTGTAGATATAGACGGACCTGGTGTTATTCAAAATATGTGGTTTACAGGATATGTAGGACATAGTTTTATTCTTCGTATATATTGGGATCATCAGGAGTATCCGTCTGTAGAAGCACCATTATCTGCTTTTTTTGGCTGTGCATATGATGAGAATTTTGAAGACAGAGATGGGAAATATCCAGTCTTGAATTCATCCATGATTCTCGTTGCTCCTGGAAGGGGATATAATTGTTTTTTTGAAATGCCTTTTCAGAAGCATTGCAGGATTACGATGGAAAATCGCAGCAAAAGAGACGAATGTCTTTATTATATTATTACGGGGGCGTATCAGGAGATTCCGCAAAATGCAGGCTATTTTCATGCCTCATATCGTCAGCAGCATCCCATACAGAAAGGAAAATCCTATGTTGTCGTAGACGGTATTTCAGGAAAGGGTCAGTTTATAGGTGTCACACTTGCAGCAGGTATGAATGGAAATAATACTTGCTGGGTAGAAGGAGAAGCACGTATGTATATTGATGATGATTTGTATCCTTCCATCCATTATACCGGAACAGAAGATTATTTTACTGGATCTTATGGTTTTGGAAATGACATTTACATTAAAAATTATCAAACCTTCAGTGGATTGTACAGTGGATTATATGCCATTTTGGGAAATAATAGAGAATTCTATAATGGTCAGCAGAGATTTCTTTTATATCGTTTTCATATTGTTGATCCGATTCGTTTCGAAACAGGATTTAAAATGACATTGGACAATATGGGATGGACAGGACCTCGATATGATGATTATACCAGCGTAGCATATTGGTATCAGACTCTTCCATCAGCACCGCTTTGTTCCCTTCCAACGGATGAAGAAATGTGCATGAAATAAAAAATATATTTAAATTTTTTTTATATAAGATTTTATGAAAAATGGGTTGAGTATTTTCAAAGAATAGTGTAATATAAAAAAAGAGTTGTACGACTGGCGGAAAAGTAGGAGTACCTATGGGGAGTACAACGTAGTATAAAAATGCCGACCGCCTGGGCGACCGCTTTTTCGAGAGGTCCTCAGGCGGTTTTTGTTACCTTAAAATAGCAGCGTGCTAAAGCACGTTGCTCAATATGAAAGGAGAATATCATGAATATGATATCACTGGAAAAAGAGCTGAAGGAAAATGCTTATCCGGGGCGTGGAATTGTGATCGGCAAATCTGCAGACGGGACAAAGGCAGTGACTGCTTATTTTATTATGGGAAGAAGTGAAAACAGTCGTAACCGTATTTTTGTTGAAGACGGTGAAGGTATTCGTACTCAGGCATTTGATCCGTCCAAGCTGACGGATCCGAGTTTGATCATTTACGCACCGGTGCGTGTTCTTGGAAATAAAACGATCGTGACAAATGGTGACCAGACAGATACAATTTATGAAGGCATGGATAAACAGTTGACCTTTGAGCAGTCTTTAAGAAGTCGTGAATTTGAGCCGGATGCACCGAACTATACGCCGCGAATTTCCGGTATCATGCATATTGAAAATGGTATTTATAATTATGCAATGTCTATTTTAAAAAGCAACAACGGCAATCCGGATTCCTGTAGCCGCTTTACATTTGCTTATGAGAATCCGAAAGCAGGAGAAGGACATTTTATTCATACCTACAAGTGTGACGGAAATCCATTGCCGAGCTTCGAGGGTGAACCAAAGCTCGTTTCTATTCCGGATGATATGGATGTATTTACAGAGCTTCTCTGGAAGAGCTTAAACGAAGAAAATAAGGTATCTTTGTTCGTACGCTATATTGATATTGCAACAGGCACTTATGAAACACGTATTGTAAACAAGAATAAATAAACAGAAAGGAGCATTTTATCATGAAGGAATTACAGTTAAAATACGGCTGCAATCCGAACCAGAAGCCGTCACGCATTTATATGCAGGAGGGTGAATTGCCGATCAAGGTTTTGTCCGGTCGTCCAGGTTATATTAATTTTTTGGATGCGTTTAATGGCTGGCAGCTGGTACGTGAGTTAAAACAGGCTACAGGTCTTCCGGCGGCAACTTCATTTAAACATGTTTCTCCGGCAGGTGCCGCCATTGGGTTGCCTCTTACAGAGACACTGGCAAAAATCTACTGGGTAGATGATTGCGGTGATCTTTCTCCGCTTGCGTGCGCTTATGCCCGTGCAAGAGGTGCGGATAGAATGTCTTCTTTTGGTGATTTTATTGCACTGTCTGATACCTGCGATAAGGATACGGCTATGTTGATTAAGCGTGAGGTTTCCGATGGTGTAATCGCTCCGGGCTATACAGAAGAGGCTCTGGAGATTTTGCGTGTAAAGAAAAACGGAAACTATAATGTGATCGAGATTGATGAAAACTATATACCGGCTCCAATTGAGCACAAGGAAGTATTTGGCATTACGTTTGAGCAGGGGCGCCAGGAACTGCCGATTAATGATGAATTGCTTAGTAATATCGTAACAGAAAATAAGATGGTTTCCGAAGAAGCAATTCGTGATATGAAAATTGCATTGATTACTTTAAAATATACACAGTCAAATTCTGTATGTTTCGTAAAGGATGGACAGGCAATCGGTATTGGTGCTGGTCAGCAGTCACGAGTACACTGTACACGACTAGCCGGACAGAAAGCAGACAACTGGCTTTTACGTCAGTGTCCGAAGGTACTGAATCTGCCGTTTATCAACGGCATCCGCCGTGCAGACCGGGATAATGCCATTGATGTTTACATCGGTGAGGAATACATGGATGTGCTTGCTGATGGAGCATGGGAGAAGATATTCAAAACCAAACCAGAAGTATTTACCAGAGAAGAAAAACGAGCATGGTTGGATCAAATGGACGGTGTTACGCTCGGTTCTGATGCCTTCTTTCCGTTCAGCGATAATATTGAACGCGCGCGTAAAAGCGGCGTAAAATATATTGCACAGCCAGGTGGTTCTGTGCGTGACGATCTGGTGATCGAGTGCTGCAATAAATACGATATGGTAATGGCGTTCACAGGCATCCGCTTGTTCCACCACTAAGAATCTGACACGTCCGAATTTTTTCGGGCGTGTTCTTTTAGGAGAATAGTGTGAAAGAAAGTAGAGGAAAGCCGTAAAAAGGCGCACTTCATCAAGCTGTCTTAAAATGGCAACTTTTTGGAGTGATATATAGAATGAATTATACTAAGAAGCCATTGGCTCATTAGGTGGCAATAATCCCTCCTTTTGAAGTAATTTAATGGCTTGTTTGATAGCCTTAACCTTCTGTTTTTCAACAAGGGGAGCTGGCATATCAACTTTGTATAAGTCGCTCGGATTCCAAGCCTCACCAGTAGACAGCATCTGGTAAATAGCAGTGAGAATCATACGGGCAATAGCAATAATGGCTCTTTTCTTGCCACGACGTTTTACAAGAGACTCATATTTCTTTTTGTAGTAAGGAGATTTGTTGGATGTTACGGCTGCATGGGCACACTGTACCAATGCAGGTTTTAGGTAAATACCGGCACGCATAATCCGAACAGATTTTTTCTTGCCACCAGTTTCGTTGCATCCAGGTGTAAGACCTGCCCAGCAACATAAACGTTTTGAGTTGCAGAATTGAGACATATCAGTACCGATTTCGGAGATGATAGTGATTGCACTATCACGTTTGACACCCGGAATGGTACAAAGTAACTGAACAGCATTTTCATAATCAGGATTGGATGAAATCATTTTTTCTATAAAAGAGTCTATATCATTGATTTCTGCTGTGATATAATCCATATGTGCGCGGACGAGGCGCATACGATATTTTTGGGCATCAGTCATCTGATATCCCTCAATGGACTCAATCACTGCATCTTCTTTCGATTTGAGGCTCTTAAGAAGTTTAGAAGCGATTTTTTCGTGGTTGATAGAAGTACCTGATTGTTCGAGCAGATAGTCAATAATGGATGTGGATGACTTCCCAAAGATATCGGAGACTACAGAATCTAAAGCGATATTACAAACTGTAAGCGCATTCTGATATCTATTCTTTTCACTGGAACGGCAGGAAACCAGCTTGTAACGGTATCTTGTGTATTCTCTGAGAACACGGATAGCTTTGCAAGGAACATAACTGCCTTTTACCAGACCAAGACGGAACAAATCCCCAATCCATTTAGAATCCTTGGTGTCATCCTTGTTGCCTTTGCTTCTTACAAGCTATTTTACATCACGAAGAAGATGAGCCGTCCCCGTCAGCATAGACACCTAAAACGAAAGAATTCTATCCTGTTCTTAGTTTTTCTTGATTTTCCTCATTTTTTTATCCATTCAGGCTGGCAGGATACTCTTTTCTAGCCCTGCTGT
>JBMNRF010000008.1:0-92845 GCA_050944495.1 Marvinbryantia sp.
TTGAAAATGTAATCAATGCGAGGCAACATTTTTTGAGCGTTTTGTCAAGTATTTTTAAGCATTTTTTATTTTTTTTTTGATAAATCTTAAGTTGACGACATTGCCCGTTTTACGGGTGGGGGCGACTATATTATGGTTTATTCGGATCGGCATCAGTGGCGGAAGGATCCGTCATAGGAGATGGATAGACACGGGTATCCTGTGAAACGTAAGGTTTTTGAGAATATACTTTCGTTTCCTGCGTAGCAAGAGTATCTTTTCCGTAAAGCTGTTCCATTTGATGCCAGTAGGGTGAATCATTTGGAGAATGTATTGATTCTGTGGTTGACTGCCGGTAAATAGTTGGATTATTTTGCGGATGTGGGAAGGGTTGCTGGAAGTTTGGAACTTCCTGGGAATGGTCGGATGCGCAGTACTGTTTTTTTTCAGGTTTTTGTTTCTTTTTTCTGGTAAGGGGGCGAAAAATAGTTTTCCTGCCGGTCCAACCGACGATCCTTACCAGCACAATGCCCCAGAATGCACCAAAGCTGTCGATTGCTACATCACGTTTGGAAGGTCCGCGTCCATCTACAAAGGATTGGTGGTATTCATCTCCGCAAGCAAAAGCTACACAGATCAGGCCGGCCAGAAGCATCAGCCAGATCCCGCGGACACCGTACACATATAATGGAAAGGAAATTGCGACAGCAAGTGCAAAATACTCTGCCATATGTGCCAGCTTTCGTGTAAATCCGTGAATACGGTAAGACCAACTTTCAATTTCCCAATCTTCCATGTTTGTTTCTAATACCATATCAGCGGTCTCTACAATTTTATAACTGACTTTATAGCTGAGCTGTGAGGAGATATCTCCTGTCTGAGCTGAAAAATTGTAGATCATATACATTAGAAGCAGGGCAGGTATAAATGAAAGCGGTTTCAAGAAAATTCGTATAAACATAATACCTCCTGAAAATAGAATCGTATACAGTTTCATAAATTATGATTTGTATCATAGCATAGGAAACAGGTGCTGTCCATGTATTTAAGAAAATTCTAAGGGATTGCAGAAAAAAATCTTGACAGAAATAGAAATTCCACGTATACTGATGTCGTGCGTAAAAGGACGGGGTCTTTTTGTGCACAAATGCACAAAACTGTTATTCATTAGATGAATAACCGGCAACCACAACCCACAGGGAATAATACAGGAGGTAAAAGGAATGCCAACATTTAATCAGTTAGTAAGAAAAGGCAGACAGACATCTACTCAGAAATCTACTGCACCGGCACTTCAGAAAGGTTACAATTCTCTGAAGAAAAAAAGCACGGATGTATCTGCACCGCAGAAAAGAGGTGTTTGTACAGCAGTTAAGACTGCAACACCGAAAAAACCGAACTCAGCCCTTCGTAAAATCGCCAGAGTACGTCTGTCAAATAACATCGAAGTAACCAGCTACATCCCAGGTGAAGGACACAATCTGCAGGAGCATAGTGTTGTGTTGATCCGCGGTGGTAGAGTAAAGGACCTTCCGGGTACCAGATATCATATTGTTCGTGGTACACTGGATACCGCAGGTGTCGCTAAGAGAAGACAGGCTCGTTCCAAATACGGAGCAAAGAGACCGAAAGACGCTAAAAAATAAGAAGTTTTAATACTGTAACAAAATCGTATCACAAACAGAACTAATTTTGTGCCAGGATTCTATTTACCAGGTGGTTGCAGGTTGAAAATAGAAGTCCGAGAGCGCGAACACATTAGAACGACACATGTGAGTACCGATGAATTAATCATTCTATTTTTAGAACAGTATTAGAACAGCCAAGCTCAAATCAGCTGACGCTGCTTCTCGCTTGGGGCTAATCGCCCAATAGATAAGCACAAAAGTGCTTTTTCACAAGCGAGCTTGCAAAAGCACTTCCGTGCTCATCTGCTGTTCTAAATAGAAAACAATATTAAGGAGGGAAGTAACGTGCCACGTAAAGGACATACTCAGAAAAGAGACGTATTAGCAGATCCGATGTACAATAACAAAGTGGTTACCAAGCTTATCAATAACATTATGTTAGATGGTAAGAAAGGTGTAGCTCAGAAAATTGTATACGGAGCTTTTGAAAAAGTAGCTGAGAAAACCGGTAAACCGGCTCTCGAAGTATTTGAAGAAGCAATGAACAATATTATGCCGGTTCTTGAAGTAAAAGCAAGACGTATCGGTGGTGCTACCTATCAGGTGCCGATCGAGGTTAGAGCAGATCGCCGTCAGGCATTGGCTCTTCGCTGGATGACCATGTTTTCTCGTAAAAGAGGCGAGAAGACCATGGAAGAAAGACTGGCGAACGAAATTATGGATGCAGCAAATAATACAGGTGCATCTGTAAAGAGAAAAGAAGATATGCACAAAATGGCAGAAGCAAACAAAGCTTTCGCTCATTACAGATTCTAATAGGAGGAATATACCTTGGCTGGAAGAGAATATCCACTGGAGAGAACCAGAAATATTGGTATTATGGCTCATATCGATGCTGGTAAAACTACCACAACAGAGCGTATCCTGTATTACACTGGTGTAAACTATAAAATCGGTGATACTCATGAAGGTACTGCTACCATGGACTGGATGGAACAGGAGCAGGAAAGAGGTATCACAATCACTTCCGCAGCTACTACCTGTCATTGGACACTGCAGGAAAACTGCAAGCCGAAGCCGGGTGCTCTGGAACATCGTATCAATATTATTGATACTCCGGGACACGTTGACTTTACGGTAGAGGTTGAGCGTTCCCTTCGTGTACTTGACGGTGCTGTCGGTGTATTCTGTGCAAAAGGCGGTGTAGAACCGCAGTCAGAAAACGTATGGCGTCAGGCTGACACTTACAATGTACCGCGTATGGCATTCATCAACAAGATGGATATCCTGGGTGCAAACTTCTACGGCGCGGTAGAGCAGATTAAAACCAGACTGGGCAAAAATGCAATCTGCATTCAGCTCCCGATTGGTAAAGAAGAAGATTTCAAGGGCATTATTGACCTGTTTGAAATGAAAGCTTATATCTATAATGATGACAAGGGAGACGATATCTCTGTTGTAGATATTCCGGAAGATATGCAGGAAGATGCAGAGCTGTATCGTACAGAGCTTGTAGAAAAAATCTGTGAGCTGGACGACGATCTGATGATGGAATATCTGGAGGGAGAAGAACCGTCCGTAGATGCCCTGAAAGCGGCTCTGAGAAAAGGTACCTGCGAGTGTACTGCTGTTCCGGTATGCTGTGGTACTGCATACAGAAACAAAGGTGTTCAGAAGCTCCTGGACGCAATTATTGAATATATGCCGTCACCGGTCGACATCCCGTCTATCAAGGGAACCGATCTGGACGGAAATGAAGTGGAAAGACACTCCTCCGATGAGGAACCGTTCTCCGCACTGGCATTTAAGATTATGGCAGACCCGTTTGTTGGTAAGCTGGCATTCTTCCGTGTATATTCAGGTACTATGAACTCCGGTTCCTATGTGCTGAACTCTACAAAAGGAAAGAAAGAACGAGTTGGACGTATCCTACAGATGCATGCAAATAAGAGAGCGGAGCTTGATAAGGTTTACTCAGGAGATATCGCGGCAGCGGTTGGTTTCAAAGTAACAGGTACTGGTGATACACTTTGTGACGAACAGCATCCGGTTATTCTGGAATCCATGGAATTCCCGGAACCGGTTATTGAGCTGGCGATCGAACCGAAGACAAAAGCAGGACAGGGTAAAATGGGTGAGGCTCTTGCAAAACTTGCGGAAGAAGACCCGACTTTCCGTGCTCATACAAATCAGGAAACAGGACAGACCATTATCGCAGGTATGGGTGAGCTCCATCTGGAGATTATCGTTGACCGTCTGCTCCGTGAATTCAAGGTAGAGGCGAATGTAGGTGCACCGCAGGTTGCATACAAAGAAACCTTTACGAAAGAAGTTACAGTTGACAGCAAATATGCAAAACAGTCCGGTGGTCGTGGTCAGTATGGTCATTGTAAAGTTATCTTCACACCGATGGATCCGAACGGCGAAGAAACCTTCAAATTCGAATCTACTGTTGTCGGCGGTGCAATTCCAAAGGAATATATCCCGGCAGTAGGCGAAGGTATTGAAGAAGCTGCCAAAGCAGGTATCCTTGGTGGATTCCCGGTACTGGGTGTTCATGCGAATGTATACGACGGTTCTTACCATGAAGTCGATTCTTCTGAAATGGCATTCCATATTGCCGGTTCCATGGCATTTAAGGATGCGATGAAGAAGGGTGATGCAATCCTTCTTGAGCCGATCATGAAGGTTGAAGTAACGATGCCGGAAGAATATATGGGTGATGTTATCGGTGATATCAACTCTCGTCGTGGACGTATTGAAGGCATGGAAGATATCGGCGGCGGCAAGTTGGTTCGTGGATACGTTCCACTTGCTGAGATGTTTGGTTATTCTACAGACCTTCGTTCTAAGACTCAGGGACGTGGTAACTACTCTATGTTCTTTGAAAAATATGAGCCAGTACCGAAATCAGTAATGGAAAAAGTACTGAGTGCAAAAACAAAATAATTTTCAGATATAAAATGTGCTGAAAATGCCGAAAATAGGCAGTGAGACTGCATTTATTTGCAAAATAGGCTTGAAAATATCTCTGATTTGAAATATAATCAGAGATAGCCTGTTGAAATATCAACTAACAAGAAAAGCGCAGGAAAGCGTATAGTTTTAAGGAGGAAAATTCACAATGGCAAAGGCTAAATTTGACAGAACCAAACCGCATTGTAACATTGGTACCATCGGACACGTTGACCATGGTAAAACAACTTTAACAGCAGCTATCACAAAAGTTCTTTCTGAGAGAGTTGCAGGTAACACAGCTACAGATTTCGAAAACATCGACAAAGCTCCGGAAGAAAGAGAACGTGGTATCACAATTTCTACAGCTCACGTTGAGTACGAAACAGAGAAGAGACACTATGCACACGTTGACTGCCCGGGACATGCTGACTACGTTAAGAACATGATCACTGGTGCGGCTCAGATGGATGGCGCTATCCTTGTTGTTGCTGCAACTGATGGTGTTATGGCTCAGACGAAAGAGCACATTCTTCTGTCCCGTCAGGTAGGTGTACCGTACATCGTTGTATTCATGAACAAATGTGATATGGTAGACGACGAAGAGCTTCTTGAGCTGGTTGAGATGGAAATCACAGAGCAGCTTGAAGAGTATAATTTCACAGACTGTCCGATCATCAAAGGATCTGCTCTTATGGCACTTCAGGATCCGCAGGGTGAGTGGGGCGATAAGATTATGGAGCTTATGGCTACCGTTGATGAATATATTCCGGATCCGCAGCGTGCTACAGACCAGCCGTTCCTGATGCCGGTAGAGGATGTTTTCTCTATCACAGGCCGTGGTACTGTTGCAACTGGTAGAGTAGAGCGTGGTGTTCTTCATGTATCTGATGAAGTAGAAATCGTTGGTATCAAAGAAGAAACACGTAAAGTTGTTGTAACTGGTGTTGAAATGTTCCGTAAACTTCTGGATGAGGCTCAGGCTGGTGACAATATCGGTGCTCTGCTTCGTGGCGTTCAGAGAACAGAGATTGAGCGTGGACAGGTTCTTGCAAAACCGGGTACAGTAACATGCCACACAAAATTTACTGCTCAGGTTTACGTTCTGACAAAAGATGAGGGTGGCCGTCATACACCGTTCTTCAATAACTATCGTCCGCAGTTCTACTTCAGAACAACTGACGTTACAGGTGTTATCAGCCTGCCGGAAGGTACAGAAATGTGCATGCCGGGTGATAACGTAGAAATGACAATCGAACTGATCCACCCGATCGCTATGGAACAGGGTCTTACATTCGCTATTCGTGAAGGTGGACGTACTGTAGCATCAGGACGTGTTGCTACAATCATCGAGTAATCTGCACGAATAGAATAAATTATATATAGTGTTATCGCAAGATAACTTTGTGTTCAAGCGTAAGATGCCCGTAGAACTTCGGTTCTACGGGTTTTTCTGTAAAGAGGGGGGATCAGAAAATGGATTTAGAGGAAAGAAATCAAAAGATAATAGATGCAATAATAGAGAAAGCAAATAAAGTGTGCCCAGGTGCTCTTGCCTTAATAGGAATATATGGTTCATTTATGACCGGAGATTTTTATGAAAAATCAGATATTGATTTAATGATTGTAATTAATGATGAGAGTGGATGGAAGATCGGGTGTACGTTTGTACAAGATGATCTGGAAGTCGGTCATGATATTTATTGTACTACGTGGGAACAGTTACAAAATGATGCGAAGTATGAACATCCAAATATGTCTAAGCTTATGGATTCAAAAATTGTGTACTGTGCAGGAAAGAACTATGAAGAACAATTGAATGCACTGCGAAAAACGGCTAAAGATATTTTGGAAGCACCTTTTTCGAAGAAAGATTATGTTAAAGCGGAAAAGTTACTAAAAGAGGCAGAACACTATTACACACAAACTATGATTTCTGAGAATAAATCTGATGCATTAAATGGGGCAGGTGGTGCTGTTTATTATATAGAGAGCGCATTAACTATGTTAAATAAACAATATTTTCACTATGGAACAAAGCGTATTTACGAAGAATTGACAACACTGAAAAATAGACCCGAACAGCTTTGTGGTATGATCGAGAACGTGGTGTCGGCATCTACTGTTACCGCAGTGAAAGAAAATTTAACAATACTTATGAAAGAAACAATGAGAACATTTCGACAAGTGAAAGAGACCGTTGCGGAACCGAAAAAAATGCTGATGCGGATATGCTTAACGGGACTTATGAAGAAATGTATTCAAATTGGCGAAATAAAATGTTTGAAGCTGCGGCATTAGAAAACAGACATCTTGCATTTATGAGTTTGATCAGCACTGAAACAATGTTTTCTGAAATTGCCAGTAAAGTAGAAATTGCCGGCTACGATGTTTTGGATAAATATGATCCGAAAGATTTATATAAGACAGCAAAGGCGTATGATGCTGTTTTGAATGAGTATTTGAAGGAGTATAAAAAGGCAGATATTCAGATGAAGCATTATTTTGACATAACTAATTTTTTATATGAATATTTAAGATAACAGATATGGTTAATGTAAGAATTTCTCCTTAAAAAATGATTTTTATTCTTGTGAGCCTTCTATCAGTGTGGTACACTTTTTATAAAGAAAGCGGTAATTTCAAGAAAAAAAGGAAATGGGGGAGAAGAAAATGAAGAAGAAAAAGATGTTTTCAGTATTGTTTCTTATGGTCTGCATGATTTTTGCAATGTCTGCCACGGCGTTTGCCTATAAAAATCAGTGGGTCACACAGCCGAATGGTTATACGTATTATTATGGAAGTAACCAGAAGGCTTATACGGGTGGACCAAAGAAAATCAGTCGAAATGGGAAACAGGCACTGTACTTATTTGACTCAAAGGGACGTTTGATTAAAAACAAGTTAATAAAGCGCAGGGATAAATTTTACCTGAGCCGTTCGGACGGAACGCTTTTAACTTCTTTTGGAACCTGGAATGGAAAAACTTATTACGGTACGGCAAGTGGACATCTGAAAACCGGTTTGCAGAAGTATAAAAACAAGTATTATTATTTTGACAAGGCAAATGCCAGTGCGTTAAAACGAGCATGGAAAAAAATAGGCAAATATTATTATTATTTTAATGGTGCCGGAAGAGCATACCATGGAGCGATGTACACTATTAATGGCAATCGTTATTATTTCGATAAAAATGCGCATCGTTTTCATGGCGTACAGAAAATAAAGAATGATTATTATGGATTTCATGTCAAAACCGGAAAAATGGTCTACGGATGGAAAACATGGAATAAAAAACGTTATTATTTTAATAAAAACAGAGGTGGGCGCGCCTATAAGGACGGTTTTTATGAGATTGACGGTTCACGTTATTATTTTGATGCGACGGCAGCGCGTCAGACTGGTTGGAAAATCATCGGCAATAAACGATATTATCTAGATCCCAATAAGAATGGAGCGCAGGTATTCGGAAAACGTACCATCAACGGTACTACTTATAATTTTGGTACAAAAGGATATGTTGTATATCGTCCCAGTGGAAAATTGACGGTACGTGTTAACCGGGCTAAAAATGTGGTTACGGTGTTTGACGGGAATACTCCAATTAAAGCAATGACCTGCTCTGTCGGGGTAAATAATTCTACTCCGGTAGGTACATTTACGCTTTACAGTCATTATCGCTGGTGGTATTTGTATGGACCATCAATCGGGCAGTATTGCTGTCACTTTGCTTCTGAATATTTATTCCATTCGGTACCGATGAAGGGGTACAGTAAGGATCCGTATAATTTAAGAGCGGATGATTTCAATAAACTGGGAACGGCCGCATCGGAAGGCTGTGTGCGTCTGTCCGTTGCAGATGCAAAATGGATTTATGACAATGTTCCATCTGGATCCAAGGTAGTAATCTCCGATCATGAGCCGACACCGCTTGGAAAACCGGCAACACTGAAAATGAGACCGGGGACTATCGGAAAAGATCCGACGGATATCTGGAGTTAGAGTTTTATTGTTCCGCGGAGCGTGATTACGTCTCTGGTAGTGCCTTGTATCCTTTTTTATTAAGAGATTGTTATTGGTGATATTTTTTTAAATTGGAACTCTGAAAGTATTATATAATCAGGGCTAAAAATTTTAAGAGAATATGAAGTTGCATGGGAGGTATTTTGATGAATAAATTCAGCCGAGAAGCTGAAAAAGTAATGATAGAACGTTTTGGAAAAGATACAGTTCTCACCCTTGCGACGACAGATAATGGTATTCCCTATGCACGGTATGTGAATGCTTATTATGAGAATGGTGCGTTCTATGTGATTACATATGCTCTTTCCAATAAGATAAAGCAGATAATGCATAATCCGAACGTTGCAATTGCTGGTGATTGGTTTACCGCACACGGAAAAGGGATGAATCTGGGATATTTTGGAAAAGCAGAAAACAACGTGATTGCAGAGCAATTGAGAAATGTTTTTTCAGCGTGGATTGATAATGAGCATAATGATTTTGATGATGAGAATACGATTATTTTACGTATAGAATTGACGGATGGAGTGTTGTTTTCGCATGGAACAAGATATGAGTTTTAATTCTAACGGTTGAAAATAATGTAGTGTTTTATCCAAAGATGATTGTTTGCGATGTAAAAATGTTTTGGGTGGAATAGGATATTTATCTCATACAATATTATTCAACGGAAGTTTTAACTGTGCAGTGATGTAGAGAGGATTGGAAGAAAATAGGATGCCGATAGCTTATTATCACATTGCGCCGCCCTGTCTTTTGTGTTAAGATAATCATATCAGCGATGAGTTTACAGAAAACTTGAAAAGACGGCTCGTGCAGTCGGATCGCAATGATTACGTATTATACAAAAGGAGGAAAAACAATGTCAACACCACATAACGCTGCACAAATGGGAGATATTGCGGAGACCGTGCTTCTGCCGGGAGATCCGCTGCGTGCAAAGGTAATTGCAGAAACATTTTTGGAGGATGTTGTTCAGTTCAATAGTGTCAGAAATATGTTCGGTTATACAGGTACCTATAAAGGGAAACAGGTATCTGTCATGGGCACCGGAATGGGTTGTGCGTCTATTGGTATTTACAGCTATGAGCTGATTCATTTTTACGGAGTGAAAAATCTGATTCGTATCGGTTCCTGCGGTTCTATCGCAAAGGATATTAAGCTTGGTGAGATTATTATGGCGCAGGGGGCATGTACCGACAGTAATTATGCGCATCAGTATAATTTGCCGGGAACAATGTGTGCGATTTCAGATTACACTTTGCTGAAAACAGCGCAGGAAAAAGCAGAGGAATTGGGATTTCCGTATCGCGTGGGAAATATTTTATCATCGGATATTTTCTATACCGAAACACCGGAATGGCAGAGCTGGGCAAAGATGGGAGTACTTTCAATCGAGATGGAAAGTTTTGCCTTGTATTGTAATGCAGCTCGTGCAGGTGTGAGAGCACTCGGTATTTTCAGTGTATCGGATTCTATTGTGAACGGTGAAGCAATGGAGGCAGAACAGCGTCAGAACGGGTTTACGAATATGATGAAAGTAGCTTTGGAGACAGCTATCGAATTATAAACTTACTGCATGAAGAGAATTTGCCGGGTTGAATAACGGGAATCTGTTTCGTGTGAAAAGAGAAGTTGAAAAATACACCGCACCGGTTATTTCCGGTGCGGTGTTTAAAAGAGAAAGAGGAACAGAAATGATGGATGGGGCACAGAGACGTGACAGCATTCTGAAAAAACTGCAAAGCGGGAGAGAACCTGTTTCCGGTACGGCTCTGGCAAAAGAATTTCATGTCAGTCGTCAGGTGATTGTACAGGATATCGCTTTGCTGCGTGCAACGAATAAAAATATTCTTTCGACTAATAAAGGATATCTTCTCTATGAGGAAGGCAACCGTGTGAGTTGTAAACGGATTATTGCGGTTAAACATACCGATGGACAGATGAAGGATGAGTTGTATACGATTGTTGACGCAGGTGCGAGGATATTGGATGTGATCGTGGAGCATGAGGTTTATGGGCAGATAGCGGTCGATTTGGTGATTGCATCTCGTAAAGATGTAGACGAGTTCATGCGGCGTATTTCTGCAGTAAAGGCAAAACCGTTGAAAGAATTAACAGGAAATGAACATTACCATACGATAGAGGCTGATACGGAAGAAAATTTGTGTATGGCAGTGAACGGATTAAAAGAAAAAGGATATTTGCTTGATTTTCCATTCTGATTATAGTATGATGAATCAGATGACAAGACAGGTGTAAAAACACGCTGGCTGTTGAAATGCCAGCGTGTTTTTTTATGACAACGAATAGTTTTTGAATTTCAATGTCATAAAAAAGCTTTGCAGGTTTATATTACTGTGATGCAGGAAGGAAGTCCTGTCAGAAAGATTTAAACTGTTATATTCAGTACAGGAAAATGAGGAGGAAAGAGATGAAGTACATTTCAAAATGGCTAAACCGTGTGTTTATTGACGGTTTAAGCGGCATGGCACAGGGCTTATTTGCAACCTTGATCGTTGGCACGATTATTCAGCAAATTGGCACGTTAATTGGCGGAGAAATTGGAACAATGATTTTTACGATCGGAAAGGTGGCAGCATCTTTGACAGGTGCAGGCATCGGTGTTGGCGTGGCAAGTAAATACAAGGAAAGTCCACTGGTGATCTTATCGTCGGCAACAGCTGGTATGGTTGGTGCGTTCGCTGGTAGTATTGCCAGTGGAAAAGTATTGGTGGATGGTGTGATGAGCTTTTCCGGTCCGGGAGAGCCTCTGGGCGCGTTTATTGCCGCTTATATCGGAATTGAAGCCGGTCATCTTGTATCCGGAAAAACGAAAGTGGATATTTTGGTTACACCGCTTGTCAGCATAGGTGCAGGTTCGGCAGTTGGTATTCTGATCGGGCCGAGTATTTCACAGATGATGACCAGCCTTGGCGCAATGATTAACTGGGGGACCGAACAACAACCGTTTTTGATGGGAGTGATCGTTTCTGTATTAATGGGTATGATCTTAACACTGCCGATCAGCTCTGCGGCAATCGGGGTAGTATTAAATCTTTCCGGTTTGGCAGCAGGGGCGGCAACAGTTGGATGTTGCTGTAACATGGTGGGCTTTGCGGTGGCCAGTTATCGTGAAAATAAAATTGGCGGTCTTTTGGCACAGGGAGTAGGAACTTCTATGCTGCAGGTACCGAATATCGTGAGAAAGCCAATCATATGGCTTCCTGCAATTTTATCAAGTGCTATTCTCGGCCCGGTTGGAACAATGATTCTGAAGATGACAAATAATGCTACCGGTTCCGGCATGGGAACTGCTGGCTTTGTCGGGCAGATCATGACCTGGCAGACGATGACGGCGACAGAGGTGCCAACAGTTGTTTTGATTAAGATTCTGGCAATTCAGATTGTGCTTCCGGCTTTGGTTACATTGGCGATTTCCGAATTTATGAGAAAACAGAAGTGGATCAAAGACGGAGATATGAAGTTAGATTTATAGAAAATAAAGAAAAGTATAATAATTTCATGGTTTACCGCTGACCGATATGTGGTATATAAATGGTCGGATTGTAAGTTTAGAGGGTGTCGCAAAATCATTAAATTAGATGATTGAGCGATGCCCTCGCTCTCTATATAGAAAAATCCGGAAAGAATCTTTTGATTTTTGCATGTAGTTTGTTGATGTTATAGCCTATGCAAAGCAAAAAAATCTCCAGCTTTATCTTGGTTTTCTGTTTTTGGGATATAAAAACGAAGCTGCTGCTCCAGTAGATTATTCATCCACTTTTGCAACAGCCGCGCCTATAATTTTATTTTAGATATTTCCCGTGTCTACTTGACAAGGGACTGATCACGGAAATTTTTCCGAATGCCAGCTTTTTTTAACCCTTAATACCTTGCATTTTAATACCTTCTACAAAGTATTTCTGACACAGGAAGAAGATGATTAATACTGGAATTGTCATTACCAGCGCGACAGCCATCATCTGTCCGATCTTAGTTGTTCCCATAGAAGAATTGAGGAATTGGATACCGATAGCAACCGTAAATTTCTTTGTAGAATTCAGATAAATCAATGGCTGATAGAAATCATTCCAGTTATAAACCAGAGACATAACGCCGACACACATGGAAACCGGTTTTACGGCCGGTAGCATGATGTGTAGGAAGGTCTGGAAGGAGCTTGCACCATCGATCATAGCTGCTTCGTCCAACTCCTTCGGCATTGACATAAAGAATTGTCGGTACAGGAAAATGTTGTAAGCGCCGCCGCCGAGAAGCGATGGAATGATCAGCGGCCAGTAGGTATCAACCATGCCGGCTTTAAAATACAGCAAATACTGTGGAATCAATGTTACTTGACCTGGCAGCATCAGAGTTGCCATCAGGCAGGTATACCAGAATTTAGAACCTTTTCCTGGAAATCTGGCAAAGCCGTAGGCAACGAATGCAGAAGAAAATACAGTGGCTACTGTGTTAATTAATACCAAAAATATAGTATTTCTGACAAATAATCCAAAATCAGCCTGCTGCAGACCGTTTGTGAAATTAGAAAACAGCCATTTTTTTGGCAGCAGTGTCGGCGGGAACTGATAGGCTTCCGCTGTGGATTTAAATGCAGTTGTTACCATCCACAAGAAAGGAAAGATACAGATGATCGCACACAGTCCGAGGATGAGATAGATCACTGTCATCTGCAGGCGATGAGCTGCAGTTTTAGACATTGGTTTTCTTTTGCTCATATAGCAGTGCTCCTTTCTTATCAATCATCGTAAAATACCCACTTCTTTTGAGTGGCTTGAATGATACCGGTAATAATCATAATCATTATAAACAAACACCATGCAATGCAAGATGCATATCCCATTCGACCATATTCAAAAGCATTTCGGAAGAGATGCATGGAAACAGTCAGCGTAGAATTGACCGGTCCGCCTTGTGTTAAAATATATGGCTGGTTGAACAGCTGGAAAGCGGTAATCGTACCGATGACCAGGTTAAAGAAAATGGTCGGTGTGGAGAGCGGCAGAGTGATGGAGAATACCTGACGCAAGGTACTGGCACCATCGATCTGAGCGCTTTCATAATAAGATTCCGGAATGTCCTGAATACCAGCCAGCATGATTAAAATCTGGTTTCCGAGTGACCAGAGATTCATGACAACAATACATCCGAGAGCCAGGTGCTTGTCACCGAGCCAGTTAGGTCCGGTAATTCCGAAAAGTGAGAGAACATAGTTTAGTACACCATAGCTGCCGTTGAAAATCCATCCCCAAAGGATGGTGATCGCAACACCGGCAGTAATGTATGGCAAATAGAAAACGGTACGCCAGAAACCAAGAAATTTTACTTTTCGGCTTAGCAGCCAGCCCAATAAGAAAGAAATAACAAGACTGAGCGGTACATACATCAGAACATAACAGATAGTGTTCTTGAAAGACGGCCAGAAAAGAGCATCTACAGTAAACGCCTGAATAAAATTGTCAAATCCTACGAAATTACCCTTACCGGAAAAATCAGAATCAGTAAATGCGAGAAAAAGGGATTTAATCATCGGATAGACCGTAAGAACCAGGAAGAACAATAGCCAGGGCGCAATATAAAAATAAAAATTTCGGGTATTGCGGCGCTGGATACCAGATGTTTTTTTTGCTTTCTTTTTCATTTTTTCACCCCTAATTTAATGTAAGTTTTGGAATTGCGGATGGACAGCACGGTACATCCTGTGGAGTGTTCTGTGATATGGGAAAAAGATCAGAGAAGATTTCTTTCCTATATCACAAAATGCAGGGGAAGAAACTCCTCCCCTGCACCGTAAACCAGATCAGATTAGTTGTTGAAAGAGTAGTTTGAAAATTCAGTATCAATCTGCGGACCATACTGATCAACAACTGCCTGCGGATCCTGTCCGTCAAGTGTAACGGCCTGAACCATTGTTTCCCAGATATCACCGGAAGAAGCGAGTGTTCCGCCCCACGGATTCAGATGAGAAGAACCGATGTGTTCTACATAATAGCTGTTATCAAGACCTTCACCTTTGTAAATTGTTTCTGCAAATACGCTTTCTGCGATTTTTTTGTTTGCAGGAATACCACATACAGCAATTGCTTCTGCCATCGCATCGTTTTCGTAAGCGATTTCTTTCAGGAACTGCCAGCCGGCATCCGGATTTTCGCTTGTGGTGGTAATTGCCCATCCTGTTGCGTACTGAACATTGATTTCTTTTCCATCCGGATCGCTCGGCATCGGAGCAAAACCAATATTGATACCATTTTCATCAGCATCATTGGTAACTGTGATAGCTTCAAAACCACCGGTCGGATACATAGCAGCTTTACCGGATACAAATAAGGTTTCAGCCGGGATCGTTTTGGATGCAGCATCATCCGGAATTAAACCGTTGCTGATCAGATCGTTATAAAGTGTCAATGCATTTACAACATTTTCTGTACTCATATACGCTTCAGACAGATCTTCTGCGTATGGGAGTCCACCGCCGGAATATAACATTACGCTGTTCATTACCCAATGTTTTGCCATAGCGAATGTCTGATTTGCACCTTCACCGCCTGCGAAAGCTTTTCCCCATTCAGCCATATCCTGCAGAGTCCATCCCTCTTCTGGATAAGCAACACCAGCATCATCAAACATGTCTTTGTTATAAGCCATTACGAAGCAGTTTGTATGATTAGGGAAACCTTCCAATTTACCATCTGCATCATAATAACCGTCGATCATACCGTCTACCAGTACTTCATCCAGATTTACACCCTCTGCTTCTACATACGGATTCAGATCAATGTAATACTTTGTGTTCATTCCGTAGTAGTCCGGACTCATCTGCATTACATCACCAGCAGAGCCGGAAGTAAGGGCTGCGGAGGCTTTCTGATCCCAAACGCTGTCTGCGGTTGGAATAACTGTGTAGGTTACGTTGAGTTCTGGATGTCCCTCAATGAAAAGCTCAATCGCATTTTCTCTTGATTTAGCTTCATCGTCTGCACCCCATGCCCAAATGTCCAGATCTCCGGACAGTTCAGCAGCAGATACGCTACCTGCCATTGCTGCAACGGATGCTCCGCAAACGGCTGCAGCAAGGATTTTTTTGGATACTTTTTTCATAGCTATCCTCTCCTTTATGTGTTTTTTTTGTGGCAATTTAGTGAAATTGCCTAAAAGGTAATTTGATTTTAGCGAGATAAAGGGATAATATCTATAAAGTAATTTGCTTGATTTTAGTCTGATTTTGCTGATAAAAAATACAGCCGTATTTTTACGGCTGTATGATTGGATTAATGTGAGGTGCGATAAGAGAGCGGTGTACATCCGGTGTGTTTTTTAAAAATTCGGTTAAAGTAACTGATGGAACCAAAATTCAGATAAACAGCAATTTCCGTGACTGACATATTGGAATGCAGTAAAAGTTCTTGAGCACGCAAAATCCGTACGTTGTTGCAAAAATCAACGTAAGAACAGCCTAGCGCACTGTGGAAGGTCCGACAGAAATTGGAATAGCTCATGTTGACAAGAGCAGCAGCTTCTTCCATAGAAAGTTTTTCTTCTGGAGTCGATACAAGTCTGGAAAGCAGCATTTGCATTTTGGAAAGGTCAGTCATATTGAGTGAATTACTACTGACGGTCAGAACTCCTTCTTCAAGTAATAGAGAAAGAAAAGTCAGAACGACAGCACTGTAACAGAGTTCGTCACGATAACTGTAATTATCAATGACACGGTCAATGTCATCAGTGAGAAGATTCAGTTTTGGTGAAAGAGAAATTAAATCGGTAATGCACTGATGCAGTCGGGTGCCGGGTAATATGGATAGATATCCAATTTCAGCAAGTTTACCGGTTGGAACAAGCAATTCAAAGTGACGGATACTGCTGAGCTGAGAATGAATTAATCTGGGAGAAAATTGTAAAAGCAAATGGCAGCTGCGTTGGTCGTTCCGGATAGAGTGCATGGACAAGGGCGGCAGGAAAGTGAAAGAACCTTCCGGTAAATGAAACTGTCGATTATCGGACTCATAAATAGCACTGCCTTTTATTGTGTAGCTGACTTCATAAAAAGAGTGACAGTGAGCCGGAAAACCATGACTTGTCTCAAGCTGTCGGGGGGGGGTAGAACGGCAAAGGTTTCTGGTGTAAATAACGCTGCTGATATTCATTTTGGAGGGATTTCCTCCTGCCTGATAAGTTTCCTGATAAATCATACTTTTCTCCATATTGTAAAGTAGTAAAAACGGTATTTTGCCTATTGCTTTTATTTTAACATGGATCAATTGGGGTGTCCAGAAATAGCAAAATAAGACAAAAAGAGAACAAGATAATATCTATATAAATAACAGACGGTTGGCTATTATTAATACAAATTCAAAAAAATAATGAGGGAAACATAACAATTTAACCAGAAAAGGAGAAAAGGCAGATGAATGAGAAAATAGATTTCAAAGCAATCCCACATATTGAAAAAAATAAATATGGTATTCCTGCTCTTTATGTAAAGGAGAAACCGTTTCTGATGCTGGCTGGTGAACTGCATAATTCGGCTTCATCAAATCTTACATTTATGGAACAGGAGGTGTGGCCGTATGTTCGTCCATTGGGATTAAATACGATAATTCTTCCGGTGGCATGGGAAAGTATAGAGCCAACAGAAGGAAAGTTTGATTTTTCGTTGGTAGAAGGATTGCTGCAGCAGGCCAGAAGGGAAGACGTAAAATTAGTGCTTCTGTGGTTTGGTCTTTGGAAAAACGGCGAGAGCTTTTATGTTCCATCCTGGGTAAAAGAAGATTATAAGCGATTTTTCCGTTCTTGTTACGCGAACGGGCATCCCTCTGATACGATATCACCACTTTGTGAAGCTGCGGTAGAGGCAGATAAAAAGGCGTTTGTGAGGTTGATGGAATATTTAAAAGAGTGTGACAGCAAAGAACAGACGGTTGTTATGGTGCAGGTAGAAAATGAGATTGGTTTCTTAAAAGCTGAGAGAGATTATTCTGAGGCAGCAGAATCAGCATTTTCCAAAGAAGTGCCGGCAGAAATCGCAGAATTGTATAAAGGGAACGGAAACTGGACAGATGCGCTTGGCGAGAATGCGCCGGAATATTTCATGGCTTGGCATTACGCAAAAGCAGTACAGATAATTGCTGATGCCGGGAAAAAAATATATCCATTGCCTATGTATGTAAATGCCTGGTTAGAGCAGCATCCGGACAGACCTGGGATGTATCCGTCGGGCGGACCGGTGGCAAAGCTGATTCCGTTGTGGAAAGCAGCAGCACCGTCTTTGGATCTGATTGCACCGGATATTTATCTGCCGGATTTTAAGGGAGTGTGCGAGGAATATACGGTTTGTGAGAATCCTTTATTTATCCCGGAGGCAAGAAGAGATCCGGTGACGGCATCCAATGCGTTTTATGCATTTGGAGGGGTGAATGCACTTTGCTTTTCTCCGTTTGCAGTGGAAGATTTTCTGAGAAATGATTTAAAACCAATGGATCCGGCGCTTTTGGCAAGCCTGAATATTTCCATGCGCGGATTTAATTGTGAGGGAACAGGACCGTATTTTCAGAAAAGCTGCGAGGTGTTAAACGGTATCCTTCCGTTGATTACAGACAGACGCGGCAGCGACAAGATGTGTGGTTTTATCAAAGCAAATCCGTATGAAACGGGGTGTATTGTTTTGATGGATGGTTATGACATACAACTGGATTATACAAGTGGTGAGAATGAGAAAAAAACGGGTAGCGCAGGTATTATTTTCAGGGAGGAAAATGGATTTTATATCTCTGGATGTAATGTGAAATTTAAAGTGTTGCCGAAAAAAGGAAGTAATACCTTTGTAACAACGGTTCGCCTGGAAGAAGGAGTATTTGAAAAGGGAATTTGGAAAGCAGGCAGAGTGTTAAACGGAGATGAATTAAACATGAATTCTCTGGGTGAATTTGCCGAAACAAAATATGTAAAAATCTGCGTACATACAGCGTAGGAACGGGAGGAAAAAGCAGATTGATCAAAATAAAAAATCTGACAAAACAATACAGTGACAAGATGGCTGTGAAGAATTTAAGCTTTACGGTTAAAGACGGAGAAATTCTCGGATTTCTGGGACCAAATGGGGCAGGAAAATCAACGACGATGAATATTTTGACAGGGTATCTGTCGGCGACATCTGGAGAAGTGATCGTGGATGGGATTGATATTACGGAAAGTCCGGAGCAGGCGAAAAAAGCAATCGGTTATCTGCCGGAGATTCCGCCGCTTTATACGGACATGACAGTGGAAGAATATCTGCGTTTTATGTTCCGCTTAAAAAAGGTGGGAAAAAGCGTGAACCGCGAACAGCACATTGCGGAGATTTGCGATATGGTATATTTGCGGGAGGTAAAAAAACGCCTGATCAAAAATCTTTCTAAAGGGTATAAACAGCGTGTCGGCATTGCGCAGGCGCTGATCGGAGATCCGAAGATTTTAATTTTGGATGAACCGACGGTTGGACTGGATCCTAAACAGATTATAGAGATCCGCAGCCTGATCAAAAAGCTGGGTGAAAAGCATACGATTATTTTTTCGTCCCATATTCTACAGGAAATTCAGGCGGTATGCACAAGAGTGCTGATCATCAATGAGGGGCAGCTCATTGTGGACGATATTACGCCGGAGGGCAGCAGGAGCATAGGATATCAGGTACTGGTAGAAGGCCCGAAGGCAAACGTGATGTACTGTTTAAAGAAGCTTACAGGAGTGACGGACGTACAATTTAGAGGAAATGAAGAACCAAATGTTGGGGTTTATATAGTAAAAACCGAATCGGATATACCGGTGCGAAGAAGTATCTATGACTGCATTTCACAAAATGGCTGGCGTCTTCTGGGACTGGAGCGAAAGGAAGAAAATCTGGAAGAATTGTTTCTTCGCGCAACTACAGGCAGAAAAATTTTGACGGAAAAGGAGGACAGGGTATGAGAGCGATTTATTTAAAGGAACTGTCTTCCTACTTTAAGAGTGCCAGAGGTTATATTTGTCTGGGATTGTACTTTTTATTTGGCGGACAGTTTTTGTTGATGCAGATTTCCTATAAGGGAACGAATGATATTGCGGCAGTATTTGCGGATATGTACATTGTGGTACTGCTGACTTTGCCGTTGCTGACCATGCGGCTGCTGTCAGAGGAAAAACGTACACGTACCGATCAGGCGCTTTTTACAGCGCCGGTTTCACTGACAGAGATTGTATGGGGCAAATTTCTGGCGGCATTTACGGTGTTTGTGCTGGGAATTTCAATTTTTATTGTATATTTTCTGGTGCTTGGAGCACTGTCGAAGCCTGATTTCAGTATGTTTCTGGGAAACTTTCTGGGGATGCTGCTTTTGGGAAGTGCTTTGATCAGTATTGGCCTTCTGATATCCGCATTGACAGAAAGTCAGATGCTGGCGGCAGTCGGTACTTTTGCTTGTATGATCTTTGTGATTTTTTTGGACAGTGTAGGCGGTATACTGCCGGATTCCCTCTCTATGGTATCGGGAGCTCTGGCGGTAATTTCGTTGGAGGCGCGCTTCTCTGATTTTGTATCCGGCATTTTAGATCCAGCAAATGTGATTTATTTTATCAGTATCGTGCTGATCTTTAATTTCTTAAGCGAACGTGTTTTGGATAAAAACAGATGGATGGCAAATAAGCGCATGAAGAACGCTGCATTTTCGGCAGTTATTACGGTTGTATTTGTAGCTGTTATTGTACTTGGCAATGTGGTTCTTTCTATACTGCTGAAGCATGTGCCGTCTGTGGATCTGACGGATAAGCAGCTCTACCGGCTGTCTCGGGAGTCTGTGGAAGCGGTAAAGCAGATCAATACGGACGTAGACATTACTGTTTGCTATGATCAGGAAAAATTGTGTGATACCGATTATGGGAAACAGATGGATGAACTGTTGAAAGAATACTCCCGTAAAAATGACAGGATCCGGGTGCGATTTGCAGATGTCTTGAAAGAGCCGGAGATTGTCAGCGAGTACGCAGAATATGGGGTGGCAGAAGGAAGTATTATTATTGAAAGCGGGCAGCGCACAAAGGTATTGACCTTAAACGACTGTGTGGAGGCGATACCGGATGAGAGCGGCCGCAGCTATATTTATGAATCTACTGCGGAGCAGCAGCTGACATCGGGGATTCTTTATACGACCGAGCAGTCTGTACTGCAGGTTTCGATGCTGACCGGACATCAGGAGCAGGGATGCGCAGACATCAGCAACTATCTGCAGGAGAATAACTATCAGGTTGTGGAACAGAACATTGGAACAGAAGAAATTTCGGCAGATTCTGAAATCGCCTTTCTTCTGGCGCCGATGACCGATTATACAGCTGCCGAGCTGGAAAAACTGGATCGTTTTCTTGACAATGACGGAAGATTTGGGAAAAAGCTGTTTTATGTGGCAGCTTATAATCAGCCGGAGCTTCCGGCGCTGGAAAGCTTTCTGGAGGAATGGGGAATTAGTATTGGAAACAGTCTGATCGTGGAGACAGAAGCGGCAAATAATTATGACGGAAACGGATTTATGTTTGGAGCCGGTTTTGCAGAGGCGGCGGATGTCTATCTGAAGCAGGTGAAAAATCCGTCTCTGCCATTTATTGGTTATTACTGCAGACCGGTGGAAGTACTCTGGGAAGAAAATGATAACCGCAGTGCGGATTATCTGATCACTTCGCCGGAAACAAGCGTCTGTTACGAACTGGCGGGCGGACAGGTACTGGCGGATCAGAATGCCGAGAAGCAGAGTTATGGACTGGCCGCGCTGGGAACGCGTCTGAAATACGAAGGAACAGAAGAACGAACTTCACAGGTGGCGGTATTTGGTTCTGCATCCATGTTTTCTTCTTCGAGCGCAGTCAGCGACAGCTTTAATAACCGGGACTTTACGGTGGAACTGATCAATACGCTGGCAGGAAAGCAAAATGGCGTTAGCATCGAAGGCGTGCGCTTTACCGCGCAGCAGCTGACCGTGACACAGGCGACCTATCAGACGATTGCGGTGCTTCTGGGAATTCTCCTTCCCCTGGTTACTTTTGCAGCAGGTGCGGTGATGTCCGTTTACAGGAGGCGTTTATAAATGAAGACAAAAAAGAAACGGCTGGTAGGACTGGCGGCATTGCTGGTGATTCTGGTGGTGCTGCTTCTGGCTTTGCAGATCAGCGAGAAAAAAGCAGAAAAATCGGAAACGATGGAAGGACAGGAAGTTACGCTGTATCAGGTAGAACAGGATGCGATTTCTGAAGTACGGATTACGAACTCGTCCGGGAATGTGGAGATTATAAAAGAGAAAAACGGGTATCTCTTAAAAGGGTTTGAAGAATATGAGCAGAGCCAGACGCAGATGAACGTGTTGGTGCGCAATTTGTCGGAACTGCATGCGAAAGTCGTGCAGGAAAAAGGGGTGGAAAAAGAGCGCTACGGCCTGGAGAATTCGACAACGGTGACGATTACGGCAGAAGAAGAAATTACGCTGCAGCTCGGTGATTACAATGAAGGTGGCGACTGCTGGTATCTGATGCGGGAAGGCGACGAAACACTCTATACGGTTCCGATGGGAAAAGGCGATCTGATTGAAGCATCTCCGTACGCTTATCTGAACCGCACCTTTATCGATCCCTATACAGACGGGCAGGAGATCACAGAGCGGCTGCGTCATATTGTGATCGAGCGGCCGGATCTGGACGCGCCGCTTGAGATCGCGGCGATCGAGGAAGAGCCGCAGGCATATACATCCTCGTATGAGCTGACAAGTCCGGTTCATGTAAAAACATCGGTAAAGGCAATGAATGAAAAAATAGGCGCGCTGTTCGGATTTTCCGCGGCAGAAGTACTGGGGGTATACGACCGCAGCGACGCAGAGGAATACGGGCTGGATGCGCCGGCTATAATTATGACGGTTGATCACGACGGAGAGACGGATACTTTTACGGTCGGCGGCGAAAGAGAGAGCGGCGTGCGTTATATGCTCTGGAGCGGTTCCGATCTTCTGTATACGGTATATGAGAGCAGTTTATCCTTCCTTCACGAGGATGCGGACAGCCTATTTTTTGCGTTAGCGCTGCTTCCGGAGATCGACACGGTTTCGGAAGTGGACCTGACGATCGATGGAGAAACGACAGTGTTTACGCTGAAGCGTGACGAAGAGGGAGCGATTTCCGGGATCACGGAGAAGGGACAGTCTTTGGATGAAAAACTGTTCCGCACGTTCTATTCTTTCCTGTTGGAGGTGGACGTGCAGGAAATTTATACGGAACCAGTACAGGGAGAGGCCGAACTTTCCATTACTTATCATTATCTGGACGGAGGAACGGATATTCTGGAAATGATTCCGCTTGAGGATGCCAGAAACGGCGTGATCACAATAAACGGGAAGCCATCTTTTAAGGGGCGTCTGGCTTACGTGGAAAAACTGAAAACGGAGCTTTCGCATTTGAGAAACAGCGAAAAAATTGATACGAACTGGTAAAAATATGCAGGAGGTATAAGCAATGAAATATAGAAATCCTATTGTTTCCGGATACAATCCGGATCCGTCCATCTGCAGGGTGGGCGATGACTATTACCTGGTGAACTCATCCTTTGAGTTCTTTCCGGGAGTGCCGATTTATCATAGTAAAAATCTGGTAAACTGGGAGGCGATCGGTCATGTGCTTGACCGCAGAAGCCAGCTGGAACTGGATAAGTGCAATCCGTCAGGCGGTATTTATGCACCGACGATTCGCTACCATGAAGGTCGGTTTTATATGACGACAACAAATGTCAGTTATGGCGGAAACTTTATTGTACATACGGATGACCTGGCAAAAGGCTGGTCAGAGCCGGTATGGGTGGAGCAGAGCGGTATCGATCCGTCCATCCTTTTTGATGACGACGGAAAAGTATACTACACAACCGCATCGAACGATTCTGAGGGCAGACAGGCAATTTTGATCAGCGAGATCAATCCGCTGACCGGAGAAAAATATACGGAGACAAAGGTACTCAGTTACGGCTGCGGAGGCCGTTATCCGGAAGGGCCGCATCTGTATAAGATTAATGGAAAATATTATCTGATGCTGGCGGAAGGCGGTACGGAGTACGGTCATATGGAAACGATGCAGCGCGGGGACAGCCCATATGGACCGTTTGAAAAATGTCCGTATAATCCGATCCTTTCTCACAGGGAAGATACGCGTGAACGTATTTACTGTACCGGTCATGCCGACATCATGGAGGATGTAAACGGAAACTGGTGGATGGTCTGCCTGGCAATCCGCCCGTGCGGAGGAGAGAAAAACCGTATCCTGATGCACAATCTTGGAAGAGAAACGTATCTGGCACCGATCACATGGACTGAAGACGGATGGCCGATCGCCGCAGAAGGCGGTTTGATTGATATTGAGATGGATGGCCCGCTTCCGGGAGAAACCGCTCCGGTATGCCGCGATTTTGCAGATGATTTTTCAACGGAAGAATTTTCAGCACATTATAACTTTGTGCGCAATCCGGTAATGGAAAACTATGTGCGTTGCACAGAGGAGAAACATTTGTTATTAAAAGGCAGTGAAGTTACCCTGAATGATATGGATACGCCGACGATTGTCGGAGTGCGTCAGAAGGGCTTCGAGACAGTAACGACGACAGCGGTTTATCCGCAGCAGGACAAAAATGGAAGCCGCGCCGGTTTGAGCGCTTATTACAACCATGATTATCACTATGAAATCTATGTGACAAAGGATGGCGGAAAATGGAATGTTGCTCTGGCAAAACATGTACATGATATGTATGCCGTAACCGCACAGGCTGAGATTTCGTTGAATATGGGAGATGCTGTTTATCTGAAGATAGAGAGCGACAGGGAATTTTACCATTTCTTCTATAGCACAGACGGCATTATTTATCAGAAGCTTGGCAGCGGCCATGTAGCGGGGCTTTGTACCGAGCAGACACGCATCATGACCTTTACGGGTACGTATCTTATGATGTTTGCGGAAAATGGTGATGCAAAATTTGCGGATTTTAAAGTGAAGGTAAAAGATTATTAATTGTGAGAAGGAGAAGGTATTATGAGTAAGTATTTTTGTAACCCGTTAAATGTGGATTATCGTTATCAGTTCCACGCGCCGGATCCGAAAACCGGTATCGGACAGATTGCCAGAGAGGCAGCGGATCCGTCTATGATTCAGTTCAAAGGAAAGTACTATCTGTTTGCATCTATGACACTGGAAGTATGGGTGTCGGAGGATTTAGTAAACTGGGAACAGCATCGTCTGCCGGAGAACCTGCCGCTGTATGACTATGCGCCAGATGTGCGTGTAGTGGGCGACTATGTGTATTTCAGTGCATCGAAGCGCGGAGAAATCTGTAATTTCTATCGCACGAAAGATGTGATAAACGGACCGTATGAGGAAATTTTGGGTACGTTTGATTTCTGGGATCCGGATTTATTCGTGGATGATGATGGAAGAATTTATTTTTACTGGGGATGTAACAATACGACACCGATCTGGGGTGTGGAACTTGATCCACAGACTATGAAACAGATGGGTGAACCAAAGGAGCTGATCTTTGGAAGACCAGAGACGTTTGGTTATGAATGCAATGGGGAAAATAATTCCTGGCCGCCGCTTTCTGATGAGGAAGGGGAAGCACGTTTTCAGGAAATGTTGAAAGAGCAGGGAAAAACAGAAACGGATTATCCGGAAGATTATTGTAAGTTTATGAGAGGTTATCTGACAAACAGACCGTATATTGAAGGCGCTTGGATGACAAAGTATAATGGCAGATATTATTTGCAGTATGCATGTACTGGAACAGAATTTAACGTTTATGCAGACGGTGTATATGAGGGTGAAAGTCCGCTTGGTCCGTTTGTGCCGGCAAATAATAATCCGCTTTCTGTTAAAGCGGGCGGTTTCCTGCCGGGAGCCGGACACGGTTCCACGATGGAAGACAGAAATGGAAACTTCTGGCATGCGGCAACTATGCGTATCAGTATGAATCATAACTTTGAGCGGCGTGTCGGTATTTGGCAGACCGGATTTGATAAAGATGGTGTGATGTTCTGTAATCAGCGTTATGGTGATTGGCCAATACGCATGGAAGAGGGGGAGATGGACGCTTGGGCGGAACCGGATTGGTATCTGCTGAGTTATCAAAAAACAATGACGGCTTCCTCTTTTGCAGAAGGAAAAGGACCGGAACTGGCTGCGGATGAAAATGTACAGACCTGGTGGAGAGCTGCGACAAAACAGCCGGGCGAGTGGCTGATGATGGATCTTGGTGAGATTATGGATGTACATGCAGTACAGATCAATTTTGCTGACGATAAAATGGATGTTCCGATACCGGGCAACTTACGTGGAGGAATGCAGGGACGTTACATTGATGAGGCACAGCATCTGACCAGATGGAAACTGGAGGGCAGTATAGATGGTGAAAGCTTCTTTATAATAAAAGATAAATCTCAGGCACAGACAAATCTGCCGCACGATTTTACCGTGATAAAAGAAGGAAAATCAGTTCGTTATCTGAGATTGACGATACATGAGGTTCCGTATCAGCAGCCGGCATGCATTTCCGGTCTGCGTGTATTTGGAAAAGGAAACGGTGAAAAACCTGCTGCATTGCATTACACGGCAGAACGTACCGGTAAATGTTCTATGAGAGTAACGATGGAGACACAGACGGATACAGTTGGTTATAGTATTCAGTGGGGCTTTGCGCCGGATAAACTGTATCACAGCCGCATGACATTTGAAAGAGAGCAGGAAATTGCTTCTCTGGTGGAAGGACAGAAGGTGTTTGTGCGAGTTGATGCGTTTAATGAGAACGGTATTACAGAAGGAACAGAAATTATTGAATTGTAAATAAAATAATGTAGATATCGATGTATTCCCGCCATACCGGAAACTTTTCGTCATGACGGGAATACTTTTTTAAAAAAGTATTTGACATCCTTAAATCTCTGTGCTATAGTATAGGTTGCATTATCGTGCAGAAGTGTGCCCTATGGGGATTTTATGCCCAAAAATCGTTGTATATTTTTGGCAGAAAACGCCTGTAGAAAAAGCATACTTTTATATAAAAAGACAGGGGTGAAACGTTGATGGAGAAAAATAGAATACGTCCTATTGAAAATGGTAACAGTTTCCGGATGAGCTACTCCCGACAGAAAGAGGTTCTTGAGATGCCGAATCTGATCGAAGTTCAGAAGGATTCCTATCAGTGGTTTCTGGACGAGGGTCTCAAAGAAGTGTTTGATGATATCTCTCCGATTCGTGACTATGGCGAAAAGCTCAGTCTTGAATTTGTAGATTTCAAACTCTGCGAGGACGATGTGAAGTACTCGATTGATGAGTGCAAGGAGAGGGACGCAACCTACGCCGCACCGCTGAAGGTCAAGGTAAGACTTCGCAACCGCGAGACGGATGAAATTAACGAGCATGAGATTTTTATGGGTGATCTGCCGCTGATGACAGCAACCGGTACCTTCGTGATTAACGGAGCAGAGCGAGTTATCGTCAGTCAGTTGGTTCGTTCTCCTGGTATTTATTATGGGATTGCTCATGATAAGATTGGTAAAAGATTGTTCTCCAGCACCGTTATCCCGAATCGTGGAGCATGGCTGGAGTATGAGACAGATTCCAACGATATTTTCTATGTGCGTGTAGACCGTACCAGAAAGGTGCCGATTACGGTGTTGATTCGTGCACTGGGTGTCAGCAGCAATGCTGAAATCCTGGAGCTGTTCGGTGAGGAGCCGAAGATCGTGGCTACACTTGCAAAGGATACTTCCACAAATTATCAGGAAGGTCTTCTGGAGCTGTACAAAAAGATCCGTCCGGGCGAGCCGCTCGCAGTGGAAAGTGCGGAAAGCCTGATCATGGCGATGTTCTTTGATCCGAGAAGATATGATCTGGCAAAAGTAGGCCGTTATAAATTTAATAAAAAACTGATGTTCCGCCATCGTATCGCAGGACATGTCCTGGCGGAAACCGTGGTTGATCCGATGACAGGAGAGGTTCTGGCAGAAGAAGGAACAAAGCTGACGCGCGAGATGGCAGATGCCATTCAGAATGCCGCTGTTCCGTATGTAATGATCCAGACAGAGGAACGCAACGTAAAAGTTCTTTCCAGCATGATGGTTGACATCACCAATTTTGTAGATGTTGATCCGAAGGAAGTCGGTGTTACAGAGTTAGTATACTATCCGGCCCTGAAATCTATTCTGGAAGAAAATACCGATCTGGAGGATATCAAAGATGCAATTCGTCGCGATATCCATGATCTGATTCCGAAGCATATCACCAAAGAGGATATTCTGGCTTCTATCAACTACAATATCCATCTGGAATACGGGATCGGAAGCGATGACGATATTGACCATTTGGGCAATCGGCGTATTCGTGCAGTCGGTGAGTTGCTGCAGAACCAGTATCGTATCGGTCTTTCCAGACTGGAGAGAGTAGTGCGCGAACGTATGACGACACAGGATCTGGAGGGGATTTCTCCGCAGTCACTGATCAATATCAAACCGGTTACGGCTGCGGTCAAAGAATTTTTCGGTTCTTCCCAGCTGTCCCAGTTCATGGATCAGAATAACCCGCTCGGTGAGCTGACGCATAAGAGACGTTTGTCCGCACTTGGTCCGGGTGGTTTGTCACGAGACAGAGCCGGATTTGAGGTGCGAGATGTACATTATTCTCATTATGGAAGAATGTGCCCGATTGAGACTCCGGAAGGTCCGAACATTGGTCTGATCAACTCACTGGCATCCTATGCAAGAATTAATCAGTACGGTTTTATTGAAGCACCGTATCGTAAGATTGACAGAACAGATCCGAAAAATCCGCGTGTAACCGACGAGGTTGTATATATGACTGCGGATGAAGAGGATAATTACCATGTAGCGCAGGCGAATGAGCCGCTGGATGAAGAAGGACACTTCATTCATAAAAACGTATCCGGACGTTATCTGGATGAAACGCAGGAGTATGAGCGTCAGATGTTTGAGTATATGGACGTATCTCCGCGTATGGTATTCTCTGTTGCAACGGCGTTGATTCCGTTCCTGCAGAACGACGACGCAAACCGTGCGCTGATGGGATCTAACATGCAGCGTCAGGCTGTGCCGCTTCTGACGACCGAAGCGCCGGTAGTCGGAACAGGTATGGAAACAAAAACAGCGGTTGACTCCGGTGTCTGCGTTGTTGCGGAAAATGCAGGTATTGTAGAAAAGGTTACTTCTAAAAATATTGTGATTCGCAGAGATGACGGTCAGAGAGATGAATATCATCTGACGAAATATCTGCGAAGCAACCAGAGCAACTGTTACAATCAGAAACCGATCGTGTTCAAGGGCAACCGTGTAGAGGCAGGACAGGTTATCGCAGACGGTCCGTCTACCGCAAACGGTGAGATTGCGCTCGGTAAAAATCCGTTGATCGGATTTATGACCTGGGAAGGTTATAACTACGAGGATGCGGTTCTCTTAAGTGAAAGACTGGTTATGGATGATGTGTATACATCTATCCATATTGAGGAATATGAGGCAGAATCCAGAGATACAAAGCTGGGACCGGAAGAGATCACACGTGACGTTCCGGGTGTTGGTGATGATGCACTTAAAGACCTGGATGAAAGAGGTATTATCCGTATTGGTGCGGAAGTACGTGCCGGTGATATTCTGGTTGGTAAGGTTACGCCGAAGGGTGAGACTGAGCTGACAGCAGAAGAAAGACTGCTGCGCGCGATCTTTGGTGAGAAGGCGCGTGAAGTGCGTGATACTTCCCTGAAAGTGCCGCACGGTGAGTACGGTATCATTGTGGATGCAAAAGTGTTTACGCGTGAAAATGGCGATGAGCTTCCTCCGGGAGTAAATCAGTCTGTACGTATTTATATTGCACAGAAGAGAAAGATTTCTGTCGGTGATAAGATGGCCGGACGTCACGGTAACAAGGGTGTCGTTTCCCGTGTGCTTCCGGTTGAGGATATGCCGTTCCTTCCGAATGGACGTCCGCTTGACATCGTATTGAATCCGCTTGGTGTGCCGTCCCGAATGAATATCGGACAGGTGTTGGAGATTCATCTGAGTCTTGCAGCGAAAGCACTTGGCTTTAATGTATCTACACCGGTATTTGACGGTGCGAACGAAAATGATATTATGGACACTCTTGATCTTGCAAATGATTATGTAAATCTGGAGTGGGATGAATTTAAAGCAAAACATGGTGAGGAGCTGCTTCCGGAAGTACTGGATTATCTGTATGAGAATAGAGAACACAGAAAATTGTGGAAGGGTGTGCCGATTTCCAGAGACGGTAAGGTTCGTCTACGTGACGGACGTACCGGTGAGTTCTTTGACAGCCCGGTTACGATCGGACACATGCATTACCTCAAGCTTCACCATCTGGTAGACGATAAGATTCATGCGCGTTCTACCGGTCCATACTCTCTTGTTACACAGCAGCCGTTGGGTGGTAAAGCACAGTTCGGTGGACAGCGTTTCGGAGAGATGGAGGTTTGGGCTCTGGAGGCGTACGGCGCTTCTTATACGCTGCAGGAAATCTTGACTGTGAAGTCAGACGACGTAGTGGGCCGTGTAAAAACCTATGAGGCGATTATCAAAGGCGACAATATTCCGGAACCGGGTATCCCGGAATCCTTCAAGGTTCTCTTAAAAGAGCTGCAGTCCCTCGGACTGGATGTTAAGGTTCTTGGTGAAAACCAGAAGGAAGTGGAAATTATGGAAAGTATCGACTATGGTGAGACAGATCTGCGCTCCGTGATCGAGGGGGACAGAGGCTATCGCCGTGAGGAGGCACCACTTGGAAACTACGGTTTCAGTCAGCAGGAATTTGCGGGCGAGGAACTGGTAGATGTCGAGGAGGAAGCAGAATCGGAAGATGATTTCTATGATGGAGCTGAAGACAACTACGATGATGATGTTGAATAAGGAGGGAACCGTTCATGCCAGAAACAACAACCAATGAAGTTTATCAGCCGATGACATTTGATGCAATCAAAATCGGACTGGCGTCACCGGAGAAAATCAGGGAATGGTCCCGCGGCGAAGTGAAAAAGCCGGAAACCATCAATTACAGAACACTGAAACCGGAAAAAGACGGTCTGTTCTGTGAACGCATTTTCGGGCCGAGTAAGGACTGGGAATGTCACTGCGGTAAATATAAAAAGATTCGTTATAAGGGTGTTGTCTGCGACCGATGCGGCGTGGAAGTCACCAAATCCAGTGTGCGTAGAGAACGTATGGGACACATTGAGCTGGCAGCTCCGGTTTCTCATATCTGGTATTTCAAAGGTATTCCGTCCCGTATGGGACTGGTGCTTGATCTTTCTCCGCGTACTCTGGAGAAAGTATTGTACTTTGCAAATTATATTGTTCTGGATGCCGGAAATACGAATCTGATGCACAAACAGGTGCTGACAGAGAAGGAATATCAGGAAGCCAGAGAAGCATATGGAGATACTTTCCGTGTGGGGATGGGAGCGGAGGCAATCAAAGAGCTTCTGGAAGCCATCGACCTTGAAAAGGATGCGGAGGAATTACAGGCACAGTTAAAGGACGCTACCGGACAGAAACGTGCGAGAATCGTGAAACGTCTGGAAGTAGTAGAAGCGTTCCGTGAGTCTGGAAATCGTCCGGAATGGATGATTATGACTGTCATTCCGGTGATTCCACCTGATATCCGTCCGATGGTACAGCTTGATGGCGGACGTTTCGCAACGTCTGACTTAAATGATTTGTACCGCCGTATCATTAACCGTAACAACCGTCTGAAAAGACTGTTGGAGCTTGGCGCTCCGGATATTATTGTCCGCAATGAAAAGCGTATGCTGCAGGAATCTGTGGATGCGCTGATTGACAATGGCCGACGTGGTCGTCCGGTAACCGGACCTGGTAACCGTCCGCTGAAATCCCTTTCTGATATGTTGAAAGGTAAATCCGGACGTTTCCGTCAGAACCTGCTTGGTAAACGAGTAGACTATTCCGGACGTTCGGTTATTGTCGTTGGACCGGAACTGAAAATTTATCAGTGCGGTCTGCCGCAGACAATGGCGATCGAACTGTTTAAACCGTTCGTTATGAAAGAACTGGTGGCAAACGGTACATCACACAATATTAAAAATGCTAAGAAGATGGTCGAAAGACTGGAACCGCAGGTTTGGGATGTTCTGGAAAAGGTAATTAAAGAGCATCCGGTTATGTTGAACCGTGCACCTACACTGCACAGACTCGGTATTCAGGCCTTCGAACCGGTTCTGGTACAGGGGAAAGCGATTAAACTGCATCCGCTCGTATGTACGGCGTTCAATGCCGATTTCGACGGCGACCAGATGGCTGTGCATCTTCCGCTTTCCGTGGAAGCACAGGCAGAATGCCGTTTCCTGCTGCTGTCCCCGAACAACCTGCTGAAGCCGTCCGATGGCGGTCCGGTAGCGGTTCCATCACAGGATATGGTCCTCGGTATTTATTACTTGACTCAGGAGAGACCGGGAGCACCGGGTGAAGGTAAGGTATTCAAGAGTGTAAATGAAGCACTCCTTGCATATGAAAATAAGGTTATTACTTTGCAGACGCGTATCAAAGTGCGTATGACAAAGAAAATGCCGGATGGTACTGTAAAGACCGGTACAGTGGAATCTACGATGGGAAGATTTATTTTCAATGAGATTCTGCCGCAGGATATCGGTTTTGTAGATAGAAGCATTCCGGAAAATGAATTAAAGCTGGAGGTTGACTTCCACGTTGGTAAAAAGGGTCTGAAACAGATTCTGGAAAAGATTATCAATACACACGGAGCAACCAAGACAGCAGAAGCGCTCGACAATATCAAGGCGATGGGTTACAAGTATTCTACCAGAGCTGCGATGACGGTATCTATTTCCGATATGACAGTACCGCCTGAAAAGCCGGAACTGATCGCGAAAGCGCAGAATACGGTTGATAAGATTACCAGAAACTACAAGCGTGGTCTGATCACAGAGGAAGAGCGTTATAAAGAAGTTGTGGAAACCTGGAAAACGACTGACGATATTCTGACAAGAGCGCTGCTGGATGGTCTTGATAAATATAACAATATTTACATGATGGCTGATTCCGGTGCGCGTGGTTCTGACAAACAGATCAAACAGCTGGCAGGTATGCGTGGATTGATGGCCGATACAACCGGTCATACCATTGAACTTCCGATTAAGTCCAATTTCCGTGAAGGTCTGGACGTACTGGAATACTTCATGTCTGCACATGGTGCGCGTAAAGGTCTGTCCGATACGGCGCTTCGTACTGCTGACTCTGGTTACCTGACCAGACGTCTGGTTGACGTTTCTCAGGAACTGATTGTTCGTGAAGTGGATTGTTGTGAAGGAAAAGACGAAATTCCGGGTATGTATGTTTCTGCATTCATGGATGGAAAAGAAGAGATCGAAAGCCTTCAGGATCGTATTACGGGAAGATATTCTTGTGAGGAAATTAAAAATGCCGACGGTGAAGTGCTGGTGAAAGCAAATCATATGATTACTCCGAAGCGCGCTGCCCGCATCATGAAGGAAGGCGTCAATAAGGATGGAAAGCCGTATGACAAGATTAAGATCCGTACAGTTCTGACCTGTAAGTCTCATGTAGGTATTTGCGCAAAATGTTACGGCGCAAATATGGCAACCGGCGAACCGGTACAGGTAGGCGAGTCTGTAGGTATTATCGCGGCTCAGTCCATTGGTGAACCGGGTACACAGCTGACCATGCGTACATTCCATACCGGCGGTGTTGCCGGCGGCGATATCACACAGGGTCTTCCTCGTGTCGAGGAACTTTTTGAGGCAAGAAAGCCGAAAGGTCTTGCTATTATTACAGAGATTGCCGGACGTGTGGAAATCCGTGATACGAAGAAAAAACGTGAGATTGTTGTCACGAATGAAGAAAATGGGGACTCCAGAACTTATCTCATTCCGTACGGTTCTAGAATCAAAGCAGTTGACGGCGCAGTACTTGAAGCTGGTGATGAACTGACAGAAGGTAGCATTAATCCGCATGATATCTTGAAAATCAAGGGCGTGCGGGCGGCACAGGATTACATGCTCCGTGAGGTACAGCGTGTATATCGTCTGCAGGGTGTTGAGATCAACGATAAGCATATCGAAATGATCGTGCATCAGATGCTGAAGAAGATCCGCATTGAAAATAGCGGTGATTCCGATTTCCTTCCGGGTACGCAGGTTGATATCCTTGAATTCGAGGATGTGAACGAAAAACTGATCGAAGAAGGGAAAGAACCGGCAGAGGGTGTACAGGTAATGCTCGGTATTACCAAGGCTGCTCTGGCTACGAATTCCTTCTTGTCCGCGGCATCTTTCCAGGAAACGACAAAGGTACTGACGGAAGCTGCAATCAAGGGCAAGGTTGACCCGCTGATCGGTCTGAAGGAAAATGTTTTGATCGGTAAGTTGATTCCGGCAGGTACCGGTATCAAGAGATACCGCAACGTTCGTCTCAATACGGATATCATGCCGGAGGAAGAGACGGAAATTGAGGAAGAAGCAGAAGATCTTGAGGAATTCACAGAGGATATTCTGACAGAAGAGGAAGTTGATCTTCAGGAGGAAGAATTTGATGAATTGGAAGATGAAGATTTTGAAGAAGAAGATTTTGAAGAAGAAGCTGCTGAATTGACAGAAGAATAAAAGTAAGGGCGTCCTGATGCAAACGTTGTTTGTGTCAGGACGTTTTATAATACTGAAAAACTGGTTGGCAGTATTGCAAAATTATGCTATGCTAAAAAGAGTATTCAAAATTCTGAACATAGGGAGAATGATAAAATGAAGCTGGTTAAGCTTTTGGAACGTCTGGAATATACCTGCCTGCAGGGCAGTTTGGACAAAGAGGTGACAGATATTGTCAATGATTCCAGAAAAGTATTGGAGGGGAGCCTGTTTTTCTGTATCAGGGGGGCTGTTTCCGACGGACATCAATATGTGCCTGAGGTAATCAAAAAAGGCGCAAAGGTACTGGTGGTGCAGGACGCGGTGGAGGTACCGGCGGATGTGACCGTGATTCAAGTGTCTGACAGTCGTTATGCGATGGCATATATTGCGGCAGCATGGTACGATCATCCGGCAGAAAAACTGAAAGTGATCGGTATTACCGGCACCAAAGGAAAAACAACAACAACTTATATGATCAAATCTATTTTGGAGGCGGCAGGTCATAAGGTAGGACTGATTGGCACGATTGAAGCAATCATTGGAGAGAAAGTGATTCCGGCCCGCAATACCACGCCGGAATCGATCACTGTGCAGGCATATTTTGCGCAGATGCTGGAAGCAGGCTGTGACTGTGTGGTGATGGAGGTTTCCTCACAAGGCTTGATGCTGCATCGTACGGCTGGTTTTACATTTGAAATCGGCATTTTTACAAACCTTGCACCGGATCATATCGGACCTGCGGAACACGAAAGTTTTGAGGATTATCTGCGCTGTAAGGCTATGTTGTTCAAACAGTGCCGTCATGGCATATTAAATGCAGATGATCCGCATGTGGAAGAAATTCTCGCAGGTCACACATGTGATGTAGTGATGTACGGCTTTAGAAAAACTGCGGATTATCGTGCATCAGAGACACAGCTGGTATCCAGACCGGGATATCTTGGCATTGATTATCATGTGACTGGTAAGTGCAATTTCCGAGTGGAAATTGATATCCCGGGTAAATTTAGTGTGTATAATTCTCTGGCTGCGATTGCTGTGTGCGATTATTTCGGAGTTTCGGAGAAAAAGATGATTTCAGCGCTGAACCAGGCAAAAGTGAAGGGACGCGTTGAGATGATGAAAGTGTCGGATGCCTTTACACTGATGATTGACTATGCACACAATGCGATGGCGCTGGAGAGTCTGTTGTCTACCTTGAAGGAATATCAGCCGAAACGTCTGGTCTGTTTGTTTGGCTGCGGCGGAAACCGCGCAAAATCAAGACGTTTTGAGATGGGAGAGGTGTCTGGCAGACTGGCGGATTTCACAATCATTACATCGGATAATCCACGTGATGAAGATCCGGAAGCAATTATGGAGGATATTGTTACTGGTATTTCCAAAACAGACGGAACCTATATTAAAATTTCTGATCGAAAAGAGGCAATTGCTTATGCGATCCGGCATGGACAGCCGGGGGACGTTATTGTATTGGCTGGAAAGGGACATGAGGATTATCAGGAAATCTGTGGCGTGAAGTATCCAATGGATGAGAGGGTACTGATTCAGGAGATTTTAGAGGAAATGAAAGCCGGAGCATAAAACAAATGGAGGGACAGCTGTGGTGCAGTATTTATTTGCCAATATCATAGTGGACATTTCGCATGAAAAACTGGATCGCAGCTTTCAGTACCTGGTGCCGGAGCACCTGAAGAAGCAGGTTGCGGTCGGATCGATTGTGAAGATTCCGTTTGGGAAAGGAAATCGTATTACAAAAGGATATGTGATTTGTCTTTCGCATACGCCGGAATACGAGGTTTCCAGAACCAAGGAGATTCTCGAAGTGCTGACAGATGGCAAGGAACTGACCGGAGAAGATCGTCTGGTGACGTTGGCCGGTTGGATCCGTGATATGTATGGTTCTACGATGAGTCAGGCTTTAAGAACAGTACTTCCGGTTAAGAAAAAAATCAAACAGCAGAAAAAAAGAACGGTGCGTTTGTTGCTTTCAGAAGAAGCAGCTGCCGAAAAAGCAGCGTTTTATGAAAAGAAGCATCAGAAAGCACGTCTGCGTCTTTTACAGGCGCTAATGGAAGAAGGAGAGATTCCTTATGAATTTGTAACTGGAAAACTGAATATTTCTACGACCGCGATTCGGGCGATGGAGGAACAGCAGATTTTGGTCTGTGATGCGGTGACGGTTTACCGTAATCCGGTTCATATATCCGGCCAGCAAAAGAAAGCGGTGCAGTTGAATGAGGAACAACAGGAGATTGTCGATGACCTGACCCGAAATTGGGAAAATAAGGGATACAAGGTATCTCTCATTCACGGTGTGACTGGCAGCGGTAAGACAGAGGTGTATATGGAACTGATCGCGTATGCGGTCAGCCGCGGTGAACAGGCGATTGTTTTGATTCCGGAGATTGCGTTGACATACCAGACTGTGATGCGGTTTTACCGCAGATTTGGAGAGCGGATATCTATTATTCATTCCCGGCTGTCCCCGGGAGAACGGTATGATCAGTTTTTACGGGCAAAACGGGGGGACATCGACGTGATGATCGGACCGCGTTCCGCACTTTTTACTCCGTTTCCGAAACTTGGGATTATTATTATTGATGAAGAACATGAGCCAACTTATCAAAGTGAATCGATTCCGCGTTACCATGCCAGAGAAGTGGCAATTCGGAGAGCACAGTTGGAGGATGCGCGGGTTGTGCTCGGATCGGCAACACCGTCTCTGGAAGCTTACAGCCGGGCACTGGCAGGCGAGTATCAGTTTTATCGGCTGAAAAAACGTGCGCGTGCGGCCATGCTGCCTCAAACAAAGATTGTGGATATGCGACAGGAGCTGAAAGAGGGAAACCGTTTGATTTTCAGCCGCGCGCTACAGAAATTGATCGCTGATCGGCTGAAAAAAAAACAGCAGGTGATACTTTTTTTAAATCGGCGAGGCTATTCGGGATTCTTATCTTGTCGCTCTTGCGGGCATGTGATCATGTGCCCGCACTGCGATGTGTCTCTGGCACTGCATAATCACGGACGTCTGGTATGTCATTACTGTGGATATGAGGAGAGGCGGCCGCAGCGCTGCCCGCAATGTGGGTCGGAATTTATCAGTGGATTTGGTATTGGCACGCAGCAGGTGGAGATGTTGACGCAAAAATTGTTTCCGCAGGCGAATGTCCTGCGCATGGATATGGATACGACAAAGGAAAAGGATGGACATGAGAAAATTCTTTCCGCATTTGCTGATGGGGAAGCCGATATTTTGATTGGGACGCAGATGATTGTCAAGGGACATGATTTTCCGAATGTAACGCTGGTCGGCATTTTGTCAGCGGATCTGTCACTGTATGCGGATGATTACCGTGCGTCGGAGCGCACGTTTCAGCTGCTGACGCAGGCAGCGGGGAGAGCAGGCAGAGCGGAGGTGCCGGGAGAAGTTGTAATTCAGACCTATGATCCGGATCATTATTGTATTCGTACGGCTGCAGCGCAGGATTATGAGCAGTTTTATGAGGAAGAAATCGGTTATCGCATGGTAGCTGGATATCCGCCCTCTAAAAAAATGCTGACTATTTTTGGCAGCGGCAAAGATGAACCGCATCTGCAGACGGCGATGGAGTATTTAAAAAAGATAATTTTATCTATTTATCGTGAAGAAGGTGGTCATGTGATCGGTCCGGCCGATGGGAGTGTTTCAAGGATTCAGGATACCTATCGGAAGGTGCTTTATGTGAAATCGGATTCATTAAAGGAACTTCTGGCAGTCAAGGAACGTCTGGAGCAATATATGGAAATAAATGCGGGGTACCGCAGTGTAAATATACAGTTTGATATGAGCTAAAATAGGAAGAGTATGTGAAAACATCAGATTGAAAACAGAGAAAGAAGGAGAATATTATGGCAATCAGAAAGGTAAGAATTCAGGGAGATTCCGTTTTGGAGAAAAAATGCAAAGAGGTCAAAGAGATAACACCTCGCATCCGTCAGTTGATCGACGACATGTTTGAGACGATGTATGAAGCAAACGGAGTGGGGCTGGCTGCTCCGCAGGTTGGTATTTTGAAGAGAATTGTAGTGATCGATATCGGTGAACAGCCGTTTGTGTTGATCAATCCGGTGATTGAGGAAACTTCCGGCAGTCAGAGCGGATATGAGGGATGCTTAAGTCTGCCTGGAAAAAGCGGTATTGTAACACGGCCGAATTATGTAAAGGTGCGCGCATTTGACGAGGATATGAATGAGTTTGTACTGGAAGGAGAGGAACTCCTGGCTCGCGCGATCTGTCACGAATGTGATCATCTGGAAGGGATTATGTATACTTCTCTTGTAGAAGGTGAACTTTATAATAACGAAGAGATTCCGGAGGAGGAAGAATAAATTGAGAACAGTATTTATGGGAACGCCGGATTTTGCAGTGGGTACCTTAAAGGCACTGCTTGCTTCGAAGCATGAGGTGCTGGCGGTTGTAACACAGCCAGATAAACCCAAAGGGCGTGGAAAGGCAATGCAGTTTACGCCGGTCAAGACAGTGGCTGCGGAGGCTGGCGTGCCGGTTTATCAGCCGCTTCGCGTGCGGGAGGAAACGTTTATTGCACAACTGAAAGAATTGAATCCGGATGTAATTGTTGTTGTTGCGTTCGGTCAAATCATACCGAAGAGTATTTTGGAGATGCCGAAATATGGCTGTGTGAATGTACATGGCTCGCTTTTGCCGAAATACCGCGGTGCTGCACCAATCCAGTGGGCGGTGATCGATGGAGAGACGGCATCCGGTGTGACAACGATGAAGATGGATGCAGGACTCGATACGGGCGATATGCTATTGAAAAGAGAGATCGTGCTGGACAAAGAAGAAACCGGAGGCAGTCTGTTTGATAAGCTGAGCGCTGTCGGTGCTGAGCTTTTGATTGAGACACTTGACGCCCTGGAAGCAGGCACGGTGACACCGGAAAAACAGCCGGAAGAGAGTCCGACACCGTATGCGGCGATGCTGACGAAGCAGATGGGACAGATTGACTGGGAAAAACCGGCAGCGGTGATTGAACGTTTGATCCGCGGTTTAAATCCGTGGCCGAGCGCATATACGCATCTTGGAGAGAAAACATTAAAAATATGGCGTGCACATGTGGAAACGGGGACGAACATGGATGCGCAGCCGGGAAAGATCATGATTGTCGGAAAGCAGCAGATGGCTGTGCAGACGGGGGAGGGTCTTCTTTTTATCGATGAACTGCAGCTGGAAGGAAAAAAACGAATGGAGACAGACGCGTTTTTGCGTGGCTTTGCGGTTGAACAGGGAACACTTTTAAAATAGAGAGAGTTATGAAATAGTTGCTGATATTCTAACCATTAAGAAAGGAGTATTAACGATGTTTCAGTTATTAAGCTATTCAAATCATTTTTATGGATATGGGGGGTATGGAAGATTATATTTTGATCCGACGATGCTGTTGGCATTTCTGGGCCTGATTCTGACGATGATTGCCTCGGCACAGGTAAAATCCACGTTTGCGAAGTATGATCGGGTACGTTCGCTTTCCGGACTTTCGGGAGCGGAGGCAGCAGAACGCGTTCTGCATACGGCAGGGATCTTTGACGTGCGGATTCGTCGGGTGCGCGGCAATCTGACAGATCATTATGATCCGCGCAATAAAACCCTGAATCTGTCGGACAGTACGTATGCGTCCCGTTCAATCGCGGCTGTCTGTGTGGCAGCGCATGAGTGCGGACACGCGATTCAAGATCAGAAACAGTATGGTCCGCTGGTGCTGCGCAGTACATTGGTTCCGGCGGCCAACATCGGTTCTCAGCTGTCATGGCCGATTTTTTTTGCAGGTATTTTATTTTCTCTGCAGCCGCTTATGATGGCGGGGATTATTTTATTTTCTCTGGCGGTGCTGTTTCAGCTTGTAACATTACCGGTAGAGTTTAATGCGTCTTCCAGAGCGCTTCAGATTCTGGAAAATACCGGCATGCTGGGCAGTCAGGAGATGCCGGGAGCAAAAAAAGTGCTGCGTGCGGCAGCGATGACTTATGTAGCGGCGCTGGCAAGTTCCTTATTGCAGATGCTGCGTCTGATTTTACTGGCCAGGGGGCGAGATCGTGACGAATAAACCTGTAAATATAAGAGAAATTATTGTAGGGGCACTGATGGACATTCTGGAAGAAGAGCAGCATTGCCATATTGTGCTTCGCGACATTCTGGAAAAATATCAGTATCTGGAAAAGCGGGATCGTGCGTTTATTTCACGCGTGACCGAAGGAACCGTGGAAAATATGATTCAGATTGACTATATTCTGGAACAGTTTTCTAGTGTAAAGGTGAAAAATATGAAGCCGTTTATCCGTAATCTTTTGCGGATGTCGGTTTATCAGATGGAATATATGGATAGTGTACCGGATTCTGCCGTATGTAATGAGGCGGTCAATCTGGCGCAGAAAAAAGGATTTTATACGCTGAAAGGTTTTGTCAACGGTGTGTTGCGTGCAGTCGGCAGAGGGCGCGGTCAGGTGGTTTATCCGGATCCGCAGAAGACACCGCGTAAATATTTATCTGTGCAGTATTCCATGCCGGAATGGATTCTGGGAAAATGGCTGGCCCAGTTTGATTTTTCTACGGTTCAAGGCATCTGCGAGCAGTTAAGAAAAGAAAGCCGTACTTGTATTCGCTGTAATCTGAGCCGAGCGTCAAAAGAACAGGTCGTGAAGCGACTACAGGATCAGAATATCACTGTAAAGCAGGTGCCGTATCTCGATTATGCGCTGGAAATTTCAGATTATAATTATCTGCAGGCAACGTATGCATTTCGGGAAGGGTTGTTTCAGGTACAGGATATCAGCTCTATGCTGGTGGCAGAGGTGGCTGCACCGAAATGGGGAGATTACTGTATAGATGTTTGTGCAGCACCGGGCGGGAAAAGTCTGCACCTTTCCGATAAGCTGAACGGCAGTGGCTGTGTGGAGGCACGGGATCTGACGGATTATAAGATTGATCTGATGAAGGAAAATATTGAGCGTACTCAGCGTATAAACATGATTGCGGTACGGCAGGATGCCACGGTGTTTGATGAAAAATCTGTAGAAAAAGCAGATGTGCTGCTGGCAGATTTGCCGTGTTCGGGACTTGGAGTGATTGGCAGAAAGCCGGATATCAAATATAAAATGACGGAGGCGCGTCAGCAGGAATTGGTAAAGCTGCAGCGCAAGATTTTAGATACCGTATGGCAGTATGTGAAGGTGGGAGGAACACTTATTTACAGTACCTGTACGATCGGTGCAGATGAAAACCAGTATAATGTAAAATGGTTTTTAGATAATTATCCGTTTGTGTTAGAGAGTATTGACCCGTATCTGTGTGAGGAACTGCACAGCCGTACGACGAAAGCGGGTTATATTCAGCTGGTACCGGGGGTGCATGATACGGATGGCTTCTTTATTGCTAGATTTAAGAGGGTAAAGTGATGGAAAAGACAGATCTCAGATCCTTGAATTATACGCAGCTTCAAAAAGAGATGGAAATGCTGGGAGAAAAGGCATTCCGCGGTCGACAGATTTATCAGTGGCTGCATGAAAAATTGGCGGATACGCCGGAGCAGATGACAAATATACCGGAAAAACTGAAAAAGAGGCTGGGTGAGCAGTATGCCTGCACCAATTTGAAAATCGTAGATGTACTGGAATCAAAGCTTGATGGAACGAGAAAATATCTGTTCGGGCTCGCGGACGGAAATGTGATCGAGAGTGTACTGATGAAATACCGACATGGCAATTCTGTGTGTATTTCCTCGCAGGTGGGCTGTCGGATGGGCTGCCGCTTTTGTGCATCAACAATTGGCGGGCGCACGCGGGATTTGCTTCCGGGTGAAATGCTTGATCAGGTTTATAAGATTCAGAAACACAGCGGGGAGCGCGTTTCCAATTTGGTGTTGATGGGAACCGGGGAACCGCTCGATAATTATGAAAATGTGCTGACGTTTCTGAAAATGCTCTCTGATGAGCACGGACTGAACATCAGTCAGAGAAATATTACGGTTTCTACCTGCGGGCTGGTACCGGAAATGTACCGTCTGGCAGAGGAAAATCTGCAAATCACATTAGCGCTTTCCCTGCATGCATCGACGCAGGAAAAACGCATGGAGCTGATGCCGATTGCTTATAAATATGAGATTCATGAGGTTTTACAGGCATGTCGTGATTATTTTGATAAAACCGGCAGACGGATCTCGTTTGAATACAGTCTGGTAGGCGGCGTCAATGATTCCGACGCGGATGCAGGACGTCTGGCAGAGCTATTAAAGGACATGAATTGCCACGTAAATCTGATTCCGGTGAATCCGATCAAGGAACGTAATTACATACAATCAGATCGGAGCGTAGTGGAGGCATTTAAAACAAAACTTGAAAAATACGGAATAAATGTTACAATTAGAAGGGAAATGGGCCGTGATATCGGCGGTGCCTGCGGACAACTCAGAAAGAGCTATCTGGACAGGACCAAAGGAGAGGAAGAAAATCATGAAATCGTATAGCATCACGGACGTTGGCCGGGTGCGCAGTCAGAATCAGGATTATGTATTTGCATCCGATACAGCGGTAGGCAGATTGGCAAATCTGTTTGTCGTTGCAGATGGGATGGGCGGACACAAGGCCGGGGATCGGGCTTCGAGCAGTGCTGTGGCAGTGTTTGTAAGCAACGTAAAAAAATCAAAGGCTCGTAATCCTGTAAATATTATGCGCAAGGCCCTGGAAAAGGCAAATGCGAATGTATATAAAGAGGCAAATTCATCAAAAGCGCTGCGGGGGATGGGAACAACCATAGTAAGCGCAACGATTGATAAAGACACTCTGTATGTAGCTAATATTGGCGACAGTCGTCTTTACCTGGTACGAGGAAATGAAATACGTCAGATTACCAGAGATCATTCCCTGGTTGAAGAGATGATTAGGGTTGGCGGTATTACCAGAGAAGAAGGACGTTTTCATCCGGACAGAAATGTGATCACCAGAGCGGTGGGGGTCAGAGAAAATGTGGAAGCGGATTTTTTTGACGAAATCGTGGAAGAGGATGATATATTACTGCTTTGCTCTGATGGATTGAGCAATATGGTAGAAGATGAAGAAATAAAAGAAATTATCAACAATGCGCCAGAACTGGAATCTGCGGCAAACCGCCTTGTAAAAAAAGCAAACGAGAACGGCGGCCGGGACAATATTACAGTGCTGCTTGCGAAGGTAAATGAGGTGGAAAAATGTTAAAGGAAGGAATGTTTGTCCAGGGGCGGTATGAGATTGTAGGAAAAATCGGTACCGGTGGAATGGCAGATGTATACAAAGCCAGGGACCATAAGCTGAATCGCTTTGTGGCGGTTAAGGTGCTTAAGACAGAGTTCCGCGGAGATAAGGCATTTATCACTAAATTCCGTGCTGAGGCACAGGCGGCAGCGGGACTTGCGCATCCGAACATCGTAAATATTTATGATGTAGGGGAAGACCGGGGAATCAATTTTATTGTGATGGAACTGGTTGAAGGAATTACTTTAAAAGAATATATTGCAAAAAAAGGAAAGCTGGCAGTACGTGAAGCTACCAGCATTGCCATTGCGGTATCGCAGGGACTGGAGGCGGCGCACAACAGCGGTATTATCCACAGGGACGTAAAGCCACAAAATATTATCATTTCCACAGATGGAAAGGTAAAGGTAACGGATTTTGGCATTGCGCGTGCGACGACGAGCAACACGATCAGTACAGCGGTGATGGGATCTGTTCATTACAGTTCACCGGAGCAGGCAAGAGGCGGCTATAGTGACGCAAAAAGTGATATCTATTCCTTAGGTATTACAATGTATGAAATGCTGACCGGGCAGGTGCCGTTTGATGGAGATACGACGGTTTCCATCGCGATCAAGCACTTGCAGGAGGAGATGAAATCTCCGGAAGTTTATGTACCGAATTTGCCGAAAAGTACGGTACAGATTATTTATAAGTGCACGCAGAAAAGTCCGGATCGCCGTTATGCGACGATGGCAGAACTGATCTATGATCTGAAAGAGTCGCTGGTAAATCCGGAGGGTGATTTTGTACGCATCAATAATGTAAACAATGGTGGCCGTACAGTTGTGATATCCAAAGAAGAACTGGGGGCAATTAAGGAAAGCTACTTAAACCGCAGCACTGTCGTACCGGAAAACGGTGACCAGAGAAACGCGGGGGCAGCAGGTGTTTATAATACAGGCGGCCAAGAGCTGAATTATGGAGGTATTCGGACCCCTCAGGGCATGGAAAATGAGCGTGAGGCATATGATCCATATACTTTTGGACGCGCCTACGGCAATCGTGGATATGATTATCAGGAAGAAATGAATGAAATGGAAACGGATATTCCGGATGACGAAGAAGATGACGGTATTTTAAGTCCGCGCCTGGAAAAAATTATGACGGTGGGGAGCATTATTATAGCAATACTGATTGCATGCATTTTTCTCGGATTGATCGCAAATGCGCTTGGTATTGTTAAGTTCAGCTTACCGGATCTTTTTGGCAGCACATCATCGGCACCGGTCAAACAGACGGAAGAAAGAGAGAACGGGGCAGAGACAAACAGTCTTGCACAGTCAGACGGATCGGCAATGCAGGAAACGCAGGCACCGGCAGTACAGGAAACACAGCCGACGACACCGGAGACGCAGGAACCGACGGAATCACCGACGGAGCCGGTTACCGAGTCGCCGACTGAGACCGAAACGGAAAATGGTCCCACTCAGATTTTAGACGAGGTGCCAATCCCGGAAGTTGCCGGTATGTATTTTGCAGAGGCACAGGATGCCATGATGAGTGCCGGATTCTATGTGGAGCGTCAGGACGAGAATACGGCAGACTATCCGGCAGATGTGGTTATTGATCAGAGCGCAACCGGATCAGCAAGACCGGGCAGCTCGATTATCCTGCGTGTCAGCACCGGTATTCCGGAGCCGGATACAGCAGGAACGGCAGATGGGACCGCCAGTGCACAGGGAAAATGGGAATGTAATGTGCAGCTTGATCCGACACCGGATTATCATGGAGAGACTGCACAGCTTGTGCTTGTACAGGGAAATACTTCAAAGGTGATTTTAGAAGGAGTGCCGATTACACTGCCATATAACTTGAATACGACAGGTGAGCCGGGGGTAGCTACCGGAGATGTTTATCTGTATGTGTGGGACGAAGCGACCGGACAATATAAAGCGATCGTGTCCTATCCGGATGTTCCGTTTGAACGGGTTAGTTGATCTATGCAGGGGAAAATTATAAAAGGAATTGCCGGATTCTATTATGTTCAGGCAGTGGGGTCCGGTATTTATGAATGTAAGGCAAAAGGAATTTTCCGTAAGGAAAAGAAAAAACCGCTGGTGGGCGATAATGTGGAATTGAGTGTACTCAACGAGATAGAGAAGCTCGGAAATATTGATCGAATCCTGCCTCGAAAAAATGAATTGATCCGACCAGCCGTAGCAAATATCGATCAGGCACTGGTGATCTTCGCCGGAGCACGGCCAAAACCGAATTTGAATCTGTTGGATCGTTTTCTGGTTTCCATGGAGATGCAGGGAGTCAGATCGGTGATCTGTTTTAACAAGCAGGATGTAATCGACGAAGCGGAAAAGGCACATCTGCAGAGTATTTACGAAAAATGCGGCTGCAGGGTAATCTTTACAAGTGCGCTTTTGGAGGAAGGGCTGGAGGAAATACGAGATATCCTGAAGGATAAGACAACAGTGGTAGCAGGCCCGTCCGGAGTAGGAAAATCTTCACTGGTAAATCTGTTGGCACCCCATGCTCAGATGGAGACCGGAGAGATTAGCGCCAAAATTGACCGTGGTAAGCACACAACGCGACATTCTGAGATTTTCTGGGTCGAGGGCAATACTTTTATTTGTGATACACCGGGCTTCAGTTCTCTGGCGGTGTGGGATATGGAAAAGGAAGAATTGAAGGATTGTTTTCCGGAATTTGAGGCGTACGCGCAGGATTGCCGTTTCCTTGGCTGTACACATACGCATGAGCCGGGCTGCAGTGTGAAGGAAGCGTTGGCTCAGGAACAGGTCAGCCGCGAGCGGTATGATAATTATCTGGAAATGTACAATGAATTAAAACAAAAAAGACGATACTAGGGGGAAGAGTCATGAACTTACTGTCACCATCCATTCTGGCAGCGGATTTTTCAATGCTGGGTGAGCAGATCAGACTGGCAGATGAAGCGGGAGCGGATTACATTCACATAGATGTGATGGACGGAATGTTTGTTCCGAGTATTTCTTTTGGAATGCCGGTCATTGCCGGAATTCGCGGCGTTACCCGGAAAACATTTGATGTACATCTGATGGTGCAGGATCCGGAACGTTACCTGGAGAATTTTGCCAGATGCGGGGCGGATTCGATTACTGTACATGCGGAAGCATGTCGTCACTTGGATCGCACCCTGTCTCAGATCAGGGAGCTGGGATTAAAAAGTGGTGTCGCACTGAACCCGGCGACTCCGTTGTGCGCGCTTGATTATGTGCTGGATAAGACCGATATGGTATTGTTGATGACGGTGAATCCGGGATTCGGCGGACAGAAATTTATAAAAGGAAGTCTTTCTAAAATCAGAGCGCTGCGGGAACGTATTACAAAAGACGGACTAGTGACAGATATTCAGGTGGACGGCGGCATCAACGCAAAGACGCTTCCGCTTGTGCTAGAAGCCGGAGCAAACGTGATCGTGGCGGGATCTGCGGTTTTTAGCGGAGATATTACTGAAAACGTATCTGTGTTAAAGGAACTGATGAAATGAATACATTAATTGTGAATGGGGGCAATATCGATTTTGATTTTGCCCTTGCTTTTATTAAAAACGAGAAGTTTGATTTTGTGATTGCGGCAGACAAAGGAATGGAGTTTGCCCAAAAGGCGGAAATTTGCCCGGATCTGATTGTCGGAGATTTTGATTCCGGCAGACAGACGGCTCTACAGTATTTCCGAGAGAAGCAGGTGGAAATTCGCACTTTTCGGCCGGAAAAAGATTCCACTGATATGGAAATTGCCATGTTGGCGGCTGTTGAGCGAGGCAGCACGTGCATTACGGTGCTCGGTGCAAGCGGAAGCCGTCTTGATCATGTGTTGGGCAGCATAAAAAATCTGACAATTGCTGCAAAAGCGGGGGTACCATGTGTCCTTGTTGACCGAAATAACCGGGTGCGTCTGATGGAACGATCCTTTTCTATAAAAAAAGAAGAGCAGTTCGGAAAATATGTGTCTCTGCTTGCCTTTGCGGAGCCTGTGACAGGAATAACGTTAAAGGGTTTTTTTTATCCGCTTAACGGATATACTATGGGAAGCGGAGATGCGATCGGAATCAGTAATGAAATCGTAGACGAGGAAGCAACAGTAGAATTCGACACCGGGCGGTTACTGGTGATTGAATCGAGAGATTAAGGTGTTCTACAAAAAATTGTCAATTCCTGTCGGAATTCGGCGGTTAAAATTTCTTGCTAATTTGTCGTTTCTTGTGCTAAACTGTTGAAGAACAAAAGAAAAGGTTTTTTGGAGGATAAGATAGAAAATGAAACTTGGTATTGTAGGATTACCAAATGTTGGTAAAAGTACGTTATTTAATTCACTGACAAAGGCAGGGGCGGAATCTGCAAATTATCCGTTTTGTACGATTGATCCGAATGTCGGCATCGTAACTGTGCCGGATGAGAGACTGAATAAACTGGCAGCGCTTTATCATTCCGCTAAAGTGACACCGGCAGTGATTGAATTTGTGGACATTGCGGGTCTGGTAAAGGGTGCCTCCCATGGGGAGGGACTTGGAAATCAGTTCCTGGCCAATATTCGTGAAGTAGATGCTATTGTACATGTGGTACGTTGCTTTGAGGACACAAATGTTATCCATGTGGATGGCAGTGTAGATCCGGCGCGTGACATTGAGACAATCAATCTGGAGCTGATTTTTTCTGATATTGAGATTCTGGAGCGTCGTATTGCCAAAACATCCAAAGGTACCAGAAATGATAAGACTCTGGCGAAAGAGCTTGATCTGCTGAACAGACTGAAAGCATACCTGGAAGAGGGCAAAACGGCGGCATCTTTTACAACAGAGGATGAGGAAGAACAGGTATGGCTTGCTTCCTACAATCTGCTGACCGGAAAGCCGGTAATTTTTGCGGCAAATGTAGCGGAGGACGATCTTGCGGATGACGGTGCATCCAATAAATATGTACAGGCAGTTCGTGAACTGGCAAAAGAGCAGAACAGTGAAGTGTTTGTAATCTGTGCGCAGATCGAGCAGGAGATTGCCGAGTTGGAAGAAGAGGAAAAGAAAATGTTCCTTGAAGATCTGGGCCTTTCTCAGTCAGGCCTTGAAAAACTGATTCAGGCCAGCTATCGTTTATTGGGTCTGATCAGTTATCTGACTGCCGGAGAGCCGGAAACACGTGCATGGACCATTAAAGTTGGCACGAAGGCACCACAGGCCGCTGGAAAAATTCATTCTGATTTTGAGAGAGGTTTTATCCGTGCCGAGGTAGTTAATTATCAAGATCTTTTGGACTGCGGCAGCATTGCGGCAGCAAAAGAAAAAGGGCTGGTAGGACTTGAGGGCAAGGAATATGTCGTAAAAGACGGGGATGTGATCTTGTTCCGATTTAATGTATAAGGTATGAAGGTCAAAAGATGCCTGACGAATTGTATATTTTGGAGATGAGTCTATGAGTGAAGCGTCCATCTTGTTCCCGAATTTGGGACTTGTTTTGAAAAATGTAGGAAAAACATTTGAGGTGTTCGGTCTGGAAATCGCTTTTTACGGCGTGGTGATCGCCCTGGCGATGCTTTTGGGCATTACATTGGTTACAACAGTGGCAAAAAGAACCGGACAGGATCCGGAAATGTATTTTGATGTTTCCTTGATCACGATTATCATTGCGTTGATTGGTGCGCGCCTCTATTATGTAGCGTTTTCCTGGGATAATTATAAAGATGATCTGTTAGAGATTTTTAATATCCGGGGAGGCGGATTGGCTATTTACGGCGGCGTGATCGCGGGAACAGCATCTGTGTATGTGTTTTCCCGACTGAAAAAGAAAAATTTCCTGCAGATGGGAGATACGATCTGTCCGGGTCTGATTCTCGGTCAGGCAATCGGAAGATGGGGAAACTTTTTTAATCGTGAAGCGTTCGGCGGCTACACAGACGGGCTTTTGGCTATGGCTTTACCGCAGAATGCAGTGAGGGCAGATGAGATCACGGAGCAGATGTATCAGCATCTGCAGACAGTGGACGGCATTACGTTTATACAGGTACATCCGACCTTTTTATATGAATCACTATGGAATCTAGGTGTGCTGGTGCTGCTGCTGTTTTTTATGAAACGGAAGGCATTTCATGGTCAGATTTTTTTTCTGTATCTGGCCGGATATGGTCTGGGAAGATTCTGGATCGAAGGACTGCGCACGGATCAGCTGCTGATCCCGGGAATTGAGATTCCGGTTTCACAGCTGCTGTCCCTGATATTGGTAATAGCGGCAGTTATTTTAACGGCCGTTTTAGCAAAACGAAGGAGGAATTCAAAGGATGAGCCAAATGGAATACCTAAAGGAAGAGATTGAGAGAGAACGCAGAATACTGGATGAAATGTTGGCAACGATGCCGATGGAATCGACGTTGGTGCAGAGCCAGAAGCTGGATCGTCTGATGCAGGAGTATCTTGATCTGTTACAGTGATTTCCCTTACTTTTCGATAAAAACAAGATATAGGGTACAAATGATAAAAGAAAACGATATATTGTAATGCAGAAAAACGCCTGAATTTCAGGCGTTTTTCTCTTTGATAAAAATAGTAAATACTAAAAAAAATACTTGTCAATTTTCGTAAAGTGGGGTATTCTATATACGTAAGTGGTGACAAGTGGTAGATTGTGGTGCAAAATGGAACGAAAATGATTTTGCCGACAGTTTCCCACCGCATTGTGAAATCAGCGATGCGAACGGAAAGCAGGTGTGTCTATATGTTCATGGGTGAATATAATCATGCGATAGATACGAAAGGCAGACTGATTATCCCTTCCAAATTTCGAGAGGAATTGGGCGAAGAATTTGTTGTGACAAAGGGATTGGATGGCTGCCTGTTTGTGTTTCCCAATGAGGCGTGGCAGGAATTTGAAAACAAGCTGCGCAGTTTACCACTGGCAAATAAAAGCGCAAGACAATTCTCACGTTTCTTTGTAGCGGGAGCTTCGTCATGTGAACTGGACAAGCAGGGGAGAATTCTTTTACCTTCAAGTTTAAGAGAATTTGCCGGTCTGGAAAAAGAAGTTGTGCTTACAGGTATGCTCAATCGTGTTGAAATTTGGAGCAAAGACAAATGGCTGGAGAATAATTCATATGATGATATGGATGAAATCGCAGAACAAATGACGGATTTAGGGCTGTCCATATAGCCTGGGGAGGACTGTATGATATTTCAGCATAAGTCGGTACTTCTGGAGGAAACGATTGAGTCTCTGGAGATTAAACCGGATGGGATTTATGTAGACGGCACGCTTGGCGGAGGCGGACATTCTTATGAGATATGCAAAAGACTGTCTGACAAAGGACGGCTGATTGGAATTGATCAGGATGCCGCGGCGATCGAGGCTGCGGGGAAGCGCTTAGGGGAGTTTAAAGATAAAGTAACGATTATCCGCAGTAATTACTGTGAGATGAAACAACAACTGGCAAACATAGGAGTGACATCAGTAGATGGAATCATTTTGGACCTTGGTGTATCCTCCTACCAACTGGATACGGCAGACCGCGGCTTTACTTATCGTGAGGATGTACCGCTGGACATGAGGATGGATCAGCGTCAGATGCGCACGGCAAAGGATATTGTGAACGAGTACAGTGAGATGGAGCTTTACCGCATCATCCGAGATTATGGGGAGGACAAGTTTGCAAAGAATATTGCCAAGCATATCGTACGGGCACGGCAGGAAAAGCAACTGGAAACAACTGGGGAGTTAATTCAAGTGATAAAAGCGGCGATACCGATGAAGGTCCGTGCGGTTGGAGGACACCCGGCGAAAAAGACGTTCCAGGCGATCAGGATTGAGTTGAATAATGAACTGGGGGTTTTGGAAGAATCACTTGATGATATGATTGAGTTGCTGAACAATGAAGGCAGACTTTGTATTATCACATTTCATTCTCTGGAGGACCGTATTGTAAAAAACAATTTCCGCCGGAATGAAAATCCGTGTACCTGTCCGAGAGAGTTTCCGGTATGTGTATGCGGGAAGAAATCAAAGGGGAGCGTGGTGACACGAAAACCGATTCTTCCGGGAGATAAAGAATTAGAGGAAAACAGCAGATCAAAGAGCGCGAAACTGCGTGTCTTTGAGCGAAAGAGATAAAAGGGAGGGAACAGTATGGCAGTCACACGACAGACGAATGCCAGACATGCGCAGACACGTCGGGCAGGCAGCCGGCAATATACAACTACATATGTAGACGGCAATGTTGTGCGTCATCTGCAGACAGTTCCGAGACAGACGCCGACGAGACGCCGGCATCAAACGACACAGGTAAACACGCAGAGAAACCGACAGAAGGCATTGCAGATGACAATGCCGTATGTTGTATTTCTGAGCATTGCGGCGATTGCGACGGTTTTTTTATGTGTTACCTATTTAAAGCTTCAGGCTGCGGGAATTACTTACCGCAGTGAGATTGCGTCACTTGAAAGCAGAATCAGCACGATGCGTCTGGCAAATGACAACGCATATGAGGATGCGGTTTCTTCTGTGAATATGGAGCAGGTGAAAGAAATTGCAGTGAATGATCTTGGCATGACCTACGCAAAAGAGGGGCAGATCATTACATACAGCAGCCAGGACGGTGATTATATCCGACAGTACGGAGAAATCCCGGCCGAATAGCGTAGGCAGGAGAAAGAATGGCAGTAAGAAAAAAAAGAGAACAGAAATTTTCCAAGACAATGCAAATAAAGCTTATGGCTGTATTTGCATTCGTTTTATTAGTGATGGTTGCACTGAATCTTCTGATTGTAAATATCAACGCGAAAAGCGGAGATAAATATGCAAAGCGTGTGCTTTCACAGCAGACGTACGACAGTCGCACCATTCCCTACCGTCGGGGTGAGATTACGGACCGTAACGGGAACCTTCTGGCAAAGAGTGAGAAGGTGTATAATGTTGTACTTGATTGTTTTGCAATTAACAGTCTGGATTCGTACATTGAGCCGACAATCCGCGCCGTATCGGAATGCTTTGACATTGAGGAGGCTCAGGTACGCGACCGCATCAGTGGTGAAGAGACAAGAGACAGCCAGTATCAGGTCATTAAGCGAGAGATTTCCGCAGAGGAAAAACAAGCATTTGAAGATTATACAGATTTGTCGGAAACTCGTAAGTTAAGCGAAGCGCAGCGCGAAGAACTGGAAAATGTGACGGGTGTATGGTTCGAAGAAACTTACGTTCGCAATTATCCGCTGAATAATCTGGCTTGTACGGTTCTCGGCTTTGCAAACAAGCTGAATGACGGTATTTTTGGTTTGGAAGCCTATTATACCGATATTCTTAATGGAGTTAACGGACGTGAATACGGATATCTGAATGAAAATTATGAACTGCAGGAAAATATTATTGCGCCGAAGGATGGCAGCAGTTTGGTGACAACACTGGATATGAATGTTCAGCAGGTGGTGGAAAAATATATCGCTCAGTTTGAGGCGGAAAACTGTAACGGACCTCAGACGGAGACACCGGGTCGAGGCAGCAAAAATACGGCGGTGATTGTGGCAGATCCGAATACCGGGGAAATCCTGGCAATGGCAACCGATAAAAGCTTCAATCTGAATGATCCGCAGAATCTTGATACGTGGTATACAGAAAAGGAACAGAAAGCGATGTCGGAGGAGGAACGTTCCGAGGCGCTGAATGAACTCTGGAATAATTATTGTGTTTCTAATGCATTTGAGCTTGGTTCCACTTTTAAGCCGGTTGTTGTTGCTTCTGCGCTGGATGCAGGGAGTGTAAATGAAGATTTCAGCGTGAACTGTATTGGTTATTTGCAGCCGGTGCTGGAGGAGGAACCGATTAACTGTACCTGGACGCATGGGGAGGAATCATTAGGAGATGTGATAAAAAATTCCTGTAATCCCGGTATGATGACGATTGCACAGGCGATGGGCGTGGAAACGTTCTGCCGCTACCAGGAAATGTTTGGTTTCGGAAAAAGGACTGGTATTGATCTTCCGAATGAAAATTCGGGTTCCTTGTTTAATGAAAATAGTATGCATATAATGGAACTGTGTACAAGCAGTTTCGGACAAGGGGAAACGGCAACAATGCTGCAGGAACTTGCGGCATTTAACGCAGTTGTAAACGGTGGTTATTATTATAAACCACATGTAGTAAAACAGATTCTCGACGGCGACGGCGGCGTGGTGAAGAATGTAGAGCCGGTACTGATTTCACAGCCGGTATCTACAAAAACTTCTTACCTGCTGCGTGATTATCTGGAATTGGTTGTTACTGAAGGTACGGCAACAGATGCACAGATTCCGGGCTACCGCATTGGCGGTAAAACCGGTACGGCAGAAAAACTTCCGCGTGGAAATAATAAATATATTATTTCTTATATTGCGGCAGCGCCGATCGATGATCCACAGGTGGTTGTCTATGCTGTTATCGATGAGCCGAATATTGAAAATCAGGAAGATGGCTCTTATACGAAAAATATGGTAAAAAATATTATGTCCGAAATTCTTCCATATCTTGGAATTTATCCCACCGGGGAACTGACCGAGGAGGAAGCGGCAAGTCTCGGCGTACAGTTGGAAAAAGAGACCGAGACGGAGATCCAATATGTCTATGATGAGTGGGGCAACCTGCAGTATGATACGGAGACCTGGCAGCCGCTCACGGAGGTAGTAATTGTGTCGGAATCAGAAGTAGGTTCTACACCGCATGAAAACCGTTACGGAAACGTCGTGCCGCCGGAACAGCAGGGAGAACCGGCTATTGATGAAAATTATTTGGACAGTATGCCATATGAGGAAGTATATGGCACACAGGAAGTAGATGGTACGCAGTAAATAACATAACTTCGCAGAAGCATTCATAAACTGGAAAGAATAGCTTCTGCGGAGTTTTTTTATGATGCGACTGAAAACCTTTCATAAAAAGAAGGTACTGACAGTATTTCTGGTCTGCACTGCGGCACTTTTGTTTCTGGCGGGACGTCTAACGAAGCTGATGCTTTTTGAGTCGGAATATTATGCAAAGAAGGCACAGGATCTGCATGAACGTGAGCGAGATATCAAAGCTGCACGTGGAAAGATTATAGATGCCTGTGGAAATGTGCTTGCAACAAACCGGACAGTGTGCACAATTTCGGTGATTCACAATCAGATCAAAGATAAGGAAGCGGTGATTCGAATGCTGTGTGAAGAACTGGAACTGCCGGAGGAACGCGTGCGCGCCCGTGTGGAAAAGCGCAGTTCCATCGAGCGTATCAAGACAAATGTTGCCAAGGAAATCGGAGACCGGATCCGCAGCTATGATCTGGCGGGGGTAAAAGTGGATGAGGATTTTAAACGGTGGTATCCTTACGGGAGTCTTGCCTCCAAGGTACTTGGTTTTACAGGTGGCGATAATCAGGGAATTATCGGTCTGGAGGTGAAATATGAGAAAATTTTAAAGGGAAGTGACGGTAAGATACTGACTCTGACGGATGCCAGGGGCGTAGAACTGCCGGAAGCAGGGGAGAGCCGCTTGGAGCCGATTGCTGGGAATGATCTTTGGATCAGTCTGGATGCCAATATTCAGGAATTTGCTGAGCAGGAAGCCGTAAAAGTGATGGAAAAAAAGAAGGCAGACAGCGTTTCAATTTTGATCATGCGGCCGCAGAACGGAGAAATTTTGGCGATGGTGAATGTACCGGAATTTGATTTAAATGATCCGTTCCGATTGGATCCATCTGTAGACACGGCCGCGATGACAGAAAAGCAGCTGCAGGATGCAGCAAATCGGATGTGGAGAAACGGATGCATCAACGATACTTATGAGCCGGGGTCCACTTTTAAGATCATAACTGCGGCGGCAGGGCTGGAGGAGGGAGTTGTTACCGAAACCGATACCTTTTCCTGTCCGGGATTTAAAATCGTGGAAGATCGCAGGATACGCTGTCATAAGGCGGGCGGACACGGTACGGAAAATTTTGTGCAGGGGGCACAGAATTCCTGCAATCCGGTATTTATCGAGGTAGGACTGCGTCTTGGTATTGAACGGTATTATCATTATTTTGAACAGTTTGGTCTGAAGGAAAAAACTGGTATCGATCTGCCGGGAGAAGCCGGTACGATCATGCATAAAATGGAAAATATGGGTCAGGTAGAACTGGCAACTGTTGCATTTGGACAGTCGTTCCAGATCACACCGATACAGCTGGCGGCAACGGTCAGTTCACTGATCAACGGGGGAAAACGTGTGACGCCGCATTTTGGTGTTGAGGTGCGCGACAGTGAAGGAGCACTTGTCAAGGTGCTGGAGTATCCGTATGGCAGGCAGATTGTATCAAAAGAAACCTCTGAGCGGCTCCAGTATATTCTGGAACAGGTAGTGGACGGCGGCTCCGGTAAAAATGCATATCTGGAGGGCTATCATGTGGGCGGGAAGACGGCAACTTCTGAGACGCTGCCGCGAAGCGCAAACAAGTATATTTCTTCTTTTCTGGGGTTTGCTCCGGCAGATGATCCGCAGGTGCTGGGACTGTGTGTAATTCACAATCCGCAGGGGGTCTATTACGGCGGAACGATTGCTGCGCCGGTGATTCGGGAGATTTTTGCGAATATTCTGCCGTATCTGGGCATTGAGCAGGATGTGGAGGATTCAAACTTTTAGTTGCCTGTTGATGAAAAAAGACTTATAATCAAAAATAGATATGGTCTTTTTTAGGAGGAAAATAACATGATAAGTATGGAAGTAGTGTTATCACTTTTGATCGCGTTTGCTGTCAGTGTGATATTGAGTCCGTTTGTGATCCCGTTTCTGAGAAAACTGAAGGTAGGACAGACAGAGCGTGAAGAGGGGGTACAGTCTCACTTGAAAAAAGCTGGTACACCGACGATGGGTGGTCTGATTATTCTAATCAGCGTGTTGGTGACATCACTGTTATTTATCGGCAGATATCCGCGTATTATTCCAATCCTGTTTCTGACGTTGGGCTTCGGAATCATCGGATTTCTGGATGATTATCTGAAAGTTGTGCTGCGTCGTTCGGATGGCCTTTTTCCGAAACAGAAATTTCTTTTGCAGTTTATTTTGACGTCTATTTTTGTGATTTATATCCTGTTTGTCGATCCGGAAAGTCTGGTGATTATGATACCGTTTACAGATGGACTTTATTTTGACTGCAAGTGGGTGACTGTGCCGCTTGTATATTTTGTGGTGCTGGGTACGGTCAACGGTGTGAACTTTACTGATGGTCTGGATGGTCTGGCAACCGGTGTGACGACAATGGTAGCGGTATTTTTTACTGTGGTTTCGATCGGAACCGGAGCAGGTATTGAGCCGATCACGGCGGCTGTTACCGGAGCGCTTCTGGGATTTCTGATGTTTAATGCGCATCCGGCAAAAGTTTTTATGGGAGATACCGGTTCACTTGCTCTGGGAGGATTTGTAGTAGGCGCAGCCTATGTGCTGCAGATTCCGATTTTAATTCCGGTGTTCGGTTTGATCTATATGATAGAGGTAATTTCTGTTATGATTCAGGTGACTTATTTTAAAAAGACAGGTGGAAAACGTTTCTTTAAGATGGCACCGATTCATCATCATTTTGAATTGTGCGGCTGGTCCGAAACGCAGATTGTTTCTGTATTTACGGTAGTGACGGCGCTGCTTTGTCTCATTTGTTTATTAGGCATTTAATCCAAAAAGCAGAGACAGGCAGAAAACTGGAGGATAAGATATGAAACTGAAAGAAAAAAAGGTACTGGTTTTTGGTACAGGCTTAAGCGGGATTGCAGCGGCGGAACTGCTTTGGCAGTCCGGTGCGTATCCGGTGCTTTTTGATGGAAATACAGAAACAAAAGAAGCGGATGTACGCGCAAAACTGCCGGAAGGCTGTGAGGCAGAGATTATCATCGGGGAACTTCCCAAAGAGGTGATAAACAGTCTGGAACTGGTGGTATTAAGTCCGGGTGTGCCGACGGATCTGCCTCTGGTAAAAACCTTAAGAGAGAAACTGCCGATCTGGGGCGAGGTTGAACTGGCTTACAACTTCGGCAGAGGAGATGTTTTGGCGATTACCGGAACAAACGGTAAGACAACGACAACGAGTCTTTTGGGTGCAATCATGAAGCATGCCAAAGATTCAACGTTTATTGTGGGAAATATTGGAATTCCGTATACGCGTGTGACACGCAGTATGAAGGATTCTTCAGTAACAGTGGCAGAGATCAGCAGTTTTCAGTTGGAGACGATTGATCGGTTCCATCCGCGTGTGAGCGCGATTCTGAATATCACGCCGGATCATTTAAACCGTCATCATACGATGGAAGAATATATTCGCGTAAAAGAGCTGATTACGGTCAACCAGACCGCGGAGGATACTTGTGTGCTGAATTATGAGGATGAGATTCTGCGCGCGTTTGGAGAGACCTTAAAATGCAGAGTTCTATTTTTCAGCAGTCTGCGTAAGCTAGATAAGGGAATTTATTTAAACGGAGATATGATTGAGTACAGCGATGGCAGTTCCCGTATTCACATCTGCAGTACGAGGGAATTAAAACTGCCGGGCAGACACAATCATGAAAATGTGATGGCGGCTGTCGCAATGGCACTGGCGTATGGTATTTCAATTGAAGAAATCGTTTATGTGGTCAAACGCTTTACAGCGGTGGAGCATCGGATTGAATATGTGGCTGAGGTTGACGGTGTTGTATATTACAATGATTCTAAGGGAACCAATCCGGATGCGGCGATCAAGGGGATTCAGGCGATGGATCGTCCTACGCTGCTGATTGGAGGTGGATACGATAAAGATTCTTCTTATGATGAATGGATTCAGGCTTTTGACGGAAAAGTTCGTTATCTGGTACTGATCGGTCAGACCAGGGAAAAGATTGCCGATGCGGCCAGGAAAAACGGGTTTTATGATATTGTTTTAAAAGATACACTGGAAGAAGCTGTTGCGTTCTGTGCTTCTCACGCGCAAAAAGGCGATGCGGTGCTTTTATCGCCGGCATGTGCAAGCTGGGGAATGTTCCCGAACTATGAGGTGCGTGGAAATGTATTTAAAGAGCAGGTGCGTGCACTTGAGAAAACGGTATCTTAAGGCCGGGAGCGAAAAAGAAGCGGGAGTGATTAGGTGGAGCAGAAGCGGGGAAAAACAGATATTACCCTGCAGATAAGCGTGCTGGTGTTGGTCGTATTCGGCCTGATTACACTGTACAGCACGAGCGCCTATAACGGAAGCGTCCGCTTTATGGACGCAGGTTATTATTTCAAAAAACAGATATTTGCGACAGTTCTGGGTCTGGCAGTCATGGTGATTGTCTCGCGCATAGATTATCATTTGTTTGCGCGCTGGGCTGTCTGGGGATATGTTGTGTCACTGGCATTATCAACTGCGGTACTGATTGTGGGAGATTCCTACAATGGTTCCAGGCGATGGCTGTCACTTGGACCATTATCTTTTCAACCGTCTGAGTTTGCGAAGCCGGCGGTGATCCTGTTGCTGTCTTATGTGATCAGCGGCTGGGAAAAACGTCAGGGAAGCATCTGGCTTTTGTCGGCGGTGATTGCGATGGTGCTGCCAATTGTCGGTCTGGTTGGCACAAATAATTTGAGTACAGCGATTATTATTCTGGGAATTGCTGTGATTTTGGCATTTGTATCAAATCCGAGGTATCTGCCGTTTGTATGGATCGGACTGAGCGGAGTCGGATTTATCGCGGTTTTTCTGGGAATGGAATCCTACCGACTGGAACGGCTGGCTATCTGGCGAAACCCGGAGGCTTATGAAAAAGGGTTTCAGACGATCCAGGGGTTGTATGCAATCGGTTCAGGCGGCCTGTTCGGCACAGGACTGGGTGAGAGCATGCAGAAACTTGGTTTTGTGCCGGAGGCACAAAATGATATGATTTTTTCGATTATCTGTGAAGAACTGGGATTGACCGGAGCGGTACTGCTCCTATTGGTTTTTTTGATTCTTCTGTGGCGGTTTATGGTGGTTTCCGTACATGCTCCAGATCTGTTTGGAGCGCTGATCGCCGCCGGAATCATGGGACATATCGCGATACAGGTGATTTTAAATATTGCGGTGGTGACAAATACGATACCAAATACCGGTATTACACTTCCGTTTATTAGTTATGGAGGAACGTCGGTATTATTTCTTCTTGCGGAGATGGGGCTGGCACTTTCTGTCAGCCGGTATCGGAAATAAAAAAGAAAATGACAGGCGGTTGTTTTTTGTACAGCGGCTGAAGTGACAGAAGGAAGAAGTTACGCATATACTAACGTATGCCAATAATGGTGCGGGAGGTATGTGCGTGAACAGAATACAAATTTCGGGTAACATCCCGCTGAGAGGGAGTGTGACGATCCAGGGCTGCAAAAACGCAGCTCTGCCGCTTATGGCAGCAGCGGTGCTCCATGAGGGGGTGACGGTACTGCATCATTGCCCGCGGATTTTGGATGTAGAGTATATGTGCAGGCTTCTTAAAAGCATGGGCTGCGAAGTATTCTGGGAAAAGGACAGCTTGACGATTGATGCAAAAGAAATCAAGGACAGCAGGATTCGTGAACCGGAGGCTTCGTGTTTTCGGGCATCAGTATTGCTGCTTGGCAGTCTTTTGGGACGGTTTGGGTGTGCGGCATTGCCATATCCGGGCGGATGCAGTATCGGAAAACGTCCAATTGATTTTCATCTGCAGGCATTTGAAACGCTTGGCGCATCTGTGCTGCCGGAGAAAAAAGAAATTCGACTGCAGAGTGAAAAACTCTGTGGCAGAGAGATTAACTTTGATTTTCCAAGTGTGGGCGCAACGGAAAATGCGATTCTGGCTGCCGTGCTTGCCAGGGGGACGACCGTAATACATGGCTGTGCGCGGGAACCTGAGATTGCTGAGCTGTGCCAGTTTTTAAATGAAAAGGGAGCGGATATCCGCGGTATCGGAGGCAAAAGTCTGAAGATTCATGGCGTAAAAAGACTCTGTGACTCGCAGTATACGCTGATGGCAGATCGTATTGTAGCCGGTACGTATCTGCTTGCTGTAGCCGGAACCGGTGGAACGGCAGTTTTAAAAAGGGCATCGCTTGCGCATCTACGGGCGCTGGAGGAGGTACTGATAAGAAATGGTGCCATACTTACAGAAAGGCCGGACGGTGTGCAGATTGATGCGGAGAGAATGAAACGAGCGCGGGAACAGATCTGTACGGCTCCATATCCGGGTTTTCCGACAGACCTGCAGTCCCAGCTGATTGCTTTTTTTTGCGGAACAGAGAGTAAAGCTATTGTGGAAGAACGCATGTTTGAATCGCGCTTTCAGGCAGTACGGGAACTGCAGAAAATGGGAGCGGATATCCGGGTGGACGGACGCACGGCATATATAGAAGGTCAGAAAAGCAGACTTCATGGCGCGTCTGTTTGTGCATATGATTTACGCGGGGGCGCGGCACTTGTAACAGCGGGCATTATGGCGCAGGGAGAGACGTATGTTTCCGGATGCGAATTTATCAGGCGTGGCTATGAAGATATCAGCAGAGACTTTGCACTGCTGGGAGCAAACATACAGGAAGTGGACGGTTCCTGCACAGCGGCGGGACAGTAAAGAGAGGAGAAACAGAGATGGAATTGCAGAAGAGAAGAGCTGTAAGCCGGATAAAAATAGCAGTGCTTGTATTTATCGGCGCACTTGTGCTTGCAGTTGTGGTGATATTCGGACTGTTTCATATCCGGCAGGCGGATGTGGTCGGCAATGAATTTTATTCTGCAGAGGAGATCCAGGAAATGGTTATGACAGGGTCTCTTGCAGAAAATTCGCTTTATCTGACCTGGAAATATAGTCAGGAGGACGCAGCGGATGCATTGCCGTTTCTGAATGCGGTGGAAGTCAGCATGGTAAAACCGTATCATGTACAGATTAAAGTATTTGAAAAGACAATTGCCGGATATATGATGTATTCCGGAAACCGCGTATATTTTGATACCGATGGAACGGTTGTGGAGATCTCCGGTAAAAAGCGTGAGGGAATCCCGCCGTTTTCCGGTATTGCGATGGGGCAGCCGGTGGTTGGAGAGAAGCTTCCGGTGGATGACGAAGCATTTCTTGCCGATATTGTGGAGAGCTGCAGCATGCTTACGCACAGCGGACTTATGCCGGATGAGGTACACTATGATGATAATCGCGAATTGATTTTTTATTTTGGAGAGAGTCGTGTTTTGTTGGGCGACTCCTCCTATATGGAGGAAAAAATCGCTAATCTGCATGCACTGTATCCGCAGATGGAGGGAATGTCCGGTACGCTTCATATGGAAAAATATACTCCGGGAACAACGACGATTAGTTTCAAGATTGACGAGCGCGGCGAGGAAGAAAGTGAACTGCTTATGAACCTTGGAGAGGATGCTTCTGAGAATGGTGAAGGAGCAGGGGAAGAGGGAAATGCAGAGGCAGGGCAGGAAAGCGCTGCCGGTGGTGAAGCAGAAGAACAGACGTCAGACGGAGCACAGAGCGAATCAAGCGGTTATGTAGAAGATTCGGGCAGCTTTTCAACGGGTGCGGACGGTAGTGAAATTTACACGGATCCGCTTGGAAATGTGACAAGTAATCTTGATCAGCCGTATCTTGGGGAAGATGGTCAGGTAATCTCCGATGGTTACGGTTATATCGATCCGTATACGGGAGCATATATACTAAATTAGCGGGGACGGAACGAATTTCTCAAAAAATACTTGATAAATTACGCAAAAGCTTATATTATAGAAGAAATAGTGGGAAAATACTGTCACAGGACAGGAGAAGGAGGAAACACCTTGTTAGAAATCATGTCAAATGAAGCAGAAGCTGCAGCAAAGATTATCGTAATCGGAGTCGGCGGTGCAGGTAATAATGCAGTAAATAGAATGGTAGATGAGGCAATTGCGGGAGTAGAGTTTATTGGTGTCAATACAGATAAACAGGCATTGGATCTTTGTCGTGCACCGCATACCATCCAAATTGGGGAAAAAGTGACCAAGGGACTTGGTGCCGGAGCAAAACCGCAGGTTGGCCAGCAGGCAGCTGAGGAAAGTGCGGAAGAGATCAAACAGGCCGTGCAGGGAGCGGATATGGTATTTGTTACCTGCGGTATGGGCGGCGGCACTGGTACAGGAGCGGCTCCGGTTGTTGCAGGTATCGCCAAAGAGATGGGTATCCTGACTGTCGGTGTTGTGACAAAACCGTTCCGCTTTGAAGCAAAGACACGTATGAGCAACGCGCTTGCAGGTATTGAAAAATTAAAAGAGAATGTTGATACTCTGATTGTTATCCCGAATGACAAGCTGCTGGAGATTGTGGACAGACGTACGACTATGCCGGAAGCACTGAAAAAGGCAGACGAGGTTCTGCAGCAGGCAGTACAGGGAATCACAGATCTGATTAATTTGCCGGCACTGATTAACCTTGACTTTGCGGATGTTCAGACGGTTATGACGGATAAAGGTATCGCACATATCGGTATTGGACAGGCCAAGGGGGATGATAAAGCGCTTGAAGCAGTAAAGCAGGCGGTATCCAGTCCACTGCTTGAGACAACCATCAGCGGTGCGTCTCATGTAATTATCAATATTTCCGGCGATATTTCCTTGATGGATGCAAATGACGCGGCAAGTTATGTTCAGGAAATGGCAGGAGAAAATGCAAATATTATTTTTGGTGCGATGTATGATGATACATACGCGGATGAAGCGAGTATCACAGTAATTGCGACAGGACTTAATGAAGAGGCGAAAGAGGAGGAAGCTCCAAAGAAGGCGCAGACAGGCAGACGGATCGTTCCGGATTTTACGTATCCGGCAGGCAGTAAAAAGGATGCAGCCGCAGGGCTGCGTACGCCGACTCCTTTGGCAGGTTTAAATACGGCGTCACAATCTCTTCAGACGGGCAGATTGAGGACACCGGAACAGAAGGTACAGGAAAGAGATATTCAGATTCCGGATTTCCTGAAGAGAAGATAAGAAATTTTAAAAAGGCTGAGGCAGGTAGTGCATCAGCCTTTTGTGTCTGTCACAAATGCGACCCGTTACAGGTGGAGAATTCTGGGAGCAGAATTCTGTTTTATAAGTGAAAAGAGGGAAAATATGAGGATGATGTGGGAAAAGGCGGCAAGACTGCTGCTTATGGTATTGTTGAGTTGTATGTTGATTCCGGCAGCAGGGGTTGCAGCAAAAGATGTTGTAATTGTTCTTGATCCGGGGCATGGCGGCACGGAAGCAGGAGCAAGGAGGACTTGGAATGGTTATACTTACCGGGAAGAAATCATCACACTTAAGATTGCACAGTATGCAAAGCAGGAACTTGAAAAATACGAAGGCGTAAAGGTTTATCTGACCAGAACAGATAATTCAGGTCCGGCAATGGATCGTGCTACACGTGTGAATATTGCAAAGAGAAAAAAAGCGGATGCGCTGGTGAGTATTCATATTAATTCTACGGGGGAATATCAAACATCCTTAAGTGGTGCGCTGGCGATGGTGCCGTCTTCAAGGTATGGTCAGACGTATGCGAAAGAAGCACGTGTTCTGGCGAAGGAGATTCTGGGTCAGCTCGGAACGGTCGGATTGTTGAACAGAGGTTTTTTGTATGATGACGAATTGGGGATTATTCTCTATGGGATGCGTGCAAAGATTCCGAGTATGATTATTGAACATTGTTTTATTAATAATCCGCGGGACTGCCAGAGATATCTCAGAACCAGTTCCGGTCTGAAAAAACTTGGTGTGGCAGATGCAACCGGAATTGCAAAACATTTTAAATTGAATAAAAAAGGAACTGCGGATACCCCGACTGAACCGGTAAAGATCGGCTGGCAGACAGAAAACGGCAAAAAACAGTATTATTACTCCAATGGTACGATGGCGAAAAACGGCTGGAAAAAGATTAGCTCGAAGTACTATTATTTTGATAAGAGCGGTTATCTGAAGACAGGTGTAATTAAAATCGGTAAGAGTCTATATCTGACAGACCAAAACGGTATACGCAAAAAAGGGTTTGTGAAGATCGACGGCAAGCAGTATTATGCAGATTCCAAAGGAAAGCTATATACCGGCTGGAAAACTTATAAGGGTAAAAAATACTATTTCCATAAGACGACAGGCGCTGCCGTTACCGGTAAGCGAAAAATTGGAAGCAAGACTTACTTCTTCTCCAATTCCACAAAAACGCCGGGTGTTATGAAGAGCAAGATGATCAGGATCAGCGGCAAAAAGTATTTCTTTAGCCGTAAAGACGGCAGAATGATGACAAACTATTGGGTTGAGGTCAGCGGTAAGTGGTATTATTTTGGAGAGGACGGCGCGGCTTACATGAACGTTAAAAAGAAGATTAAGGGAAAAACATACCGGTTTAATGCGGAAGGCGTTTGCCTGAATAAAAAATAGGCAACTCAAAAATAAAATACATACGGGAGGTATGGATCATGGCAATTTTAGTAGCAGGGGGAGCCGGATATATCGGCAGCCACACATGTGTGGAATTATTAAACGAGGGATATGAGGTTGTAGTGGTGGACAACCTTTATAACTCCAGTGAGAAAGCATTGGAACGTGTAGAAAAGATCACTGGAAAGAAAGTGACTTTCTACAAAGTGGATTTGTTGGACAAAGAAGCGTTGAATGAAGTTTTTGAAAAAGAATCTATTGATTCTGTGATTCATTTTGCAGGGCTGAAAGCAGTCGGTGAGTCTGTGGCAAAACCGTTGGAATATTACCACAACAATATGACAGGCACATTTAATCTCTGTGATGTCATGAGAAATCACGGGGTAAAAAATATTGTATTCAGCTCATCGGCAACTGTCTACGGCGATCCGGCATTTATTCCGATCACAGAAGAGTGTCCGAAGGGAAAGATTACCAATCCATACGGTCAGACAAAGGGAATGCTGGAGCAGGTATTGACGGACTTAAATGTATCTGATCCGGAGTGGAATGTTGTACTGCTGCGTTATTTTAATCCGATCGGAGCACATGAGAGCGGATTGATTGGCGAAGACCCGAAGGGAATTCCGAATAATCTGGTACCGTACATTGCACAGGTGGCAGTTGGCAAGCTGGAGGCACTTGGTGTATTTGGTGATGATTATGATACACCGGACGGCACAGGCGTGCGCGATTATATTCATGTTGTTGATTTGGCAAAAGGCCATGTAAAAGCGATTGAAAAGTTGAAGGAAAAAGCAGGCGTCAGCATTTATAATCTGGGAACAGGAAATGGTTATAGTGTTCTGCAGGTGCTGCATGCATTTGAAAAAGCATGCGGGAAGACGTTGCCATATGTAATTAAACCGCGCCGCCCGGGCGATATTGCAACCTGCTATGCGGATCCGTCAAAAGCAGAAAGAGAACTTGGCTGGAAAGCGGAAAAAGGTATTGAGGAAATGTGCGCAGACAGCTGGAGATGGCAGAGCAGCAATCCGAATGGGTATGCAGAATAAACAGAGGCAAGTATGTTTGATATTCAAGAAGAATTAAAAAAACTCCCGGCTAAGCCGGGAGTTTATATTATGCATGATGAAAAGGATGAAATTATTTATGTCGGTAAAGCGGTTGTTTTAAAAAATCGTGTCCGGCAATATTTTCAGAGCAGCCGCAACAAAGGACCGAAAATTGAGCAGATGGTGACGAAAATCTGCAGATTTGAGTATATTGTTACGGATTCTGAAGTAGAAGCGCTGGTACTGGAGTGTAATCTGATCAAGGAGCATCGGCCCAAATATAATACGATGTTAAAAGACGATAAGACGTATCCATTTATCAAGGTGACGATGGGGGAAGCATTTCCGCGAGTGATGATTTCACGAACGATGAAGAAAGATAAGTCGCGTTATTTTGGACCATACACGAGCGGCGGTGTGAAAGATATTATTGATCTGATCAATAAGTCATATAAGCTGCGTACCTGCAGCCGAAGTCTGCCGCGCGACATCGGCAAAGAAAGACCTTGCCTAAATTATCATATAAAACAGTGTGATGGCCCGTGTCAGGGATATATTTCTGAGGAGGAGTATAGTGCGAAGATTGCACAGGTAATTGAATTTTTAAACGGTAATTATAAGCCGATCCTTATGATGCTGGAGGGACGGATGCAAGAGGCTTCTGAAAAGATGGATTTTGAGGCGGCAATCGAATATCGTGAGCTGATTAAGAATGTAAAACAACTTTCACAAAAACAGAAGATTACTTCCGGAGATGGTGAGGATAAGGACATCATTGCTTTGGCAAACGATGATCGTGATGCGGTAGTACAGATTTTCTTTGTGCGTGGCGGGCGTTTGATCGGACGCGATCATTTTTATCTGCGTGTGGCACCGGCGGACAGTCGCAGTCAGATTCTGGACAGCTTTCTCAAACAGTTTTATTCTGGTACACCGTTTATTCCGCGTCAGATTATGTTACAGGAGGAAATCGATGACCGTGAGGTGTTGGAACAGTGGCTGGGCAGCAGACGCGGAGGACGGGTATATATTACGGTTCCCAAAAAAGGAACGAAAGAAAAACTGGTAGAACTGGCAGCAAAGAATGCCCAGATGGTACTTTCACAGGATAAGGAGAAAATTCGACGAGAAGAAGGTAGGACGATCGGAGCGATGAAAGAGATTGCCGGACTCCTGGGTCTGTCGGATGTGGTGCGAGTGGAGGCATTTGATATTTCTAATATCAGTGGCTTTGAGTCGGTTGGTTCAATGATCGTTTATGAAAAAGGAAAACCGAAAAGCAGTGATTATCGCAAGTTTAAAATCCGTACGGTTAAAGGACCGGACGATTATGCAAGTATGGAAGAGGTGCTGACACGACGATTTTCACACGGTCTTTCGGAACGGGAGGAAAAGAATACCGAGTTTGGCAGTTTCAGCCGTTTTCCGGATCTGATTATGATGGATGGTGGAAAAGGACAGGTCAATGTTGCGCTGCGCGTATTGGAGCAGCTTCAGCTGAATATACCTGTATGCGGCATGGTAAAAGACGACAGTCATCGCACCAGAGGGCTGTATTTTAATAATGAAGAAATTCCGATTGATCGCAGCAGCGAAGGGTTTAAGTTGATTACGCGTATTCAGGACGAAGCGCACCGGTTTGCAATTGAATACCACCGGTCATTGCGCAGCAAACAACAAGTGCATTCAGTACTTGACGATATTGAAGGAATCGGCGAGAGAAGAAGAAAAGCGCTGATGCGGCGATTTAAGTCCCTGGAAGCGGTGCGGGACGCATCGGTGGAGGAACTGGCAGCGACTGAAACAATGAACCGGCTGGCGGCACAGAAAGTGTATGATTTCTTCCATTAGAGTATAAATTGTGGAAAATATCAGAATTGATGTTCCGTAAAGAGTATGATATAGTAAATATAATCAATAGAAAGTGGAGGGAAGGGAATGGCGAGCAGTGTTGCACTGAGTAAATTAGTAGAAAAAATGAATCTGAAAAATCTCACACCGGAGGTGGATATTTCTCAGATTCGTGTTAACGTGCCGGATATCAATCGACCGGCGCTGCAGCTGACCGGCTATTTTGAGCATTTTGCCTCGGAGCGTGTGCAGATTGTCGGGTATGTGGAATACACATATCTGCAGGGATTGTGCAGTGATGCAAAACGGCCGATTTATGAGAAATTTGTTTCTTATAAGATGCCGTGTATTATTTATACCACTATGACGACTCCGGATGCGGAATTATTGGAACTGGCAACGCAGTATGGCGTGCCGGTATTCAGCACAGATAAGGCAACTTCTGCATTTATGGCAGAGATTATCCGTTGGCTGAACGTAGAATTAGCGCCATGTATCTCTATCCACGGGGTACTTGTCGATGTTTACGGCGAAGGTGTTTTGATCATGGGCGAGAGCGGCATTGGAAAAAGTGAGGCGGCGCTTGAACTGATCCGACGCGGACACCGTTTGATTTCTGATGACGTAGTGGAGATCCGCAAGGTCAGCGATGTATCTTTGGTCGGCAGCGCTCCGGATATTACGCGGCATTTTATTGAGCTTCGCGGTATCGGTATTATTGATGTCAAGACGTTATTTGGTATTGAGGCGGTAAAAAATACGCAGGTGATCGATATGGTCATCAAGTTGGAAGAGTGGAATCGTGACAAGGAATATGATCGTCTTGGTCTGGAGCATGATTATACCGAATTTCTCGGCAATCGTGTGGTTTGCCATTCGATTCCGATTCGTCCGGGCCGAAATTTGGCGATTATCGTTGAGGCTGCGGCGGTCAACCACAGACAGAAAAAGATGGGCTATAATGCGGCTCAGGAATTGTATAATCGTGTACAGCAGAGCCTGGCAAAGAAAAAAGAGAAATAATAAGGAAGGGGATTCACAATGAAAGAGTATTGTTTTGGAATTGATGTTGGAGGAACAACTGTAAAATGCGGACTTTTTAATGTGAAAGGCGATGTACTGGATAAATGGGAGATTCCTACCAGAACGGAAAATAATGGCTGTAATATTTTACCGGATGTGGCTGCGACGATTGCGGCGAAGATCGGGGAGAAAAAGCTGGACAGAACCGAGATTGCCGGTGTGGGGGTTGGTGTTCCGGGACCGGTGAATGAAGAAGGGGAAGTTCCGACTGCGGTAAATCTGCACTGGGGTTATGTACATCTGGTAGAGCAGATGGAAAGATTGACAGGGCTTCCGGTGAAAGCGGGAAATGATGCTAATGTGGCGGCACTCGGAGAAATGTGGAAAGGCGGCGGCGCTGGATATCACAATGTTGTTTTAGTGACGCTTGGAACCGGAGTCGGCGGCGGTATTATTCATAACGGTCAGATTGTGACAGGCTCCCATGGTGCTGGCGGTGAGATCGGCCATATCCACGTGACAGATGACGTAGACAGGGATTGTAACTGCGGCAATCGTGGCTGTCTGGAGCAAGTGACTTCTGCGACCGGTATCACCTATTTGGCTAACAGACGTCTGGAAAAAGATGATGTTCCGTCTATTCTGCGCGGACAGGAGATTTCTGCGAAAGCGGTATTTGACGCAGTGAAAGAAAATGACACAGTGGCGATGGAGATTGCGGAGGAATTCGGAAGATATCTTGGCATGGCATTGGCTAATATTGCCGGAGTAGTAGATCCGGATATTTTTGTTATCGGAGGCGGTGTATCTAAAGCCGGCCCGATACTGCTGGAATATATTGAGAAATATTACAAGAAATATGCATTCGTGGCATGCAAGGAGACGCCGTTTGCACTGGCAGAGCTTGGTAATGATGCCGGGATCTACGGTGCAGCAAAATTAGTTTTGTAAAAGAACAGAGAAAAGAAAAATGCAGGAACCTGTTGCAAGGGACCTGCATTTTGCGTTAACGGTTTATTTGGTAGCTGACAGCCGACGGAAAGTTCCGGGGGTAGAGCCGGTGTGCCGTTTGAAATGGCTGCAGAAAGCAGGTGCATCCTGAAAGCCGCAGGAAAGCGCGATTTCTGTGATCGGATAGGAAGTTGAACAGAGCATCTGCGCTGCCACACGGATACGGTGCTGCATCAGGTACTGTTTGGGTGAAAGCTGCGTTTGTTCCATAAAAATTTTGTAAAGATAAGTACGGTCGATACCCACATGGCGGGCAATCTCGGAGATGCGGATATCGTAGGAATAGTTATTGCTGATATAATCGACCGCTTTTTGAAAATAGAGATCGGCAAAATCAGTTTCTTTTTCCGGGATAAGCTTTTGCAAATCAGAAAAAAGCAGGAGCAGGTTGCCAACTGAGCGCAGTGGTTGATTGCCGGATTCCAGAAAAGAATTCACCAGATGCAGCATGGAAGAAAAGAGTGTATCAAAAGAGGCCGGTGTATCATTGTAAAAAACAAAGGAATCGGCAAAAACAGTCTGTGAGAGCAGGTAATCACATTCACTGCCGTCAAAACCGACCCAGGCGTAGCTCCAGGGATCTGACTGATCGGCCTGGTAATAGGTAGATACGAGTGGTGGGATTAAAAAGGCGTCGCCTTTTTTTAAGGTATATATGGTGCCGTCTTTCTGATAGATCCCCTGGCCGGATAAAATGATATGGAGCAGATAGTGCGGACGCACTGCGGGTCCGAAAGAATGTCCGGGAGCACAGTCTTCACTGCCGCAGAAGTAAACAGATAAAGGTGCCTGATGTTTGCTGTGTAGTTCGGTATTCATATGTTCTCCTGTCAAAGCTTGTAATAAAAATTATTGTAGCATTAAATGCTGAAGTCGGCAAAAGAATTTCATGCAACAAATCAACAATTTTTAGAAAACAAACGGCAAAGAAAAAATATGAGAATTTATTATAATGAAATTATCAAAAACAAGTCTTAAAAAGGAGAAAGAGATATGGTTAAAATTACATTTATGGGTGCAGGAAGCACTGTATTTGCAAGAAATGTATTGGGTGACTGTATGTGTACGCCGGCGCTTTGCGAAAGTGAGATCGCACTGTATGATATTGATGCACAGAGACTGGAGGATTCCCGTATTATCCTGAGCGCAATCAATCATAATGTTAATAATGACAGAGCAGTGATTAAAACTTACCTTGGACCGGAAAATAGAAAAGATGCGCTAAGAGATGCGGATTTCGTAGTAAATGCGATCCAGGTGGGCGGTTATGATCCGTGTACGATTACTGATTTTGAGATTCCGAAAAAATATGGTTTAAAACAGACGATTGCCGATACGCTTGGAATCGGCGGAATTATGCGCGCATTGCGTACCATCCCGGTTCTGGAGGAATTTGCAAGAGATATGGAAGAAGTATGTCCAAATACGTTATTCCTGAATTATTCTAATCCGATGGCTATGTTGACTGGATATATGCAGAGATATACCAAGATTCGTACGGTTGGGCTGTGCCACAGCGTGCAGGTTTGTTCTGAGAATCTCCTGAAGGATCTGGGAATGGAAGATAAACTGGAAGGCAGACAGGAACTGATTGCAGGCATCAATCATATGGGATGGCTGTTGGAGATCCGCGATAAAGATGGTAACGATCTTTATCCAGAGATCAAAAAGCGCGCAGCAGAGAAAAATGCCAGTGAAAAGCATAAAGATATGGTACGTTATGAGTACATAAAACAGTTTGGTCACTATTGTACAGAATCCAGTGAGCACAACGCGGAGTATAATCCGTTTTTTATTAAATCCAAATATCCGGAGATGATCGAGGAGTTCAATATTCCGCTTGATGAATATCCGAGACGTTGTATTAATCAAATCGAAGGTTGGGAGAAAGAGCGTGAGAGCATCTTAAAGGATGGCAAGATTGAACATGAGAGAAGCCATGAATATGCGTCCTATATTATGGAAGCAGTTGTTCTGGACAAACCGTACAAAATCGGCGGAAATGTGCTGAATAATGGTTACATTGAGAATCTTCCGGCTGATGCCTGCGTGGAAGTACCGTGTTACATTGACGGTCGTGGCGTGCATCCGGTAAAGGTTGGCAAGCTGCCGACTGTACTGGCTGCCATGAATTCCAGCAATATTTCACCACAGCTGCTGACGATTGAAGCAGCTGTGACGAAGGACAGACAGAAGATTTATCAGGCAGCGATGTTGGATCCACATACAGGAGCAGAACTGAATATGAAGGACATTATCAGCATGTGCGATGAAATGATTGAGGCACATGGAGATTATATGAAAGATTACAGGTAAGATGTATAACAGCGGCCGGGGATCAGATGATCTCCGGCCGTTTGTGACTTTGGTTTGTTAATAAATAATGATTGTTCCGTCGTTGGATCCGTCCCCCGGAGTCGGTATAGTGCCGTCCTCCTGTGGCGGAGTGATATTATCTCCAGGTGTTGGGATAGTGCCATCGGTCGGAGGAGCAGTATCGGTATTTGGATCCGGGACGGGTACGGTACCGTCCGGATTGGTTTCAGACTCAGATTCGGATTCTGTTTCAATTTGAATCGCGTTTTGATGTCCCGGGCAGGTCTGTGCGGGGATCGCGTAGTTGGAATCGTCCGTGATACCTTCGCTGCCCTGTGGACGCTGAACACAAACTTTTGTTGTGGCCGGACAGGTTGGCGATGCTTTTAATCCGGTCACAGTGCAGACAGCTGCAGCAGCATGTGCATCGCAGACCGCTGTCGGCTCGGTTCCGGCAAGGAAGTATTCGGTATATGCCTGGCTTCCGCGCGGATCGGCAGTACACAAACCTTCAATTGCAAGCTTGCCGGATTTTTTACAGACTGTCGCGGATACGATATTGGACGGCTGTGGAAATTGAGTGACCGGAAGTTCGGCGTGAACACGTGTCATGATAGAATTCCACAAGGTTTTCGCATAAGCGCTGAAACTGCGGTCATAGTCCGGCAGGGCATCATTGTTATCGTAACCGCCCCAAATACCGCAGGTGTAATAAGGCGTGTAGCCTTCAAACCAGATATCCTTTGATTCATCCGTGGTACCGGTTTTTCCTGCTACCGGCATTTCGCCAAGATTGATGCTGCCGTTGGCGGTACCTTGCGGATCTTTGATGACATCCTCCATCGCTTTTGTAATCAGATAAGCGGTTGATTCTTGAACAACTTGTGTTTTTTCACCGGTATTGTCCAGAATTACATTTCCGTTGCTGTCCTCAATGCGGGAGTAGAACTTTGGTTTAATATAATTTCCGCCGTTTGCAAGCGCAGCATAGGCGGCAGTCAACTCAAGGTTTACCACACCGTCTGTGATGCCGCCAAGCGCCAGAGGCTGATAAGCATCAGATAAAATATTACCGTTTTCATCCATATCATTGTTATAAAGCGTTGTGATACCGAAACGTTCCAGATAATTCATGGCAACTTGCGGAGTAATCTCGGTCAGACATTTTACGGCAACGACGTTGATTGATTTGACCAGAGCAGAATGAATGGTTTCCAGACCGCTGTAGCCGTAATCGCTGTCCCAGTTTTTCAGTTCTGTCCCAGAAGAATACGTATAAGGGGCGTTGTCATAAACGGTGGCAAGGGTCTTGCCGTTGTGGTCGATCGCCGGTGCGTAGGCAGCCAGAGGCTTGAAGGTGGAGCCGGGCTGTCTTCTGGTAGAGGTCGCGCGGTTCAGGGTAAGACTAGCTTCTTTTTTGCCACGTCCACCAACGATTGCTTTTACATAGCCGGTCGCCTGGTCAATGATGACAACGGAGGCCTGCGGCTGCGGAACTAAAGAAATGCGTTCGCCCAGCACTGTATCACCTTCTTGTGTCTGTGCTTCCCGGAACTGTGCCGCATAGGAACGGGCAGTATCTTCATCTGGAAACATCATGTTAAAGGAACTGTCTTGGGCTTCAAAATAATTTTGTAAATGAGAATTACCGTAATGAACAGTTGTACCGTCCGCTTTTTGAATGCTAAGCGCGTAGTCGAGACCAATCAGCGTATCGACCGGAAAGTTCGCCGGATTGGCAAATTCCTCATCGCAGATCTGCTGGATGTGTTCGTCCTGCACACTGTGAATACGAAGACCACCTGAATAAATAGCATTATAAGCCTGACTGCTGGAGTAACCCAGCTCGTTCATCAGATCTTCTTCAATCTGTTCAATCATGGCATCTGTATAATAAGAATAAATGGATGCTGCACCAGTCTGGGTATCCGTTTCTTGTATGCGGGCATATACTTTGTCGGCCCGAGCTTCATCATATTCTTCCTGTGTGATGTAGCCCTGTTCCAGCATACTGTTTAAAACGCGTTTGCGACGTTTGGCGTTTGCTTTCGGGTGGAGGATCGGATTATATCCGGTTGGGTTCTGTGTGATCCCGGCGATTACCGTTGATTCGGAAAGCGTCAACTCAGAAACATCTTTATTAAAATAGCGCTGTGCGGCTGCTTGTACGCCATAGGTGCCTGCACCGAGATTGATGGTATTTAAGTAATCCTGAAGGATTTTTTGTTTGACTTCTTCTTTGGTTCTGGTTTCTTCCATGGTGCGTTCCAGCTTCAATGCCAGATACTGTTCCTGAAATTTTCGTTTAAAACTTTCAATGATCGAGGACTCGCTGACCCAATCAGGAAATACACTGTTTTTGAGCAGCTGCTGCGTAATCGTGCTGGCGCCTTCGGAAAAACTGCCGCCGGTAATACCAACGACAAAAGCTCGGATGATACCGCGTACATCAATGCCGTTGTGCTCATAAAAGCGCTCGTCTTCGATTGCTACGACTGCCTGCTGCAGATGGAGCGGGATCTGATCGATCGTCACCGGGGTACGATTTGAAGTCGGTGCAGTAAGCTTCTGAACCTGGCGGCCATCGGCATTGTAAATATAAGTGGCGGCTTCCACAGGAGCTGTGCTCAGGGTGCTGATATCCGGTGCACTTTTAATCAGACCGCGCATCAGGCCGTATCCGGCGCAGATGCCTCCGATGATTAGTGCGAACAGAGCAATTACCAGAAAACGCATTAAGGTCATGCCGGCTTTCTGTTCCACTTTGGTAGCGGTCATATCTTTTTGTTTTTTTTCTATGTTCCGTCGCGTGTAATTCATATGTCAACTCCTTGCAAGGGTATTTTGGATTTCGTATCATTAGAATATCCATAGTATAGCAAAATATGTGTGGGATTGACAAGGGTGGTTAGAATGAATACACTTAATATTATAGAAAGATTTTATTACATATTATATAGGACAGGAAAAGAAATATGGGCTTAAAAATTGTATATCGGGGAGGATCCGATGAGATCATTGAAAAAAAATCGCGTTTTATTGCGGAAGTGCGTCCCGTTCATTCGGAAGAGGATGCGCTTGCTTTTGTGGCAGAACTGAAAAAGAAATATTGGAATGCTTCGCATAACTGTTGGGCATTTGTATGTGGGGAACGGCAGGAACTGCAGCGCTGCAGCGATGATGGAGAACCACAGGGAACAGCGGGAAGACCGATGCTGGATGTACTTTTAGGAGAAGAGATCCATGATGCGGCAGTTGTAGTGACGAGATATTTTGGAGGTACATTGCTTGGTACGGGCGGACTGGTACGTGCTTATTCCCGGGCGGTACAGGCGGGACTTGCGGCCAGCACAGTCATTGAGAAGAAAAAAGGAAGCCGTTTGACGATTGAGACGGATTACAACGGTGTCGGAAAATTACAGTATTTGCTTGGCCAGCGACAGATTCCGATTGTGGATGCCATCTATGCGGAGAATGTAAAGACGATAGTTCTGGTGCAGGAGGAGGCTGTGAAGGAACTTTGGGAGGCGGTGACGGAGGCAACAAACGGAAGAGCGCAGATAGAGGAAGAAAAAGATCTGTATTTTGCATTTGTCGATAAGGAGCCGGTGTTGTTCTGAAACCGCACTTTACATACAGATAGTTTTCAAGTATACTAAAGTTGCTGACGGCAGAGCAATCCGTCAGATATTTTTAAATATAAAATGATAAGCAGAAACGGCAGGGCGGAATCTCTGGCGTTTTATGTGTTGTCTGAAATTGTAAATAAGGGGATTCATTATGTATAGGGAAAATGAAAAGCCGATCGGTATGTTTGATTCCGGGGTCGGTGGGCTGACGGTGGCGCGTGAGGTGATGCGCAACATTCCGAATGAGCGTCTTGTATATTTCGGAGATACAGCCAGAGTACCATATGGAAGCAAATCAAAAGATACGATTTTGCGTTATTCCAGGCAGATTGTACGTTTTTTACAGTCGCAGCAGGTCAAGGCAATTGTCGTTGCCTGCAATACGGCAAGTGCGTTTGCCTTGGAGGAAATCCGGGATGAGATAGAGATTCCGATTATCGGCGTAGTAAGACCGGGAGCAAAGGTTGCTTGTGAAACGACAAAAAATAATCGTATCGGCGTGATAGGCACAAAGGGGACGATTGCCAGCGGTTTATATACCCGATTTATTCAAGAGATTAATCCACAGGCGCAAGTGATCGGCAAGGCATGTCCATTGTTTGTGCCGCTTGTGGAGGAGAATATGCGCAAGGATCCTGTGACACGCGAAATGGCGCAGCGTTATCTGGATTCTCTGAAAGAACAGGATATCGATACGTTGATTCTTGGCTGCACACATTATCCGTTGCTGCGCAGTGTGATTGCGGAGATTATGGGAGAGCATGTATCGTTGGTAAATCCTGCTTATGAAACGGCACTCAGCCTTAAGTATCTTCTCAAAGAAAAGGAACTGATGAATGATCAAAAGATTTCTGAAAAGGAACAGCCGCACCGTTTCTTTGTCAGTGATGCACCGGAAAGTTTTAAAGAGTTTGCAAATTCCATCCTGCCGTCGCATGTAGACGGGGCAGTGAAAGTAAATATAGAGGACTATTAGAATGACAAAAGATGTTTTAGTAAGTATCAAAGGTCTGCAGATAATCGCTTCGGAGAATGAGGATGAAGTAGAAGTAGTCACCAGCGGAAATTATTTGCAGAAAAATGGAAAACATTATATCCGCTATGAAGAGGTAGTGGAGGGAATGGACGGTACCATTCAGAATCTGATCAAGTTGGATGGAGATTCTATGGAGGTGACCCGGAAAGGGCTTACCAACACACATATGATTTTTGAAAAGAATAAGAAAAATGAAACGTACTACAATACGCCGTTTGGCAGCCTTCTGGTTGGTATTTCCGCTACAAACATTGATGTAAAGGACTGTCTGGAGCAGATTAACGTGACAGTACAGTATGCACTGGATATCAATTATGAGCATATGGCAGACTGTACGATTAATATGAACATCCGTTCCAAGGAAAACGGTGAGTTTCATTTGAGTTAAAAAAGAGAAAACGAGGGAGGAAGATCATGGGAATCATTCTTGGTAATGAAAATCTGGGACAGGATTTTTACCTGATGAAGGTACAAGAAAAGAATACTGCTGAAATGGGACAATTTTATATGCTGCGCGCGTGGGATACTTATCCGGTACTCAGCCGTCCGATCAGTGTCTATGACGCAGACGAGGAGACGGTCAGCTTCTTATATAAGGTAGTTGGCAAAGGAACAAAGCAGCTTTCTGAATTAAAAGAAGGAGAGAAAATTACACTGGACGGTCCGCACGGAAATGGATTTCCGAAACTGGAGGAGAAAAAGAAAATTGCCCTGGTGGGCGGTGGTGTCGGCATTGCTCCGTTATATCTGGCGGCAAAAACCTATAAAAAAGTGAATCCGGACTGTACGATAGATATTTATCTCGGTTTCAGTGGGAAACCGATTTTGGATAAGGAGTATCAGGCGGTGGCAGATTCTGTGACAGTTAATGTGGGAGGCTTTGTAACGGATGATATTGATCCGTGTGCGTATGACGCGATCGTGACTTGTGGTCCGACTATTATGATGAAGGTGCTGTACGAAAAATGTAAACAAAGCAAGGCTTCGGCTCCGCTGTATGTTTCCATGGAAAACCGTATGGCCTGTGGAATCGGGGCTTGTCTGGTATGCACCTGCAAGACAAACGGCGGCAATCGTAAAGTCTGCAAGGACGGACCGGTCTTTTTGGGAAGTGAGGTGTTTGACGTTGAGTAATCGTTTGAAAACTACATTTGCAGGGATTGAGTTTAAAAATCCGGTTGTGCTGGCATCCGGAACCTGTGGCTTTGGACGTGAACTGAATGAATACTTTGATATCGAGAAACTGGGCGGACTTTGTTCCAAAGGGCTTTTGGAGCATCCGCACGGCGGCAATGACGGTATTCGTATCTGGGAAACACCGAGTGGAATCATGAACAGCGTTGGGTTGGAGAATCCGGGCGTGGATGCGTTTGTGGAAAAAGATCTCGATTGGGTTAACAGCAAAGATTTGGTTAATATTGTGAATCTGGGAGGTCATTCCGTTGAAGATTATTTAAAAGGCATGGAAAAGCTGAACAAAGTAGAGCTTGACATTCTGGAATTGAATATTTCCTGTCCGAACGTGAAGAGTGGTGGTATGAACTTCGGAACGAAAACAGAGGTGGCAAGAGAGATTGTCCGTCAGATTCGTGCTGTCTGCCGTCACAAGTTGGTGGTAAAGCTTTCTCCGAATGCGGAGGATATTGTCTCACTGGCAAAGATGTGTGAAGAGGAGGGCGCGGACGGTGTTTCTCTGACAAATACTTTTCTCGGTATGGCAATTGATTTGAAAAAGAAAGCTCCGGTATTTAACAATGTATATGCCGGACTTTCTGGTCCGGCAATCAAGCCAATTGCTCTGCGTATGGTACATCAGGTAGCAAAGGCGGTTCATATCCCGGTAATGGGACTTGGGGGCATTACGACCTGGGAGGATGCAATTGAATTTATTATGGCGGGTGCAACGGTTATTCAGGTGGGGACGGCAACCTTTATGAAGCCGGACATCAGTATGGATATTATCTCCGGTATGGAAAAATATCTGGAAGAAAACGGATATGACAGTATCGGGCAGATCAGAGGTATTATTTGAATTGATAAAAGAAAAAGCTGTGCAGGCTATTTTGTCTGCACAGTTTTTTTTAATGTTTCTTTATTTTATTAAGTATTATGCTAAACAGCAGCATTACGATTGCTACACTGACCCAGCAGAACCCCATTTTATAAAGAGGCAGTTTATGAACAAGAAGGCGGATGAAACCGAGTGGAACTTTCGCTTGATCAAGTGCATAAATAACACTTACCAGTCCGGTACCGCTTATGACAAGCGGATAGACAAAACGGTTAGAATGCCACAGATTGTGAGAAAGCCCCAGTAAAATTAGTACAATGGATACCGGATAGATTGCGTTCAGTACCGGTATGGAGATACTGAGGATGGCATTCAGCCCAAGATTACATACTAGGAATGAAAAACCAATAATGATAAATACCCAGGTGCGATAAGAGATTTTTTGAAACAGAATCGAAAAATACTGTGAGATTGAATTGATCAATCCGACACAGGTAGTCAAGCAGGCCAGTGTGAAGATTGCTGCCAGAAGGATCGCACCGGGAGTACCGAAAATCTGGTATACGATGCAGCGGAGTGTCCAGGCACCGTTTTCCTGAATTTCATATACACCAGAACTGCACATTCCCATATAGGAGAGCATAATATAAACAAGTGCGAGAATGGAACCGGCAAATACTCCGGCTAAAAGGGTGTGGTGCATTTTATCGCGTTTTTCAGTCATTCCAAAGGTATCAAGGGTGGTGGCGATTACCAAACCGAAATTTAAGGCGGCGATGGTATCCATTGTCTGATAACCTTCTGAGAAACCTTTTAGAAAAGGAGCTGTTTCATATGCAGTCTGTGCTTCTGCGATACTGATTTCTCCCTTCAGCAAGAAACTGACAAATAAAAGCAACAGCAGGGTCAAAAGGCTTGGTGTCAGGAAATTTCCGATACGATGGACGAGTTTTCCGGGTGTCAAACAGAGCCACAATGCCACAAGAAAGAATACTAGGGAATAAACAACCATCCAGAGAGTGTTATTCGCTCCGGATGGAAGGTATGGGGCCACCGCCATCTCGAATGGAACGGAGGCGGCTCTGGGAATCCCCAGTCCAGGACCGATTGAAAGATAAATTAAAACTGTAAAAATCAGACCGAATTTTTTACCGACGTTTTGGCTGAGTCGATCAAGACCGTCAAAACGTGCTACTACTATAACACCCAGTACTGGCAGAATTACCGCGGTTGCCAGAAATCCAATCATAGCGAAAACAGTGTGATTGCCCGCGTTTTGTCCAAGAAAGGGTGGAAAAATCAGATTCCCTGCACCGAAGAATAGGGAAAACAGCATAAAACTTACTACTACCATATTTCGTTTGCTTAATTTCATTTTTTCTCCTTCACGTAAAAAGGATACTGTCTGTCAGCTGTTTTGCTGATCCTGCAGCATCCTCTTATTTATGTAGTTCTTATTTCTTTTTTGATTTTTTTTGATTTGGTACCGCTTCTTTGTTTGACTGTTTGTCTTTTTTAAAGCGTGCAAACAATCCTTTTTTCTTTGGTGCCGCTGTTTCCAACGGTCCTCTGACGCCTTTGACAGCTGTGATATAAATACCGCTGACCGTTGCTTTTACTTCTTTTTTTACCGGAATCTGATCAAAAATCTTAGCGTCTGCAACGAGTGTCATCACTCTTGGACCTACTTTTGCTTTTACGATCGGCAGCTTGCTGCGACGCATCAGCTTTGGTGTTTGATCGATTACCACCTGCGGAAGACCGGATTCGGTAATTTTTAATTTCTTTTTATCAATGACCAGCATGGAAACTGTTTGTTTCATGGCCTCCATCTGCTCCTGCTGTGCTACCTGTTTTTTTTGTGCTTTACTGCCGAAATAGTACAGGATGCCGAGCACAACGATTACTACAAAAAGAATGATCAGTAAAATGTTAATCCAGGACATCGTTTTCCTCCTTCAAAATTCGCTTTTTTTATTTTAGCATCCTTTTGGCAAAAGTGCAATAATCTTTCCGGGCTTCTATGAAAAATCTGTGAGGATGTTGCTTTTTACAGGGAATTATGATAGAGTGAAAAAGATAAGAGGGTAAAATTGATCAATAGTAAGTATGGAGGGGTTATGAAACGAGACGAAAGAGAACGTCGACGATCTGAACGTGTGTCAGATAGACAGCGGGATGTGCAGGAATCGCCGGAGAGACGAAGAAGGCGTACTTCCGATACAGCATACAGCAGGGAGTATAAGAAAAAGAAGCGGAGAAGAAGTCGTGTGATGAGTATTTTCTTAATATTGCTGTTGGTGCTTTTGACATTGGCTACAACTGTTTTTCTGGTGCAAAGTGGGAAAATTGATATTTCTAAAATAGATATTCCGATTCCGAATTTTGGCGGTACCAGAGGAGTGATCAGAGAAGCCGAACAGATGGCAGAAAAATATGATTACGATGGAGCGATTACTTTGCTGCAGCAGCATGAGAAGTTTGCATCGAATACAAAGCTGCAGGAAAAGGCAGCAAGCTTTGAGTCCTTAAAGGCGGTGATGGACGGAGAAATTAGTATTTCGCTGGAAAATGCGGAGAAGATTGCCGCAACCTATGACTATCAAGGAGCTGCGGATGCGCTGAAAGGGGACAAGTACTATAAGTATAGTTCTGCTTTGCAGGAAAAGGCAGTGGAATATGAGGAAGCGGAGAAACACAAGGACGACCTTGACCCCGCTGTGGTGGAAGAGGCAGATCGGTTGGCGGCCATGTATGATTATGACGCGGCGATTGAGAAGCTTAAAGGGCTGCCGGCATATCAGGTGAATGCAACGCTTCAGCAGAAGGTGACAGAATACGAGACATCGAAAGCGGCCTGTGTGCCGATCAATCCGGAGAATGTGACACATGTCTTTTATCATTCTCTTGTTGTAGATCCGGCTAAGGGATTTGTACCGGGTTCAGCTGGTTATGACGGATGGCAGCAATGGATGACAACGATTTATGAGTTTGATAAGATCACGCAATCTATGTATGACCGAGGATATGTATTGGTAAATTTAAGTGATTTGTATACGTCCACAAAAGCAGAGGACGGTACGGTGACGATCAAATCGAATCCGGTTTATCTGCCGGAGGGGAAAAAGGCATTTGTCATGTCGCTCGATGATTTGAGTTATTACCATACGTATGATGATCACGGTGTTGCTTCAAAATTGGTGTTGGATGAGAATGGTAAGCCGACATGTGAGTATATTGAGGAGGATGGCAGTGTTTCTTACGGGCCCTATGATGTGGTTCCACGGTTGAATGCGTTTATTGAGGAACATCCGGATGCAACTTACCGAAACGCGAAGGCAACGATTGCATTAACCGGTTATGACGGAATTCTCGGATACCGTACGGATGGTGCTTACAGTGAGGAACATAATACCAATACTGATATTTATTATGCGGATCAGCTTCAGCTGGAATGGCTGGCGGAGCACCCAGATTTTGATTATGAGAAAGAATGTGCACAGGCAAAGAAAGTAGCGGAAGCATTAAAGGCGGATGGTTGGGAGTTCGCAAGTCATACCTGGGGACATAAAGAAGTAGGCGATGCAAGTTATGAATCACTGGTGCAGGATACCGAGCGTTGGATGCAATATGTATCTCCGCTGATTGGCGGTACGAATACAATTATTTTTGCGCACGGTCAGGATCTTTCTCCAACTGGAGTTTATGATTCTTCTAATGAAAAATATAATTATTTGAAGAGTCAGGGATTTGATGTTTACTGTAACGTGGATTCTGCAGTTTATTCTACAACCGTGACAGAGCAGTATTTCCATCAGGGAAGAAGAAACTTGGACGGTTACCGTATTTGGCAGGATTATACATCCGGAAATCCGATGGCGGCAGATTTGTTTGATGCAGCAGAAGTGCTCGATCCAGAGAGACCGCAGCCAGTACCGGATTTATAAAAATTGGATCAGATGGTGCCTGACAGAGCTGCGCTGCACCGAAAGATTTGCGTGGTTTCGACACCTATGATATATGCAGGACGGACATTCTGGAAGTGCCTGCCCCGCAAGAGGGAAATGAACGTGTGGGAAAATAAATAAGGAGAGGTTAGGACAAGATGAAAAGAAAAACAGTCATGGCATTAATGTTGGGGGTTGCACTTGCGGCAACCGGATGCGGACAAAAAAATGAAACGAAAGAGACAACCGCGCCGGAAACGACGGAAGCAGCAACGACAGAGGCAGAAACAGAGACAGAAACAGAGACAGCATCAGAAACGGAAACAGAGACAGAAACAGTAGCAGAAACAGAGACAGAGACAGCAGCAGAAACGGAAACGGAGACAGAAACAGCATCAGAAACGGAAACGGAGACAGAAACAGTAGCAGAGACAGAAACAGAAACGGAAACAGAGACAGAAACAGCATCAGAAACGGAAACGGAGACAGAAACAGCAGCAGAAACGGAAACAGAGACAGAAACGGAGACAGAAACAGAGACAGAAACGGAAACAGTAGCAGAGACAGAAACAGAGACAGAAACAGTAGCAGAAACAGAGACAGAGACAGCATCAGAAACGGAAACGGAGACAGAAACAGAAACGGAAACAGAAACAGTAGCAGAAACGGAAACAGAAACAGTAGCAGAGACAGAAACAGAAACGGAAACAGAGACAGAGACAGCAGCAGAAACCGAAACTGGAACAGAAGCGGAGTCTGCATCAGAAACAGAGACAGAAACAGAAACGGAAACAGAGGCGATCACATTAAAGGATATGCCGTCTTATACTGCATCTGAATTTGTGACTCTTGGAGAGTATAAAGGGCTGGAAGCAACGCAGGAACCGGCGGTTGAGGTTACGGACGAAGATGTACAGGTGGAAATTGAGTATCGAATTTCAGCTGCAGGTATTGTTGATACGCTGGAAGAAGGTACTGTAGAAGAAGGCGATACAGCGAATATTGATTATGAGGGAACAAAAGACGGAGTAGCATTTGAAGGTGGTACAGCAGAAGGATATGATCTGGAAATTGGCTCCGGCAGTTTTATTGAGGGCTTTGAAGAAGGTCTGGTAGGCGTGGCAGTTGGCGAAGAAACAGATTTGAACCTGACATTCCCGGAGGATTATCAGTCAGAAGAATTGGCAGGACAGGAAGTGATTTTCCACGTAAAAGTAAATTCCATTTCCCGTCAGCCGGAATTTTCAGATGAGGTGGCAGCACAGCTGGAAGAAGGAAAAACTGCAGAGGAATATACAGAAGAGGTACGGGCAGAACTGGAAGAAAATGCGCTTGCTATGCAGCAGAACGCAGTGCAATCCGCACTTCTGCAGACTGCTGTTGAAAATGCGGAGATTTCTGGATATCCGACAGAAAAGATTGCATGGTATGTAGACTACCAGAAATCCTACTATGAAGCGATGGTTCAGATGTATGGTATGGAGTTGGGAGAGTTCCTGACTGCTTCCGGATATGAGGATGAAGAGGCATTTGTGACAGAAATTGAGGAAGCGTATAAGCCGACGTTGGAACAGGAAATGGTTCTTCTGGCAATTGCAGATGCAGAGGCTATGGAAGTTACAGATGAAGAATTTCAGGCAGGTTTGGAAAGATATGCGGCTGAGATCACAGATATGAACGGCATTGAGATCACGACGGAGGAACTTCTTGAGCAGTATGGAGAAGCATATGTGCGTGAAAGTCTATTGCTTGATAAAGCAATGGAATTCCTGTATGAAAATGCAGAAATCACAGAGGCTGCGAGCGAAGAGACATCTGAAACAGAAGTGGTAAGTGAAGAGGTATCTGAAGAAGTGTCTGAAACAGAAACGGAAGAAGTAAGCGAAGAAGTGATGGAAACGGAAGAGACTGCAAGCGAAGAAACAACAGAAACAGAGACAGAAGAGGAAACAGAATCTGAAACAGAAACGGGATCTGAGACAGAAGCATAAGAATCAGGAGGGTGGCAGAAGAAACTGCCGCCCTCTTTTATGACTATACAAAATCATAATTATAAGGTATACTTATGAGCAGTGATAATGAAAGAACAGAGAGAAAAGGGAGGATTGTAAAATGATAAACAAGCTGATTAGTAATATTCAGAAAACACATGCACCGATTGTGGTAGGACTGGATCCGATGCTCGGTTATATCCCGGAGCATATAAAAACGAAAGCCTTTGCAGAATTTGGAGAGACTTTAGAGGGGGCAGCAGAAGCCATCTGGCAGTATAATAAAGAGATTGTTGACTGTACCTGGGATCTGATCCCGGCAGTAAAACCGCAGATCGCGATGTATGAGCAGTTTGGTATCGAAGGATTGAAAGCATTCAAAAAAACGGTTGATTACTGTAAAGCAAAAGGACTGGTTGTGATTGGTGATATAAAGCGTGGCGATATCGGTTCTACTTCAGCGGCATATGCGGCAGGTCATATCGGGAGAGTGCAGGTGGGCAGCAAGACCTATGCTCCATTTGATGAAGACTTTATCACAGTAAATCCATATCTTGGTTCTGATGGAATCAAACCGTTTCTGGATGTCTGCAAGGAGGAAAAAAAGGGAATTATTGTTCTGGTGAAAACCTCTAATCCATCCAGCGGTGAATTTCAGGATCGTTTGATTGACGGAAAACCGCTTTATGAAATTGTCGGAGAAAAAGTTGCACAGTGGGGTGAAGAGTTTATGGGTGACTCCTATAGCTATGTTGGCGCAGTTGTCGGTGCAACCTATCCGGAAATGGGTAAGGCACTGCGTAAAGTAATGCCGAAGACTTTTATTCTGGTGCCCGGTTACGGTGCACAGGGGGGAAAGGGTGCAGATTTGGTGCATTTCTTTAATGAAGATGGACTTGGCGCGATTGTAAACTCTTCCAGAGGAATTATTGCCGCTTACAAGCAGGAAAAGTATGCAAAATTTGGGGCGGAGCATTTTGGCGAGGCAAGCCGTGCAGCAGTGGAAGACATGGTTAAAGATATTAATGGCGCATTGGAAAATCGATAAGATGAAATTTGGAAAAAATGAATAATTGTATTTACCTCTCTTTGAATATATGGTATAATTTGCACAATATATTAAAAAAGGGAGGTATTTTTTATGTCAGGAGTACCATTTTTGATCATATTTGTACTGGCGATTATCGTCATGATTCTTATGATCAGCAAATTCAAAGTGCATCCGTTTTTGTCTATTCTTCTGGTTTCTATGGTGCTGGGAGTTATTGGCGGCATTCCGCTGGTCAATACAACAACTGCGGACGGCGCAACCATTGACGGTATTGCCACTGTTATTGGAAAAGGTTTTTCTTCTACATTTACAAGCATTGGTATCGTAATCATTTTTGGGGCTATGATTGGCGCATTTTTGGAGGCAACCGGTGCGGCATTAACACTGGCTGATCTGGTGATCAGGCTGGTTGGCCCGAAGCATCCAGAACTGGCGATTGAACTGATGGGTTGGGTGGTATCCATCCCGGTATTCTGTGATTCTGGTTTCGTTGTGTTAAATCCGATCCGTAAAGCGCTTGTAAAGAGAACGGGTGCATCTTCTGTAGCAATGACGGTTTGTCTGTCTGCCGGGCTTTACGCATCACACGTATTTATTCCGCCGACACCGGGACCGATTGCGGCGGCGAATACACTCGGCATCGGAAATAGTTTGCTTTTGGTTATGGGCTTAGGTACTCTGGTATCTGTTCCTGCATTGGCGGGATCATATTTCTACGCAAAATATATCGGTAAAAAAATAAAGGCCAAGGATGAAGCGGATGCAGCGGGCATCACAAAGACATATGAGGAATTGGTTGCCTCTTATGGCAAACTTCCATCAGCCGGTATGTCGTTGGCGCCGATTATTGTTCCGATCGTTTTGATGGCACTTTCTAATGTATCTTCGATTCTGGGATGGAGCGGCGTTCTTTCTGCTGCATGCACGTTCCTTGGAACACCGATCGTAGCGCTGGCGGTCGGCGTGATTTTGGGAATTATTTTACTGGCACAGTCTCATATGGGAGATAAACTTTATGACCTGACAAATGACACGTTAAAGACGGTAGGACCGATTTTGTTTGTGACGGCAGCCGGCAGTGTGCTCGGAAAAGTCATCTCATCTACAAGTTTGGTTACTTTCATCACAGACAATGCTACGGTTCTGGAACCGATCGGTATTTTCTTCCCGTTCCTGTTGGCAGCGATACTGAAATCTGCACAGGGTTCTTCGACAGTTGCGATTACGACGACTGCAGGTATTATGGCACCGTTGATGGGTGCGCTTGGTATGGATACGAATGTGATGGCAGCGCTCTGTGTAATGGCGATCGGTGCCGGTGCGATGACGGTATCCCATGCAAACGATTCCTATTTCTGGGTGGTAACAAATTTTGGCGAGATGACACCGGATCAGGGGTATAAGACACAGACAGCGGTAACGCTGGTAGAGGGGCTTTGCTCTATTGCAGTAATTTTTATTCTCAGTTTGATTTTCTGATTGTAGGAGAATGGATTTCAGCGAGGAAAGAGATAGCCTGACAGGAGGAAACTGACATGAGTTTAAGAAAGGATGCGGATATCATAATCCGTGAAGCAATTCGGAAGGTCTTACCGGACGAGGCCGTAGCACAGGCATTGAAAGATAAAAAATTTGGTGATGGAAAGCTGTATGTTGTAGCGGCCGGAAAGGCAGCTTGGCAGATGGCAAAAGCGGCAGCAGATATTTTGGGCGAAAAGATTGAGGCCGGTGTGGCAGTAACCAAATATGAGCATGTAAAGGGTGAGATTCCGCGAATTATCTGTTATGAGGCAGGTCATCCGGTGCCGGATGAAAATTCATTTAAAGGAACGCAGGCGGCGCTTGATCTGATTGCCGGATTGGAAACAGAGGATACGGTATTGTTTCTACTTTCCGGTGGTGGTTCAGCTTTATTTGAAAAACCGCTTGTACCGGGGGAGGAGCTGGCGGATATTACAAAACAGTTACTTGCCTGCGGTGCAGATATTGTGGAAATGAATACTTTACGTAAGCGGCTCTCAGCAGTAAAGGGGGGTAAGTTTGCGAAGCTTTGTGCTCCGGCGCAGGTATACAGCATCGTACTCAGTGATATTTTGGGAGACCCGCTTGACATGATTGCTTCCGGACCGGCATACCCGGATACGGCGACCTGTGCGGATGCGCTGACTATCGTGGAAAAATATCAGTTAAAATTAAGTGATACAGCAATGGAATTGCTGAAACAGGAGACACCGAAAGATCTTGATAATGTGGAAACCATTATTACTGGAAGTGTGCGCAATCTTTGCAGGGCGGCGGAGGAGGCCTGTAAAAGTCTGGGATATGAAACGGTATTTCTGACTGATCAGTTGACTTGCGAGGCAAGAGAAGCAGGTTCATTTCTTGCTTCTATCGCAAAAAGCTATCAGAGCAGCAAGAAGAGCATTGCGTTTCTGGCAGGTGGAGAGACAGTCGTTCATCTGACCGGCAAAGGCTTGGGAGGCAGAAATCAGGAGTTGGCGCTGGCTGCGGCGGAAGGAATTTCCGGACTTACCAATACGGCTGTGTTCAGTATCGGTAGTGACGGTACAGATGGTCCAACAGATGCGGCAGGCGGATACTGTGACGGAGAGACGAAAACGCTTTTGAAAAAAGACGGCGTAGATATCTATCAGACACTGCGACAAAATGATGCTTATCATGCGCTGGAAAAATGTGGCGGTCTGATTATTACCGGTGCAACAGGAACAAATGTCAATGATGTGGCGGTGGTGTTGATTAAGAGATAGGTAAGATTGTTTGGAAACAGTAAATAAGGAGCCGGAAAGTTGCTTAACTGACTTTCCGGCTCATAGTATGTGGTAACTGCTTATAATAAAAAGTGAAAAGACACATACTGAATCAAGTGTCGTTAATGTTCTAGGCACAATATACTAATAATAATTTTTGAAACAGATAAATTTTTAATTTTCAAGTGTTATAAAATGAATTATTGATTTTAAAAAATGAAATCAATGATTGAAACTGTAGTGATTATAGTGTATAATATTTTTATAAAGTAAAAGAGATGAGGAGATTGTATGGAAGTTCAAAAAAAGAAAGGGAATCAGTCTGGAGAAAAGCTACTGCATATCCTGGAATATATGGTGGAACAAGAAGAACCAATGCGTTTACTTGATATTTCAAATACACTTGAATTGAATTCAAGTACAGTATTGCGATTTTTAACTACTTTGGTAAATACAGGATATGTGGAGCAGGATACAGATTCTTTGAAGTACTATCCGACATATAAAATTTGTGCACTGGCAGGTAAAATGAGTATGCACACAGACATCAGAACGGTTGCGAGACCATACATGCAGCAACTAAATAAGGTATTTGGAGAATCGGTATGTATGGCGATTGAAGATAATATGAAGTCAGTATATATTGAAGTAATTAGGGAACGAAATCAATCATTGATGACGGTACAAAGTGTGGGAAATTCGGCGCCGCTACATTGTACGGGAATCGGAAAGCTGTTTTTTTTGAATTATACAGAAACAGAACTGGAACGTTATGTTCAGGTAGAGGGGCTGACAAAGTTTACAGATAATACGATTACGAGTAAGTGGCAGCTGGATCAGGAAATAGAGAAAATCCGGGCAAGGGGTTATTCCTATGATGAAGAAGAACGGGAAATGGGAGCCAGATGTGTAGCATTTCCAATCTATGATTTTTCAAATAAAATTATTGCCGGAATCAGTGTGACCGGCCCGGTCACCAGATTGACGGATGAGTTGGTTAATCCAAGACTGGAAACATTCCGGAATATAACTACGGAAATATCAAAGAAAATGGGATATAAGGTATTTAAATAAAAACAGATGCTTTGAGCATCTGTTTTTTTGTCATTTTTAAGAGGAGAAGAAATATACGAGAGACAAAATATACAAATAATATGAGTTGAATTTGTGATTTTAAACAGAATGATGAAAAAAATTTAAAAACACTTGAAAATATAATTTTGTTATGATAAAATTCAAATATCAAAAAATGACAAGTAATTTCAAATAATGAAATCAAAAAAAAACAATAAAAAGGGAGATTTATTGTTTGAAACAATTTAAGGAGGGAAAGAAATGAAATTTAAACGTGTAACAAGTATGGTGCTGACAGGTGCAATGATGGCTGCTATGACTGTAGGAATGGATAACATTGCGCATGCAGAAGAAGTGGAACAAATTCATTTTTATGCATGGACAGATCCGTCGAATATGGAACCGTTAGTAAATGCATTTAATGAAGATTATGCAGGTAAATATGAATTGGTATATGAGAAAATGTCAAATGCAGATACAATGACTATCAATACGACACTTTCTTCAGGTGAAGATATTGATATTATGTCTCAGGCCAGTGCGGGAGATTTGAGAGATCGAGTAGATGATGGTGTGTATATGGGACTGAAACAGTTCTTTGAAAAAGACGGTTTAGATTATGCGGAAATGATGGGTGAGTCTGTTGAAGAAACAATGAATATTGATGGTGATTATTATGCTATACCATATAATAATAATATTAATATGGTATTCTTCAATAAGAAAATGTTTGATGAAGCAGGTCTTGAATATCCACAGTCTGGATGGACTTGGGAAGAGTTCCGTGAGACTGCAATAGCATTGACAACTGGTGAAGGTGCTAATAAGGTTTATGGTGCTATGATTGACGTTGCAGGAACTGGCGGTGGTGGTGGTGATAACTACTGGGATCTAATCGCAAGACAGAAACTGGGAGCATTTGTTTATTATAATGATGATTTTACGGCTACTCAGTTTGAAGTTCCGGAATTCAAAGAAAGCTTAGAGTATTTCTATAATCTGGCTATGGTAGAGAAATGTATTGTTCCGTATGATGAATATATGGCTCTTCAGTATGGTAATGATACAACGGCAATGGCAGGTCTTTATAATGGTAAATATGCGATGTGGGTTGCTCCAGTTTATGGATGTTTGTATCTGAAACCAACATACGGTGAGGTTCCGGAAGGAACGGATATTGGTATAGTTGATTTGCCAACAGTTGATGGTGGTAAATCTGTTACAACCTGTTATACATCTACAGTTAGTATTCCGGCAAATTGCGACAATCCGGAAGCGGCATGGGAAGCTCTAAAATATATTTGTTTTGAAAGAGCAGATTTATTTGCTGGAGTAAAAGCAATGAACCCTGGTTATCTTTTAAAAACAGATGAAGAGAAAGAAGAATTTTATAACATTATTTTTGAAGGAAAACCAGGTTTAGATTATGATATGGCAATGAGCGTTATGGCTCTGGATCGTACATTAGTAAGTAAAGATTGTACAGTCAGTCAGGGACAGACTGAGATTACAGACCTCATTAATGAAGTCATGTCATTGGTATTTACTGGTGAAATGGAGGTTGACGAAGCGCTTGGAAAGCTGAAAACAGATGGAGATGCTGCTATTGCCGCAGCACTTGAATAAATAATGAATAGCGGCTCCGACCATCTCCCAACGGAGCCGTTTCTATTTTTAGAGAGAGGACGTGAAAATAAAAATGGCATTAGCGGTAAGTAAACCTAAAAAGAAAATGTCCCGTATAGAAAAGAAAGAAAATGTTGCTGGCTGGATGTTTATATCTTTGAATTTGATTGGTTACTTTTTGTTTAAACTAATACCTATTTTGCTTGCGGGGGGATTGAGCTTTGCAAAATGGAATATTGCATCTGATATCTCACAGATGGAGTTTGTGGGACTTGATAATTTTGTAAAAATGCTGAGCGATAATGTATTCTGGGCATCTGTAAAAAATACGTTGATATATACGTTTATTATGGCACCGGTCGCAATTTTTTTATCATTGATTTTTGCGGTGATTTTGGATAAATATGTTTTTGGAAAAGGATTTTTAAGACTGGCTTTTTATCTTCCGAACATTTCTTCTATGGTAGCGGTAGCAATTGTTTGGATGATTCTGTTTCTTCCATCATATGGACCGATTAATAACTTCCTATATATGTTAGGAGTTCATAATCCGCCAAAGTGGCTAAATGGTACTTCAACGGCACTTATATCTATCATTATTGTGGGTGTCTGGCAGAGAATCGGTTATAATATCATTATTGTTTTGGCGGGGTTACAGGGAATCTCTAGGAGCCTTTATGAAGCGGCAGAAATTGATGGAGCGAATGCGATACAGCGTTTCCGTTATATTACGATTCCAGGATTGAATAATACATTGTTTTTCTTAACGATTATGTCGATTATTAACTCTTTCCAGGTATTTACACCGGTAAAGGTTATGACACAAGGCGGACCAGGAACTTCCACTTCTGTATTAGTTTACTATATATATAAATCGGCATTTCAGAATAACAATATTGGGTATGCGAGTGCAATGGCATGGGTACTGTTTGGATTGGTATTTATCGCTTCAGCAATCAGAATGCTGGTATCCAAAAAGAAAGATTGAGGAGGTAGAATATTATGGGAAGAAGAAAAAAACAACTTGTCATCAAAGTCATCATGACGGTTTTGATGGGAATTATTTCTATAATAATGCTGCTGCCTTTTGCCTGGATGCTTTCAGCTTCGTTTAAACCAGATAATATGATTTTTAATTTTCCGATAGAATGGATTCCATCAAAACCGACAATTCGGAATTATGTTAGGGTTTGGGCAGATGATGTTCCTTTTTTTACTTTTTTCTTAAATTCTGTAAAAGTAACTGGTATATCTGTAATCGGAGAAGTACTTACTAGCGCATTAGCAGCGTATGCTTTTGCAAAAATTAAGTTTAAAGGAAGAGATTTTATTTTTTTAATTTATTTGTCCACATTAGCATTTCCGGCGCAGATGATGTTAATTCCTAGGTTTGTATTGTTTAAACAGATTGGCATTTTAAATACACATTTGTCATTGATTCTGCCGGGTATGTTTACGGCGTTCGGAACATTTTTA